>WGMX01000008.1 GCA_016124855.1 Anaerolineaceae bacterium | reverse complement strand
TTCCAGCCTTACAATTCAACTATGTCACGATTGAAAGTTTGACTTTAACCCGTGAACATTTTAGGGCCAAACATGATGTCGTTTCCGACTAGGCCTAACCCTACAGCGTGTAACACACGTCTCAGCCCTACATTTTCAACCTTTAAGAAGGTGTTTTGTTTACCACATTAAATAGTAAACAACCATTATCCCGTCACTACTAATGCACAAAATGCAAAATTGTTGCATATTTCGCAAATTTCCCGCTGAAATGACCGGCGGGTGTGAGGGAGCGAGACGCTGAATTGACATTTTATGCCGGCGGGAGGCTCGGCTGATGGCGCCGAAATGGCACAATTGCGGCGGATTGCTCCCGTAATGCCACCGCGTGCAATAAGTTGCGCCGTCGCAGCGGATATGCGGGAGAATGGCGCTGAAGTGCCGCAGATTGCTGCTGATAAAGTATTGGATGTGATGAAGTTGTCAGATTGATTAGACAAAAATGTGGTCAGCATCGGATTCTCCAATAGGGTAAAACGTCACAAGCTGTTATTGGAAGTTGAGAAGTAAATTGGTTTATGATTAGCCAGTGGCGGACGGCATGTATGCCGTCCCTACGAAAACACAAGTCGTCGAAGCCGGAATTTCAACCGTCGTTTACCACAATAAATAGTAAATAACCATTATCCCGTCCCTACAAAAAGACAACTTTAGGGTTTAGGATTACCGACTTATTTACATGAAAACGACAATCAATAAGGACAGCAACTTGACTTATTCCTATACTTAGTATATGAACATGTGTTCTGATTGTCAAGTTAGGGTATTGAAACCAGCAACAAGGGGATATTATGGCTGACATGTTGTATTTACTCGAAGAATTTATACATGAGCGCAGGTCAAAACCGAAGGAAGGCAGCTATACCAACAGTTTATTCGACTCGGGTGTCAATAAAATCGCGCAAAAAGTGGGGGAAGAAGCGACTGAAGTGATTGTTGCTGCGTTGGGCCAAGGACGGAAAGAACAAATCGGTGAGCTTTCTGATCTGTTTTATCACACATTGGTGTTGATGACACAGCTTGGCATTACGTTGGACGACGTGAGTGAGGAACTGCGCAACCGGCACGGTTAGGATCGGAAAATTGCGGCGGACGGCAACAATGCCGTCCCTACAATGGGAAATATTATGCGACAACCAATCAGGGTGGGGGTGGAATGGTGGCGACTTCAGGTACGGTTTGGCCCTTTGGCTGTACCTCCACTACTCTGCCATAAATCCATTTAAGCTGATTGTCAAAGTCACGAACGAGATACCAAACTTCCCCGCCGACGGTGGTTTTGGCAATTAGGACTAAGTAATCGTCGAACCGAGCTGACCCAACCCTCGGATAGGCGCTGCCGGGGCCAGAACGTAGGTTAGAACCTGCCAAGATGTGCACTTGCAGCACGGCAACTGTTGGTGTTACGGTTGGTAACTTCAGAGCTTTAAGGGCAGATTCGTCCATAATTTCGTTGGTTTGGAAGTCGCGGGCGCAGCGGAAGCCAGATACTTTGTTGCTTGCATTGGGCCGCTGTGGAACACGTAAGCTGGCACGGATGACGACACGGCCTTGATACCATGAACCACCGCGCATAATGCGGTCACTGGTCGTGTCGGCACTGTTTTCACGACCATCATAGGCAGCATATGGATAGGGGCGTGCTATGGAACTTGTCCATTCATAGAGATTTCCAAGCATATCTACCGCGCCGACCCAACTTTTTCCGCCGACACGAATGCCCACTTCTTCGGTTCGATTACCTGAATTTTCGCCAAAGACCAAATTGGCAGCGATAAAATCATTGCCCCAAGGATAGATGAGGCTATCCGGGCCGCGCGCTGCATATTCCCATTCGGCCTCGGTCGGCAGCCTGAGGCCGAGGCTTTCACAGAAATTTTTGGCCTGGAACCAAGTGATTAGTTCGCGCGGGTAATTCGCACCTTCCCACGCTCCAAAGCTGGCGATTTGTCCGTTGGTCACTTCGGTTCGACCAATCCAAAATGGTTTGTCAAAGCACTGCTGAGATATCGGTGCTTCGTTATCACGCTGCTTGCCTTCACTTCCCATCTGGAAGCAGCCGGTTGGCACTAAGACCAATTCGATGCCATTGGCGTGATATGTGCCGACTGGTGACCAATCCTCATTATGCATGATGGGTTTGAGGCTGTTAAGACCAGCAACAACGGGTGTTGCGGAGGGTGTTTCTGTTACAGTACTGGTCAATGTCAAAGTCGGTGTCGGCGTTAGTGTCAACGACGGTGTAAATGTTGGCGTAAAAGAAGCGGTAAAGGTAGATGTCGGTGTCGTGGTCGATGTCAAAGTGGGTGTTAAAGTGCTGGTTGCCGTTGGTGTATAGGTTGCCGTGGGCGTGGCTGTCGATGTTGCTGAGGCTGTGCTGGTTGGAGTCGTTGATGGTGTTACGGTTGATGTGAGAGAAGGCGTGAGTGTATCAGTGGGCGTTGGTGTAGGTGTGATGGTGGCAGATGGTGTACTGGTCGGTAAATCTGTGGCGGTCGCCGTATTGGTTAGGGTGGCAGTTGGCATAGGGGTGGGTGACGGCGTAACTGTTAGCGACGCTGTAGAAGTCGGGGAGGCTGTATCGGTTGGCGTTGGCTGAAACAAAATCGCTGATAATCCGCCGGGGTTACTAGCGGAAACAAGCAGTGAAATGATGATAATAGTTCCGATGATTCCCGCAATCCATGTGGGCAAGTTGTTGCCCGGTCTGAGACGACGTTTAATCATACGACTCGATGCGGTGGTTGGGGATTGCTTAAAGGCGGCGGGTGTAACTGTGGGTGAGTCGTCTAAGAGCGGAGTAGGTGCAGGCTTACTTTTAGCGACAGATAATCCAACTGTTGAAAATTCCTCGGTGGGTTGTTTTTCGCCGGTCAAGGCTCGTGAAAATGCGTCGGCAAAGGCCGAACACGAGGGATAACGGTCAGATGCCTGTTTAGCTAATGCTTTTTCGAGGCAGGCTTCAATAGCTGGTGGAATATCGTTCCGAAATTGACGCAGCGGCGGCAGCGGATTGTTGATGTGCATCATGATGGTTTTCATGGGCGTGTCGGCAACAAATGGGACACGTCCAGAAATAACCTCGTAGATGGTTGCGCCCAGCGCATATTGATCGGTGGCCGGTGGCAAATCCTTTTCGCCCATACACTGTTCTGGACTCATGTAGCTGGGCGTACCGATCATCATATTGCTGCCGGTGAGTTTGCCGTCTGAATTGACGTGGCGGGCGATGCCAAAATCACTCAGATAAGCATTACCGGCCTTATCAAGCAGGATGTTGCTGGGTTTGACATCGCGATGAACGATGCCATTATCGTGAGCATAATCGAGCGCGCTAGCGATTTGGGAGAGTATTTTGCTGACTTCGGATAGAGAAACCGTGCCATTTTGCATTCGATCCGCTAATGTGCCTGACTCCATAAGTGGCATGACCATGTACGGAATGTTTTGATCTTCACCATAGGCAAAGAGTGGGAGGATATGCGGATGGCCCAGTCTGGCAATGGAACGGGCTTCACGCTCAAAACGTTCGCGCAGGGTCGAGTCAGTCGCATATTGATCGGGGAGAAATTTGATCGCAACATAGCGGTCGGTTTTGGGGTCATGGGCTTTATAAACAGTCGCCATGCCTCCTGCGCCGATTTGTTCGACTATCTCATAAATGCCAACGGTACGACCGATCATGCTGTGAGTGTTGTGCTTGAGAAATATGAAAGTCGAAATTGTAATTCAGTAATGAGAAGCGCGCAACGAAATCTGGAAGATTGCTAATGGCAATTGGTTAGGTTGGCCGCTTTGTAACGCAGGAAAATGGAAAGCGAGTACAATACCTTTATTGGTTACTGAGGAATATTGTATGTTTGTGAATCGCCAACGCCTTGAGCAAATTGAAGCTGATACACTCGCCCCATATGCGCTGCTGAGCCGCAATAGCAAGGGGCGGCAGCATCATGACCCGGAGCCACAATATCGCACAGCGTTTCAACGTGACCGTGACCGTATTGTCCATTCGGCGGCTTTCCGCCGGTTGGAGTATAAAACACAAGTTTTCGTTAATGACGAAGGGGATTATTACCGCACGAGACTTACCCACACGTTAGAAGTTGCCCAAATTGGTCGGACGATAGCGCGCGCACTGGCCGTGAACGAGGATTTGGTTGAGACCATTTGTCTGGCGCACGATTTAGGACACTCGCCATTTGGACATGCGGGCGAGGGCGTGTTGAATAAATTGACTCAAAACAGCGGTGGTTTTAACCATAACCATCAAAGTTATCGGGTTGTTACGCAGTTAGAACAGCGCTACCCTAATTGGGCGGGGCTAAATCTGACCTTTGAAACTCTAGAAGGTATTGCTAAGCACGAGACTGAATATGACCTGAGTCACGTCGCGGGATTTGATGTGGCGCGGCGCGGCAGCGTTGAAGCGCAGATTGCAAATATATCCGATGAATTGGCGTACAATGCCCATGACCTTGACGATGGATTGCAGGCCGGATTAATCACGCTTGATGATTTAAGGCAGTTGGAAATCTGGCAAAAGGTTTGTAAACAGGCTGGATGGGATGGTCAGAAAATTGATGAGATTGAGCGGCATTTTTTGATCCGTGAGTTAATTGGCCTCGAAGTCAATGATGTACTGACCTGCACTTCGGAACGGTTAGAATCTCTCAAGCCAAAATCTCCGGCAGACGTGCAGCAATACAGTGAGCAAATGGTGACGCACAGCGATGAAATGAAAAAGCTTAACCGTGCGTTGAAAGATTTCTTGTATCAAAATATGTACTTTCAGTTCCGCGTTATGCGAATGGCAACACGGGCACAGCGTTTTATTGAAGAAATCTTTGGCAGCTATCTACAAGAACCGCGCCAACTGCCGGATGAATATCAGGCACAGTTGAAAGATAAGCCGATTGAACGGGTGGTGGCCGATTACATCGCGTCTATGACAGACCGAGGCGCTCTGTTAGAATACCGACGGTTGTTTGACCCGTTGACCAAGCCGTGATTGGTAGTAATTTACGATCTGACATGCGAGTAAGATGGGATGACTCATGGCGAACAATAACGAGACAATTCTAAAAGGACGTTACCGCCTGCTGGCTCAACAGGGTTCCGGCGGAATGGCTGTGATTTACAAGGCACAAGACCTTGAGCTGAGCCGGATTGTAGCGGTTAAGATTTTGCGTCCTAGTTTAACTGCTGATCCTACGTTCCTGACTCGTTTTAAGAATGAAGCTCGAAGCGTCGCGAATCTTCAACATCCGAATATCGTCACGATTTACGATGTGGGAAGCGATGGGGCAACTCAATTCATCGTGATGGAATTTGTTGATGGGCAAGACCTGAAAAAGATCATCAAAACAGAAGGCATCCTAACAGTTGACCGCGCCCTCAAATTCGCAATCCAGATGTGCGCGGGTATTGGTTTCGCACATCGCGCAGGCTTGGTCCATGCCGATGTGAAGCCCCAGAATATGCTGGTGACGAAAAGTGATGTGGTGAAGGTGACGGACTTTGGTATCGCGCAGGCTTTTAGTGATACTCAGCCGCCAGAAAAGCAGCAGGTGGTGTGGGGCAGCCCGCATTATTTCGCCCCGGAACAGGCAAAAGGTGAAAAACCAACGCCAGCTTCTGATGTGTACTCGATTGGTATTGTGATGTTCGAGATGCTGACAGGGCGTTTGCCTTATGTGGGTGGTGACCAGCAGCAGCTGGCATTGGCGCACATTCGCGACCGCGTGCCGATGGTGACAGAATTTAACCCGAGTGTACCGGACGCTCTGGCACAAATTGTTTACAAAGTAATGAGTAAGGAGCCGGCAAACCGTTACCGGACAGCAGACCAACTCGGCCATGTGCTAGAAAGCTATCGTGATCGTGGGCGCGAGGTAACATCTCCGAATGCGCCGGCTTATCAAGCACCGCCTCCGCCTCCGCCGCAGTACTCGCAGCAGTCTGCGCCGCAACAGCCACAATATCCACAACAACAGCAGTATCCACAGCAGTCGACTCCGCCGCCCAGTCACCTCCCGTTCACACAAGGGCAGCAGCCGAATGCGAGTCCTCTGCCGTTTACACAAGGACAGCAGCCCACAAGCGCGCCATCGCCGTTTCAAGCCCCACAGCCTTTGCCATTTACGCAGGGGCAACCGCCAACAGGCGATCCGACGCAGCGCTATAGTCTTGCACCAGATGCGCCACAGAGTCCTTCGTACAACCGGCCTCAGCAGCAGTCTGCGCCGGCTTATAACCAGTCCGGAAATCCGCAGTACCCACAGCCTACGCCGCCTCAATGGGGCGGGAGCAGCAACAGCCAACCGCTTTATCAGTATGACCGTGAGCAGGAAGCGCCTCCTGCATTGGACGCGGTCACAATCGCGCTGGCGGTGCTGGCATTTTTCGCCGTGTTGTGCTTGATCCCATTGTGGATACAGGTATATCTGGCACGGTTCGCAGGCGGCTAAGGCGAATCGCCCGTCATTGAAGATACCTGACTGCCGACTTCATATGAATCGACTAAAACGGTGGCAGTGCCATTTGTGCTGCTGGCAACATAAATACCGACTGAACCCTGCGTCACGTATTTGGCGTCGGTTGAGATACTAACAACTTGGTGATCATTTACGTAGCCGGTAATTTGATTGTTGGTAAACATAACCGTGATTTGGTTTTGCTGTCCCTGTGGATTGATGAATTGGCTAGCTGTCCAATGCTCGGAAAGGCCGCGCAGCTCGTGCCAATCGCCATCTTCTAACTGCCAAATGCTGTAGCGCCCGACTCCGTCAACTGCAAACACACTGTAATTGCTTTCATCGTGATAACGAAAAATGATGCCATAACCGCTGGTACTCGTGCTAGACGTGTCGAGCGCGGCATACAAGGTGATCGTGCCATTGAGATAGGTCAGGGCTGAGTTATACAAACTGGCGGAGGCAGTTCTCGGCAGGTGATTATCAATGCGATAGAGTCCATCGGCGGTTATTTTGCGCTGGACGTCCCCTTCAGTATTTTGCTGCCAATGCTCAACAGTCGGATCCTCTATTGCAAATGTGCTGCGGAAAGGTTCACCTTTGTCATCGGTCATGCTGGAAATGGAGGTGGTTTTAGTAGGCTCAGGACTCTCCTGAGCCGTTCGAGCGCTAGTGGTCAAAAGCAGCGCAATGATGACTAGTGAGGCGATCGTTAACCCGATACTTGCAATTAACGGAATTCGCGAGGGCTGCGGATTAGTATGGGAAAGTCGGGATGTAGTCTCTGTGGTAAGCAGATTTGAAGCCGGTATAAAGGATGGCGTGATGTTTTGTGTTTCATTGGGTGATGGAGATCGTTCGAGTTGTTCGAGCGCCCATTTGAGTCCATTGGAGAATTCCGCTGCAGTTTGGTACCGATCTTCGCGGTCTTTGGCAAGGGCTTTCAGATTAAAGGATTGAAGATATGGACTGGACTGCGCCACAGTTGGCGGCAGAGACGGTATCGGCGCGTTGATATGCTGGAGGATCAGCGAAAAGAGACTGTCCCCTTGAAACGGCAGTTCTCCCGCCAGCATTTCGTAGACGATTATTCCCAATGAGTACAGGTCTGTACGAGAATCGATTGGAAGCCCCGCCGCTTGTTCAGGCGATATATAGGAGGGCGTGCCAACGGTTGCACCTTCTTGAGTGAGATTTCCACCTTCTTTTAGACGGGCAATGCCGAAATCAGTCAAGATGGCATGATCATGCTCGTCGAACATCACGTTGGCTGGTTTTACGTCGCGGTGTACCATGCCGCGACTATGAGCATATCCAAGTGCGCCAGCCAGATCATTAACAATTTCGAGAATTCTTTCATGAGAGAGATTTTGACCGCCGGTCACGCTAGCACTGATTACATCGGACAAGGTTGTGCCGGGAAAGTATGGCATAACCATGTAACAAACCATTTGTCCATTAATCTCGATAGTGTCATAGTCGTAAATTTGGACAATATTTGGATGGTTAAGTGCGGCAACCAGCTTGGCTTCGCGGTCAAAACGTTCTTTGAATGTCGGGTCTTCTACTAAGTGTTCGTGAAGTATTTTGACGGCTACTTGACGTTCAAGCGTGGTATCCCAACCCATAAATACCCGAGCCATACCCCCCACGCCGAGGCGTTCGCGGATTTCGTAGCGCCCTAACTTTCGATGTAGAAAAATATCTGTTGAAAGCGGCATGAACTTAATCCTGTGTCCGTTACTATCGTTTTGACTCGCTACTTTGCCCCTTATTACAGCGTAACCCGGAATCATTTCAAAAGTATAGCGATAAGCATTAATTTCAATTGGGATTGTGTTGACTTCTTTATGTTTATAGTCAGCGCACAAAATGGAATGCTGTTATACTGCTTGTTATAGATCAGCGATTAAGGACAAGATATGAGTGCTCGACTCATAAACCGGGGTGAACGTCTGACAGCGATTGAACGATTACTTTTTCGTTCAGGACAGGGGCTGCGCGCAGTTGAAATTGCGGAGGAATGCGGCGTAGATCGACGTACCATATACCGGGACTTGGACACGCTGCAAAAACTGGGAATTCCAGTTTCGCAGGAGGATGGACGCTTTCATCTGAACCGCGATTATTATCTCGCCTCAGTTAGGATGAACTTTAATGAAGCGGTTGCTTTGTTTATTGCTGCACGGGCATTTACGCGAAATGCAGAACAACAGAATCCACATATTGTTTCGGCATTGAACAAGTTATGCGCGGCGCTGCCTGAGCCATTGTCTTCCCATGTTGATTACATCGCAGATTGGATACGTGGTAATCCGGTTGACCGAAATTACGTGCAAAATTTGGAAATGATTATTCGTGGGTGGGTTGAAGGCCGTACTATACGTTTGTGGGGAAGTACGAACAAACTTGGTGATTCGTATATGCGAGACTTTCGTACTTACTTCGTTGAGCCGACAACCACCGGTGGGTTATATGCGGTTGGGCAGGATGCGCTGACCCAATCCATAAAAGTACTCAAGATTGAAGGCGTGAAACGGGCCAAGCTGTTGGATGATTCGTATGAACTGCCTGAACATTTTGATCGTCGTCCATATTTGGAAAGTGTATGGGGCGTTATGGATGGCGATGGACACGACCGGATGCGCGTAGTGTTGGCGTTTGCACAGGATGTGACCTCGCTGATTCGGGAGCGGTTGTGGCACAGTTCCCAACAAATTGAAATTTTGCCGGACAAACGGTGTACTTTGACGGTACAAGTTTCGGATTGGCACGAGTTGATGCCGTGGCTGCGGTCATGGGGAACGCAGGTGGAGGTACTGGAGCCAATCGGCTTAAGGCAGCAGCTCGCACTTGAAGCCGTACAAATGGCACGGCTATATACCGCCGCAGTTCGATAAATTTTGGAGCAGCAAGGAATAGGGCAACCCAACTTGGTTGCCCTTTTTTTGTTAGCCTTCTGGAGTAGTTTCAGGTTGAGTCTCATCAAGTGGCAAAGCGGTTGATTCGACCGTGGGTTCTACCGGAATAGATGGGGCGACTGCCTGAGCGCCGTTTGAAGTTGAGCGATTAGCAAGCACTCCAAAAACCGGACGGGGAGATCCGGTTGGGCTGATGAGACTGTAATAACAACTTTCGACATCCCCACCCCCCTGACAACCATTGAGATTCGAGAGGAACATTGGGCCGATGAAGCCCAATTCCGTACCGAGTTCAAAGGCACGACTGTCGTAGTTGGCTTGTTCCTGTAGGTCGGTGTAGGACACGAAAACATTATTCTTATCCGGCGGATTGGTATCCTCACTTGTTCCCCAACCGAATTTCGTCACCCAAATAGGTGTACTGCTGTCTTTGCTATCGACGATGATTTTGCGATAGTCGTCGAGTGTGTTACGGAAATAAAAACTTGGATTGTCAAAATGGGTGGTGACACCTTCTGCGGCTTCACAGCAGGCGGAGTCAGGCGGGTTTGCCCAACCGAGGGGATGTGCACCGACCGCATCACTCATATTGGCTAAACCGGCAGCATATAAATCTTTGAGGAAAATTCGGTCGTCAACCGCGTTAATACCGTCATTGTATCCCGTTGGAGCTAAGCCAGCGCTGACGACAACCGCGTTAGCATCCACAGCTTTAATATTTGCGTAGGCGATGGCCAGCAAGTCACTATATTTGGCTTTGCAAAAGCTGGGTTTATTGGTTGACTCTGTGCAAGACCATTCGGAGCGCCGGTTTGGTTCGTTCCAGATTTCGTAGGCTTGAACGCGACCGGCATAGCGCTGCGCTAATGCCGCAACGAAGCTGCCGTAGTCAGTAAGATTATCGGACGGGCCATTTTCGAGAATGTAGGAACGTGCCCATGCCGGGGCTGTGGTCACTGTAAACAGAATTTTGAGATTGGCGCTGGTGTAGCGGTTAACGATTTCATCTAGCGTGGCGAAGTCAATTTGCCCACGAACCGGTTCTACGTCTCGCCAGTATACAGTCTGTTTAACCCAGTGCATCCCTAACTGCGAGATGTCGGTGGTAATGGCAGCAATGTCTTGCCCACTGGTAAATGCCTCAATGCCGTAATCAAATCCATATCCAACCTGTGAAGTTCCATTTTGACCTGTCACAGCAGGCACCGCGGGTTGGTTGTTTTGTGCGGTGGGGACGGGCGTGGCAGCGCTATTACTTTCGGATGGTATCTTCAGAACTTGACCGACATAAACAAGGTTGGCATCGGTAATATTGTTCAGTTTCATCAAAGCACTAATCGTGGTATTGAATCGGCTGGCGATTTTATTGAGGGTGTCTCCAACTTGGACCTTATAGGTTCCGGTCGATTGTGGGACGGCAGTTGGGACGACTTCCCCGGCGCCCGGAATTTTTAAGGTTTGACCGGGATAAATTAAAGATGTGTTAGTGATTCCGTTGGCATCCGCAAGCTGCTTGGTAGACATGTTAAAGCGCACGGCAATTTTGAATAACGTGTCGCCTTGTTGAACAATGTAAGTGCCACTTCCGCCCGGAACCGGAGTTGACGACTGAAGCACGGGGGCAAAATTATCGGCAGCGCTCGCTATCGTCGCCAAAATACTCACGCAAATCACGCTTATTAAGATGACCGCGAAACGTGGGTATCGCATCAGAAATTCTCCTTCATGGACGGGCATAACCATATCACCATTATAGAGGGCATATTACACCGGAACAACATAACACGCCAACGCTGCGTATATGGAGACATGCTATAATGTTGATGTATGTTTTCGCGGAGGTACAAAGATGCAAAAACGCAGTATCGTTACTCTCCTTATTCTTCTCTTCGCTACGCTGGTATTCTCTACTGTAAACGCACAATCAAAGTCCCTCATCTGGAACCGCTGGGACGTTTTCATCAATAATATCGATGTTACTGGAAATGCATTTGACGTGACCGAAAGTTATGACATCGATTTTACGGGCAGTTTCCGCTTTGGCTCGGCTGTTATTCCACTGACCAATCTGAATAACATAAGCAATGTTACGGTCAGTGAGAATGGTCGCGCTTTGCAGGAAAGTTGCAGTCAACAAGCTGGAACTTTTTGCACAGAGAATACGACTGATGGTTTATCGATTACCTATTATTTTACGCGTCCGATAAACAACGGGAGTGCCCAGTTCGAAATCGGCTATCGGGTTGATGGAGCTTTGCGTATTTACAGCGGCGGTGATCAGTTGTGGTGGATTGCCGTTCCGTCCGATCATTTTGGATTTCCTATCGAAAGCAGCACGATAACTGTTGAGATGCCTCAAGGATATGCTCCGCGCGAAGGCGTTGATTCGGTTGAGACCTACGGCGTGCCCGGTACAGTGAATGTGAAGGGCGCGACGATAACTGCAACGGCAAATCAACGCATCGTTGATAACCAGAGTTTCGAAATACGGGTACAGTATCCGCATAATGCGGCAGCACAGCCACCAAGCTGGCAAAGTTCATTTGATAGTCAGCGGGCATATGATGAACAGACCAAACCGTTGGTTGATCTGGGACTTATTGCACTGTCCATTGTGATTGGGATCGGTGGTACATTGGCGATTTATGCGCGCTGGTATGCCAAAGGGCGCGACCCGCAAATTGGTCCTGTGCCAAAGTTTTTGAGCGAACCACCTGATAACTTGTCGCCCGCAATTGTGGGTACATTAATTGATGAAAAAGCGGATGTTCAGGATGTTATTTCAATCCTGATTGATCTGGCACGGCGCGGTTACATGGTGATGGAGGAAAATCAAGAACCGGGATTATTCGGCATGGGCACGACCAGCAAGTTCACATTTAAGCGGACTGATAAAGCAGCAGATGACCTAAAACCTTACGAAAAGCGGATGCTTAATTCGTTATTTTCGCTGCGTATGGAACGCACAATGGATTCGCTGCGGAACAGTTTTTATACCGTTATTTCATCGCTGCAAGGCGATCTGTATAAGGGACTTCTGGATGAAGGTTTGTTTACCACTAATCCGCAAACCACCCGTGCGATGTGGTCAGGGTTTGGCGTGCTGCTGTTCGTGATAGCAGGCATTGTATTCTTCGTCGGCACGAGCGCAGCGGATGAGGTTAGCAGTGCACTGATGCTGCTCCCATTCGCGATTGGATGGGTAGGCATTGTGGCACTCATCGCAGGAAACGCCATGCCCGCAAAAACGCGCAAAGGAGCCGAAGAGGCGGCCAAGTGGCGGTCGTTTTACGAATATCTGCAAAACCTTGAGAAGTATTCGGATGTGGCAGAAGCCTCCAAGCATTTCGACGATTATCTGCCTTACGCCGTGGCCTTTGGATTGGATCGTAGTTGGGTACGGCGATTTGCGTCTGTGCCAAATGTGCCCATTCCTTACTGGTATTATCCAACCTATTTGGGCGGACGGTATCACGGCGGTTATATCGCTGGCAGTCCACTGCCACGTCCTGCGTCTGGCGGATTACCGGGGCCGCTGGCACATGCGGGCGGGAGCGGTGTTTCGTTGGACAGCATGTCACGCAACATGTCGGGGGGGCTAGAAAATATTTCCAATGGTTTAACGAGCATGTTGAATTCAGCTTCACGCGTAATGACCAGCCAACCTCAGTCTTCGAGCGGCGGCAGCGGACGCTGGAGCAGCGGTGGTCGTGGTTGGAGCGGCGGCGGCGGATTTGGCGGCGGCGGCAGCGGTGGAGGCAGTCGTGGGTTTGGCTAACCTGAGTTGAACATGAAAGCGATTATTTTGAAGGGCACAGACCCTTCCCTACGGTTGTTCATTTTTTGGTTCGCGATAAAGGAATAAGGTCATGAATTCGGGAAGGCTCGTTGGGATTATTTTGATCGTAGTGGGTTTCGGTATCGCGGTGATTGCCGGTTTATGGCTGGCATCACAGGTGAGTGCCGGACAAGTTCAAAGCGGCGGTGCATTGATCGGGGCAGGGCTGGCATTTATTCCGGTGGCGCTGCTGGTTGGTTTTGGTATTTATCTGTACGTGCAAGGTGGTAAGGAAGCCGAGACCGAATCCGAAATGCAAAAGCAGCGGCAATTGTTAGACATTGTGAAAAGTCGCGGGCAGGTTGCGGTAAGCGATTTGGCACTGGAAATGAAAACCAATGTGGATACGGTTAAGAGCATGGTTCACCAACTGGTGGGTTTACAAGTCTTCAGCGGCTATATCAACTGGGATAAGGGTATTCTGTATTCATCGGATGCGAGCAATTTGCGTGATTTGCAAAAGTGCAAAAACTGCGGTGGTGAGATCAAGCTGGCGGGTAAAGGTGTGGTTGTTTGTCCATTCTGTGGAACCGAGTATTTCTTGACCTAAATCAGTCTCCCTATTATTGGGGGATAAGGTTATAGAGATATGCGATAGAATTAAAATATGTTCTATTGAGGAAAGGTGTTTAGTATGTCAGAACTTTATGATCGTATTACTAGTCAGCCGGGTTCACTTGAACGGTTGATTAAGCGGATTCCGGGTTTTGCGGGATATTTAGATAAGAAAGCACGGCGCACGGCTGACCGCTTGCTGCGTGATCACATTGCTGATGAACTTACGCGGCGTATAGACCGCCTCGCCGAAATTGAAAAGACGATTTTGGATAACGGCGGGTTAAGCTATATGAGCAAGACCAGCAGTGCCAAGACAAAACTGCAACATTTCCGTGATCTGGTCAAAACGGCGGCTCCCGGTTATTCGGGGATTATGGAGGCCATCAAGATTGGGCCAGACGAAATGGATAAACTGTACAGTTTTGATGAGGCGTTAATTGCCTATGCTGATAAATTTGATGGCGCGCTCAACACACTGGCAAAAGCTGCGAAAGAAAAAACCGGAATTGACGAAGCGATTGCTGGCTTGGATGCCCTGACGATTGAAGCGAATGATGCTTTTACGCTTCGGGATGACGTGTTGACCAATCTGTCGAAGTCGGTTTAATGTCGGTTTGGAAACAATTCGCGTTTTGAACGAAAGTTGCTTATCGGACAAGGAGAAATTGGATGCCTCGCTTGATTGATGTTGTAGATCATACTAATGTTGGGACTGAAGAATTTGCATGGCGTGAACCGCAAGAGGGCAGCGGCGATTTTCGCATGGGGTCGCAGGTCATTGTTGGTGAAAGCCAAGCAGCGGTATTCGTGCGTGGTGGACAGGCGTTGGATACATTGGGTACTGGTCGTCATATGCTTTCGACTGCCAACCTACCGATTCTTTCGGGATTAATCGGGCTGGCAACCAGTGGTCGCACACCTTTTACTGCGGATTTGTATTTCGTCAATCTCAAGGATATGCCGCAGGTCGGTTGGGGAACCAGTACGCCGATTGTTATGGAAACCCCCGGCAAGGGTTTAGGTGCTGTACTGCTTATTACACATGGTGTCATTGATATTGGTATTGATGAACCGATGTTGTTTGTTAAGCAGTATGCGGTTGGTCGTCCTTATGTGACGATGAATGATATTAAAGATCGTGTGCAAGCGATGCTGCTGGGCGAGATTGCCATATTGATTGGTGCATCGGGCGCACAAAGTATTCCCGAAGCCAACAAGCTGTTGGGTGATCTTGAAGGCGCGATGCTGGCGAAATTGAATGAGAAGTTCAGGGCGCTGGGCTTGCGGATTAAGGCGTTCGAGTCGAATCCCTTTACCGCGAAAGATGTTACGGCAGATGAACTGCGGAATTACGTCAGCCTTGATATGTGGGAGCGGGTACAACGGCTCAATATCGCGCAAACTGCGGCAGGCAATCAAGGCGCCGGTGGAACGCTGGCTAGCGCAGGTTTAGGTTTGGGTGTTGGGCAGTCGATTGCCGCTTCGATGAATCCCGAACAAGCCGCGCTGCAGCAGCAAATGGCGCAGCAGCAGATGATGATGAACCAAATGATGATGAACATGATGAATAAGCAGCAGGGTGGCGCCGCCCCATCTGCCCCTGTGTCAGATAATCCACAGACGAAAGAAGAAATTCAAGCGCTGTTGGATAATCTGGACATGAAGCTGGCTAAGGGTGAAATTTCGGAAGCGATTTATACTAAGCTGACCGAAAAGTGGCAGGCCAAACTTAACAACATGTCGTAACGTTTTCTGCTGTTTCAATTCGAAAGAGGCGTATGTGAACCATATGCCTCTTTTATTTTAGGTTGATGGATTCGATGACATAGCTATCTGCATCACCAACTTGAATGCGGGTATTGGTGTCGGGATCGTAAAAACCAACTTCCAAAGCATAACTGCCGCTTGGAACATCTTTTAAGGGCAGTGTATAAACATCGCGATAGGTTTCATCCGGTGACCAATTTTGAGTGCTGATACGTCCATTCTGGGGAAAATGGTCATCCTGCGACCACAGCGGAAATCCGGTTGCTGGATTGGTCGCGCCAAGCAGATGGACAAATACCTTTAGAGGGGTTGGTGTGATTGAAAGTGGTTTCCAGTAAAGCCAAACCGTCAATTCGTCATCTGATGTGGGCGGGAAAACTATCTGAAAACCTGTGAGTATGACTCTATCACCAAATGTTGCATCCGCCGGATGAGGATTTTCGTCATTTTGGATTCGCCAAGTTTTATATTCACGATAGGCTAAACCGCCCGCTTCACCATTGAGTACAAGCTGCATATTTGAGTCCAACCAATTTCGGACAACGCCTGCGTTAGGCCAATCTGAAAATTCTTGCCCGACCTGCCAGATTGCAGTTTGCTTTTGACTGTATGTATTTAATTTGTTTTCAATGTCGCTATTGGGTTGTGCAGGAGTCTCCGGCAGCGGAACATCGGGTGCAACGATGGTTCCACTTTGATGATAGTAGTAACCAAAGGCGGCATCGGCAGCACTTTGGATAACAATATCATTGGGTTGAGCGTTGGCTTGCAGGTAATGAGCGAGATCAGGCCAGCCACGTGCTTTAGCATAGGCAGGATCAAAATAGTAATTGCTCAGGCTTGTGCCGCTGATGACTAGCCAACCGACGACGAGTATGAGAGATACGGCATAACCTACCAGTCGGGGTCTTTGCTGTGTGAGGTAAAAAATAAGGCAGGCAAATATGAGGATATAAGCCGGAACAATCGACAGGACATAACGCGGTGTAAAAATATCCAGCTTGGTAGCGAGTACGGTTAATAACAGCGGCGGAACCAGCGCAATCAGTGTGAGCCAGAGCGCAATACGTTTTTGCTCTGACCAAATGATGAGGAGGGCAAAAATCAACACAAATGCGACTACAGGCCACAAATTGGCGAGTGTTTCGGCTGGAAGGGTGATCTCACCGAAGTTCAAGACAGGTAAGAAATGCTTCCACAATTGACTGGCATCCAGCACGCCGCCGATGCTGCCTGTGTATCCGCCGCGCGCGAACAAAGGCGCTTGGAAAATGATAAATGAGGCAAGGGATAACGCACTCGCGATGGCTGCCGCTGCCGCCCACGAAAGTATTATTTTCCACTTACCCCAATGGGTGATCAGTACGTAAATGCCGAATGCCGCTAAAGTGAGCAACTCGGTATAAAAGATGTTGGCGGCGAGGCTGGCGACGAGTGTATAAAGCAGCCAATCCTGCTTACGCTGTTTATCTAATAAACGCAGACCTAACCATAAAGCAACCAGACTCACACCTGCCCAAATGGCGTAATTACGCGCATCTTGAGCGTGCCAAATTTCAAAAGGATGCAGCGCGTATAGAAATGCGGCAATCAAACCGATTTGTCGGTTGCCGAGCCGCTTGCCCACAGCATAAATGGCTGGTATGCCCAATAAGCCCATCAATGCAGGCAGCAGCCGCATAGCCAGTTCGCTGTAGCCTGCAACTAATCCCCAACCTCGAAATGTGGCATAGGTCAATAACGGATGAGGTTCGATTGTAGCTGTTTTCGCCAGCGAAACACTGAGCGGTTGTCCGGCCCAATATTGGACGCTGAAGGCTTCATCACCGCGTAAGGGGACACTTGTAAGGTGAAAAAGGCGCAAAAAGAAGCCGACCATGATAATCAATATCATGATCGACAGTGTTGGTGAAAATTTTCTTGTGGGCATCATTAGCCGATGACAGTGGCTTCTTCCAGTGCATCTGCGACTTGTTCAGGGTTGATGATTCCCGCTTCCTGTTTGGGTTCTCCCTTGCCTTTGCCTCCCGAACCTTTCTTGGCTACGGGTTGTTCGGCCGGCGTTTCCTTTTGGGAGAGCTGACGCATGAAATCACGCAGATTGGGTTCTTTGTTTTCGTCGGCATACAGAACAGGTACGGTAGGATTATTAATTTCCAACCGCGCTTTCGGATCAACAAAAATAATCAAGGGCTGCACTTCAACGTCCGGTAAGGTTTTTCCGATCAAACCCTTGACGAACTCGGCAGCTTTAACGGCATCTGCGCTGGGATTGCCTATCGAGTCGCGGCGGAAGAAGCGACCAATCGCCGCAAAAGGGCCACCGGGAGACTGCCATTTGTCGCCATCGACGATGTAACGACCATCTTGGTAGCGGGTCACAATGGCAAATACCCCTTGAGGCGCGACTAGAACGTGACGCGCAGGAAAGTGGTAATAGTTGTACAGAACGCTGCGCTTGCTTAAGCCTTTGAGGCCAGCGGGAATGGCTTTTTCGGGACGGGGTTGGCGCACCCAAAGATTAGTCATGCGTACCGAAATTAATGTGCTGATGAAGCCTACGGGCAGCACAATCCACGGCAAAATAACGGAGAGCGCTAACGTCAAGCCGTCTTTAGCTGTAAGCTGCAAATTGGCGACCAAGAAACCGGCAATCAGCACACCCATACTGAAGAAAAACAATATGTTGGCTGTGCGGCGGTTGCGCTTGACGAGTTCGTTGTTTGTTTCGATACGCATGAAAGACTACGTTCCTTTAGGTTAGAAGCTGCATTTAGCTCGGTACAAAATAGGATATACCACCACTGCGATCAATTTCCGCGCATACTAAATTGCCGACGCGTAATGTAGGCAGAATCTTGAAGCTGCGAGGTGAGCCAGAGGCAATACCTACAATAGCACGGTCAAGATCTGCGGGATTGGCTTGAATACAGTGGGTAACGGGTATCTTTAGAGGATCGCTGATGGCATGTCCCTTGTTGTCGTAGAAGGTGATGTCGTAATACAACTGCATACGAGTATAACCGGCTGGTGCGGCAGGTGCATAACCCGGCCAAATGGCGGTGCAGCGGGGTTCAATCCGACCATTGTAGCTGATACCTGCATCAGCGGTATCCCAGAATAGGGTATCGCAGGCCGGAGGATAAACTTTGAGAGGGCTGAGATCAGTATTCGGAGCAGCTGCGATTTGGCCGTTACCCGCAACAGCAGTTGTCACGGGTACAGTTGTTGGTACACCTGCGGCAGCGCTGCTTATTTCGGCAGTAATGCGGGCGATACCATTCAGATTCAAACTCACCGGAGCTGTGCCATTCGATGGGCCAAAGACTGTAGCGGTCGAAAGTTTGGTCAGGTCAAAACGTCCACCGGGTGTCCATGCCCAATAAGTCAATACGGATGAACCTGATTTGTCGGAGAGAAACTTAAAATTAACCGGTAAATAGAAACCGACCCAGACGACTGGTTGGGTGATGGTAACAGGTGTAGGGAAGGTATATGTAAAGACGCCGGATTGTGAGATCGTGGCTTGGGCTTGCCCCGCAACTGTAGCATCAACCGGCGAACCACCGTTTGCGTCTTGGTAAACCACAATATCAACCGGTGAACCTGCAACTGGCGTATCTACTGCAAGTGTGACTTTATCAATCGTCGCAGGGAAGGTTAAGCCCTGTTGAGTCAGGTCAAAACCATTCATGACCAGCGTTTGTTC
Organism: Anaerolineaceae bacterium; assembly: GCA_016124855.1. Classification (GTDB taxonomy): domain Bacteria; phylum Chloroflexota; class Anaerolineae; order Aggregatilineales; family Phototrophicaceae; genus CFX2. The sequence continues at coordinate 236,180 of WGMX01000008.1, read as the reverse complement.
GCCTGTGATATACCATGTCGTACTGGCATCACCGCTGTTGATGTTTAGTACTTTTTGTCCTGCATTGACAAACAGAGTTGAAAAACTCAGTGTAAACAAAACAACCAATGAAACCAGCGAAATTTTCAACGGATTACGCATATCTATTCCTCCACAAAGCAAACGTAGTGTACCGCTTACTCCACATTTGTGTATAATGCGACGGCTATTGTAGGGATAATGTCGTCTATGGTCAAGCAGTTCAGCAGTCGCAACCGCCAGTTAGTACTTTTGGTCGGCTATTTACTGGTCGGTATTCTCATTTTATTGGCGGTCATGTCGGAGTTCCGACTCGACGATAGTTTTATCACATATCGCTATGCGCGCAACTTTGCACAGGGGATTGGATTAGTTTATAACCCCGGTGACAATGTCCTGAGTACGACTGCACCTCTTTATGCCATGTTGTTGGGAGTCCTCAGTTTCGTTATTCCTGATTTTCACTTGTTAGGCAGCTTAATCGGCACAATCAGCATCGGCTTGGGCGGTTGGCTAACTTATAGTCTTTTGCCTCGGCGCATGTCAGAACCTATTCGCCTATGGGGTGGATTGGTTTATGTCCTCAGCAGTCCATTGTGGTTGGCACTGGGGATGGAAACTGCGTTTTGGATTATGTTGGTGTTGGCAGCGGTTTGGTCTGTTCAAGAAAAACGATGGGCAAGTGGAGGTTTGCTGGTTGGGATAGCAGCCCTCTCGCGACCTGACGCAGCTTTGCCAGCCGGATTATTGGGTTTGATGCTTACTATCAACGCGGTTAACCAACTGAGTACGACTGGTCGCTGGTGGAAACCGGTTGTTTATTATGCTATAGTCGGTGCGATTCCTCTTGTCTTGTTTGGCATTTGGGCTTATGCAACGTACGGGTCGCCATTTCCTGTAACACTGAGTGCCAAGAGTGCTCAGGCAGTCTTAGGCATTACAGGGATGGGCGTGGATGTCAATACATGGGAAGGGCTGCGGCTTATTCTTCGCAGTTTGATGCTTCAAAGTCCGTTGTATATTGCCTTAGCCTTACTCGTTTTATTCGGTTTTGCTAACTCATTTAATAGCTCGATGGTGATCGTGGTGGCATGGGGTGCTTTGCATCTTTTGGCTTACGTGCTGCTCAAAGTTGCCCCTTATCGCTGGTATTATGCGCCGCTCGTGCCGGGTGCGGTAATGTTAGCGACTTCCGGTTTAGATTACCTGTTCAAGCGCTTGAGCTTGCGTCAAATTCAAGCTGCACCTGTTCTGGTTGGGGCAATCGCTGTTTTCCCGTTGATTGCCCAAGTGACTTCATTCAACTTAATCAGCCAACGGATACAAGCCGGCGGGCCAGTCGATGTGATGCTGCCAATTGTGGATTGGCAGGCATATCGCGAAACAGGTGAATGGTTAGACAAAAATACGCCGACTGATGCGACAGTTGGCGTGGCCGAAGTCGGCCAAATTGGGTTTTATGCGCGCCGCTATATGACCGATTATTTGGGACTGTTGCAACCTGATGTTGCAGCCGGCCTAAAACGAGACGATTTTTACAGCTGGTTGGTAGGCTATGCGCCAGATTTTCTGGTGTTTCAGCGCTTTCGTGGCGCGGCGTTAGTGCTTTATAACTATGTTATTCAAGATGACGCATGGTTCAACGCCAATTATCAGCCTGTTGCTGAATTTGATGATTCCCGTTATTCCTCAGGCCCCGTGACCATTTTTAAACGTATTACTCCCAAACCGCCGATCACAGCTCAGCCTGTAAAACTTGAATTTGGAAACTTGCGCCTCGTCGGAGTCTCAACTGATGCAAATGCGATTCCAACTAACGGCGGTTCAGTTCGGGTACGACTTGATTGGGAAGTGATTGGACTCCTGCCTGATGAACTTCACATCGCAGTCAAGGGGCTGGCGATGGCGGGTGGTAACCCATCATTTGATGGTGATTATCATACGCCCAATTGGCACGGTCGTTTTTCAACGTGGCACGGATTTGTTGTTCCCAACGGGGTTACACCCGGTGAATATACCTTGTTAGTTGCGGTCGGGCCGAAGGGAGGGCCGTACCAAGAGCAGGGTGTCGGTACGCTGCAAGTTGCTAGGGGCCCTTAACTGGTTGTTGTAAGGTTGAGGGGCGGTGCTATAATCGCACGGGTTTTGTAAGGATGAGAAAGACCCGTTCTATGGAAATTGTACTTTTAGCGTTAGTGATGCTGCTGGGTTTAGGCGCATATTGGGCGATGGTGATTTTTCCCAAACAGCGCGACTTCTCGAAGCGTCAGCGGTATGTGAGTTCGCTGGCAGCAGGCGACGAAGTGGTAACGTATGGTGGAATTATCGGCAAAGTATTGGCGATTGATGCCGAAAAAGGTGTCGCCCATGTCGAGATTGCCGATGGGGTAGTGGTGCGGTTGATTGCTGCAGCGCTGGTCCAAGCTTATGACCCGGAAGCATTCGCTGAAGCGGCGCGTAAAGGCTTAGGGGAAGAACAACCCCAGCCTCAAAATCAATAATGTGGTCATAATCGCGCGGGGTGGGCGGGCCATCCTCGCGGAATAAATCTAAGAAAGGTTCTTTTATGCGAGGCCATGTTCGTTGGCTGATTCTTATTCTTTTGCTCACACTCTTTGCTGCATGGGTGAGCTTGCCGAATACGAAAGCTAGTAATGTCCTAGATTCTTGTTACAACACGACTGATAATGTCAAACCGAGTCAGGGTATTCACCTTGACTTCAATGACGATTGCAAAGATGATTTCGGATTGAATGTGAAGCAGGTTTTTGGTCTGGATATTATCGGCGGTTTGCGGGTGCTACTGCAGGCCGATTTGCCAGCCGGTTCGTATACGCTCGAAGATTTGCGTAATGCTGCGAATAACGTCAGCCGCCGTGTGAATGCACTTGGTGTTGGCGAAGCGACTGTACAGGTACAAGGCAGCAACCGTATTCTGGTTGAACTGCCGGGCGTAACTGATCCCCAACAGGCTGTTGACCTGATCCAGAAAACGGCTTTGCTTGAATTTGTTGATTTCTCCGATGTGACCAATGTTCAGCAGTATGTCGGTCGTAAGATTTTGACGGATGAGCAGTTGAAGTCACAACAAGCACGTACTGCCGCCGAAGCTACCGCTGAAGCGACCCAACAGGCTACGTCAGATGCGACTGCGGAGGCCACTCAACAGGCAACAGCGGATGCAACGGCTGAAGCTACAGCGGAGTCTACTCAGCAAGCAGTTGTCCCCGCAGCGACTCCCACCACACCCGTCGAAGAACCCGGTGTGCCTAACCCAACGACGGGTCAACCTTTCCACACTGTGATGACGGGTTCAGGACTGCAAAGCGCGGTCGCCCAACTTGATCAAAGTAATAAATGGGCAATCCGCTTTGAACTAACCTCTGAGGGCGGGCAGGTATTTGGGCCGTTTACAGGCAGCGCCATTGGTAAACCGATGGCGATTGTGTTGGACGGTATTGTCCTTTCTGCTCCGACGATTCAAGCACGTTTGGATTCGGGCGGAACGATCACAGGCAACTTCTCTCAAGATGAAGCTCAAACATTGGCGCTTCAACTGCGTTCCGGTTCGCTGCCGATTCCATTGCGCGTCGTTAGCAGCCAGACCGTAGGCGCGACGCTCGGTCAAGAATCGGTTAACTTGAGTATTCGCGCTGGCGTGGTAGGTGTTATCATCATCCTTGCCTTCATGCTCATCAACTACCGCGTTCCGGGCATCGCCGCCAGCCTTGCCTTGCTGGTGTTTATTGTCCTCAACCTTGCGATGTTCAAGCTTATTCCGGTGACGCTGACACTGCCTGCTATCGTCGGTTTCTTGATTTCAATTGGTACGGCGGTAGACGGTAACATCCTGATCTTTGAGCGTATGCGCGAAGAGCAGCGTACAGGTAAAGATGTGGACACCGCCGTTGATGAAGGGTTTACGCGGGCGTGGACTTCCATTCGCGACTCGAACCTCTCGACCATTTTGATTAGTGGGGTATTGTTCTTGTTTGGTCAAACACCCGGCGCAAGTGCGGTCAGCGGCTTTGCAGTCACTTTGGCGCTCGGCTTGTTCATCAACTTGTTTACCGCCATCATCGTCACCCGCACCTTCCTGCATATTATTCTGGCAATCACACGCGGCGCAGTGAAAGAGCGTCCGTGGTTGATGGGCGTTTAGGTCGAGGAGCAACAAAGACTATGTATAGCTTGGTACAAAAGCGGCGCTGGTTTTATACCTTGTCGCTGTCAATTATCGCTATTGGTATTGTGATTATGATTTACTCCCTCATCACGCGCGGTACGGCTTTTAAGCTGAGTATCGACTTTGCGGGAGGTAGTATTTATGAACTTAAGTTCAACGGGGACGGCGCAAACGAGGATAATATTCGTGCGGTCTTTGCCAAATATGGCGACGAAACAGCCACCATTCAGCGTTTGGGCGATGCTACCGAACACCGCTGGTCAGTACGTGCGTCGTATCACGAAGAAGCGGAAAAGCGTAAGATTCTGGATGATTTGAACGCTCTTGCTCCACTTGATCGCACTTTATCAAGCGACGAAAGTGTGTCGGCCACTATCGGCCAAGAAGTGACGCGGGCAGCTTTCTTCGCGGTTGTGGTCGGCGCTATCGTTGTCACATCGTTTATCGTGCTTGCGTTCCGTTCAGTGCCGGATGCTTTCCGTTACGGTGTTTGCGCGATTATTGCGATGATCCATGACGTGCTGATCGTTGCGGCGGTACAGTCGCTGATGGGTATCCTATTTAACTGGGAAGTAGATGCGCTGTTCTTAACGGCAATGCTCATGGTGGTAGGGTTCTCGGTGCAAGATACGATTGTGTTGTTTGACCGTATCCGCGAGAACATTCCACGTCATTTAGGTGAACCTTACGAAACCATCGTCAATCGCAGTGTGTTGGAAACCATTCATCGTACTTTGACGACCCAGATTAGCGTGTTCTTTGTCATGATTGCCATCATGTTGTTTGGTGGCGCAAGCATTAAGCAGTTTGTGTTCATTCTTTTCTGTGGTCTGGTCACTGGTTCATACTCATCTATTTTCATTGCTGTTCCCTTGCTGGTTTCGTGGGAAAAGCGCGAATTTCCGTTCAGCTTGTTTGGTAAAAAACCCGAACTGGCTTCGGCGGAGGCTTAACTGATGCGCGCGCTGGTTTTTGACGGTCAACTTCATCTTGAAACATCACTTCCTGTTCCGCAACCAAAAGATGGGGATTCGCTGCTCAAAATCCGGCGTGCCGGTGTTTGCAATACGGATTTAGAACTCGTAGATGGAATGTACGGATTTTCCGGCATTCTGGGTCATGAATTTGTAGCGGATGTTACTCAAGGACAACCTGATCTTATCGGCAAGCGTGTTGTCGGTGAGATCAGTGTGGTTTGTGGCAAATGTGATTTCTGTCAGCGCGGTATTCCTAGTCAATGTCGTAATCGCACAACCGTCGGCATTCGGCGTTATCCCGGTGCGTTTGCGGATTACTTACTGCTGCCGCCTCGTAATTTGCATCTTGTCCCAGATAAAATCAGTGACGATGAAGCAGTATTTGTGGAACCCTTGGCGGCTGCCTTGCAAGTTACTGAAGCTGTGCATATTTCCCCGCGTGATCGCGTAGTTGTGATTGGTGTTGGCAAGTTGGGAATGCTCGTTGCGCAGGTTCTTAAACTGACTGGAGCTGATGTCGTTGGCATAGTGCGGCGAGAAAAACAAGCGAAGTTACTCAATCAATGGGGGATTGCGTCGGCTGAATTGAAAGACATTCCCGAACAGTCCGCTCAAGTAGTAGTAGATGTGACGGGATTGGCACAGGGCTTTGCGGATGCGCTCAACTTGGTCGAATCTCGCGGGACAATCATCCTCAAAAGCACCTACAACGGTTTTCCACAAGTCGATATGACGCAGGTTGCCGTTCGCGAGATTAAGGTCATCGGCAGCCGCTGCGGCCCATTTGATGCAGCGCTCAGACTTTTAGAGCGTGGCCTAATTGATGTGACTTCGCTGATTGAAAACCGCTATCCATTTGACAGCGCGGTTGAAGCGATGGCAACGGCTGCCCAACCCGGTAAATTAAAAGTCTTACTCGATTTTTAGCGTGTTGCCTGCGGAATGGTGAAGGCAAAAGTCGAACCCACCCCCACATCACTTTCTAAGGTGATTTGTCCGCCGTGTCCTTCAACAATGTGTCTGGCAATCGCCAAGCCTAAGCCAGTCCCTTGTGTGAATCCTGCGGTATCTGCTACCCGATAGAACTTCTCGAACATGTGCTTCTGGTGTTCTTTGGCGATACCATAGCCGTTGTCCTGCACTGCGATTTGGATATAAGGCAAGTTTTCGTGATTCTTCACGGCTTGTCCTGTGACATGAATCCAGCCACCTTCACGGTTGTACTTGATAGCATTTGTCAGCAGGTTCAGCAGCACTTGCTTGACTTTACCACGATCTGCATTGGCTGTAAGCGAGTTGCAACTGATATTGATTGCAATGTTTTTGTCGTTGGCTTGCTGCACGACCACATCGACACTTTCTTCAAGCAGTTTGTTGGTGTCGAAGCGCGACGTTTCTAACCGTGCGCGTCCCGATTCAAGACGCGCTAAATCCAAAAACTCACTCGTCAAGCGAGACAACCGTTCGGTCTCACTGTGCATCGTGGTGATGATGTCATGGCGGCGATTATCCGGTAAATCCGGGCGTAAGAGCAGAACCGTGCTGGCCTTGAGCGCAGCAAGCGGTGTGCGCAGTTCATGTACCATTTCAGCAATGAAGTCATTTTGCTGAAACAAGCGAGCATTTTCGATAGCGATGGCAGCTTGACTCGCCAATGTATTTAAGGTGTTGATGTCGTTTTCAGTCCAGCCGCCACCGCCGATTTTGTTGATGCCTTCCAATACGCCGATCACCTTTGTGTGGGTACGCAGAGGAACAGCCAAAATACTGCGGGTATGGAACTCGATGGTGTCGTCAACGCGATTGCTCCAAGTGGGTTCTTGGGTTACGTCATTAATCACACGGGGTTCGCCGTGTTGGGCAACCCATCCCGCGATGCCGCTGCCTTTGGGGATGATGATTTCTTCCATATCTTGTACAGCGATGTTGGAAGCAATTTCAAAACGTAAGTCGCCGGTTGCTGGTTCAATCAACATAATAGAAGCCGCTTCGGTGTTGGTTAACTCGCGCGCGGCGGAGATAATCTTTTTCAGTAGGCTGCCAAGATCAAGTGTCGAATTAAGCTGCTGGCTGATTTCGATCAAACGCTGATAATGGGCGATGACTTGGTCAGCATCGCTACTGTTGACTGTCATGCTCATGAATGTACTCCATCTGCTGCAAAATTTCGGGCAGCACTTCCGCCGCGTTGCCGTGAATGACGACCGTAGCAGCATTATCCAAATGTGTCGACTCAAGATTAATGATTATCATTTTAGCGCCATTTCGAAGTGCCAACATGGGTAAATCTGAAGCAGGAGCAACTTCGAGTGATGTCCCGATTACTAACATCAAATCAGCTTGGCGTGCTAAATCCTGCGCTTCCATAAACGGTTTAATCGGCAGTTGTTCACCAAAAAGGATCACATTGGGTTTGAGAACATTACCGCAGTGCGGGCAGTGAGGCACTTGGTGATCCTGTAAAAACTGCTCGATGATGGGTGCGGCTGGAAACACTGTGAAGCAGTGTATACAGGTGGCTTCCCTGAACTGACCATGTAATTCTTTGACGCAGCCACTGCCTGCGCGGGTATGCAGCATGTCAATATTTTGGGTGATAACGCCTCTTAGAGTACCCTGATTTTCCAATGTCACCAGCGCTGTGTGAGCAGGGTTGGGTTGTGCTTCAACAATGAGCTTAGTAAGGGGATAAATCCAATCGTAAAAGGCTTGAGGATGCTCACGAAAGCCATAGATGCTGGCAACAGTAAGCGGATCAACACCTTCCCACAAACCTGATTTTGGGCTGCGGAAATCGGGTATTCCTGAAGGCGTACTGATTCCAGCGCCAGTTAACGCGACCACAGCGTGAGCAGCGCGAAGGAGTTGGGCGGCGATTTGCGCCTGATCACTTCCCATAAATATAATACTGCACGGCGACCACTGTTAAGGTCGCGCTTCGCTAGGAACCATCGCCTTTAAACGCGTCGAAAGTTCGTCAGCCAATTTAGTGATTTGGGTTGAAATCGGTAAGGTGGGTTGTGCCGTAACAATCGGCGAACCGGCACGAGCCGCTTGGAAAATTTGGTCATGCGCCGCAGGTATAATGCTGCGTAACTCATGCCCTAATGATTGTTCAATTTCGTGCCACGGTGTCTGAACACTGGATTGTACGCGATTGACAACCACAATATGGATTCGTCCCGTTGTACTCCCCGGCGGCTCCATTTCCTGTAACATATCCCGTGCCATCTGGAGTGCGACCGGGTTCGGCTCGACCACTAGCAGTACTTGATCCATCTCACGCTGAAGGCGTGTGCTGATGCCATTTAAGCTGCTGCCAAGATCATAAACTGAAGGATTACCTAATGTACGTAGTGTTTTAACAACAGTAGAGGCCGATTCGGCTGAAAAGTTAATGAGGGATTCTTTGCTGCGAATAGATGAGAGCAACGCTCGCAATCCTGAAGCATGGTTGACGATTTCGCCTTCAATGAGTGACGCGCGAATGTCAGCGGGCGGTTTGCTAAGGACATTTGCCATTCCGTAAGATTGGTTAAAACCCATAAACAAGCCGAGGCTGCCCGATCCAAGCCGGAAATCCGCCACTACCGGTTTTTCGGATTTCGTCAAAAACGCTGCGGCAACATTTAATGCTACCGTCGTTGTACCTACGCCACCCTTGGCACCAATGACTCCGATGGCGCTTCCACGCTGTGGTTCCGCTTTCTTTTGGGGAACGCCGCTTCGGGAAAGAACGCTTTTTACGCGTGAAGCAAGTTCAGCAGGATGGGTTGGCTTGGTCAAGTAGTCATCCGCACCTGCCTCAAAGCCAGCTACTTTGTCATCAACTAAGGTCTTGGCTGTAAACATGATGATAGGAATAGGACGCGTATCATTATTTGATCGCAGTCGCCGGCACACTTCATAGCCATCCATATCCGGCATCATCACATCAAGGATGATGAGATTCGGATGGTCGTTGGTGGCTTTTGCAAGGGCTTGAGTACCTGAGTTGGCAGCAACCACCTCATACCCATGCCGTTGCAACATCAACCCAATAAGTTTCAAACTATCTAAATCGTCATCAACGATGAGAATTTTTTCAGCCATGCCGGTTAGATTTCTTTGGGATAAGTTGAAATTTTCTATAAAAAGAGTCTAGCATATAAGGATAGGCGGTGCAAGCAAAGCTCTTAATTCTTTAGTCATGTCTTTGAGCAGTATTGACGCTCAAAATTCGGGCATGATATACTGACATCAAATTCAATAAAGACGGTGATGGGGAAAAGTACGTTTACACCCCTGTAACAGAGAATGTGGGTCAAAAGGCTGAAAGCCCACTTACATGTGTGAACCGAAAGTCACCCCGGAGTTGCAAGGCTGAACTCAAGTAAGCCTTGACGGGTAAGCCCGTTATAGCGATTGAGTGCCTCATGCTTAGTGGCGTGGGGAAACAAGGTGGTACCACGGAAGCTAAACCTTTCGTCCTTGTCCGGGGACGAAAGGTTTTTTGTTTTCTAGGGACAGAGGAGATAAAAGATGGCCAAAGCAATGCCCAAAAACTTTGACTTCAAAGAAGCTGAGGGGCGCATTTATAAGTGGTGGGAGCAAAGTGGATGGTTCAAACCGGAAGTCGTGCCGCGGGACGCCGAACCGTTCACCGTCAGTATGCCGCCGCCCAACGTCACCGGTGCATTGCATACAGGTCATGCGTTGTTTACCACAGTAGAAGACTTGATGACACGCTATGAACGGATGCGGGGCAAAGCTGCGCTGTGGGTTCCGGGTACAGATCATGCCGGTATTGCCACGCAGTTGCAGGTCGAGAAAATGCTGCGGGATGAAGGCACAAGCCGGCAAGAAGTTGGGCGAGAAGAATTTCTTGCACGGACATGGGCGTGGAAAGAGAAATATGGCGGTCGGATTACAGACCAACTTCGCCGGATGGGGGCTAGTTGTGATTGGAGCCGCGAGCGCTTTACACTCGATGATGGTTTATCGAACGCTGTGCAGGATGTGTTCATTTCGCTCTATGACGAGGGCTTAATTTATCGTGGCCCACGCTTGGTGAATTGGAGTCCCGGTTTACAAACAGCAGTTTCGGACTTGGAAGTTGAGCGTGAAGAAGAACCGGGCAAACTCTACTTTTTCAAATATCCGGTTGAAGGTGGCGAGTTTATTCCAGTGGCAACCACGCGCCCTGAAACCATTTTGGGTGATACGGCTGTGTGCGTCCACCCTGATGATGATCGTTATAAACATCTCATTGGCAAAACAGCTTATGTGCCGGTGCTGAACCGTGCGATTCCGGTGATTGCGGATGAATATGTGGATCGTGAATTTGGTACCGGTGCATTGAAAATTACACCCGCCCATGATTTCAACGACTATGAAATTGGCATCAAATACAAATTACAGTTCATCAACGTTATGAATCGTGATGCGACCATGAACGAGGCGGCAGGGCGGTACGCTGGATTAGATCGCTTTGTGTGCCGCGAAAAGATTTGGGCGGATATGACGGCATTGGGGTTGACCATTAAGGTCGAGGAACATAATCACGTTGTTCCACGAAGCCAACGCGGCGGTGAAGTGATTGAACCGTTGATGAGTACCCAGTGGTTCCTCAAGATCAAACCGCTAGCGGAAAAAGCCATTGCCGCCGTGCGTGATGGTAGCATCAAAATTGTGCCGGAGCGGTTCGAGAAAGTTTACTATCACTGGCTAGAAAACATCGAAGATTGGTGTGTCAGCCGTCAACTGTGGTGGGGGCATCGCATCCCCGCATGGATACATACCGATGGCACAATCCACGTGGGAAAAACGCCGCCTAAAGGGGATGGTTGGACACCTGAAGAAGATGTGCTAGATACATGGTTTAGCAGCGGCCTATGGCCGTTTAGCACTCTCGGTTGGCCCGAGGAAACAGCAGATCTAAAGCGTTTCTACCCAACTTCGATCATGGAAACAGGCTACGACATCTTGTTCTTCTGGGTGGCACGCATGATTATGCTGGGACTGTGGTTTACTGATAAACCCCCATTCCATACGGTTTATCTACATGGACTTATTCGAGATAAGTTTGGACGGAAGATCAGCAAGTCGTTGGGTAATACTATTGATCCCCTCGAACTGGTCGATCAATACGGTGCAGACCCGCTGCGATTTACCTTGGCGACCAGCGGAACACCCGGTAACGACATCAACCTCGATAGTGAAAAGGTGGAGGCCAATTGGCGTTTCGTCAACAAAGTCTGGCAGATGACCAACTTTGTACTGGGTAATATTGAAGGTCAGATTCCCGATGGATTACCGGCTGCCCACGAACTTGATTTGCCCTCGCGCTGGATCATGAGCCGCCTGACACGCTTGACGAGCAGCGTTCAATACCTGTTCGATACCTACCAATATGGTGAGGCGGGCAGACAGGTTTACGATTTCCTGTGGGGAGAGTTTGCAGATTGGTATATCGAGATCAGTAAATATCCGCTGTACGAAGGCGATGCGAAGGCCAAAGAGAATACGCGCCGAGTCTTGCTGCATATTCTCAATACCAGTTTGCGCTTACTTCACCCGTATATGCCGTTTGTTACCGAAGAATTGTGGAGCTATTTGCCCAATACCAAGTCGGCACTGATCCTCGCGAAGTGGCCTGTTGCTGATTCAGCCTATCTAGATGATAAATCTGAGGCCGAAATGGTTACACTGATGGATTTGGTTCGCGGGGTGCGCAATGTTCGTGCTGAATATGCTGTTGACCCAGCGCGCAAAATTAGCGCCGTGGTTGCACCGGGAAGCTATCGGGCGCATTTGGAACAGTACAGTTATCTGTTTGCCCGACTGTGTAATATTTCGCAACTGACTTTGCTGGAACAGAGCGCATCTGCTCCTGAGGAATCAGCTTCCATTGTGGGGAGCGATGTCACTTTCTATTTACCTTTGGCAGGGTTGGTAGATGTCGCTGCTGAATGTGAGCGCCTCACGAAAGAGCAGGGCAAATTACAGGAACAGATTGTAAAGTCAAAGAACATGCTGGGCAATGAACAGTTTGTCAGTCGTGCGCGTCCTGATGTGGTTGAACGGGAGCGCACCAAATTGGCTGAATTGGAAGCAAGTATCACACAAATCAATGAACGTTTAGCTGGTCTGTGTAAGTAGTTCATAATTTAATCAGGGGTGAAGCAGTCGATCACCCCTGAAGCAACAACCAACTATTTGACTGACTACAACTTAACTAAACGTGTTGTGAGCCCGATGATTTGGTCAAAGGTAATGGGCTTAATGAGTACTAAATCGGCTTTGCCCTCATTTGCCCGTCCTAGTAATGCGTCCGCAGTCGTAATAACCACCCGAGTTTGGCTGAGCTGCGGCGTCGAGCGAATGCTTGTCAGGATGTCGCTTCCAGATACATTGGGTAAGTGCATATCAAGTAAAATAACGTCGGGGTTAGTTGCTGTAATACGATCTATTGCTACTCCCCCATCGCGTACCGTTTCGGTAAACAAGCCATTTTCTTGTAAGACCGTAGAGATAATGTCGCTGAGTTCAACATCATCTTCTACAATCATAATAAAGGGTCTATTCATGCACTTGTTCTCCTTCAGGTAGCTCTATCGGCAAAATGACGGTGAACGTGCTTCCAACCCCTTCTTCACTGTCAATTGTGATCTTACCGTTCATCAAGTTCGTTAACTGGCTAACGATGGATAAACCAAGCCCGACTCCGCGATTAACTTTACGAGTGGATGAGCCATCCACTTGCCAGAATGCTTCAAATATGCGCTGCTGAGCTTCCTTGGGAATGCCCGAGCCGGTGTCCGAGACTTGAAATCCCCAATGAAGATTGTCAGGGCAGAATGCCCTCACTTTGATTCCACCTTCATCAGTAAATTTAATGGCGTTAACCACCAGATTGGATAGGATCTGATTTAGTCGTTGATGATCGCCCATTAAACGTGCAGGGACGTCTTCTGTAATTTCTGTTTTTAGTTCAAGTCGTTTTTTGCCTGCCAAGGGCTTCATTGACGATTCTAGTGTCTTGAAAAACTCGGCGGGACTAAACTCGTTTTTATAAATGACGACTTTGCCCGCTTCAAGTTGGGCTTGATCAAGCAAGTTGTCAATAAAAAATAGGAGTTGATTGGCGTTGACTTGTACAGTGTCCAGTAGTTCGATTTGTTTGTCGCTCAGCGCTCCGTACATTCCTCGTTTGAGCATTTCGACGCGCAGTGTGATGACGTTCAAGGGGGTGCGGGCATCGTGGCTGATGTTACCCACAATCTGCGCCTTCAGTTTTAGCGCATCCAAAGCTTCGTCACGCGCTTGTTCAAGCTCAATATGAGTCTGCGACAGTGCTTCCAACATACCATTTATTGCCGTGCCTAGACTTGTTAGCTCGTCATTTCCGGCTACTTTGACACGTGATGTTAAATCCTTACTGATGCGAATACCGCTCACGCTGGTATTCAAGTCCGCAAGCCGCGACAGCACCACTTTTTCGAGCAGTATCAGCGTTGCGGCGACAAATATGATTCCAACAACCAGTAATGAGACAATAAATGACGAAACGCTTACCAGACCCTGTGCATAAACGTCGCGAGGTAACGTTACCCGATAAATAAGGCCGGGGTTGCCATAAATGTCGTTTAAGATTTCATACCCGGCTATGAGCTGCGAGTCCAGAGGGCGAATGAGAGTTGAGTGCCCAGCATTAAGGTATTTTGACGCAATACCGAAGTCTTCCGAAACCGAAGGTTGAGTGATTTCCTGAATGGCTAATGCCACCTTTGTTTTATCGGCAATTGACTGAATTTCTTTAGCATCCAAGTAACGTCCCCAAATTATAGAGCCGTGTGTTGGGCCTACTTTTTCGGTCGTTAGAATGGGCGATGATACGATCATCATCGGGCCTTCGGGGAGCATCAAAATCCCTTTTACGCCCGCTTTGTTCAGTTCACCATTGGCATCAACGTGGTTAAGTAGGATGCTATCTGGCTTCAAATAAGGATCAAGACTGGTCGGCACCGGCATTTCCTGATCTTCATCTTGGTCATATGCTTTGGCAAATGCGACCTCATTCTTGTTATTCACAAAAAGCATCACATTTAGGTCATATGATTGAAAGATGCCGTCATGTGTGTTGCCTTCCCGATAGTTGTCGTTCAAATCATCAACAAAATTATAGGTATCGGTCCAATTTGCCCAATCTTGGTTGGTCGAATAGATTACATCCATTTCGTCGTTCAGGGCGTTAATGGCGCGGTCAACATTTCGTTGAACGGTAGTTTCTTCCAAATGGAGAAATCCATTCATGGTGATTGCCTGCGAGAACGCATATATCACAATCATTAGGCATATGAGTGTCGCCCCGATTATCAGCAACGTTTTTCGCCGCAGCGACATGGAAGCCTCCGCTCAATCAAGTACAAATGGGTGAAAATACTTCAACAACATTACTCGTTAACACTATTACAGCTTACATTTCTTGTTTGACCGCCGAAATAATTTATGAATATTTCATAAAGAAAGTTAATATGTACTTTGTATTATACACTTAGCCCAATCTTTCATAAATTATTCATTATCTATTGACTTAAATTTCTGAAAATCATCACCATAATTAAATTAGAGTATATTTCCAAAAAGCTCAATTCCTTAATTAATTATTCCCATGAAAATATGAGAGTATTAATGGAAGAGTATCGATGGAGTGCTTCATGAAAATTACGATTACCACTGGAACAGGCGAAGGCCCAACACCGCTGGCGGCATTTGACAAAGCACTTTTGGATGCTGGCGTTGCTAATTACAACCTTATCTATCTTTCTTCAATTATTCCGCCGAATTCGGTCATTGAACGCCGGTGTTATGTTACGCCCGCTGATGAATATGGTCATCGGCTATATTTGGTGATGGCTTCTCATCGTGTCGAGGAACCCGGTACGTCTGCGTGGGCTGGTATTGGTTGGACGCAGGAAAGTGTCACCGGAAAAGGACTCTTTGTTGAACTACATGGCGGCAGTCAACAAGAAGTCGAGCAGGCCATTGACCAAACTTTAAATGCCATGATTTTCAGCCGTGTATCTCCCTACGGCCCGATACAGCGTGAAGTTGTAGGCAGAACCTGTATTGATAAACCCGTATGTGCCTTGGTTTTAGCAGTTTACAAAAGCGAAGGTTGGGATGATTAATCTAAGCCATACCAGAGATTGGTCTGTATTCAATGCGCGTGACTACTTGCACGAGTATTATGCGGATATCGGCTCCGAGAACTTGGCAATATTGCACTTCATGGTGCGGGCACTCAGCGAAGTTTCGCCTGATTCGGTGCTGCTTGACTTTGGTGGAGGCCCAACTGTTTACAGTTTGATAGCCAGTGCCAACCACGCCCGTGAAATTCATTTTTGTGATTATCTGGACACTAATCTTGAACAGGTTCGGATGTGGCTTGAATGTCATCCCCAAGCATTCAACTGGACCGAATTCATAAAGACCACGTTGGTGCTTGAAGGTAATGATTATTCAAAACAAGGCGTTTGTGACAGAGAACGCAAAATTCGCCAAAGGGTGACCCAAGTCTTGCACTGTGACGCGAATTTACCACAACCTATCGAAACCGATGTTGATGGTTACGATGTTTTAGTTACGAATTTTTGTGCCGAATCCGCTACTGATAGCGTAGAACAGTGGCGCAGATTTGTTACCAACATTACTTCCCTCATAAAGCCCGGTGGACGTCTGATTATGTCGACACTCAAAGGAGCTTCCTCTTACGGAGTTGGGGCAGAAAGTTTTCCGGCTGTAAATATTATGGAAGATGATTTGATGGAACTTCTAATAGATATTGGTTTTAACTATAACACTGTCCATATTGAAAGTGTTCCAGCGGATCGTCCTAGTCGTCACTATCAAGGATTGATGTTTGTATCAGCTATCAAGCGAACATAACCTATCGGAGGGCAGCTGCGAAGTCATGGAGCAATCTGGTTCCTATATGCTCATTATTGTGCTGACCATCCTTTCAGGCGTAGCGGATGCTCAGGGCTTTTTGCATGCAGCCCGTTTATGGCAAAATGGAATATTAATTTGGGGCGAACTCGCCTTATCGGCATTAGGATTTGCTATCGGTATCTTGCTGTATTGGATTGTTCTTCGAAATATGAACGAGGTGGGCATCACATCGCCGGAAATCCAAACCGTAACGTGGTTCGGCGTAACCCTTATAGGAGTAGCACTCGTGAGTGGCAGCTTCCTAAAATGGACTCTGCTTGATCAAGCAGTTGCTGTAGCTGTCCTCTTTGGAATAGGCTGGCTCATGTTCCGTACCGCTAGTTAATAGATATGCGGTTCGTCTGGCCATTTTGAACGGATATAATTTTCCAATCTGCGTGGCGTTTATCCCCTTAGTGTTGAAAAGTCCAACTTAGTCTCATAAGTGCTAAATGAACGATAGAGTTTAGCGGTTGCTAGCTGCTTGTTCCCTTAACTTTATAAAAATCGTGCGACCCGCCTCCTGCGCTGCTTTCCGCACTTCTGTATCCGGGTCTTTCTCGACAAGTCCACGTAACGCATTAAGTACATCCTCATCGACCATCAAGGCAAGTTCCGCAATCGACTTTAGACGCACATCGCGGCTTTTATCCTGCAAACGCGAAATATGATAGGCAATAATTCTTTTGTTGGACGTAGTCATTACGCACCCCTTTTAACCATTCAAAGCCGGCTAAACCGTAACTCCAATTGTTATCCTGCTATTATAGCAACTTTTCAGTATCTAAGCTGAGGTTTGCAGGTAATCGTTTCTCCCGCTAACATTGCTTTTGTATGTTAAGCGTGTCTTAGGAACCATAAATGATGCAAACGCGACAATTGCAAAAATCGATTACCAGCAACTCATTTACGCTGTCAGATACGCCTGATCGGTTCGGCTGGCTTGTGCCTACCAAACCTGACCAACCGCGCTCTGTTTTGCTTGAACAATATCAAGCTCAGGGCTATTTGTGGCTAAAAGGTGTTCTTGATCGGGAAAAAGTGCTGGACTTCCGCCGCCGCTTTTTTGAAGCCTTTGCCGACACAGGACTGTTGGCCGAGGGTTCAGCCCCTGTTGATGGGGTTTATTCTGGTGGTGGTAAAGCGCGCGCAACTAAGACTCTGACAGAAATTGTGCAATGGGCATCCTACGAGTCCTTTTGTCTCGCACCCGAAATTTGGCAGTTTTATGAAAATTTGTTGGGTGGGCCAGTTTATTTGCACAAACGCAAACTGATTCGCATGACGACTCCTGATGACAGTTGTACTGGCGCTCATTATGACTTGACATATTTGCGTGCTGGAACAGATCGCGTTTGCACCAGTTGGATTCCAATAGGTGATGTTCCGGTAGAAATGGGTGGCCTCGTCTATTTAGAAGGTTCGGATGCGTTAGGTCGACAGCTTGAAGCAGAATTCAGCGCAAAAAATGCCCAATTATCCCCTGAAGAACGTATTAATGCTTACAACAAAAATATGAGTGAAACCGGTTGGATTACCAAGGATTTGCCTTCGTTGGCAAATCGATTGGACAGCCGCTGGCTCGTGGCGGATTACGAAGCAGGTGATATGGTGGTTCACAGTCCTTATATGATTCATGCATCAACCACCAATACACGTATGACCATGCGCCTCTCAACCGATATTCGCTACCAGCTTGTCCGTGACGAAATTGATCCGCGTTGGACGGCCAATTGGTCGCCCGATGATAAACTCTAACACTTGGAGGATTTTCGAATGCTGATTTCATTGGTAAGTATCCACGTCAAACCCGATATGCTGGACGTGTTCATCGAAGCGACAAAGGAGAATGCTCATTACAGTAGGCTTGAACCCGGCGTTGCGCGTTTTGATTTTCTGCAACAAGCAGATGACCCGACACGCTTTGTACTCATCGAAGTATTTCGGGACGAAGATGCCCCATTGCGACACCGTGAAACAGCACATTACCTCAAGTGGCGCGATACAGCTACCGACATGATGGCTGAACCGCGCGTTGGCGTTAAACATATCAATATTTCACCCGAAGACTCAGCTTGGGGGTAATCCAATGCGATTTGATTTTGTAACCGCTTCTAAAATAGTTTTTGGGGCAGGGGCACTAAAAGAATTGGGTTCCTTGGTCGCGCCTTTAGGTAAACATCCTTTGGTCGTCACAGGCAAAAATCCTGATCGTGCTCTTGATGCAATGACCAATATTCTCAAAACGGCATTTGTTGTTTTTCCAACAGATGGCGAACCTACTGTCCAATCTGCGCGTGATGGTGCGAAAATTGCAACTGAATCGGGATGTGATCTGGTAATCGGATTTGGCGGGGGGAGTGCCTTAGACACTGCAAAAGCGATTGCCGCTTTACTCACCAACCCCGGTGATCCTCTGGATTATCTGGAAGTGATCGGTCGTGGGCAGCCTATTAAAAATGCCTCTGCACCCTTTATTGCTATTCCAACTACAGCCGGTACAGGTTCAGAAGTGACGAGTAATGCTGTCTTGGCTTCGCCTGAACATCAAGTCAAAGTAAGTCTTCGCAGCCCGCTGATGCTGGCACGCATTGCACTGGTCGATTCAACATTAACCCTTTCGTCGCCGCCTGACGTGACGGCTCAAAGTGGCCTAGATGCGTTGACACAGGTCATTGAGCCATTCACATCCAACAAAGCCAATCCGTTGACCGATGCCATTTGTAAAGAGGCTATCCAAAAGGCAGCAGGCGCCCTCCAAAAAGTTTATGAGCATCCCAACGATGCGGCTGCCCGCGAAGATATGGCTTTAGTAAGCTTGTCTGGCGGATTAGCACTTGCCAACGCCAAACTCGGCGCGGTTCACGGTTTTGCCGGCCCATTTGGAGGCATGTTTGATGCCCCTCACGGCGCCATCTGCGCTCGACTGCTGCCTTTTGTGATGGATATGAATGTCAAAGCGCTGCGCCAGCGCCAGCCTGATTCCGATTATCTAAATCGCTATGAACAGGTTGCTAAGCTGCTAACGGGCGATATGCGGGCAAGTGCCGAAGAAGGGGTAAAGTGGGTCTATCGCTTGACCCAAACCTTAAACATTCTGGGACTTGCCAGTTATGGGATGACGGATAATGATTTACCCGCGCTAATTGAGAAATCTGCTGCAGCCAGTTCTATGCAGGGTAATCCTATCAAATTGACTGCTGATGAAATGCGAGCCATACTCGCTGCCGCAGCTTGACAGTATGAGAGATAGTTGAAGCCGTTCTAAAGCAGGCTTATAATCGACTAGATAAGTTGAAATAAATACTTAGCTGTTTGATGCTTAGTTTCAAACAGTTGAAAGGTTCAGTATGGAAATCTTTGGCGTTGGTGGTGCGGAATTAGCCGCAATATTGATAATTATGCTGGTTGTCGCCGGGCCAAAGCGCATGATTCAATGGGCGTATGTTTTGGGGCAGTATACCGCAAAAGCGCGTGCCATGTGGGCAGAAACTATGACCTACGTTCAAAAGGAATTGAATGAAGCCGGAATGGATGTTGAACTACCTAAAGATATTCCGACCCGCAGCAATCTTAACAGTGAAATTAGCAAACAGGTTCAGAAGGCCGTTTCCCCGATTAGTAAGCCACTTCAAGAAACATTGGATGCGGCCAAGTCCGAAGTTCAACAAATCAAAACGGATGCCGGTACACTTACAGATACCAGCGCCCTTAAAACCAGTACCACAGCCTCCACAAATGGCAAATCGGACTTGGGAACGTGGTCAAACGGTTCGAAGAACGAATAGTCTGCTTCTAAATTAGTTGCCGTAAATTAAAGCCAACAGACTAAGCTGTTTCCATCATGGTTTCTTTAATGAGCGAAACGATTTGTCTGGCGCGCACCGGAGCATCTCCAATATGCGCCTCTGCTTGCAGTAGTTCCTTGACCCGTTGTGGGGCGACCAATCTAGAAATCGTTGCGTCAGTGCTTAAACTGGAAACCAAAGGATTTGCATCTCCTTTTCGAATGGCTTCCCACGCTTTTAAGCTGTGTTCGCGAATAACCTCGTGCAAATCTTGACGATTGCCACCGTTGCGCGCGGCTTCCATAAGCAGGCGTTCCGTTGCCGCAAAAACCCCATAAGTTTCGAGATTGCGCTGAATACCCGCTGCGTCAATTCGTAGCCCCGCGACCAATTTTGTTGACCGGATTAGCAGTTCTTCAGCCGTTAGAAAGGCTTCTGGTAAAAATATCCGACGATTACCGGAGTCGTCCAAAGTACGTTCCAGCAAATTGTGGGCGGCATTATCCCATGCTACACGGGGCAGGGCAGCTAAATAACGGGCTAGACTGTCCAAATTTTCCGCATTAATTGGATTTCGCTTAAACGGCATAGCCGATGAACCCACCTGTGACGCACCGAATGGCTCTGACCACTCACCAAATGGAGGCGATTGCAGCACGCGCATGTCAAACGCCATCCGGTAAATGGTCATGGCTAAACCGGCCAGCGCGTTGATGACATCCCAATCTTGCCGCCTTGGGTAGGTTTGGGTCGCAATCGTGAACGCGTCCAAATCTAACTTGTTCATGATGTGTGCTTCCATCTGTGCAGGCGTCATGCCTGTACCCGCCAGCAGTTCGTTGTATGAGGCTGCCGTACCAACTGCGCCCTTAAAACCTTTTCCCCGTATATTTTTCATGGCCTGTTGCAAGGCTGCATAATCGGTCAGCAAATCTTGGGCATAGCCAGCCAGTCGATAACCAACAGTTGTTGGTTCTGCCGGTTGCAAATGTGTGAACGCCATACACACATGATCGGCTTCTCGCTCAATCAAAGAGGCCAGTTCCATCAGCAGCTTTTGCGTATAGTCAATGATTAACGTCATGCTTTCTCGCAGTCGCAGCGCCTCAGCATTGTCTTCAATGTCCATGCTGGTTGCGCCCAGATGGATGATTCCGCCACCGACAGAACTTTGTTCGGCATAAGTGCGAATTTCTGCCATCAAATCATGATGGATTTGCGACTCGATTTCATGCGCCCGATCTAAATCAATATCGTTTTGATGTTCCTGTAAATCTTTGACCTGTGCCGCTTTGACGAGTCCCGCTGCCTCCTGCGCTTCCGCAAGCGCTACCCATATCTGCCGCCACAATTTTCGCTTGTGCGATTCTGACCATATCTGACGCATAGCATCGGAACCATAACGCCAAGTATACGGACTCAAAAAGGTGTCGTGTGTAAAGCTGTTACTCATGGGTATATTTTTGTCCTGTAGTGTGATTAGCTGTATCTTAACATTCCTCCGAAGTTATGCCTAGACACGTGCTTGTAGGAATTTGTTTTAACATTTGCTGCTTGAATTTTATTTTTGGGTTATGATCTGCCACATCTTTTGACTTTCAACTCAATCAAATTAATCACAGGGTAGACATGAATCCCATCGAAAAATATAACACGCGTGTTGATCAATCACATTCGCTTGTTTGTGTGGGGCTGGATAGTGATATTAAATACATTCCACGCCAGTTTCGTGACGATCCGTTTCCTCAATTTGCATTTAACCGCTGGGTCATTGAAGAGACCCATCATTATGTCAGCGCTTTTAAACCCAATATCGCTTTTTATGAAGCGCGTGGTGATCGTGGACTCGCCGAACTTAAAATGACAATCGATTATTTACAGGAACGTCACCCGCAGATTCTGACGATTTGTGATGCCAAAAGGGCGGATATTGGAACGATTAACGCAGCCTATATTGAGTCGATTTTCGATTGGCTGGGTTTTGATGCTGTAACGCTTCAACCCTATCTCGGAAGGCAGGCCATTCAACCGTTTCTTGACCGTGCTGACAAAGGGGCGATAATCATTTGTCGAACTTCCGCTCCCGGCACCAATGACCTTCAAGATATTAAAGTCGAAGGTAGACCACTTTGGCAGTGTTTGGCGCAGCAGATTTGTGGCGAATGGAACGTCAACCAAAATTGTATGTTGGTTATTGCTTCGACTATTCCGTCCGAGCTGCAAGATGCGCGGCAGCTAGCAGGCCTAGTTCCCTTCCTCATTCCCTCGGTTGGCACTCAGGGTGGAACCCTCAAAAAAGTGGTGGAATGGGGAAGTTCCCCCGATGGAAAAGGCTTGATCATTAATTCGGCACGCAGTGTTATTTTCTCAGATAATCCAAACGGCGCGGTAAAACGCCTGCGTGATGAGATTAATCAATACCGTCCAAAATCCTCGGAAAGTTAAGCTGATGCCAAAACAGAGTTTCTTTGTAACCGGGGCGCTCGGTTGTATCGGCGCGTGGGTCGTTCGAAACCTCGTACATGAAGGTATGGACGTAACCGTTTTCGATCTTGGCACGGATCCACACCGTTTGCGTTTGATTTTGACTGCTGATGAACTGGCGCATGTGCGTTTTGTCGCGGGTGATGTCACCGACTTGAATCTGATCGAACGGTCGATGACTGAGGCTGAAACGACTCATATTGTTCATCTGGCGGGCTTGCAAGTTCCGTTTTGCAAAGCGGATCCGTCTTTGGGAGCGCGTGTCAATGTTGTGGGCACAGTCAATATATTTGAAGCTGCCAAGCGCGTCGGAGTAAAACACCTTAGCTACGCCAGCAGCATCGCCGTTTATGGCCTGAGCGAAGAATATCCTGAAACTGTTTTATCACATGATGCCACACCCAAGCCGCGTAGTCATTACGGCGTTTACAAACAGGCCAATGAGGGAACCGCCCGCGTGTATTGGCTTGATGACGACATCTCGAGTATTGGGTTACGTCCCTATATTGTCTATGGACCGGGGCGCGATCAAGGCATGACCTCTTTGCCCACCAAAGCTATGATGGCTGCGGCCTTAGGAAAGCCTTATCACATTCCTTTTGGTGGACGTTCAGCCTATCAATATACTGATGATGTGGCGAAGGTCTTTATTCAAGCCGCTCGTGCAGATTTTCAAGGAGCAGATGTTTTTAACCTTCGCGGCAGTGTCGTTCGTATGACCGAAATTGTGTCGGCTATTGAAGCTGCCGAACCAAACCTATCAGGGCAGATCACCTTTGATGATAAGCCGCTGCCATTTCCCGAAGATATGGACGACTCCTCATTGGTAGACGTGCTTGGAAGGTTACCTTACACACCATTGACTTATGGCGTAGCTGAAACCATTAGCATTTTCAAACAAGCATTAGAGGATGGACGATTATCATCAGATGCTTTGAAATAAGCTTTTGACTTTGCTTGAGACAATATTAAAGACTGGTTATAATCTCGTTTCGAGTTTGTTTTGTTTATTTGAGAAAAGGGGAGCAATATGCGTAAACTTCTGGTTTTGTTCTTAGCTATAACCTTGGTCATGCTTTTGGGTGTTCACGCAACCGTTGCGCAGGGCACTATGAAAACCGAAGTCGGTGAAGGTGAAGGTGCGCTGGATATTATCGCGTGGGTCGGTTATATCGAACGTGGTGAAACGGATAAAGCCTACGATTGGGTTACAGGCTTTGAAGCCGAAACAGGTTGTAAGGTCAATGTCAAAGTCGCTGCCACCTCTGACGAAATGGTCTCGCTGATGAATGAAGGCGTATTCGACCTCGTTACCGCTTCCGGTGATGCCAGTCTTCGTCTGGTTTATGGTGATCGTGTACAACCCATTAACCTCGATTTGATCCCCAGTTGGAAGAATATTGATGAACGCCTGCAAAATGCACCTTGGTACACCGTCGACAAAGACGGCGACGGGACACCCGAACATTATGGCGTTCCTTATCAATGGGGGCCAAACGTTCTCATGTATAACACTGATACTTTTAAAGATGCTCCCAAGAGCTGGGATGTCGTGTTCAATGAGCAAACGCTGCCCGACGGGAAATCGAACAAGGGCCGTGTTCAGGCGTATGACGGTCCCATCTATATTGCTGATGCCGCTTTATACCTCATGACCAAAAATCCCGAATTGGGCATCACAGACCCCTACGAACTCGACCAGAAACAATTCGACGCTGTCATGGAGCTGCTGCGTACTCAACGCACCATTGTTGCCCGTTACTGGCATGACGCGACTGCCCAGATTACCGATTTCACCAGTGAAGGTATTGTCGCTTCGGGTTCGTGGCCGTATCAGGTGAATGTGCTTCAATTCGACAAGCAGCCGATTGCTAGCACCATCCCCGAAGAAGGTGCGACCGGTTGGGCGGATACCACCATGATGCATGTTGATGCACCGCATCCAAACTGCGCCTACAAATGGATTGAGCATTCGATTGATCCGAAGGTACAGGGCGATGTTGCTGCTTGGTTCGGTTCTGTTCCCACTGTTCCCGCCGCTTGTACAGGCAATGAACTGTTGACCGACGAAGGCTGCGCCATCAATGGCTTCGACAATTTTGAGAAGATTAAATTCTGGAAGACTCCTGTCGCCGCTTGTGGTGATGATCGTGGTGATGTTTGCATTCCCTATTCAGATTGGGCGACCAACTACATTGCCATTATTGGCGGAAGATAAGCAGCGGTTCTCTTAACCGTGATGATTGATTTTTTGAGGACGCTGGCGCTCGAAATGGGTGCAGCGTCCTTTCATAAATGCACCTTTTACGAGGATCACTATGGCTTATAAACTCTGGATTGATGGTCGCTGGGCGGATAGTAACGGCGGTCAAATGATGTCGATTGAAAATCCCGCCAACAACCAAAAACTGGATGAAGTGGTAGATGCCAGCCGTGCCGATGTTGATGCGGCTGTCAAAGCGGCACATACTGCTTTTTATGATGGACGCTGGTCAAAATTAACACCCGGCGAACGCTCACTCGCAATATGGAAACTCGCTGATTTGCTGGACGCGAATAAAGAAAAATTTGCCAAAGTCGAATCAGAGAACACCGGTAAACCCTATCAGCTCGTTAGTCTCGGTGGTGATTTGCCCTTTGGCGTGGATAATCTGCGTTTCTTTGCGGCAGCCGCCCGGGATACACATGGTTACTCAGCAGGTGAATATGCCAAAGGCTACACTTCGATATATCGTCGTGAACCGGTAGGCGTTGTCGCACAAATTGCCCCTTGGAACTATCCGCTGCTTATGGCGATTTGGAAGATTGGCCCCGCGCTGGCTGCCGGCTGCACCATTATCCTCAAACCTGCGCCAACCACGCCCCTTACCACACTCATGCTCGGTGAATTGATCGCCGAAGCCGGAATCCCCGATGGCGTGGTCAACATTATCAGCGGTGGTAATGACGCGGGGCAGGCACTTGTTGAACATCCTGATGTTCGCATGGTCAGCCTTACCGGTTCAGTCGGTACAGGCAAAAAGATCATGAAAACCGCTGCCGATACCCTTAAGCGGGTTCATCTGGAACTGGGTGGTAAAGCGCCTTTCATCGTTTTTGATGATGTTGATATTGATGCTATTTCCGGCGTGGCTGCTTTTACCAGTACCGTCAACACAGGTCAGGACTGCACCGCTGCCACCCGCATTTATGTCGAAAAGAGTCGTGTCAATCAAGCCACCGAAGCCATTGTCGAATCGATGCGTGCTGTCAAAATCGGCTTGCCTTATGACGACGGTGTGCAAATGGGGCCGTTGATTTCAGGCGTTCAGCGTGAGCGCGTACAAGGCTTTGTAGATCGCGCCAAAGCCAACGGTGCTAAAGTCCTCACAGGCGGCAGCATCCCCAAAGATTTTGGCAGTGGTTACTTCTTCGAACCGACAGTCATTGCTGACGCTGACCAAAAAGCTGAGATCATCCAGAGTGAAGTCTTCGGACCGGTCATCACCATTAGCACTTTCGACGATGAAGCTCAAGCGATTGCTCTCGGCAATGATGTTAGTTATGGCCTCGCTGCCTCTGTCTGGACGAGCGATGTGGGCCGCGCCATGCGTGTTGCCGCTCAACTGGAATTTGGCACAGTCTGGGTAAACGATCACATTCCGTTGGCCTCAGAAACACCCCATGGCGGATTCAAACAGTCCGGTGTCGGCAAAGATCTTTCTGCCGAAGCTGTTTCCGACTATAAGATTACCAAGCACGTCATGATAAAGAACGGCTAACTATGAGCGCACAACCCTCAGCCTCAATTGCCATCCGCATGATGGATGTCAGCCGCCATTTTGGTGATGTGAAGGCTGTCGATCACCTCAATCTCGATATCTATGACGGTGAGTTTTTCTCGTTGCTCGGCCCTTCGGGGTCGGGCAAGACCACCTGTTTGCGCCTCATCGCAGGGTTTGAGCAGCCAACTTCCGGCAGCATCCTCTTACACGGTCAGGAAATGGCCGGCGTGCCACCTTTCGAGCGCGACGTAAACACGGTCTTTCAAGACTACGCGCTCTTTCCGCATATGACTGTTGGGCAAAACGTCGCCTATGGCCTCATGATTAAAAAAGTGCCTAAAGTCGAAATCAATAAACGGGTCACCGAAATGTTGGAAATGGTGCGTTTGCCCGGTCTCGAAAAACGGAAGCCATCGCAGCTTTCCGGTGGCCAGCGTCAGCGGGTAGCTTTAGCCCGCGCTTTGGTCAATCACCCACGTGTCTTGCTGCTTGATGAACCCCTTGGCGCGCTCGACCTCAAACTGCGTCAGCAAATGCAGATTGAACTCAAAGCCATACAGCAGCAGGTTGGTATTACCTTCATTTTTGTCACTCATGATCAAGAAGAGGCGCTGACCATGAGTGACCGTTTAGCCGTCTTCAACCTCGGCAAAATCGAGCAAATCGGAACGCCTGCCGACGTTTACGAGCGCCCGACTACCGGCTTTGTCGCTGGCTTTGTTGGGACATCCAATCTCATCAGCGGTGCGGCTGCCGAACGTCTCACAGGTTCATCTCAGACCTTTTCTATTCGTCCTGAAAAGATATTCATCACCGATCTCAATAAATACGTTGGCGAAGATATGTGCAGCATCGTTGGCACGATTCGGGATGTTGTGTATCTTGGGATGTATACCCGCTATTTAGTTGAAATCGAAGGCGGTGGAGATTTAACTGTTATCCAGCAAAATCTGGAAGTTACCTCAATGGATGTGCTGTCTGCACGTGGCAATCGGGTACAGTTGGTGTGGAGCAAGTCGAATAATCGTTCCTTGGTTGGAGCGTAACCCTCATGACCAGTCATTCTGGCACCAACCCTAGACCACCATTTTTGCGTCGTTTCGGAGCCTTTTTCTTCCGTCATCCGAACTTGTCGTTGATCGCCTTGTTGATTTTGCCGTTGTTATGGCTAGGTGTGTTTTATATCGGTTCGTTAGCGGCCTTGTTGACGCAGAGTTTTTTTCGTCTTGATGGCTTTACCGGACGCATTGTTCGTCAATTTGGTCTTCAAACCTATCAAAAGCAGTTGTTTACACCCGCTAATCTGGATGTGATTGGACGAACGGTGCTGATGGCCGCTGTTGTGACGATAGCGTCGGCGCTCATTGCTTTTCCGCTGGCGTACTACATGGCGCGCTATGCTCGAAAACGAATTCATGCGCTGCTTTACTTGGCGATTTTGCTGCCGTTGTGGTCAAGCTATATCGTCCGTGTTTACACATGGAAAATTATCCTATCGCAAGAAGGCCCGTTGACGTGGCTCCTAAATTTATGTGGCTTGGGCGGCGTCTTGCAAGCGATATTGAATATTCCCGGTGTTGGCGGTTCCTCACTCTCTTTTTCCATGTTAGGGACGTTCATTGTTTTCGTCTACATTTGGATTCCCTATATGATCTTGCCGATTAATGCTGCTTTGGAACGGGTTCCTAAATCCGTAATTGAAGCCTCTAGCGATTTGGGCGCGCCGCCCGGCTATACATTTCGGCATGTCATTTTGCCTTTAGCATGGCCGGGAGTTGTCGCAGGCTCAATTTTCACTTTTTCCCTCACGCTCGGTGATTATATTATCCCCGGCGTGGTAGGCAACTCGACCTTTTTCATCGGACAGGTGGTTTTTGTGCAGCAAGGTACAGCCGGAAATATTCCGTTAGCTGCGGCATTCACGGTGGTTCCCATTGTCATAATGGCGATATATTTATTGATTGCTCGTCAGCAGGGGGCTTTTGATGCGCTCTAAAACCATCAATGACGGCACACCCCGCGCCTCAATCGGCCTCAAGTTGGCAGCTATCGGCGCACTTTTATTCCTGCATCTTCCGTTGCTGGTTGTTATTCTCTACGCTTTCACGACCGATGAAGCCGCATTTACCTTCCCCCCGCCGGGACTAACTACTCGCTGGTTTTCCGAAATCCTGACTCGTACCGATTTTCGAGATGCGCTGGGGCTGTCATTCACCGTCGCACTGGTCGCAACCTTGATGGCGATCATCATGGGAACCTTGCTCTCCCTTGCCATCTACCGCAGTAAATTCTTCGGTCGGGAAGCTATTAGCCTGCTGGTGATTCTTCCCATCGCGCTGCCCGGTATCGTCACTGGTATCGCCCTCCGTTCAGCCATTAGCCTCACCGGAGTCAGCTTCAGCTTTTGGACAATCGTCATCGGTCACGCCACATTTTGTATCGTTACTGTTTATAACAATGTCGTCGCTCGACTGCGCCGGACTAACTATTCACAAATCGAAGCGTCAATGGATTTGGGCGCATCCACATTTCAAACCTTTCGTTACGTCATTTTGCCAAATATCGCGACTGCGCTTTTAGCCGGTGGCATGTTAGCCTTTGCCTTGTCATTTGATGAAGTCATCGTAACAACCTTCACTGCAGGACAGCAGCAAACCCTTCCCATCTGGATATTTGGTCAGTTGTTTCGTCCGCGTGATCGTCCGGTGACCAATGTCGCGGCCTTGTTTGTCATTGCAGCCACTTTTATTCCAATATTATTGGCCTATCGATTTACCAACGAGGCGCGCGAATGACTTATGTTGTCGGTGTCGATGGCGGCGGCAGCACCATTCGTGTCTCAGTTGTCACACCTGATTTGCAAGTAATCGGGGATGCGAATGGTACAACGGCTAACCCCAATTTGGTTGGGCGAACAGTTGCCGAACAAACCATCCAGTCAACAGTTCGCGCGGCTGTCGCTGCCGCTCACATTACAACCGATGATATTGCTGCCGTCGGCATTGGAATCGCGGGCGCAGATGCCTCGCACTCCCGTGCGTGGCTGCGTGAAGTGCTTTCTGGCGTCGTTCCTCATGCCAAAATTGCGCCGAGTAGTGATCACGAAATTGCGTTAGTCGGTGCACATGGTCAACACAAAGGCATTCTTGTGCTTTCCGGCACGGGTAGTCTAGCCTGTGGTGTGGGTTCATCAGGGAAATATGTGGTCATTGGTGCGCGCGGTTATCTTTTAGGGGATGAAGGCAGCGGCTACTGGATCGGTATGGAAGGGCTGAAAGCGGCTGTTCGAGATGATGATGGTCGGGGTCGCCATACGACGTTGACCCAATTACTACTCGAACAGTTCGGCTTTCCCGGTGTAGAATCCATTGTCCCATGGCTTTATCATACTCAGGTCAGCCGTACCAAAGAAATTGCGACTTTTGCCAATACCGTTTTAGCGCAGGCTGAATATGGTGACGTGGTCGCGGCTGATATTGTTCTTAGGGCGGCTGAAGAACTTGCACTCGCTGCTCGTGCCGTTCATTACCGCCTTCAGATGGAAACGCTTCCGGTTGCTTTTTCAGGTGGGTTGCTGTCCTTTGCCAACCCCTTGAGCCTCAAATTGTGCGAACTGCTCTTTTTGCCTGCATTGCCCCAACCGCTGTATCCACCTAACATGGGTGGCGCAATCTTGGCACTTTATCAATTAGGTTTAAATTTACCAACCTCGTAAACCGTTTACATACGCTCCATAAACCAATTGAATGAGCCGTCTCCCTTAAATTGGTTAGAGTCGAACCCTCCAAACAGTTACAAAATGTTCTTCCAAAATGTAACCCATTGCATTTACTTCTCTGCTAAACTGAGGATACCACCCAAATCTATCAGAAGGTGATAATCCTTGTTATCCACTGTGCATTTGAGTCCTCGTGACTCTGTGTTAAAAATCCGTGCATTAAGTTTTTCATCTTTGCATTTTCGGCGATTTGCTTCTTCACCACCGCTGTTCAAATGCCACAATTGCCACGCGGTGGCATTACGGGAGCTATCCGCTGCATATGTGCCAATTCAGCGCCATCAGCCGGGCATTCCGCCGATACAAAATGTCAATTCAGCGGCTTCTTCCGTGCTTCCCGCCTCTCATTTCAGCGGAGTTATTGCAAATTTTGCAGTTTATGAATCAAAGGCAGCCTAACCGGCAAAGGCTTTAACTTGTATCTTAAAACTTGCCACTTGTAACTAATTGCTATGCCCGTTTTTGCAGCAAGAAAGTCGGCACTACCGACCCTCCACCTGCTGTTACATTGAGCAGCGCCACAGAAGACAATCGCGTCAAGCAGCCGTGAACGGTATGTCCATCAAACACATACGGATTAGCATCGACAAATCGCGAACTGATATTCAGTTTCCCATCAATATAAGCCGGGAAATCCTTATAGATAACCTGTACTTTTTCTTGAACCACGTATGAATTGTTAGTCGCCTGTTTGATCGCCGAGTTCCAATCATCGGCTGATGTTTCCCAGCCAATAATCACGCCCTTGCCACCGTATTCATCGTTTGGTTTCAGCACTAAACGGTCACGATGCTCCGCAATAAACGAAAGGAGGTCAACTGATTTGTCGCGGTATTGTGTTTTTCGGTCAGACACGCGTCGCGTCCATGGAATATGAGCGTGAATTGTATGGCGCTGTTGGTCATCAAAGAGATGAGCATTCTGCTCGTCACTTAACATAGCTAAGCTGGCTTTCTTCGCCAGTAGCTTTGCGCTAAAGGAGTTAGACATGAATACTTTCCGGTCACGGATGGCCTGTACAATCGGGTTTTCCATGCCCATCTGATGAATGAGTTCGCTGCATAGCACCCGCTTGTAAATGAGATCGACTCGGAAGTCACCGATCCACAATTTCCCGTCCTTATATTCCATGTTACGCGGATCAGCCAGCACCGCTTTAATGCCGTGCCTTCCAAAGAAACGCCGAATAATCTCATGCTCGTTAAGTGTTGGAACATGTCCCCAATCTACAATAGCGACTTGTGGAATGCCCACGCCACCCCACTCGCGGTAGCCGCGCATCAAAACCGCCAGCAGTTTGCCGCACATTGGCATACTTTGTACAGCGTAATATTTCATGAAGCGCTGCATTGGTTCCAGAGTCATAAATAACTCCGAAAGGGCATCTTCATAACCCATTCCGGCAGGCGTTTCGGCGTTATATTCTACGAAATATAACTTTCGCTCCTGACTCATGAAAAACGAGTCCAACCGCGAGGTTGTCCACGGTACAGCCCCACCAATATCTAGGCTGAATAAATTTTCTTCATAGGGTTCAAGGTCAAGCTGCACCCGTAGGGATGGATCCGTCAAACAGGCAGCGTGTAAGCGCGAAAATGCACTGAGTAAGGTTTCTGTCTCGCGTTTCAGGTATTCCCATTCTTCAAGTAAATAGAAATGCGGACGGATAACCGTGCTTAGGGGACGATCCCCAAAATACAAACCTTGTGGTTTTAGTCGAGTATATAAATCGGCGCTGGTATCCGCAGCAACCTGATCATTGAGTAAACTATGGTATCGCTCGATTGCTTCCTCAGCCATTGTTTAATTGCTACCTTTGCCGAGCTTGCCCCAATAATAGCGGTCGCGGGTAGCCTCTTTGGACTTCGCCAGTCGTATGCACATATCAGCCATGTGGGTGACCATCCAGTCAAAATGCACTTTGCCCAACGAATTGACATCCATATCTGGCGCGGGATTCATAAAGTCGATGGCGTAAGGTATCCCATCTTTAACGGCGAATTCTACCGTATTCATATCATATCCAAATGCCTTAACTAGCGTCTTGGCGTCTCTTACAATACGTTCGTAAAGTTCAGGCGAGAAATCATGTTGTTCGTGGTACTTTCGCTGTGTCGGGTCATACTTCATCACGTAAATCTCGTCTTGACCGAGGCACATACAGCGGGCGTAATTATCCCACTGAATGAACTCTTGCAATACCATCGTCAGCAAACCACTCTCGTTGTAATGCCAGATGAGTTCAGGGACGGAGGTAACGACATATACTTCTTTCCACCCTCCACCATGCGCATCTTTCAAGACGCAGGGCATTCCACCGACTTTTTCAACTAGCGCATTCCAGTCCATGGGATAAGTCAGGTTACGCAGGCTTTCGTTGTGTACGATGCCCGGTACATAATCTTTGTTAGGAAGTACAAGTGTTTTTGGGGATGCAACACCCAAGCGATCAGCCAATGACGCCCCGAAGAATTTATCGTCTGCTGTCCACATAAATGGATCATTGATGACTTTAGTACCTTGCAGCGCTGCATTCTTCAAATATGAGCGGTAGTAAGGAACTTCATGTGAGATGCGATCCACGATAACGCGGTAGGGGCATGGCTCGTTCATACTTGTGCCACCCACTTTGACATATTCCGCAGTTACGCCTTCATTGCGTTGGTTTACCTCTTCGATGAAAGCAGGCGGCCAAGACCATTCGCGCCCTACAAATAGGCCTATTTTCAGAGGTTCTTTGGGAGCTTTCGGGGTTCGTGAGGTCGCTTTTGGTGCAGTGGTCTTCGCAGCAGGAGAGGTCTTTCTGGTTGCCATCATCGCGCCTCCAACAATCGTTACTAATTTTGAGGGATTATAACCAATGTTAATGCCAGTTGCCTACTAATCATGCCCGTTAACATAAATTTGGACCATTTTCTGCCAGTAAGGCCAATCGTGTGACCAGCCATCCCATTCCCGCAGTGCATTTCCGATGCCTTTGCCCCACAACAACCCGGAAAAACTCCGGGCGCTGTTCATCAACCGGTCATCCTTTCCACTCGCCATAATAATGTCGATATGGCGTAATAAAGCAAGTCGCCCGTTATCATGTTCATTAGCTATGAACTGCATCGGATTATTCATGTAGACATTATCATCCGAATATCCGCCTGTAAATCCACGAATATCATAAAGTCCGCTTAATCCGATAATCCGGTCAACTTTATCGGGATGACGTAACCCAAAGCTCATCGCGTGGAACGCACCAAAACTAGCTCCCATTGTCATTAAGAAAGGATTCCAGTTCTTGTTGCTGAGTAGAGGAAGAACTTCATGGTAAAGATAATTGTCGTATTGGGTGTGTCGCCATGCCCGTGCGCCGGGATGTATGCCGTAGTTATACCAACTTTCGGCGTCAACACTATCCACACAGCAGATTTGCAGCCATCCGCGTTCTAGCTGCTCTCCGAGTGTTCCCATCATGCCGCGATCTTCCCACTCGTAATATTTCCCTTTTGAGGTTGGGAAAACCAAAACTTTGGCTCCCGCATGACCAAAAATCAAGAGTTCCATATCACGATTCAGCGCAGGGCTGTACCAACGATGATATTCACGGTTCATGTAGGTTGTCGCTCATTTCATATTTGATGTTTCAAAAGCGGTTTGTACGGCTGCTGCTGCGTTCAATACCCCTGCGCCCTGTAGTTCACTAGGGACCCCCACGAGCCGCCGAGCTGTGCGCGTCAGAATAGCGCGTATTTCGCGGGGTGTCAAACGCGGATTTGCTTGCAGCATCTGTGCGATAACGGAAGTCACAATCGGCGCGGCAACCGATGTGCCGTCTACATGTTGGTGTTGGGTATCCACTATTTTATGAGCATGAATGCGCGTCTCGAGTTTGTGATACAAGCCTTCATCTTTATTAATCTCATCTCGTTGAAACCCAAGATCGTTGTAGCCTTCTGTAAGGAGGTGTTGGATCTCTTGTTCTGTAGGCTTGAGAAGTAATTGTCCTAGCCAGTAGGCTTCGCGGGCAACACTTGAATGCGGCATTATTGGTGATACCAACCAATTAGCGGGCGCGATTAACTCTGGTTTGGCCGTGCCATCATACACGATCCCGTAATTGTGTTGATAAATCGTCCACTGGGATTGATCGAGTGAATTATGGTCGTCAAAACCACCAACTGTAATGGCGTCAGCGGCGCTCGCTGGTGGGAGTAAATAATTGATATGGCGGTTTCCGGCAGCCACAACCACTGTTACTCCCGCTTTCGTTAGCTTGCGGATTGCCTTATGGAGGTAATGATCAGCCTTATTATAAACAAAGTCCCCACCAACCGAGATGTTGACCACCCGAACATTGAAGCGTTGGTAGGTATCGATTACCCAACGTATACCCCGCAAAATATCAGCTTCTTTTATGTGACCGGCTGGCGTACTAACCTTCACCAAAACCAAGTTTGCGCCTGAAGCGATTCCTCGATATTTCCCGTTGGAAGTTTTTCCGTCACCACAGGCGATGACACTGGTCATTTGACCGTGCCAGCTCAGATCATTTGTAGTAAAGGATGAAGTTTGTTCAACGACGTGGTTAGTAGAAGCATCTGCATGTACGAGAATGCGACCGTCGAGATCAGGATGAGGATAAAATCCCGAGTCGATAAAAGCAATTGTCACTCCTGAGCCATTGAACGCGGTTGAAGCATTGGTGCGCTCTGGCGTCGAAAGCAAGGTAGGTTCACCGGCTTTGAAGTTTGGATAGTTTGATGTAAATTTGGGTGCAGACATTGGCAACACAATGATAGAACCAAGCGATTTGCTTGGTCTTGAGAATAAATGCTAACCAATTGTACAACATGTTAATCGAAGCTTAACGTGCCATTTGTATTCAACGCTTGTTAGTGAGCCGACTCCTTGGGGGCTGCCACAGCCAGAAAGTCGTTAGAGAATCGTTGTACATAACTCTCTAATAACTCGTTGACACGTTCTATTTTCTCCGAAACGACGATAAGACCCGCGTGGTCTTTTTTGTCCGATTTCCAGACCACCTCCGGATCATTATAGGCTGACATATCTGGATGTTCCTGCCGTGCCAATGTATTAATAAGCCCGCCATATTTCTGAACTATTTTTGGCGGGATATAAGCTTCACCGCGAATAGTTGCCACTTCTAGGCGTGCCCATTCTGCCCAAGGATTAACACCGGTCGAATACTCAATAAGGTCAGCGATATTAGCTCCGCCGACCCTTGCGGCGACTTCCAGAAAGTACATTTCACCGTCGGCGTGACCTTTAATAAACTCGGCGTGGGTTACTCCGCGTTCCATACCTTGTGATTTCACCATGGCAGCGTTTATCGCTTTGAGTGCTACCGCGTCCTTTGATTTTGGCGACAATGTTTGCGTCGTGAATATGCCCCCGTCATGGTAGATACTCAACGGTGGTTTGCCATATTTTTGAGAACTTGAGAAGACAATCTTTCCATCCCAAATCACCGAATCGACATGATAAACGTCTCCGGGAACAAACTGCTCCAACAAAAAGCCCGATTGTTGATCGCCAAGTTGGTCAAACCAACGCCAAAGTTCTTCTGAATTATTGATTTTTTTGATACCCATGGTGCTGGCTTCGGTACGCGGTTTTAGCACCCAAGGGGCAGGTACTTTATCCATAAATTCACGAACAGTATCGTAGTTAAATACGGACGTAAAACTTGGTACACGAATGCCATTTTCCCTCGCACGCATCCGCATGGCTAATTTATCACGGAAATAGCGGGTATGGGTTTGTCCCATTCCGGGAAGGCGCAAATGTTCGCGAAGGGTTGCGACATTTTCAACATCGTATTCGTCTAGGGCAACGATTTGGTCAATTTTGTTCGCGCGGAACAAATAGCTAATAGCATTAATCAAATCTTGCACTTTCGTCATGTCCGGCATTAGGAAAACTTCATCCAGACTTTCGCGTGGCCACTTTTCGTGTGCAATCTTTTCTTCGGTAAGGAGAAAGACCTTTGCTCCCTCTTTTTTCGCCTGCCGCATGAAGGCTTCGCCTTTAAAATAACTCGCCATGCACAAAATAGTTGGTTGCGACATTTGAACATCCTGTGGGTGCAGTACGTTAAGGATAATGTGCAAGATGATAGCACGTCAGACTTAAACGACAAAATTCTATCGGCCTGCACATGAATCTGACGATTCATGTATCTTGACGAAGCTGTAATTCAGTTCTATCATTCACTTAGTTAAGTTAATTAACTGATTTCTGGCGAACCTGTCCCTAGCTAAAATTGAGTATGCAATGGATTCAAAAGATGATGACCGCCTAGCTACCAGCGAGTTGGCAGCTAGGTTTATGCGTGTTTTCGATTCGTCTTTCAAGTTGATGTCACAACGTAGACACCACAATCACATATTCAAAGATCTAAGTATCAATCAGTTACATATGCTGAACATGCTCTATCGTCATCCGGGAACGGCACAAAAAGAATTAGCCGAGCTGCTAGAAATTACACCACCTGCGGTATCGACGGCGATACGGGCGATGGAGGCGATGGGATTAGTTGAGCGAAAAGCCGATGAAAATGATGCGCGATTGATGCGACTGTTTCTCAGCGAAGACGCCAACCAGATTGTGGGCGAGAACCTAAGTCATAGACATGCTGCTATTGCGAAGTTACTTTCTGTACTTCCCATAGAGGAACAACACATGGTTGTATCGTCATTAGAAAAAGCCTTGTTGATTTACACGAACCACGATAATCCGACATCTGAACCTTATTCGGATAAATGTACCGAATAGGGCAGGTTGTTTCTTGTTAATGAATTGTTTCTGAGGAGGAAACGAAACGTGCAGGTTCAAGCGACGCAAGGATCGGCGGGACGAAGGGGGCGAGGAGCGGCGAAGCCAGCCAGCAACGGCGGACTAGGACGCGCCATTCGTTATCTTAGAAATCAAGGTAGTATTCCTATCATAGCCTATGTTGCATTGTTGATTGCAACGCTTGCTCAATTGGCTGTACCGCAGCTAACCCAAAACATGACTGACGCGGTAACAAACGGGTTTATAGCGGACACGGTGTTGAACAAAGTTCCGGCTTTTGTACAACCATTGGCACTCGCACAAGTAGGCAAGACATTGGATCAAGTCAAGACCGACCAAGCAAATGCACAAACATTGCTCATTAATGCCGGGTTATTTATAGTGGCGTTTGCGATAGCGCGAGGCGTTTTTTCATTCCTACAGGCGTACTTTGCGGAACGCATGTCACAGGGTGCAGCTTTCGACATGCGCAACGAAATCTTTTCAAAAATTCAGCGCTTATCGTTCACCTATCATGATCAAAACCAGACCGGACAATTGATGATACGGGCGACAGATGATGTGGAAAAGGTGCGGCTTTTCATTGCCCAAGGTTTGATGCAAGCGGTGTCATCATTGGTGTTGATAGTTTTAATTCTGGTGATTTTGTTCGCGACAAACTGGCAGTTGACCTTGGTGGCGTTACCGACTTTGCCAATCGCAATGATTGTGTTCGCGTTTTTCGGTGCAATCAGTCAGCCGTTATTTGTAGCCATTCAGCAGCGAATATCTGCCTTAAATACCGTGCTTCAAGAGTCGTTGGCTGGCATCAAAGTGGTGAAGGCCTTCGTGCGTGAGCCTTATGAAGAGAAGCGCTTCACCAAAGCTGCTGATGATGTTCTGACCCAAAGTTTAAAGGTTTCACGGACGTTTACGTTCTTGTTTCCGGTTGTGTTTTTGGTGGCACAAATCGGGCAAGCGGGCATTCTGTATTTCGGCGGCAAGTCGATCATCAACAACGGTTTGACGCTTGGTGAATATCAGAAATTCAGTCTTTACTTGACATTTTTGTTCCTGCCGCTGGCGCAATTAGGTTTTATCATTTCACAGATGGCGCAGGCAGGTGCATCCTCAACACGTATCTTCGAAATTCTTGATGCTAAGAATGATGTCGAGGATAAGCCGGGAGCAATAACCCTGACCGAAATTAAGGGAAATGTCGAATTCAAAGACGTGACTTTCCGTTATATTGGTGGAAGCGAGCCGGTACTCAAGAACGTGAGTTTTGTTGCGACACCGGGACAAACAGTCGCGCTTCTGGGGGCGACAGGCAGTGGCAAGACCAGCATCATCAATTTGCTACCCCGCTTCTATGATGCAAGCGAAGGACAAGTGCTTATCGATGGACGCGACGTGCGCGATGTAACGATTGACAGCTTGCGTTCACAAATTGGTATCGTGCTGCAAGAAACGAATCTATTCGGTGGAACCATTCGTGACAATATTGCTTTTGGGCGACCTGAGGCGACCATGGATGAGGTGATTGCAGCGGCAAAAGCTGCAGCAGCCCACGACTTTATTATGACCTTTCCGCAAGGGTACGATACACCTGTAGGTGAACGAGGTTCGACATTATCTGGTGGTCAAAAACAGCGTGTTGCTATTGCTCGTGCATTATTACTCAACCCACGTTTGTTGATCTTGGATGACTCGACCAGCAGCGTGGACTTGATGACTGAATACCATATCCAGAAGGCGCTCGATAACCTGATGCATGGGCGCACCAGTTTTGTTATTGCCCAGCGCATCAGCACCGTTGTGAACGCTGATCAGATCCTTGTTCTGGACAAAGGTCAGATTGTGGCGCGGGGCAAGCACGAAGAATTGATGGAAGACAGTGCCATCTACGCAGAGATATATCACTCACAGTTGGTTGGCGATGTAGAGGTCAATGAAGCCGATATTAAGCCTGAAACTCAGGAGGCCATGTAAGCAATATGGGATTTATGGGTGGTGGAGACGGCATGCGCCGTCTCATGGACAAGGATATTGTTAAGCCCAAAAGTGTGAGCGCGACGCTGGCCCGTTTTTGGCCCTATTTTCGCCAACGATGGTATGCACTGATTGTCGTTCTTATCTTGATGTTTGCGGTAACATGGACGCAAATCATGACCCCGAAGTTGTTAGGGCAGGCTGTAGACTGCTATATTGTGACGCAAAACCCGTTTGCCTCGCTGATGCAAAGCAGCGGAGATAATAATCAGAGCAGCGAATTGTCGAACTGCTGGTTTGATACGACCGACTATAGCAAGATGCCGGCTGACCAAGCGAAGGATGCCCGCATTGCTGGATTGCTGCGGCTTGTGGGTCTGTTGGTCGCGTTGTTTGTTGGCGGTTCCTTTATGTCTGGTATCATGTTCTATTTTATGGCTTGGGCAGGACAACACGCACTGCGTGAGATTCGTGTTGGGGTGTTCAAACATGTTCATAAGCTCTCGCTAGGCTATTATTCCGAACATGAAGCTGGCGACATCATGAGCCGCTTTACAAATGACTCGGAAACCATTCAACAGGTATTGAGCTTCGCACTGGTCAATGTGTTGAGCAGCATTTTGTTGATTATTTGGGTCGTCATTACGATGATTCAGACTAATGCACCCTTTGCTCTTTTGAGCCTTGCTGTGGTGCCATTTATGGCGATTGCCACGGTCTATTTTTCGGGGCAGGCCCGTAAGGCGTTCCGCAAGAGCCGCGAAGAGATGGGGAGCGTGAACGCCAATTTGCAGGAGAGCATCGCCGGGGTACGTGAAGTTCAGGCGTTTAACCGTGAAGAGGAAAACATCGAGGAGTTCAAGCGTACTAATGCCGCTAATCGCGATGCAAATGTTCGTGCTGCAGCGTTTACCAGCGCTCTTAACCCCATTTTGGAAGCATTAGGATATGCGGCGCTGGCAATCGTAGTTGTGGTCGGCGGGCTTTCGCTTCTAAGAAATGAACCACTGTTAGGAACTGCAGTAATTTCCATCGGTACGATTATTGCTTTCCTCAGTTATGTTCAACAATTTAACCGTCCAATCCAACAGATTGCGGTGTTGTGGGCAAATATCCAAAGTGCGATTGCAGGCGGTGAACGCATTTTCAGTTTGATGGATGAAGTGCCGAACGTGGTTGATAAGCCTGATGCGAAAGTATTACCGCAAATTCAAGGTAAGGTTGAGTTTGATAATGCTTTTGCCGAATACAAGAGCGGAGTACCTGTACTGCGCGGTGTGAGCCTAACCGCTGAGCCGGGCGAGACAGTAGCGATTGTTGGCCCGACCGGGGCTGGCAAGACCACCATTATGAATTTACTGCCGCGTTTTTATGATGTGACCAAGGGTTCCGTCAAAATTGATGGAAATGATGTGCGGGATGTAACAGCTGCCAGCCTGCGCAGCCAAATTGGGATTGTGCTTCAAGACACGTTCCTGTTTTCGGATACGGTGATGAATAATATCCGTTATGGGAAGTTGGACGCGACTGATGAAGAAGTCATTGCGGCGGCGACGTTGGTAGCAGCGAACTCGTTTATCGAACGTTTACCTCAGGGTTATCAGACCATTTTGGGTGAGCGAGGCAGCGGCTTAAGCCAAGGGCAGCGTCAATTAATCGCTATCGCGCGGGTGGCGTTGATGAGTCCACGCATTCTGATTCTTGATGAAGCAACATCGAGCGTAGACACCCGAACTGAGCGGCTTATCCAGAAAGCATTTGAGGGACTTTTGAAAGGGCGTACCAGTTTTGTTATTGCCCACCGATTGAGCACAATACGCAACGCTAATCAGGTATTGGTACTCAAGGATGGCGAGATTATCGAACGCGGTACGCACAACAGCCTCCTAGAGAAGAAGGGCGCGTATTACGACCTGTATATGAGCCAGTTCCGGCGAGAGGACGAAGCACCTAGTTCATCAACCGGAAGCGCGCCAACTTCACTAAAACCAATCACAGGCACGACAGGCGATTAGACCGGATACCTGTTACAATTTGATAGCCGTCGGCATTCGCCAGCGGCTATTTTTATGTCTGGGTAAGGGCAAATGAAACAGAAGTTGGTTGAATGCGTTCCAAATTTTTCTGAAGGGCGACGGCCAGAAGTGATCGAGGCGATTGTTGGCGCAATCCAATCTGCTTCGGGCGTCGTCGTGCTGAATTATTCCAGTGATGTTGACCATAACCGCTCGGTGGTTACGTTTGTTGGTGCACTGGATGCGGTTGGGGAAGCTGCTTATAGGGCGATTCAGGCTGCATCCAACTTGATAAATATGGAGCAGCATCAAGGGACACACCCACGGTTAGGGGCGACGGATGTTGTTCCTTTTGTGCCATTGGGTGGTACGACCATGGAGGAATGTATCAAACTGGCTCATGACATAGGTAAACGGGTTGGGAAGGAACTGGGCATACCTGTCTATTTATATGAGGAGGCGGCTAAAAGGCCAGACCGTAAACTGCTGGAACAGGTTCGGAGAGGGCAGTACGAAGGCTTAAAAGCGACTATTGAGAATGATCCGGAACGAGCACCGGATTATGGGCCAGCGAAGGTCGGCATCGCAGGAGCAACGATAATCGGGGCGCGTAACCTGCTCGTGGCCTTTAATGTTTATTTGACGAGTGATGATGTGAAGATCGCCCAACAAATTGCGCGAGTAATACGGGCTTCTTCAGGTGGGTTCCCACATGTCAAAGCTCTGGGCATGTTG
The DNA here is from genome assembly GCA_016124855.1 of Anaerolineaceae bacterium. Taxonomy (GTDB): domain Bacteria; phylum Chloroflexota; class Anaerolineae; order Aggregatilineales; family Phototrophicaceae; genus CFX2. Next base: position 194,689 of record WGMX01000008.1, on the reverse strand, counting down.
GTAAATGGTCAGGCGCAAGTTTCAATGAATTTTACAAATACTACTGTTTCGCCGCTCTTTCCGGTGATGGAGGCGATTCGACGAGAAGCTGAACGACTCGGAACAGCAATCCATCACTCTGAGCTGATCGGGCTGATATCGAACCCGGTATTGATGGACGTTGCAGCATCCTATTTACAATTGGAAGGTTTCGACAAAGCGCAAATCCTTGAATACAAGCTATCTCAGGCGATAGATCAAAACAAATTTATTCTGGAATAAAAGCGTGGGAGTGTTAAGTAATAATGACTTTTGAGAGTGCTGCGGGAGAAAAACCGTCACCGTTACAAGGGATACAACTTTACACACAACTTGGTTTGTTTCTTACTGTTCGCACGATTATGAACAGCGGTTTCCGCATGATTTATCCGTTTTTGCCTTTCATCGCGCGAGGGCTGGGTGTTAGAGAGGCAGAAGTTACCTTTGGAATCACGTTAAGGGCGGCAGTAGGCTTGTTCAGTCCGATTATTGGCTCGCTTGGCGATGCGTGGGGGCGTAAACGTGCGATGCTGTTGGGACTGGCACTTTTTATCGTTTCAATGGTCATGGTGTTTATCTCCCCTACTTACTTTGTCCTGATTGTTTCGATGGTCTTGACCAGTTTGTCTAAGATCATGTTTGATACGGCGATGTATGCTTATCTGGGCGACCGAGTTGATTACCGGCAGCGGGGGATGGCCGCTGGCATTGCCGAGTTTGGCTGGTCGGGCGCGTTTTTGCTCGGCATTCCACTTGCCGGATTCTTAATTCAGAACCTTGGTTGGGCGTCACCATTTCCGTGTTTCGGATTAATTGCGCTGGGGGTAATCGTGCTTTTATGGCGGTTAGTCCCAAGCGAGACGGTATCAAAGGAACTCAAACGTCCTTCACTCCTAGAGGGTTTAGGGATTATCCGAAAGCATCCGGTTGGACTTGCAGCCTTAGGAATGGTTTTTCTCCTCACGACCAGTAATGAAGTCGTCAACGTGGTATATGGAAGTTGGATGGAAAACAGTTTTGCGCTGGAAGTAGCCGCTTTGGGGGTAGCCTCAACGGTGATTGGCGTTGCAGAACTGGCTGGCGAAGGTTTTGTGGCCGGATTTGTTGATCGGTTGGGTAAACGCCGAGCTATCGCTATAGGGGTAAGTCTGTATTCAGTTAGCTGTGGGCTGCTGCCGTTATTGGGAAATCGACTGGAAGGCGCATTAGTCGGATTGTTTCTATTCTCTCTCACTTTCGAATTTAGCATTGTTGCGTGCATCCCTTTGATGACAGAAATTGTACCGGGTGCACGAGCGACTTTTATCGCAATGGCATCAGCTACGCATTCTTTAGGACGGATGGCGGGTTCATTAATTGGGCCAGTGTTGTTTAAGTCGGGATTGGGCGCTAACGCGGGCGCGGCGATGATTTTTACTTTGTTGGCGCTTTTGTTGTTGGGATTGTTTGTGAAAGAGCAATTGGTAGTCAGCAATTAAGGGTTAGCTTTAGTGTATAAGCGGAACATGCGGATTGTGCAATAAATCCGCTGAAATGACAGGCGAGAAGCGCGGGAGAAGCCGCTGAATCGACAAATTTATGAGGCGAGACACTCGGCTGATGGCGCTGAATTGGCACAAGTGCAGCGGATGGTTCCCGTAATGCCACCGCGTGGCAATTGTGGCATTTGCACTGCGGTAGTGAGGGAGCAATTCGCCGAAAATGCACGGATTTTTAACACAGAGTGACTAAGGCTCAAAGACATGGAGGATAACAAGGATTATCACCTTCTGATAGCTATGGGCGGCATCCTCAGTTTAGCAAAGATAAGACAGGAACGGGTTACATTTTGGAAGAACATTTTGTAACTGTTTGCAGATCACGGCACAAACTTTTCAGGGCAGTAATGGCAGGGAGTTGGTTAGAATTGGTTGGAATCGCGTTTGTGAACAAACCCGATTTAAACCTAAGAAATAGTACTGAGTTATGATTGCCCGTTAACCCAGCAAATTGCAATTTGGCACGAATCCAATGACTAGAGCTGCGGTAAGGCATTGAGGGCTTCGGGGTTGCTAAGACTGGAGGTATCGCCGTGCGGTTCACTGAGATAATGACGTTTAATGAGACGTCGGATGATTTTGCCCGTGCGCGTTTTGGGTAAATCCGTGACGAGATAGACTTTAGCTGGTTCGTAGGGTTTGCCAAGTGATTCGATAATGTGCTGCTTAATGACTTGAGGATCGGCAGCCGCATTTGGTTTGAGGACAGCAAAGACAATCATGTCCTCACCTTTTAAGGGGTGAGGGATGCCGATACAAGCTGATTCTTGCACAGCAGCTAGACGATTGATTATGTCTTCGATTTCACCGGGGCCGGTTCGCCGCCCTGCAACCTTTAAGACGTCGTCGGCGCGACCTTGATGAAACCAGAATCCATCATCATCCATTTGAACAATGTCACCGTGCCACCAGAATTGCTTACCATGAGGAAAATAGGTTTGGAGATAGCGCGAGTCGTCTTCATTCCAAAAACCGCGTGTTTGGGCGGGCTGCGGCTGTGTAAAACAGAGATAGCCGGGAGTGCCTTTGGGAACTGGCTGACCATTGTCATCGACGACAAGCGGATTGATGGCGGGCGTTAGCCCTAAGCAGGTTGGTTTTTGCGGCTGCATGAAGCTGGACGCCAGAATTTCAGCAAAGAGTTCTGTTCCGCCGCTGACATTGATGACCGGTACGCGTCGGTTAGTCCAGTTGAAGTACCACAGCCATGTATCGGTGTCGATGGGTTCGCCAGTGTGCGTGAGCAGTTTTATGGAAGTGAGGTCATGCGCGCGGGCTGCGTCCGGAACTTGAGATTTGAGGATGCGAAGGGCAGTAGCGGGTGCGCCAAATACGCTGATGCGATGCTTCTGGATAAGTTCAAACATGCGATTAGGCGAAGGGTAGGTGGGCGAGCCTTCGTAAAGTAGTAATGCTGCACCAGCAGAAAGACCGCGCAGCATGGGCGCTTGCCCCATCATCCAGCCAAAGTCAGTAATCTGGTGAATAACATCACCCCGATCCAAGTTGTAGTTGAGTATGCCAAATTCAGCCGATTTGACGGCGACTCCGCCATGAACTTGGACGATGCCTTTGGGTTTGCCACTGGTGCCGGAGGAATAGCTTATCATGCAAATTTCCTCGGCATCGGTGTGAACGGTGTTAAATTCGGTAGACTGACGGGAAACGAAATCATTCCAAGCGTGATCTCGTCCTGTTTGCATCTGATGACCTGTTTGGCGTTCAGCAACCATTACATGCTTCACGCTCGGCACATTTTCGAGCGCATGGTCGAGGATGGCTTTCATGGTTTGCCATTTGCCGCCCCGATAAAAACCGTCAGCGGTGATGACGGCTTTCGCGCTGACATCGTTTAAACGGAGGGCAACGGCTTCATAGCCAAAGCCGGAAAACAGCGGGACAACGACGGCGCCAATTTTATAGATGCCAAAAACAGCGATGACCGTTTCGGGAATTAAGGGCATGTAGATAGCGACACGGTCACCGCGTTGAATGCCAAGTTCTTGCAGTGCGTTGGCGACTTGATTGGCCTGCTGGTAAAGGTCATAAAAGGTGAAGCGCTTTGTATCGCCTGCTTCGCTTTCCCAAATGAGGGCGGTATTGGATTTGGTTGAAGGATTTAATGCCCATTTGTCGAGGGCGTTGTGCGCAATATTGATTTCACCTTCGACAAACCATTTAGGAAAGGGTAGGCCGCACGAAAGGTCAACAATTTGGGTGTAGGGTTTGTAAAACTCGATGCCTGCGAATTGAATGAAGGCATCCCAGAACCAATCTAAATCCCCGGAGCGTGCGAGTAGATCGGCGTAAGTGGCGATGTTATGCTGACGCATGAAATTGCTGACACGACTGTTTTCGGTGTATTCGGCTGTGGGATACCAGACGATTGGTGAATCAGTCATGCGATTCTTCCGAGAAGGCTTGGGTGAAAAATTCGGCTAAGTGCATGTAGAGCGTCTTTAGATTTTCAGGACGGTCGATGCCATGACCTTCATTGTCGAAGGTCAGCAGTTGATATTCGACGGCGGCGTTATCCAAGGCTTTTTTGACCATGCGAACGTTTTCAGGGGTAACGTTGGGGTCTTGCATCCCCTGCACGATGAGCAAGCGGCCTTTGATATTTTGAACAAAGTTGATGGGGGAACGCTCGCGATAACGCTCAGGAACCTGAGTTGGACTGCCGCCCATCATTTCCTCGCTATAGGGGCGTAAATCGGGACGGGTGGTTTCATAATCGACCACAAGATCAGTCATGCCACAGATGGGCGCGGCGGCTTTGATAATGTCAGGCGAAAAATGGGTGATGGCGTACCAAGAAGAATAACCGCCATACGATGTGCCAGTGATGCCAACTTTGCCGGGTTGAGCAATGCCTTTCGCAATGAGCGCTTCGATACCGGTGCGAATATCTTCCTGTTCCTTCCCACCCCATCCATCGACTTTAATGGCTTCGGTGAAAGCACGACTAAAGCCGGTACTTCCGCGATAATTAGGATCAAGAACGTTGAATCCTTGCGAAAGCAAGAACTGAATCTGGTCGTCAAAGCTGTCTTCGCTGTGGGCAGTGGGACCACCATGAACATAGATGATCGTGCCTTTGGGTGCCAAACGGGTTCTGTAGAGCCAACCTTGAATGGGAAGGCCATCGCTTGACTGCCAGCGAAAATCTTCAGCCGGTATGAGCGTGTTTGATCCAAGTGATATTCGTTCACTTACGCGGGTTAGACTCTGGAAGGTTTGGGGATCAAGATTAGCTGGTGAGAAGCGAACCAAGTCCGTAATTTGATGAGCGCCATAATAGATGCCGATCCATGCCCCGTCACGGGTAGGGGCGATGGATTCCAGATTACCGGGAGTGAGATGAACGGGTGTTTCTTCGCCGGTTTCGATGTCCATGAGGAAACTCATCAGACGGGCGTTTTTAACTTCGTTGACGACTATCTGGCCTCCAAATGGGGCGCGAACACTGTCAATATTTCGGTTGGGATCGTCAATTAGCCAGTTGAGTGAGTCGGTTTCGAGTTGGTAAATGCCAACTTTGAAGTGAGTCGCAGTTTCGGCACGAACTAAGATGCGGTTGCCATCATTGAACCATGAACCGTAGACTTTTTTGTCCTCGCCGAGGTTGACGATTTCACGATCTAGGTTGCCCTCACTATCAACAAGCCAGAGTTGATAACCGGCACTGTTGAGGTCTTTACGATTGTAGAGGATATGTGTTCCACGTCGATTCAAACGAGGGGAGTAATAGCCGCCTTTTTGGGGTTTAGCTAAGGGTTTGCGTTCGCCTGTCTCCAAGTCATGCCGATAAACCCAAGAGGCTTCGATTTCCTCGTCTGTTTCGAAATCGAAATTTGCAGCATAAATGAGCCATTTGCCATTGGGGTGAAGCTGTCCACCACGAATATAGTAATTAGGATTGGCTTCAGTCAGTGGCTCGAAGTGATTAGGGTTATCCAACTTGATTCTGAAGAGTTGTAAACGCTCGTTACCATCCTGATCTTGGGCAACGATGAGGCCATCGTCGGTTGGCAACCATGAGATTGGATAGCTGTGTCTGTCGGTTTTTGTTAGCTGAAGTGGCGGTGCTGAGGCATCGGTCGGTGCAACATAAACGTCAATGGCTGCGCCCATGCCCATCCACATCCACACGATGTATCTGCCATCATGCGAGACGGATGCGCTGTATAGTCTAGGCAGCGACAAAAGGGCATCTAAATAATCTGAAGGGGTTGAGTTTAGTTTTGACATCTAAGTTTTGTCCGGCAGCTTTTCATCGGCGCGAATGCAGGCAGTTTGATGGACGCCAGCAATAGGTAATAACTGCGGGTCTATTTTACGACAGTCGTCAATAGCAACAGGGCAGCGAGGATGAAAGCGGCAACCGGAGGGAATATTGGTCGGATTGGGAATTTCGCCCTGTAAGATAACGCGTTCACGGCGATTGCGTGGATTCGGCGCGGGAATGACTGAGATGAGGGCACGGGTATACGGGTGTTTGGGATGCTGAAGGATGTCGACGGTTGTGCCGATTTCCACGATGCGACCGAGGTACATCACGGCGATTCGGTCTGTGAAGAAGCCTGCCGTAGCGAGGTCATGTGTGATGTAGAGGATGCTGATGCCGTGATCGTCACGGAGTTGGCGAAGCAAATTGAGGATTTCGGCGCGTATAGACACATCGAGCATTGAAACAGGTTCATCGGCAACCAAAAGCTGCGGCCTTAGAATGAGAGCTGCGGCGATGACGACGCGCTGCCGCTGACCGCCGGACAATTCATCAGGATAACGGTCAAAGAAATTCTCAGGTGGTTTAAGTCCGGCTTGAGAAAGTGCTTCGATGACACGCTCGCGTTTTTCGGTTTTGTCGCGCGTTATGTTGTGGACCTCGAGCGGCTCGGAGACGATTTGATAGATTGTCTGACGCGGGTTGAGGGCTTCGTATGGGTCTTGAAATATCATTTGCATTTTGCGGCGAAAGGCAAGACGCTTGCTGCCCTTGAGTGCTTCGATGACATTTTCGCCATCAAATGTGATAGTGCCCTTGGTGGGGGTTGTAAGCCCCAAAACACTTAAGGCGGTGGTTGATTTGCCGGAACCGGACTCGCCGACCAAGCCTAGAATTTCTCCATTTTTGATCGAAAAGCTGACTCCGTCTAGGGCGCGAACAATTTGTTCCGGTTGAGAGAGCAGTGAGCCAATAAGGCCGCGTCCAAGAGGATAGTGTTTTTCAATATCGGTTACTTCCAAAATGGGTGTGGATAAGTCGGGCATGTTGTTATTCGGCATGATGACACGCTACGATATGACCGGCTGTCATTTCACGCGCGATTGGCGAGATAGACTTGCAGATTTCGGTTCTCACGTGGCAACGCGGTTCGAAACGGCAGCCCGGTGGAATTTCATCGAGTGCTGGTGGGTGACCGGGAATGGAAGCTAAGGTGGCGTTGGGATTATTGACATCGGGAAAGGCTTCGAGCAGACGACTGGTATAGGGATGTTGTGGGTGGTTATAGATTTCATCCACGCTGCCGTATTCGGCAACTTTGCCGCCGTACATGACGAGGACATCATCACAGACTTCAGCCACTACGCCGAGATCATGGGTGACGAGCAAAACCGCAAGCCCTAAATCTCGCTGAAGCGATTGTAAAAGACTCAGAATTTGCGCTTGAATCATGACATCGAGGGCAGTGGTGGGTTCGTCGGCAATCAAGATGTCTGGTTTGCAGGCCAGCGCCATGGCGATCATAGCCCGCTGGCGCATTCCACCGCTAAATTGATGCGGATATTGGCGGGCGCGATTTTGAGGAATACCTACGATTTCGATAAGATCACCGACTTGCGAGAGCGCCTGCTTGCGTGTGATGCGAGCATGGGGCTGACGCATAATTGATTCAGCGATTTGGTCGCTGATACGCTGAACGGGATTGAGTGCATTCATCGCGCCTTGAAAGACGATGGCAATGTGATTCCAACGATATTCGCGCATTTGGGATTCGGACAGTGCGAGTAAGTCTGTGCCATCGTAGATGATTTTGCCGGATACAATGCGGCCTTCGGCGGGAAGCAAACGCAGTAGGGACAACATAGTCGTGGTTTTGCCGCATCCGGATTCGCCGACAAGGGCCAGCGAACGTCCTTTTTGAATCTGAAAATTGATGTCTTCAACGGCATGAAGGGGTGTGTCACCCGCGAGATAGTCGATTGAAAGATTGCGAACGTCGAGAATGGGAGTCATGAGATGTCCCGCGTCATATCTTGTGGGCGATCAGCAGGCGGCGGAAGTGGCACGAACAAAGCGACCATGCGGCGGGCATCAAAGAGATGATGTGACTTGATGCGCGGGTTGACGATTTCTTCAAGGCCATTGCCAATAAGGATTAAGGATAATGTGACCCATAGAATGGCGAAACCGGGTGGAAGCAGGAACCACCACGCCTGCCGACTCACTGCACCACGATCTAGAGCGAAGTTTAACATGCTGCCCCAACTGACAAGATTAGGATCGCCAAGGCCGAGAAAACTGAGGGATGATTCGGCTAGGATGGAGGCAGAAATATCAAGAACGGTTTGGGCGACGATCAGCGGTAAGACCTGCGGCAGAATGTGACGCAGGATGATGCGAGCGTTACTTGCGCCAATGGATCTGGTACGCAAAATAAATTGACGTTCTTTGATGGAGAGGGTTTGTGATCTGACGAGGCGGGCGGTATACGTCCAACCAAGCAGACCAATCACAAGAATAATGTTAAACAGGCCGCGACCCCAAACTGCAATGATGACCAGCATAAGGGGTAGGTCGGGGACAACCATCAAGAAATCAACCAAGCGCATAAGGAGATTGCCGATTGTGCCGCCATAGTAGCCGGATATTAGTCCAACGGATGTACCGATGCCCATTGAGACGAGCGATGCGGCAAAGCCGACCGTCAGTGATACACGTGCGCCATAAATCAATTGGCTCCAGACATCTTTTCCGGCATCGTCACGACCGAGAAAGTGTTGGGCATCCGGTGGAGCAAAAAGATCAGTGGGTTGGACACGCAGACGTTGATAAGGATCGTAAGGTGCAATAAGTGGTGCGAAAATGGCAGCGAACAGGATAACCCCAAGCATGATTGTGCCAATGAGAGCCTGTGGTTTACGAACAAATTCTTGGAGTATCGTCACTTATAAACCTTTAACTCTCTTTGATGCGCGGATCGAGTATCGAATACAGCACATCGGTTATTAAGTTTGCCAGTATGACACTGACGGCTAACAGGAGAAAGGCGCCCTGTAAAACAGGATAATCTTGCTTGGCAACCGAATCAAAAATCAGCCTACCGATGCCCGGCCAAGAGAATACGGTTTCGACTTGGATGGCGCCGCCGACGACATAGCCCAAGTTGAGAGCAATAATCGTTACCATCGGCAGCATGGCATTTTTGAGGGCGTGATCGCGGAGAATTCGGCTGGTGGACAATCCTTTGGCTTTGGCAGTGAGGATATAATCTTCCGCGAGAACTTCAACGACGCTGCTTCTCATGATGAGCATATAGGCACTGGCGCTGCCAACGGCGAGGGTAAGGGTTGGTAAAATGAGATGGCGACCCACATCGAGCCAATAATTGAGGGTGCCTTCCTCATTAAGCCCCGGTTCTACCATGCCGCTGGTGGGAAGACTTCCGCGAGCGACTACGAGCAAAATAATACCGAGGAAGAAAGTGGGCAGCGCCCATGTCGTAAGACCGATGATGAGCGCGGTGGAGTCGATCCATGTACCACGCCGCCATGCCGCAATGATGCCAACAAACATGCCGCCAAGAATGGCAACAAGTTCGCCTGTAAAGAGCAGCAAGACCGTACGCCATATCCTTTCGGATAAGATTTGGTTGACACTTTGCCGCTGGGCGAAAGAGATGCCAAGATTACCCTGCAGAAGATTAGTGATATAAGCGCCAAACTGACTGTCAAACAGACCACCGACATCGCCAGATTGAAGACGTTCGGTGTTGATCCAAACGGGTTTATCTAGACCAAATTGAACGCGAATGGTTTCCTGCGCCTGTTTGGTTAGTCGAGGATTGCGAAACAGCAGTTTCACCGGATCACCGGGCAGTATCCGGAATAATAAAAAATTAAAGACGATTACGATCGCCAGCGTAATAAGGGAGAACAAAGTTTTGCGAAACAGGTAATCAAATTGAATCACAATTGATGGCCTGATTTATATCAAATATCCTGCTGAGTCTTAAGCGCCAACCCGCGAAAATCCTGTATAAAGCGCCCACTTTAAGGTCGCGACCGCATTCAGCGGATCAAAAGTAAAACGATCTTTGCGATAAGCAGCGATTGAGTCGGTATAAGCCAAAATGAGCCAAGGACGTTCTTTAGCGATGATGGCTTGCATCTTCCAGATAGCTTCTTTTCGAACATCTTGGTTCGGAGCCGTGGCTTGTTCTTGGAAGAGTTTGTCGTATTCGTCGGAGCAGAAGCCGCTGTCGTTCCAACCGCCATCTTGAGTCTCGGCACAGGTAAAGACACTGGTTAGGAAATGAGGGTCAGCATCAGTATCCCATTCCCAATGAACCAAGTCATAGTCGAAGTCTTTTTGTCGGGCGATTAGTGAGTCGGTGGACTCAACAGTTGGAGGGGCGGAGATACCGATGTCAGCCAGACCGTCGGAGATGATTTGAATAATGCGGAAGTTGGCGGATGCCGTATCGTCAGTCATGAGGCGATACTCTAACTTAGTTCCATCACTATATTCACGGATGCCATCGCCATCAGTGTCTTTGTAACCTGCGTCGTCGAGTAGTTTGTTGGCTTGGGCGGTATCAAAAGGAATCTCGCCAATGTCCGAATTATGGAAAATACCCATACCGACGGTGATGAACGCGTTGCCGGGCTTACCGTAACCTAGATATGCGACGTTGATAATTTGCTGCCGGTCAATTGCCAAATCAATGGCTTGACGGATGATGGGATCCCGTAGGCTGGCAGGTTCTGTGCCATCCGGCGCTATATTGACGGTGAGTTCACTCCACTTATTGGCGAGTGCAGAGTCGATTTTGATATTAGGATCGTTTTGCAGGGCGGAGATGCCGGTAAAGGGCACGCCATATACGTAATCAACTTCCCCGACTTGAAGTGCCTGCACCAGAGCATCTTCATTGGCATATTGACGGAAAATAATTTGATCGACCGGGGCAGGACCGCGCCAGTAATTGGGGTTTGCATCCAAGATCATGTATTCGCCGGATTTGTAATCGGTCATGACGTAGGGGCCACTGCCGATTGTGGCTTTCGGATCGTCATAAGTGGCGATTTCGTCCTCGGGCAAATCCTTCCAAACGCTGGGTGGCAGAATATAGGCATATAGCAGCTTGGCGGAAATCATATTCGGCACAGGTTGGGAAACTGTAATTTTTAAGGTTGTAGCGTCGGTCGCTTCGATTTTAGTGATATTGTCCAGATACGAGACAATAGCTGGTGCGCTGGTGGAGATATACCAATTTAATGTCCAAGCGGCCTCGACGGCAGTACAGGGTGTGCCATCGCTAAAGGTTACGCGTTCGCGTATTTTGAATGTCCATGTTAGGCCATCATCGGAAACGTTCCAACTTTCGGCTAATCCGGGCATGACGTTGGTGCCGTCTGCGGCCTCAACCAAGGTTTCGTAAAAGAGACCTTTTTCCGCATAACCATAAAGGCTGGTGGTCGGGTTGAGTACATCAATGATGTAATTCGTTCCAATCGTAAGCTTAGTCTTATCCTGAGCTTGGACGTTGACGATTGAGACCAACGATAATATTAGGATCGTAAATACTCGAAATAGGCGTTTTGGTGTGTTCATAAACATCTATTTTCCCGTAATCATTGAAGTGACGCGATAATAGACGTAATAGGATAAATTTGCAACCTATTCACAGGTTTATTCCGAATCTATTTATATCGACATGTCTATTTTGAGAAGAAATTAAACCTTTTTCTCAATGAGAAGGATTTATCGGGTGAAAAGATCGAGAGGAGCACGCCCATGATGATTAGAGTGCCACCCAGAATGAGTGAGGGAAGAATTTCTTGATGCAGCAGGATAACGCTCAAGACTGTGCCGACTAAGGGTTGGGCAAAGAAAGTGAGCGAGGCAATGGAAGCGTCAACAAGGGCGAATGCACGATTCCAAAGCCACATTGCGCCAGCAGTTGAGATAACACCTAAATAAAGAATGCCTAAGATGGTAGCGAAATCAATCATGCCAATTGGGCGTGTTTGAAGTTCGATAAATGAAACCGGAACGGTCAGAAATAGGCCGCCGATAAAGGCAATGAAGGTCACAATGATCGTGTCTAGTTTTACGCTGACACGACGGATCAAAATGGAATATAAACCCCAAGTGACAGCCGCCACCCCGAGAGCAATGTTGCCTCGAAACGTTTCTGAACTAAAGTCAGCTTTGCTGGGATCAATGATGACCAGTACGCCAAGTGTTGCCAGAAGAATGGCTGTTACACGCTGAAGCGTCAGTTTTTCGCGCAGCAAAATGGCCGCGAATACGAGGATGAAGGCCGGGGAGGCGCTGGTGACGAGTGATCCGTTGATGGCTGTCGATTCATCTGTACCGACGAACTGCGCGCCAACGCTGATGCCAAATCCGAGAATGCCAATGCCGATAAGCTGGAGGATTTGTGTTCGGGTTGGAGCCTTTAAACGGGTACGTTGAAAGTAGATCATTGTCCCTAACACAAGGCTTCCTAGCAGTAAGCGCATGGTTAGGAGTGTGAAGGGTGGAATAATTTTTAGTACCACATCCGAAACAACGTACATACCGCCCCAAATGGCCGCCGCCAATAGGCCAAAAAGGATACCCCGCAAATTGTAACTATAGGACATTGATTGGTTCAGATTAGTACTTGACAAGGCTCACTTGTCGCTTTTTGTAATACATGTTATTCTCCAGCGCTTGTACCACATGTACCAAATTAACAGAATCTAAGAGATTTATTTGACTATTTTATCTGGTGATTTGGCATCCCCGGTACATAAGAATATCTGAGTGTATGTGATTACACAATTTTATGGAGACAAATATGAAGACAAAACGGTATATACTTTTTATCCTAATGACAATGGTTGCACTGGCATTAAGTGCGACTATTGCTGGCGCGCAGGATGCGAAGGTGATCAAGATCGCGTCTCAAAGCCCACTTTCGGGTGGACAGGCGCTTTCTGGTACAAGTATGCGCAACGCGGTTGAATTAGCAATTGCTGACTTGAAGCAGCCTCTGGTCGATATGGGTTATGACATTCAGTATGTGCCTTTTGATGATCAAGCAACCCCTGATGTAGGTGTATCAAATGCCCAAAATATGGTGCAAGACCCTGCAATTTTAGTGGTGATCGGTCACTGGAACAGCGGTGTCGCTATTCCTTCGTCAGAAGTTTACAATGCCAACAACCTCGCCATGATTTCGCCAGCGAACACCAATCCTCGTGTCACCTCGCGTGGTCTTCCGGTTGTTAACCGTGTTTGCGGTCGTGACGACAACCAAGGCCCGACGGGTGCGAAGTTCCTTGCTAAGCTTGGTACCGTAAAGACTGTCTATGTGCTGCATGATAAGACTCCTTATGGTCAAGGTATTGCTGACTTCTTCCAACAAGAAGCGACCGCAGACGGTATTACAGTTCTCGGTTTCGAAGGTACGGAAGAAAAGTCGAACTTTGACGGTATCATTCAACCGATTTTGGCACAATCGCCAGACGCCATCTACTTCGGCGGCATCTATGACCAAACCGCAGTTTTCTTGAGCCAAGCGCGCGCTGCCGGTTACAAGGGCATCTTCATGGGTCCCGATGGTACGGATGCTTCGGACTTTGCGAAGTTAGCAGGTGACGCAGCCGTTGGTACATACTACACCTCTGCAGCTGGCCCGCTGTCGGTGTTCCCTGATGCGGCGAAGTTTGTTGATGACTATAAGGCCAAATATGGCGAAAACCCGCAACCCTATGGCCCCGAGTCATATGATGCGACGGCTGTTGCACTTCATGCGCTCCAAGTTGCGGCCACACTAGCCGGCGATATTCCCACTCGCGCTCAGGTAGCATCGGCTGTACGTGCGACTGCGGACTTCAAGGGTTTGACTGGCACCATCACCTTTGATGCATATGGTGATCGGGCGACTGCAAACTATTATGTTTCGCAGGTTAAGAGCGCTGACCCCGCTCAGTGGAGCACGAATGAACTGCTGGACACGGTCTCGGTAGATTCACCGTACACTGCGCTCATGAAGTCCATGATGGGTAGCAAGTAGCCTGATTGGGGACAATTGTGGCGGTGGTGTCGTGTTGTTGAAGCACGACCCGCCGCTTTTTTTTAGACTTTACTTTATGGAGCAGCATATGGTTTCAAATAGAGCCACATCGAGTTGGCTGTATCGTTACGTCGTTTTACCGCTCGGGCAAATGTTCGTTTTTATCGTGATTGCAGCGGTCATTATGACGGCTTTTGCATATTTACTTGCCCTTTTTTTTCCGACACCGCGGCCAAACATCATATTGGCTGATCAAATTGGTCGGCAGCTTCCGGGTATGATTATTAGCGGCGTGACCATTGGCTTTGTATATGCCATGATTGCGCTGGGCTATACATTGGTCTACGGTGTTCTAAAATTTATTAATTTTGCTCACAGTGAAATTTTTATGTTTGGTGGGGTGGTTGGGTTTGAGGTGCTGCGACGGATTGCCGACGCGGGTTTTGTCGCATCTTGGAGTCCTCTGGTATTGGTTGTGGTTGTGGTGTTTACGGCCATGTTGTGCAGCGGCTTATTAGCGGTTGTTGTCGAGCGGGTTGCTTATCGCCCGCTGCGAGGCGCACCCCGGTTGGTTCCACTTATTTCGGCAATTGGTATTTCCTTTTTCCTAGCAGACTTTGTTCGGGCGTTTGAGGCAGTTACACGAAATGCCTTCAAACTGACGTATCCCGTAACGACCATTCCTGCGCTTAGTACTCCGATTTCCTTTACGGTTGGGCAGGCACAGATCAATCTGCGTATTACTTCACTCATCGTGATTGTTGCAGCAGTATTAATGTTGATTGCCTTGAATTATTTCGTGAATGGTACAAAATTGGGACGAGGTATCCGGGCTGTATCGCAGGATATGACTACGGCTTCGCTGATGGGTATCAACGTCAACCTGATGATTTCACTGACGTTTTTTGTAGGTGGTTCATTTGGTGGTGCGGCAGGTTCATTGTTCGGTATGAATGTGGGTACAATCGACCCCTTTGTGGGATTTATTCCCGGTATTAAAGCGTTTACTGCGGCAGTTCTCGGCGGCATTGGTAATGTAACCGGTGCGCTGCTGGGTGGATTAATGCTTGGAATGCTGGAATCGTTCCTCAATGGACTTCTAGTTTACTTCCCGGCAATTGGTATCCGCTATACCGATATTTTTGCCTTCTTGGTGCTTATTCTTGTGCTGATTTTCCGCCCAAGTGGTTTGTTGGGCGAACGTGTGGATGAGAAGGTGTAATGATGACGACGGCTGCACTTTCCGATAAAGCCTTTGGCAATATTCGTAGGCTGCTACGTAACCCATTCATTGCATTGGCTGTTTTGTTGATTTATATCGCTATTGTCGTTCTTACATTGATTTCTCTCGACCGGCGGAGCACGATATTCCCGCTGCTGAGTACGCTGGCGTTTCCGCCGCTTGTATTGTCCCCTTTCGCCACGTTGGCGCTGCCGATAAACCGGCGCTTAAAGGGGGTTATTGTCGTCGTTTTGCTTTTGGTCGTACTTCCTGTCCTAGGGTTGTATGATGGCAGCTACCTTGAATTGGCAATCCAGATATGTATTTTTGCGGGTTTGGCGCTTGGTTTAAATATCGTTGTGGGTTTCGCCGGTTTGCTTGATCTCGGTTATATCGCATTTTTTGCTGTTGGGGCTTATCTGTGGGCGATGTTCACTTCTCCGGTACAGACCTACTTGAAGATCAACAATTTCGTTGTACCGGGCAGCTATTTATATCTGTTCATGATTATTGGTGTTGTGGTCGCGGCGGTGGGCGGTATTCTTTTGGGCTTACCGGTGCTGCGGTTGCGGGGCGATTACCTCGCTATTGTGACGTTAGGTTTTGGCGAAATGATCCGTATTCTCGCTCAAAACTCAGACAGTGTAGGAAATCCTCCCATCAATTTTACGAACGGCTCGCAGGGATTGGATGGCGTAGGACGACCTCCGATCCCCCAATTTTTGCGAGATTTTGTGACGACGGTTGAAAGGTTGCTCAATCTTGACATTACGAATGCCCAACCGCTGACCCAGCAGCTGCTGTTTTATTTCATCGCAATTGCGGTGATCGTAATTATCATCTTGATCGCAAGGCGGCTTGAAGACTCGCCGATTGGTCGAGCTTGGACAGCTATACGTGAAGACGAGGTGGCTGCTCTTGCGATGGGTGTGCCGTTGGTGCGAATGAAGCTAACCGCATTTGCGATGGGAGCCTCGTTTGCAGGCGCTATCGGCGTGTTGTACGCGGCGAAACAGACTTTTGTTAGCCCTGAGAGTTTTAGTCTTATTCAATCGATTAGTATTCTGGCCATGGTGATTGTCGGCGGCATCGGCAGTATTCAAGGTGTGCTGCTAGGCGCTTGTGTGGTTACACTCTTGAACTTACAGGTGCTCAAAAATCTATCGCTGCAGATTAACGCGTGGCGCAACGCTGATGCGGTTTTGCCACAAGCTGTAATCGTTATTATTGCCGTAATTGTGGCGATTTTGCTGTTACGGGTCGCTTGGCGGAATATTCGACCACTGATAACGCGCAGCCAAATTGTCGGCAGCAGCCCTGTTAATATTGTTATAGCGGTTGTCGTGACCTTGTTGGCGCTTGGAATTGTAGGTGTAGCTCTGGGCGGCGGAGATTTCCATATACGAGATTGGCCTACACAACTTGAACCGGCTAAATATGAGCGATTTGTATTTGGTATTCTGCTGATTATCATGATGATCTACAGACCTGCTGGTTTAATGCCCGAAGGTCGCCGCCGATTGGAATTGCAGGCATCAAAGGTTGAGAAACAAGCCGGCGGAGAGGCGTAATTATTATGGGACTTTTAGAAGTTAGCGGCCTAACTAAAAAATTCGGCGGCTTGACGGCTGTAAACGAAGTTTCGATTAATATTGAGCAAGGCAGCATTAGTGCGATTATTGGGCCAAATGGTGCTGGTAAAACGACCCTATTCAATTTACTGACTGGAATTTATAAGCCAGATAAAGGTACGATCAATTTTGATGGTCATTCACTGATTGGACTGCGGCCCGACCAAGTGAATGGCGCAGGTATGTCACGCACCTTTCAAAGCATCCGCTTGTTTCCGGGCATGACAGTGGTCGAAAATGTAATGGTAGGGATGCATTCTCGCTTACGCATTTCGCTGATACAGACGCTTACGCGGTTGGGCGGATTTAACAGCCAAGAAAAGCGCGTTCGCGAAAAAGCGGCTGAACTGCTGGAATTTGTAGGTTTGTCGGACAAAGGCGACGAAGTCAGCCGGAATTTACCGTATGGCGACCAGCGGCGAGTGGAAATAGCCCGCGCCTTAGCGAGTGATCCGAAGTTGGTGCTTTTAGATGAGCCGACAGCCGGCATGAACCCGAATGAAAGCGTCGAAGCCATGTCATTATTCCGGCGCGTTCGAGATGAGCGGGGCGTGACGGTGGTGTTGATTGAACATGATATGCGAGTAGTCATGGGTATCAGTGAGAAAATCAGTGTTTTGGATTATGGGCAGAAAATTGCTGAAGGTAGTCCGGTCGATATTCGAACCAATCCACGCGTGGTTGAAGCCTATCTCGGTCGTCGGGCTACCGCCGAAATGGAAGCCATACAGGGGGAGAAGCAGTCATGAGCGTGCTGCTTGAACTTGAAAATGTACATACGTATTATGGGCATATCCATGCTCTAAAAGGCGTGGACTTGACTGTCGAGCAAGGTGAAATTGTCACGTTAGTCGGTTCAAACGGGGCAGGTAAAAGCACGTCACTGAGAACGATTAGTGGAATGGTACGACCTCGTCAGGGTGTAGTTCGTCTTGATGGGCGTGATATTACGATGATGAAACCCCATGATGTAACCGCGCTCGGCATCGGACATGTGCCAGAAGGGCGGCGGATTTTCCCACTGCTGACAGTGCGGGAAAACATTGAAATCGGTGCATGGAACGTTAGCAGCCGCAGCGAAACCAATCAGCGAATGGAGCAGATGTTTACGCTGTTTCCGCGTCTGAAAGAGCGACTTGAACAAAAGGGCGGGACACTTTCGGGTGGCGAACAACAAATGTTGGCGATTGCACGAGCCTTGATGTCCGAACCGCGCGTGTTACTGCTAGATGAGCCGTCGATGGGGTTAGCGCCGGTTTTGGTCGAGGGTATCTTTGATATTATCAAACGCATTAATGCTGAAGGGACGACTATTTTATTGGTTGAGCAGAATGCGTTGATGGCGTTAGAGGTGGCGAAACGGGGATATGTGCTGCAAACGGGCGTGGTGAAGCTGAGCGACAGCGCGAGTGCGCTGCTGCACAACGAGGAAGTCCGTAAGCTGTATCTGGGCGAGAATTAAATAGCGGTCAGTATTTTTGAAGCGGGCACACAGTCATGTGCCCCTCGACTAATGTTGAAAGATAGGATTGAAGACGGGCGCTGCCCGTTTTTAGTTTAAGTTTTCGAAGATTCCTGCCGCGCCCATGCCCCCACCGACGCACATGGTTACCATACCATAACGACTATGACGACGCTGCATCTCGTTGATGAGTTGAACAGTTAGTTTTGCGCCCGTACAACCTAATGGATGGCCGAGTGCGATTGCCCCCCCGTTGACGTTGATAATGTTGGGGTTCATGTCTAGCGTTCGGATGACGGCAAGTGATTGTGAGGCGAATGCTTCGTTGAGTTCGATGAGATCAATATTATTGAGGTTTATTCGGGTACGTTTGAGGAGTTTGGGAACAGCATTAATCGGGCCGATGCCCATGACTTCGGGGCGAACTCCAGCGACGCTAAAGCCAACAAATCGGGCCAGTGGTTTTAAGCCCATTTGGGCGGCTTTACTGGCTTCCATAACGATGACTCCCGCAGCACCATCGCTGAGTGGACTCGAATTGCCAGCGGTGACACGACCACCTTCTTTAAAGGCGGGTTTGAGCTTGGCTAAACCTTCAAGTTTCGTGTCGCGGCGAAGATGTTCATCTTGGTCAAAAATCAGCGATTTGGTTTGAGGTTTGCCGCTGGAGGGAACTTCGGTTTCTTCAATTGCCAGCGGGACAATTTCTTGGGTGAAGATACCCGAATCCAAGGCGCGGGCGGCCTTTTGATGGCTGTTATAAGCGAACTGATCCATATCTTCGCGGGAGATATTGTATTCATCGGCGACATGTTCTGCGGTATAACCCATCGCCATGTAGACTTCAGGATAATTTTCCATGAGGTATGCATTTGGGCTGCGACGAACTCCCCCACGCGGTACGAGTGACATGCTTTCCGCGCCACCCGCTATCACAATATCGGCGCTGTTGGCGATGATGCGTTCGGCTGCATTGGCGATAGCTTGTAAGCCGCTGGAGCAGAATCGGTTGAGGGTGAAGGCGGGCACCTCGACTGGTAAACCTGCGCGTAAACTGATGACACGGGCAAAGTTTAGTCCTTGAGCGCCTTCAGGATAGGCACAGCCCATGACGACATCATCAATATCGGCTGGGTCAAGTTTACCCTGTGTTTGATCCAGTAAGTTGCGGATGACAGCGACCGCCATTTCATCCGAGCGAGTATTACGAGTTGTGCCACGATGGGATTTGCCGACAGCGGTACGAATTCCGGCGACGATTACAGCTTCGCGCATGAGATTTCCTTGTTGATGTATATGTATCACTATACCAATTGGTGGGACTGGTCACAATTGGGATATGGATTCATGGTAGTATCTGCGGGGAAATAAAGGGGAGATTTCAATGAAAACGATGTCATTTGATTTTCAAACGCGGCGTTCGATGGTCACTGCACAGCGGGGGATGGTAGCGACCAGTAATCCGCTGGCTTCACAGGCTGGATTGGCGATTTTGCGGGCAGGTGGAAACGCAGCCGACGCGGCAATTGCGGCGGTTTCGGTATTATGTGTCACCGAACCAGCGTCGACTGGAATTGGAGGTGACTGCTTCGCACTTTACTACGACGCAAAGACCAAGCAAGTGAGCGCATTGAACGGCAGCGGTCGTGCGCCAGCGGCTTTGAAAGTGGACGACTTGTTAGCGGAAGGCTATAAGTCGATACCCGAACGCAGTCCACATGCGGTAACTGTTCCGGGGGCAGTTTCGGGTTGGCAGGAACTGTTAACGAAACATGGGACGATGACGCTAAAAGATGTTTTAGCTGATGCGATTCATTATGCTCGAGATGGGTATCCTGTGCATCCGGTGTTTGGGGCTGCATGGCAGGCGACGGAAAATTTCTTACGTCAGAGTGTGAACACAGAAGATTATTTGCCAAATGGTAGCGCTCCTCAAATTGGTCAGATTGTCCAACTACCGGGATTGGCAAAGACACTTCAAGCAATCGCAGATGGTGGGTCTGAGGCGTTTTACACCGGGCCAGTGGCGGACGCGATTGTTTCCACATTACAGAGTCTTGGTGGTAAGATGACGCATGAGGATTTGAAGCGGCACATCTCAACATGGGGTGATCCGATTTCGACGGATTATCATGGGATTGAGGTATTTGAACATCCGCCAAATGGGCAAGGTTTAGCCGCTTTGCAAGCGCTCAATATTGCGTCGGAGTGGGAACTGGGCAAGATGGCGTGGGATTCACCCGAACGGTTGCATTTAATGGTGGAGGCGATGCGGTTAGCGTTTGCAGACGCGCGTCAATATATTACGGATATGGTGAGTGAACATCCAACACCCGTTAAGGCATTGTTGAGCAAGGAATATGCGGCACAGCGGCGCGGTTTAGTGTCGGCTGACCGGGCAATGCTCCCGCCAGAATATGGGCGACCGTTAGGTGGTAGCAATACGGTTTACCTAAGTGTGGTCGATGGACAAGGCAATGCTTGTTCGTTTATCAACAGTTTGTATTTTGGATGGGGCAGTGGCATCGTAGCGAAAGGTACAGGCGTATTCCTGCAAAATCGAGGTGCAGGTTTCAGCCTTGAGGCGGGACATCCGAATGTGCTGGTCGGTGGGAAAAGGCCTTATCATACGATTATTCCGGGGATGGCACTCAAGAATGGCGAGTTATGGTGCAGCTTTGGAGTGATGGGTGGATTTATGCAGCCGCAGGGACATTTCCAAGTGATGACCGCGATGATTGACGATGATCTCAATCCGCAGGAGACATTAAATCGACCGCGTTTTTGCTTAGAGGAAGGAACAGGGGATTCCATGTTGGCCTTAGAAGAAGGTATTCCTGTTAGCACAATGGCGCGGTTAGCCGAGTTGGGTCATAAGGTGCGGCCTGTGAGTGGACGTGGCCGGGGTGTGTTCGGGGATGGGCAGATTATTCGTCGTGACGCAGAAACAGGAGTTTTGTTTGGGGGCAGTGATCCGCGTAAAGATGGAGTAACGGCGGGATTTTGATGAGTGATGTTTCAAGCCCGAAGCGCAAGCGCGTTGTCGTGTGCAGAGGGCAATTCTGTAACATGGACCGGCGGGCAGATAAGCTCTTAAAACGCCTTGAGCCTTTGCTAGATGAAGTTAATGGCGACCAATATCCGAAGCCGGTGAAGTTAGAGATCGCGAACTGTCTAAGCATGTGTGGAGCTGGGCCAAACATCGTGGTTTATCCTGAAGGTGTAATCTGCAACGGGGTAGAAGAGTCGATGATAGGGGAGATTGTGGCGGCCCATGTAAAGGATAGCAGTTGAGCCAATATGTTGAATGCTTCAATCTCTCTCAAAAGTGCAAATTAACCAAATTAATATAATCGCCTTATCCGGAAGTCACGACGAGGTGATATGTATATGAACTACAGTAGACAATTGGCAGCAATTTATCAACTCGGACTTCTATTCACGACGATTGTCATCTTGAATGGCCTGTCCTTTCTTGGCGCAACTGGATTTGCCCCGAGTCAGCTTCAGACCGCCGATAGTACAAAACCAGAATGGACTGAGTTCGGACAGAACTCAAGTCACACGAATTTCGCACCACAAACGATTGGTCAGCAGGTCAAATTTGTTTGGGATTGGAACAGTGCTGACAAGAAAGGTAAGTCGCAGGCTGATCATCTGCCTGTATCTGATTTAGTTCAACCGATAACGGGTGGAAATCGTGTGTATATGGTAGCCGATAATGCTGTTTATGCGTTGAAGCTGCTTAGTGGTGAGGTGCTTTGGTCGTATGACGGAATAGGCACTCTTACGGGAACACCGCTTTATCTGAACGAATCAGTATACGTGGGATCAGCAAACGGAAAACTGTATCAATTGGATGCCATTGACGGGAAGTTGATCCGTGATGTCGATTTGGGCGGGGCGGTTACAACTGCAGTAGTCTCGACCGGGTCAATGATTATTGCAACAGCCAATAGTGATCTGGTCGCTCTCGACCCGGCAACACTGAATATTGTCTGGAAATATGATGCTGGTGGCGCTCTGGTAACAATGCCTGCTTTCAGTGCAACACAAAATGTAGTGGTGGTGGTCGGCAAGGATTTGTATGTTCATGCGGTAGACGCGACTACGGGCAAGCAAAAGTGGCGTGTTAAGCCAACTGTACGTGAATTTTCAACTGAAAGTCAGGAAACGAATTTCGCGGCAGCTGATAATGGTTGGCCGGTGATTGCCGAGCAGCATGGGATTGTGTTCATTCGCTTTCGTCTGGAATGGAACACGATTTGGGCGTTAGGGGGATATCCAATGACTAATGACCAAATTCGTGCGGCGTTATTGGCTAGCCCAGAACAGCAAGCATTGTTTGCAATGTCATTGGATACGGGAAAAACGGCCTTTGTACCAGCCGTTGGTAATGGTGGTGAGGGCGACGGGGGAGTGCTCTCGATGGGGCCGCTGCCAGTGATTAAACAGGTAGATGGACAAGAAGTCGCATATATTATATGGCGAAATGGGCAGACCTGCGTAGGCTGTGATGGGCGCGAAGATGCCACTATGGGTGAGATGGTTCTAGATGATCATACTATTGAGGGTTATGCGGCTGGCGATGTACGGTTTGTCCAATTTGATGACATTCAAACTGATGAAATGCTGACTTTGTCGATGATAGGTGATACTCTTTTCCATGGTCACTGGTTGGTAGATGCAGGACGGACTGTCACTGACCGAAATGCAAAACTGGGTGACACCTTTACGAACCCGATTAAAACTAAAGACGCTTTATATGTAATTTGGAGACAATGCCAGTGCCCTGCTGGGCAGAATTGTAATCCGGTCCTGTATGCGGGCGGTTCCGGTACAACGAGCTGTGGCATTAGCTGTCCGTTTGATGTAATTACGCGCTACTGCGATGCAGGGCTGTACTCATATGGCGACACGCGGGCTTATCCGGAGGGATTTTACCAGTATCACAATGATATACAGCACACTTTCTCGCTTCCATTCACAATTGCGGGTGGAAATATGGTGATCGTCAAAACAGATGATGGAGGGTTAATGGGTTTCCAATCCGCTAGCTCGCACAGCGACAACGTGGAACCTGTTTTGGTAGGCAACCCCATGCCAAACCCGGACAATCTAACTTGGGAACTGCCAACGATTGAATCTTCTGAGGCAATGGAATATGTGGGTCAGATAGTGAAAGTATGTGGGAAAATTACCTCAGTAATCAGTCATTTGCCGAAAGCCATTTATATGAGCTTTACGACTGTTCACGATGGTCAGATGATGGTGCGGGTGTTCCGTAAGGATTTGACAAAGTTCAATTATGACCCGATGACTCTGCTTGATAAAAGTATATGTGTCAGTGGCTTGATGCGGTTGTATTATCCGGAGTTGAACTCACCAGAGATTATCGTCGAAGACCCAAGATTATTAGTGGTAAATTGATACCTCCTACGTTAATCCCCCCAAGCAAGAGTGTGCCCTAATGCAAGATTGTTGTGGGTTGTGTTACATGATGTAGGCCATGTTGGGGGCGATTTTGGCAAGTCCTTTAGGATCAAGCGTGACGTTGACGCAGGCCGGTTTGCGACTGGCAAAGGCGCGTTCAAGTGCGGGTCGAATATCGGTAGGATTTTCTACAAGTTCGCCATAACCGCCAAAGGCTTCCACAATTTTGTCGTAGCGAGTGGGTGCAAGTGAGGTCGCAATGGCCCGTTCTTCGCCAAGCATTTGCTGTTGAATGACGCGAATGTTACCCCAACCAGCATCATTACCCACGATGCTCACGATAGGCAAATTAAAGCGGATGGCGGTGTCGAACTCGAAGCCATTTAGGCCGAATGCACCGTCGCCGTTGATAATCAAAACTTTTTTATCGGGGTAGAGATGTTGGGCGGCAATGGCAAAGGGTGCGCCAACGCCGAGGCATCCGAGAGGGCCGGGGTCTAGCCATTGACCGGGGAGTGTGACATCAATCACACGGGCGCAGGCAGTCACGATGTCGCCGCCATCCCCGATGATGATCGTATTATCGTCAATGAATTGGTTGAGTTCAGCGGCAAAACGAAAGTGGTTGACAGGCGTGTCGTCAAGTTTTTCCCACTGCTCTTGTTCGGCTTCTTTTTTAGCCTCAATAGATTGAATTTTTTGCAGCCAATCGTCAAAGCGCAGCCCTTGTAAACCTTCACTAAAGGCTTCAAGCACGAGCCTCGCATCAGCAGTGAGCGAGACATCAGCCTGACGGTTGTGATTGAGTTGAGCGGGATCATTTTCAATTTGGATGAGTTTAGCAGCAGGATTCCAGCCTTCCTGACCATATTTGAGGCGGAAGTCAAGCGGTGTGCCAAGTAGAACGATGGCATCAGCCTCACGCAAAGCGGCACTGCGGGCGGATTTGAAGCAGTTAGGGTGATTCATTGGGAGCGTGCCACGTCCCGCGCCGTTGGTAAAAATAGGGATGCCTGTTTGTTCGGTGAGTTCGCGCAATGCTGTATGAGCAGAGTCCCAATAAACCTGTGTACCTGCGATGATGATCGGTTTGGTGGCAGTACGGAGAATCTCAAACATTTGGGCAACGGCAGAGAGTTCAGGCGCAACCGGTTCTATGACAACACGCCGTGGAATTTCCGGCGGTTCGACTGCATTGAACATGACATCAAATGGGATTTCGATGAATACGGGGCCGGGTCTGCCACTGAGCGCGATTTTAAAGGCTTCATGCAACTGCTGCGGAATTTTTTCGGTCTCGGTGATCGTGAAGGCAGCTTTGGCGATGTCCTTGAACATATTCAACTGCGGCATTTCTTGAAGCGCGCCCATCCCTTTGGTTTTGAGTGGTGCTGCTCCGCCGATGAGTACCAAGGGGCTTCGTGCTTCATAGGCGTTGGCTACTCCGGTGACGGCATCGGTTACTCCGGGGCCAGCGGTGACCACCGCGACACCAATGTTACGTGTCAAACGGGCATGTGCATCAGCAGCATGAGCAGCTGCCTGCTCGTGGCGGAAGTCGATGACGGCAATATCGTTATTAAGGCATCCGTCATAGATGCCCATGACGTGACCGCCACACAAAGTATAAATGGTGGATACGCCCTGTGCGGCAAGTGTGCGAGCGACGAGTTCTCCGCCGAGTGCATACATTTGTGATCCCTTTTTTAGAATTGGGCCTGCCAACGGCAAGCCCCTACTTTGATAATTTCATGTGGTAATTTCGGACTGGTTGGCAAGGACTTGCATACCGGCTTTTAAAGCGGCGATGATTTTATCGGTGTCATAGACACAGCCTGCCCATGTTCCTCCACTGGCTTCCTGCAAAGCGGCCCACAAACGTGTGTCATCCGGTAATCGCGGGTGAACATGTAAATCAGGATGCGAGTCGCGGGTGGCGAGGACTAAGACCGCTTCTTCGGGTGTGAGGTCGCGGTCAGCCGTGCCAATGAGATGAACTGTTCCTGTCAGGTTGAGGCGGTCAAGCCTAATTTCAATCAGATCGCCATCACGGACTTTGCCGATAGGGCCACCTGCAAGGGCCTCCGGACCGATATGCCCGACGCAAGCGCCTGTCGAAAAACCGGAGAAACGTCCATCGGTAAGCAGCACTACGTGCTTGCCCCAATCAACATATTTCAAGGCAGCAGTAATTTGCGCGGTTTCAACCATGCCCGTTCCGAGGGGGCCGTGACCGATGAGCACCATGATGTCGCCCGGTTTGATTACTCCGGTTTTGACTGCTTTCATGGCGGCAGGTTCAGACGTAAATACTTTGGCGCGTCCACGTTGATGATAGATTTGATTTTCGTCAATGACCGAGGGATCAATGGCTGTGGCTTTGATGACTGAACCCTGTGGCATCAGATTACCCGTGGGGAAGATTACTGTGCTGGTCAATCCTTCTGCACGGGCCGAGTCAGCGTCCATAATGACCAAGTTCGGATCAACATGATCGCTTTCTTGTAAATGTTTACGTGCCTCTTGACGGCGTTCACTGTGTTCCCACCAATCAAGAACGGTACTGAGTTTTTCACCAGTGACGGTTAGTGCGTCGGTATTGAGTAAGCCCATGTTGCGCAAATGCAGCATGACTTCGGTTACGCCGCCAGCCATAAAAACTTGAACAGTCGGGAAGAAGCGCGGGCCATTGGGCAAGGCATCTACAAGGCGCGGCGTGCTCCGATTAATTCGATGCCAATCTTCGACCGTTGGGGGTTTGAGTCCGGCTTGTTGAGCGATAGCGGGAATATGCAGCAGCAGGTTGGTCGAACCACCAAAGGCCGCATGAACAAGCATGGTGTTTTCGAGATTGGCAGGGGTAAAGATGGCTGAAAGTGGAATGTTATTGGCTTTGAGCCGCAACAACGCTAAGGCCGAACGGGTCGCCATGTCAAGCCAAATAGGCTCGCCCGATGGACTCAACGCACTATGCGGCAATGTCAGTCCAAAACCTTCGGCCACAACCTGCGAGGTCGCCGCTGTACCGAGGAACTGGCAGCCTCCACCGCTCGAACCGCAAGCTTTACATCCCATTTCGGCAGCATATTCAAGCGAGATCAGTCCCTGAGTGTAACGAGTACCGATGGTTTGAACCTTACCAGCATCTTCGGCATCTGGTGTAGGCAAGGTGACACCGCCGGGAACGACAATTCCGGGTAAATCCGTGCAGCCAGCAAGCGCTAACATCACAGCTGGTAATCCTTTATCGCAGGTGCCGATGCCCATGACACCGTCACGTGTAGGAAGTGAACGAATCATGCGACGCATAGACATCGCACCGTCATTGCGATAGGGTAGACTATCCATCATGCCATCTGTACCCTGTGAGCGTCCGTCGCAGGGGTCAGTACAATAGGCTGCAAAAGGCACAGCGCCTTGATCGCGCATGGTTTCAGCCGCCGCTTGGACGAGGAGGTTGACTTCCCAATGTCCGGTATGAAGGCCCAGAGCAACAGCATGTCCATCCGGCGCGCGTAAACCGCCGTGTGTGCTGACAATCATATACTGTTCGTTGTTGACTTCTTCGGGGTTCCAGCCCATTGCGACATTCTGGGTGAGGCCGAATAGATTGCCGCTAGGCTCATTGAGCAGCATATCGGCTGTGAGCGGCAGTTTTCCTTCGCGACCCTGACCTTTGGTGCGTGTACCGGAAACATGTTCCGACGTTCCGAGAATGGACTCTAGCGAAGGTGTTGGATGTTTTTTTGGCATAAAAGACTACTTTTTATGGTTATGAATGTCTCAGTATAATAGCCATTTGTTTGCTAAGGAGCAATTTTACTTATGACCAATGGTTCGTTTGAAAAAAAGGTTGCGATTGTCACAGGGGCAGGGGTAGGCATCGGATATGCAATTGCGGAACAGTTGGCATTGCAAGGTGCATCGGTTCTCTTGAATGATGTCGATAAGGCTGTCGCTGAGGAAGCGGCGGGGCAAATCCGTGCAGCGGGTAGAATCTGCCAGCCGTTTGCCGGAGATGTAGCAAATGTGGAAACCGTGCGGGGGATGGTGGCTGAGGCAGTCAAGTTGTTCGGTCGGTTGGATATAGCGGTGTGCAATGCGGGATTGACCGTGTGGGGTGATTTCTTTGAATACACTCAAGAAATGTTTGATCGGGTGATGTCAGTGAATTTACGTGGTTCTTATTTTTTGGCGCAGGCGGCGGCTCGTCAAATGCGGGAACAAGGTCAGGGTGGACGTATTTTGTTTATGTCTTCGGTGACGGGACATCAAGCGCTGCAATATCTTTCGGCTTATGGGATGAGCAAAGCGGCGTTAGAAATGCTGGCGCGTAATCTGGTGGTTGAACTGTCACCGTACAAGATCACTGTGAATTGCCTTGCACCGGGAGCAACGACCACACCGCGTAATCTGGTGGATGATCCCAATTATGATACGGTTTGGGGAAAGGTTATCCCTGTAGGAAAAGTAGGTAAACCGGATGATATTGCACAGGCAGCGTTGTTTTTCTTGTCCGATGGGGCATCACAGGTTACTGGACAGACGTTGATTGTGGATGGCGGTTGGAGCGCGATTAGTCCATCACCGTCGTTGGACTTTGTAGAGAAAAAATGATTTAGCCAAGGGTTTGCCAGCGGCAAACCCCTACGAAGGCATGTGTTTAGGCTTTGGATTTGAGAAGTTGGAGAGTTGTTTCGGCGAGGATGGCTGCGCCGATAGAGAATGCCGATTCGTCAAGGTCAAAAATTGGACTGTGGTGCGGGCGATTTACTGTGTCAAATTTCGCACCGAGGCCGAACATTGCACCGGGGGCTTTGCGGGTCATGTAAGCGAAGTCTTCCGCCCCCATGCCCGGTTCGTCGGGGTAAAGTCCTTCTTCACCGAGCATGGATACACCAATTTCACGGATGAGTTGAGCGACTTCGGCATCGTTGTGCTGCGAGGGATAGCTCTTGATGATTTCGAGTTTGTAGTCACCGCCAAAGGCTCTGGTCACGGCAAAGGCTTGTTCGAGTTCTGCCCATAATTTTTCGCGGGTTTCGTCATCATAAGCGCGAATCGTGCCGTTCATATGAACTTCATCTGGGATGACGTTATTGGCTGCACCAGTGTGAACTGCGCCAATCGAGATGACAGCCGGACGTATAGGATTGATCCGACGAGCGCGGATGCCATGAATGGCGTTAATGACCTGCGCCAGAATAAAAATCGGGTCGATACCTTGATGCGGGTACGCGCCGTGACAACCTTCACCGATGATGGTGGCGTTGAAGGAGTCAACGGAGGCCGAGTTAGGGCCAGTCGTGATGCGGATTTGTCCGGCGGGCATGTTGCTGTTGACATGAAGCGCGATGACTGCGTCGAGGTCTTCGAGCGCGCCATCCTCGATCATGCGGACTGCGCCGCTTTTATGGTCGGTATCTTCATCTTCTTCGGAGGGCTGAAAGAGCAGACGTATTTCCCCAGTTGGGCGATCTTCCATATTGTTGAGCAAGCGCGCTACACCGAGCAAGATAGCAGTATGGGCATCATGTCCGCAAGCATGCATGACCCCGGGAGTAAGCGATTTATAAGGGACATCATTGGCTTCTTGGATGGGGAGCGCATCCATATCAGCACGAATACCGATGGCAGGATGTCCCTCGCCGATGCGGGCGACCACACCTGTTTTACCAACCCCTATTTCAGCCTCAATACCCATCTCTCGTAAGTTATCAGCAACAAGGCGAGCCGTGCGTAATTCCTGAAAACTGAGTTCAGGATGCATATGAATGTCACGTCGCCATTCGACCAGTTGGTCTTGTAATTCACGGGCGCGTTCGAGCATAGGAACAGCAGTGGACATCTTTTACTCCTGTGCTACTTGAGTTTTTTCGGGATAACAGTACTCATCAAACCAGTTGATGATATGGGTTAAGCTGCTGACGCGATGTTCGGGTTCACCGCTGCGGGTCAGCTCGTGGCCTTCACGCGGGAAGCGAATGAGTTTGACTTTGCCTCCGGTTCGGCGGATGTAGGTATACATTTGCTCACCTTCGGAGATGGGAACACGGAAGTCATTCTCACTGTGCAGCAGGAGCATCGGTGTTTTGATTTTGTGGGCATGGGCGAGAGGTGAGTTTTCCCATAAGAATGTTGGGTTTTCCCACGGCTCGACACCCATTTCGTTGGAGGTGAAGCTGACAATATCAGTCGTGCCGCTGAATGACAGCATATTGTAAACCCCACGCAGCGAAGCAGCGGTGATAAAGCGGTCAGTGTGGCTGGTGATCCATGTGGTCATGAAACCCCCGTAAGAACCACCCGTGATGGCAAGACGTTTAGAATCAACGAAGCCTTTAGCAATGATGGCGTCAACACCTGTCATGATGTCATCCATTGCGACAGGCCCCCATGCACCATGCAGTGCCATCTGGAAGCGTTCACCGTAGCCATCCGAGCCGCGTGGGTTGCAGAAGAATACGACATAACCCCGTGCGGCTTGGAACTGCCATTCGTGCCATTGTGATTTAAAGGTCGGCCCCCACATGACATGCGGCCCGCCATGAATGTTCAAGGCGAGAGGGTACTGCTTGCCTTGTTCATAACCAACTGGCAGCATGTACCAACCTTGAATTTCTGTGCCAGAAGGCGATTGCCAGCGGATTTCGTGGAAAGTGTGAACGATGACACTCTCCAAGAATATCTGATTCACGGTTGTCATTTGTGCCGGTTCATCAAGGCTTGAATCTTGCCAGTAGAGTTCGGAAGGATCAGCTTCAGTGCTGCCGATGAAGGCGATACCGGCTTCGTGATGAACATCAAAACTTTCGATATCCATTACTTTGATAATCAGTGCGTCGATGTCTGAAACGTTCAGGTTGGCACGATATAACTTGGTGTGTCCTTCATTCC
Source organism: Anaerolineaceae bacterium (assembly GCA_016124855.1). Taxonomy (GTDB): domain Bacteria; phylum Chloroflexota; class Anaerolineae; order Aggregatilineales; family Phototrophicaceae; genus CFX2. The sequence goes on along the minus strand of WGMX01000008.1, from coordinate 164,192 downwards.
CGACTGTGAACAGGATCGCTTGGCTGTCCGGCGACCATTTGAAATCGTTCACATTACGGTCAAGTGGCAGGCTCAGATCACGAATTTCGCCACCTGCGAAGGGCATGACCGCGAGGCGATTATAGCGTTCACTAAGTTGTTCGCGGGGTAAACGACCGAAGGCAATCCATTGACCATCGGGCGAAACAACTGGTGCAAAACTGCTGAAGTCGTTGTCCGTTAACTGCTCATGCACACCATCCGAGACACGAATACGGAACAGCACACTCCAACGCCAAGGTTCATCCGTATTGGGATCGCTCATTCGGGCGGTCAAAATATATTGCCCATCAGGCGACCACTGGGGTGGATTGTGATCAGCGTTGACGCTGGTGAGACGGCGCGGTTTAGCATCTTCTTTTGGCAAACCTTCGGCGACAGGCATTACATAGACTTGTGTGAAGTTATCGGTTAGATAGCTTGTCCCTGAACGATAAGGAATGCGTTCTACGACACGCGGATCCCATCGTTTGCTTTCCTCAAGGTCTTTTCGCTCTTTTCGCTGTTTGCCTTCGAGTTTATCCTGTGGTTTCGGTTCTTCGATGTTTTTATCTTCTCGTGCGCGAGCTTCAGCGTTCATGCCCGATAGGAAAGCGATTTGTGAGCTGTCGGCTGACCAAGCGGGATTATTTGCGCCGTTGGGCAGGCTGGTCAAAGCACGGGGTTCGCCACCGGGGGCGGTAATTGGCAGTAAGTAAATTTGCGGTTTGTCGTCTCGGGCCGAGGTAAAAGCCAAATATTTGCCATCAGGACTCCAGCGCGGTTGCGAATCTTTGCCGCTGCGTGTGAGCTGGAAAGGAACGCCACCCTCAGTTGAAACCAACCAAATATTGCGCTTGTAGCCGTTATCCAGTTTATCAACTGTCACTTGCACGTAGGCAATCCAACGTCCATCAGCGCTAATGCGCGGGTCTTCGACCAGCGTGACACGATATAGATCTTCGGCGGTTATCGGTTGCTTTTCAGCAGACAATTGATGCCTCTATTCATTAATTCAAACTTTGATGATGAAGGTAAGAATTATATCGTATGGGAAAGAACATGTATACCATATTGGCTTTAATAGGTGTCGTATGCTAAGCAGAGTGCGGTACAATCAGGCAAAATCTATCTCTTTCAAAAAGGCATTTATATCTTGGCAGACAAAAAGCGTGTTCAAGTGGGCTTTATTGGATGCGGCGGCATGGCGCGGCATCATATTACGACCATGCTGCAACGAAGTGATACTCAAATTGCGGCAGTGTGTGAACCGTCGCCAGAAGCTTATGCGGCAGCGGGAAATTTATTCAAGCTAGCAGGGCAATCTGTTCCGCCAAACGAACCGGATTGGGAAAAATTCATCGCCCAATATGCGAAAACGTTGGATGCCGTATTCATTGTAACGCCTCATGCGCTGCACTTTGAGCAAGCAAAATTGGCTATGGAAACCGGATTGGACGTGCTGCTTGAGAAACCCATGGTCATGAACGCCGCCGAAGCCACCGCATTAATTGACACACGAGATAAAACTGGCCGGCTTTTAGTGGTCGCGTTTCAAGGCAGTTTGTCGCCACAGGTACGGGCGGCAGTTGCATTATTACGATCGGGTAAGCTCGGTTCAATTCTCAATATTAATGCAATGGCGTGGCAAAATTGGGGACAATTGACGGTTGGAACGTGGCGGCAGCAGCCTGACCTTTCGGGGGGTGGTTTCCTTTTTGACACGGGCGCACATATGTTAAATACAGTGGCCGATCTGGCGGGGGAGGATTTCACCGAGGTTGCCGCATGGATGGAAAATGACAAATATCCGGTTGATGTTCGGGCTGTGGCAATGGCGCGTTTAGCTTCTGGCGGGTTAGTGACGTTTAACGGCTGCGGTATGGCTATCCCGTCATGTCATTCGGATATACGTGTTTTTTGCAGTAAGGGGATTATCAGAACAGGTATTTGGGGTGAACAACTCGAATTGCAACGGCATGGGGCGAAGCGGCTGACGAAGGTGAAGTCGGTAGAATCGATCCATGTTTGGGAGCAGTTTTTGAATGTACGGAATGGTGTTACCGCTAATCCAAGTCCACCGGAAGTGGGTTTAAGAATGGCGCGGCTGTGGGACGCGATTAAGGCATCATCAGCCGCAAATGGTCAGCCTGTGAAATATTCATCATAGCAGAGGAGTTTTAAATGACATTGCGTGTAACAGTTTGGAACGAAGCACGGCACGAAAAGAAGAATCCCGCCGTGCAGAAAATTTATCCTGATGGGATGCATACGGTTATTGCCAACGCCTTGACCGAGCAGGGCTTCACTGTACGAACGGCTACTTTGGACGAACCGGAACATGGTTTGACTGAAGAAGTGCTGGCGAATACGGATGTGCTGACTTGGTGGGGACATCTGGCGCATGGTGACGTGCAAGACGAAATTGTCGAACGTGTGCATAAGCGCGTATTGGAAGGCATGGGCTTGGTGGTATTGCACTCGGCGCACTTCTCGAAGATTTTCAAGAAGTTGATGGGTACAAGCTGCGACTTGAAATGGCGTGAGGCTAACGACAACGAACGTATTTGGGTTGTTGATCCTTCGCATCCCATTGCTGAAGGTTTGGGCGAGTGTATTGAGCTTGAGTATGAAGAAATGTACGGCGAACACTTTGATATTCCTGCGCCGGATAAGCTGGTTTTCGTCAGTTGGTTCAAAGGCGGCGAGGTTTTCCGCAGTGGCTGCTGCTATGAGCGTGGACGTGGCAAGATTTTCTACTTCCGCCCCGGTCATGAAACCTATCCAACCTATCACAATAAAGAAGTGCAGCGCGTGATCGGCAATGCGGTCAAGTGGACAGGTTCACCCGCTGGCGTGAAGCTGACTTACGGCAACCGTAAGCCGTTGGAAAAGCTAGGCTAGGCTTTCGACACAAAGAGGATTGACGTGGATTGACCAAAGGCGTTCAAATAATGAGCGCCTTTGTGTTTTAAATGAGGTGGAGGTATTTAATGTTAAAGAAAAAAGGTTTTGTTTTAGTTGTTGGCATTTGTTTCATTATTCTAAGTTTTGGAATAACCCCGTTAATGGCACAAGGTACTCGTGAAACTGTCAAAACGGGAACAGATGGCTTGCCGTGGTGGAATGACAGAACATTTTACGAGATTTTCGTCCGCAGTTTTCAGGACAGCAACGGCGATGGCGTCGGTGATTTGCAGGGAGTGATTAGCAAGTTAGATTATTTGAATGATGGTAATCCGAATACCAATTCGGATTTAGGCGTAACCGGAATCTGGTTGATGCCGATTTTTGAATCACCGAGTTATCACGGCTACGATGTGACCGATTATATGAAAGTACAGCCGGCTTACGGCACAAACGATGATTTTAAACAGTTGGTGGCCGAGGCACATAAACGCGGAATTGCTGTCATTATCGATATGGTCTTGAATCACACATCGAGCCAACATCCTTGGTTTAAAGATGCTCAAACACCGGGATCAGAATACGATCAATGGTATCGCTGGAGTGAGGGCGATAAGAAGCCGCCACAAATCGGGCCTTGGGGGCAAGAAGTATGGTACAAGCTAGGCAGTCGTTTTTACTATGCTGTTTTTTGGGATCAGATGCCCGACCTGAATTATCGTAACCCGGCAGTCGTGCAAGAGGCGAAAAAGATCGCCAAGTTCTGGTTGAGCGATATGGGCGCTGATGGTTTCCGAATGGATGGCGCACGCTATTATGTGGAAGATCCTAATAAGTTAGCCGATTCGGAAGGCAATATCGCTTGGGCTAAGGATTGGAACGCATATATCAATTCAGTTGATCCAAATGCATTCACAGTCGCTGAATTATGGACAAACAGCGGCGATGTTGCCAAATATATGCCCGATGGGTTTGACATGGGTTTTGAATTTGATCTCTCGGCAGCGATGTTGGATTCGGCGCGACGAGGGACGAACGAAGCGGTTGCACCGGTTCAAGCACGAGCCTTAGGTTTATATAAACCCGGGCAGTATGCAGCATTCTTGACAAATCATGATGGCTATCGCTTGATGAACGAAATGGGCAAAAACCCCGATAAGGTGAAAGTTGCAGCTTCGATGCTGTTGACAGGCGACGGTGTACCTTTTCTATATTATGGCGAAGAAATTGGGATGATTGGCGGTAAGCCCGATGAGTGCATTCGCACGCCGATGCAGTGGGATGCGACCCCCCGCACAGAAGATTTTATGACAGGGAAGGACTGCTCGACTAATGAAGCGACCTTCAATGTCGCGGCTGAAGAAAATGATCCGGGTTCGCTGTTAAACCATTACAGGACGTTGATTCATCTTCGAAATGACCATTCAGCATTGCGGGTGGGTGCGCTTATTCCGTTAGCAAGCAGTAATAAAGCGATATATACCTATCTGCGTCAAAGTTCTGATGAAACCGTTTTGGTGCTGATTAATTTGGGCAAATCTGCCGTCAGCGATTATTCTCTCAGCGCTGATTGGTCGCCTTTAAGCGGCGAATGGAATGGTCAGCTAATCTTGGGGGGCGGAACCGTAACTAGGCTCAAACTGGGTGAGCGCGGAGCGATTCAAAACTATACGCCAGTTTCGACGCTCGCGCCTTTTAGCACCACGATTGTTCGGTTCACCGGAGTGTCATAAATGAAACTAGGGGCATCTTGTGCCCCTTCAAACAGTCTAATTGTTCAGTTCATCGTGAAGTTCAATTAGACCTAAGTCCAAGGATTTTTTGTTGGCGACCACCACCGATAGTGGTGTCGTAGTGATAGTTCCTTTATTTAAGCCAACAAGAACACCATATTCACCACCAGCGAGCGCCGCTGTAGCCGCACCACCAAGCCGGGTAGCCAAAATACGATCAAATGCCGTCGGTGCGCCACCACGCTGAATATGACCGAGGATGGTTGCACGAAGCTCGAAGCCAAGTTCAGCTTTGTGCTCTTTAAAATATTGGATCAGCGCGTTGGCGTTGTATTTCGCGCCTTCTGCCACGACGATGATGCTGTGCTTTTTTCCACGTTCGTAAGCGGCATGAAGCTCCTTAGCGATATCTTCTGGTTCATTGGGCAATTCTGGGATTGAAATGTATTCTGCACCCCCAGCGATTCCTGCCATTAGCGCCAAATAACCGCAGTCGCGTCCCATGACTTCCAGTAAGAAAGCTCTTTTGTGGGACGAGGCCGTAATTTTGAGTCGGTCAATTGCTTCGAGCGCGATATTAAGCGCTGTATCTACACCGATGGTCATTTCAGAGCCATAGAGATCATTATCAATGGTGGAAGCAATACCCACTACCGGAAAACCCATTTCGTATAGGGCGTTTGCACCTGTTTGCGATCCATTCCCCCCAATCACAACCAAGCCGTCGATTTCCCGTTTTTTTAGTTCTGCCAAAGCTTTTTGACGACCCTCAACAGTTTTAAACTCCAACGCACGGGCACTGCCCAATATTGTTCCACCTTGTTGCACGATGCCCCCAACGGCTCGTTGTCCCATTTGATCCATGTGACCATTCATGAGTCCTTCATAGCCTTGTTGGACTCCGTATACTTCCCAACCCTTGGCAATACCTGTTCGGACTACGGCACGTATAGCTGCGTTCATGCCCGGTGCGTCACCGCCGCTTGTGAGAACCGCGATTTTATTCATAGTTACTTCCTGTCTACGTCTTATGGATGGATGTCCCTGATTAACGAGAATATGTTACTATGTTCAGTTAAACTTTCCCAAGTGCTGAACAAGAGGATAAATTTATGTCGTTTGGAACTATTTTGTATGTGGTTGAAGATCAGATATTGACAATTACGCTTAACCGCGCCGACAAACTGAATGCGATGACACCGGCGTTGCTTCGCGAACTCAAAGATGCGTTTGAAGATGCGGGAAAAGACCCGCAGGTGCGAGTAGTGATTGTCACCGGAGCAGGGAGGGGGTTTTGTGCCGGCGCTGATTTGGCAGCGGCTTCTGAATTGATGATGCAAGGTGGCTTTTCATACGAAGCCAACTTGAACGCCACTTATAACCCGCTGATTTTGACGATGCAATCCCTCCAAAAACCAATTATTGCCGCTGTGAATGGCGTAGCTGCCGGTGCAGGAATGAGTTTGGCTTTGGCCTGTGATATACGAATTGCGGTGGAAAGCGCGAGTTTTTTACAAGCGTTTGTGAAAATCGGTTTGATTCCTGACAGTGGATCGACATGGCTGCTGCCGCGCTTAATTGGTATGACTAAGGCACTTGAACTCATGCTGACCGGACAAAAGGTCACCGCACAAGAAGCACTTGCTTTAGGAATGATTAATCAGGTTGTGGCGGATAGTGATTTTGATGAAACTGTGAAGTCGATAGCTCGGATGTTTGCCAACGCGCCGACCAAGACCGTTGGACTGATTAAGCAAGCCGTGAATTTTGCCTCGACCAGCACTTTAGAAGACGCGATGAAAAATGAGGCAGCGCAGCAAGAGCTAGCTGGTAAGAGCGCTGATCATACCGAAGGGGTGGCCGCTTTCCTCGAAAAACGACCACCGCAGTTTAAAGGCGTGTAAATCGTCTAGTTGAATACAACGACGCCGCGTGCGACAGAACCACTTAACATGGCATCATAGGCTTCGTTAATTTGATCGAGGCGATATTTCTGCGACACCAGTTCATCCAGCTTGAGTTTGCCTGACATGTACAAATCGAGCAGTAACGGGAAATCACGGGTAGCATTGACTGTGCCGTAATAGCTGCCCTTGATGACTTTTTCTTGGCGCGTAATGATGGCTCCGGGGAGGTTTGTGCCTGTTCCCATTGCCGAAAGTCCCGCGAGTGTCAGCGTTCCACCGGGACGAATTGCTTCTAAAGCTAGTTCTTGCAGCGCCGGGATGCCAACCGCTTCGAAGGCATGTTCTGCGCCGCGTCCATTGGTAATTTCGCGTATGGTTTCAATTGGATTTTCGTTTGCCATGATGGTGTGCGTTGCGCCAAATTGACGGGCGATTTCCATTTTTGCGGGATTGTTATCGACTGCGATAATTTTTTCAGCGCCACACAGCGCTGCACCTTGAAGGATATTCAAGCCAACGCCGCCACAGCCAAACACCACCACACTTTCGCCCGCTTTGACTTCGGCGGTATACATGGCTGCACCGACTCCCGTAGCAACGGCACACCCAACCAGCGCGGCAACCGTCAGCGGAACATCTTTGCGGATGCGAACGCAGCTTTCTTGCGGAACGACCGCATATTCGGCAAAGCTGGCCAGCCCACAATAGTGATAAACCGGTTGACCTTTCCAGTGAAGGCGGGTTGTGCCATCGAGCATTGTTCCCGCCCAGATGGGCTCTACATAGGTTTCGCAGAGATTGGGTTTGCCCCGCAGACAGTAGAAGCAGTGACCGCAATCCGGTGCCCAATTAAGCGTGACATAATCGCCGGGTTGGACGCGGGTTACACCTGCACCAACGGCAGTAACAACGCCTGCTCCCTCGTGGCCGATCACGACTGGCATCGGATGTTTGGTCGCACCGGAAACCAGATGATAATCGCTGTGGCAGACACCAGATGCTGCGATTTTAACCAATACTTCGCCCGCGCGGGGTTCATCTAAGTCGACTTCTTCAACCAGAAAGGGTTTATGGGCTTCTGTTAAAAGGGCTGCATGAATTCTCATGTTTATTTCCTTAAGTGCGATACAAATTACATCCGTGGATTGTACCCATGATGCTGGAAAAGGTATTATAACCACTCATTTACTCGCTGACTGGAGTTTTTTATGACGACACCGCCAATTTCTGATTTGCTTGATTTTGCTTTGGATGCTGCGTGGCAAGCAGGACGTATTACGTTGGGTTATTTTCAAAATGGTGTGACAGCAGAACGCAAAGGCGATAACTCACCTGTAACGATTGCTGATAAAACAGCAGAGAAGCGTCTGCGCGAGTTGATTCAGCAGCATTGGCCTGATCATGGCATCATTGGTGAGGAGTTTGGCGATCAAGCCGGAACGAGCGGCTTAACATGGACAGTTGACCCAATTGATGGCACAAAGTCGTTTGTTCAGGGTGTTCCGATTTATTCCAATTTGATCGCGCTGACAGACGATAAAGGTCCATTAATAGGTGTGGCCAATTTCCCCGCCTTGAATGAAACCGTGTATGCTACGCGCGGGGGAGGCTGTTTTTGGAATGGACGGCGGACGCACGTCACAGCGACGAAGGAACTGAAAGACGCAGTACTGCTTTCAAGTGAGATTGATTATTCAAAATTTGCTGACCGCGCTAAACCTTGGAATCAACTGGTTCAGTCCACTTATATTCAGCGGACATGGGGTGATTCATATGGCTATGCCTTGGTTGCCACCGGACGAGCCGATATCATGATTGACCCTTGGATGGCAATCTGGGATTGCGGCCCGCTGCAAGTTATTCTCGAAGAGGCAGGCGGTACATTTACCGATTGGAAAGGCGAGGCCACCATTTATAACGGTGAGGCATTCGCAACCAACGGTCATTTATATGATGCTGTGCTGAACATGGTTAAAGGTTACTAATTCCGGTTGAGACGTGGATCAAGCGCGTCACGCAGACCATCACCCAACAGGTTAAAGCCAAGCACGGTCAGCATGATGGCAGCGCCCGGAAAAAATACAAGGTGGGGAGCGGTAAACACATAATTCCGCGCCTCACTAAGCATATAGCCCCATTCGGCGAGTGGGGGTTGTGCGCCTAAGCCCAAGAAGGAAAGGGCAGCTGCCTCTAGTACGGCACCGCCGATACCCAATGTTCCTTGTACGATTAGTGGGGTCAAGGTGTTGGGGAAGATTTGTTGAAACAGAATACGAGTTGGGGTCGCACCAAGCGCTCGTTCAGCAGTAACAAATTCGAGTTCCTTGACGGAAAGTACACTGGCACGTATCAAACGGGCATATACCGGAATTGAAACTATCGCAATCGCAATAAGCGCGTTTTGGAGGCCGGGGCCAAAAACCGTTACGATGGTAATAGCAAGCAGCAGTGATGGAAATGCCAGCAGCACATCCATCAATCGCATGATGACATTATCTGTCCACCCCCCAACATAGCCGGCAACCAGACCCAGAGTCGTACCGACAACAATTGCGAAGGTCACGCTGCTGATGCCGACCAAGAGCGACGTACGTGCGCCGTAGAGCAATCGACTGAGAACATCACGGGCGTTCAAATCCAAGCCGAGAACATGCTGCGGTTTTTCGCATCCTAGGAATTTGATGCAGGGCGGGCTTGCCGGTAATTTGCCGGTTTCGCCGGGCTGCCCAATCATCGACTGGTCGGGATCGTAAGGGGAGATTACCGGAGCTAAAATGGCGACGAGGAATAAAAAACCGATGATGAGCGCGCCCGAAACGGCAGACCGGTTGCGACGTAAATTCTTGAGGGTTTCGATAATACGATTTTCAGACGCCGCTTTTGGAAGTATTTGCGATTCTTTGACGCTTACAATCGTTGGATTTGCGCTTGTCATGCTTTTGCCGCCTTATAACAACTTAACTCAAACGGATACGCGGGTCGATGTAACCGTACAAAATATCTACCAATAAATTGATGACGACAAAGGCAATCGCTGTAACCAACGTAACGCCTTGAACCAATGCATAGTCACGGGCTGTAATGCCATCAAAGAGTGTTTTACCAATCCCTGCGAAACCAAAGATCGTCTCGGTGAGTACCGCGCCAGCAATAAGGCCACCGAAATTCAAGCCGATAATGGTGACGACAGGCAGCAGTGCATTACTGACCGCGTGACGGATCACAACCCGATATTCTGATAATCCCTTAGCACGGGCAGTTCGGACGTAATCTTGACCAAGCGTTTCCAAAACGCTGGAACGCGTCATACGTGCGATGATAGAAAGTGGAATAGTTCCGACCGCCATCGCTGGCAAAATGAGATGGCGCAGCGCATCGATAAACTGCTGTCCATTTAATGTGAGAACCGAATTCAAAATGTTTAATCGCGAGATGAAAATCATGAGGCCAGTGGCAGACTGCTCGTTGGCTGCAAGTCCCCATGAGACATAAAACGGCGCAAAATTCGCACCAGCCGTTAGCCTGCCAGAAGGCGGTAATACAAACGGTGTATCTTTTAAAATGACACTAAATATGAACGCAAGCATCAAGCCGAGCCAAAACACAGGCATTGAAACCCCGATATTGGCACCAACCATTGTGATGACATCGAGCTTGGAGTTGTAGCGATAAGCAGAAACAATCCCCAATGGGATACCGGCGATAATGGCAAAAATCAATGCTGTTACAGCTAATTCCAATGTGACAGGCAAACGTTCGACCAGCAGGTCAGTTACTGGCCGCCCAAATCGAAACGAATTCCCCAAATCCCCTTGAGCAATGTTGCTTAAGTAGATGGCGAACTGAGTCGGAATCGGTTCGTTCAAACCCAGCTTTTGAATTAACGGTACACAGACTTCTTCGGTGGCCTTTTCGCCCAGCATCGCCTTACAAGGATCACCGGGAATAGAACGTCCCAATGCGAAAGTAACGAGAAGTATGCCGAATAAGACCGGAATCGCGAGGATAATCCGTCGTAAGATAAATGTTGACATGGTGAAATACCGTAAATCTAGCTCTACTAAAATGGTAAGGGCGGGTCATATGATACCCGCCCTTCATGCTCAATACAACAGACGCTTCGAGTTTAGCTGGCTGGTGCGTTCAAGAAGCCACCAAAGAAGACGCTGAAGTAATCCCATGCACCGGTACGACCGACATGCATTGGACTCTTGGCATCCCACATTGCGGCGTAGGTGGTGAACACATCCGCCGAGTCAAAGTCTGAACCATCCGAGAACTTCACACCTTCGCGCAGTTTGAATGTCCATTCGGTCAGATCATCGTTAGCCGACCATTCGGTCGCCAAAGCGGGTACAACGTTACCGCCGCCCAATTCGAAGCCGAGGAGCGAGTCAGTGACCTGTTCGCAAGCCGAGAAGGTTTCACCGTCGCTCTCGTCATTGCAAAACATGCTGATGGGTTCTGCGTTTTGTTCAAAAATCAGTTGATCACCATCAGGGTTTTCCATAACACGGAATTGTGCAGCCGAGAATGCGCCAGTATATGCACCCTTGATGCTGGCTTTCCACGCACCGGCGTTACCACCATGAGCAATTGGAACCATCGGGGTGAAGTCAGCGATTTCATTGTTCGCTTCGGTGTAAATCTTTAGACGTTCAGCGGGGTCAGAAAGTTGAGCCGCCTTGGTCAGCAAATCGGTGAGCTTGGGATCCTTGTCACCGAAGCTCGAGTTAGCACCAGAGCCGAAGTGATAGTCCAAGAAGTTGGTGGCATCGGGATAATCTGCGCCCCATCCGAGTAGGAACAAGGGCAGCTTGCCCGCCGAGGCCGCATCCAAAAATGCACCGGATTCCATGACATTGATTTCAACATCGATGCCGATTTCCTTAAGTTGTGCTTGGATGTCAGTGGCGACGACACCGGGCTGTGGCAAATAACCACGAACCACATCACGGTAGCTGAGCTGAACCTTGATCGGAAGCGTAACGCCTGATTCAGCCATCAGCGCTTTGGCTTTTTCAAGATCGAAAGCAACGGTCGTTGAATCGGCGGTGTAACCGAAAATGCTGGGGGGCATAAATTGGTCGGCAGCTACTGATCCGGGGGGATAGAAGTTGTCGACAATACGCTGTTTGTCCACTGCCATAGCTACGGCTTGACGAACCTTGATGTTATCAAAGGGCGCAAATGTGTTATTCATGCCCAGATACATCGTATTGGTTGAAAGACCGGGGTACAGCTTATAGTCAGGGTTGGCTTCAATGGTCGCAAAATCAGAGGGGCCGACGTTAGCAATACCGTCAACGGTACCTGCTTGGAGTTCATTCCAACGGGCGGCAGCCTCAGAGTTCCACTTAAGAATGGCGGTCTTTTCAATCGGAGCATCACCCCAATAGTTGGGATTAGCGGTAAAGACCATTTCGTTGCCCTTGTCCCACTTGGACATGACATATGGACCCGTGCCGATAGGATTGTTCAGCAGATCACCACCACCATTGGTCGCAATAAGTTGATCCGCAGAATGAATTGCCATCGCCGAGAAAGCGACCTTTGAAGGAATAGCAGGATCAGGGTTGCATAAGGTGATCTTAAAAGTGTATTTATCTACTGCTTCGATTGCCTTGAGATTGCCCTTATAGGTTGTGCCGCAATCCGGGGCTTCGAGTTTAGTAGCATCCTGCGCAATGGCAGGGAACGCCAGCCCTAGAGCCACGACTGCTGTTGCGAGCAGCGGCACCATACGAAAAACAGACTTCATAATTAGCTCCTTGAAAATGTCAACGAACACAATCAAAACTTCTGTGTGAAATACACAGCTTCCCCCCAAAAGGTTCGTAAGTTGAAATTGTATACACGATTTGGAAACTTTGCCAAAATTCGTTTTAAGATAACAGAGATTTCGGTAACATTTGGCTAAAGAACAGGGACTAACTTAATAGTAAAACCAAGGCCATAGTCATAAATGACCAATAAGTAAGAATTTCTAGTTTCGTATAGTCAGAATAGTCAATCTCAAGTGAACAGGACTTTGTGAAAGGACTTTGCTCATGAAGGTGCAAGGATTACACCACATCTCCATCGTTAGCGCAGACGCTCAAAGAACAGTTGATTTTTACACCCGAGTGCTAGGACTTCGTCTGGTCAAACAAACCGTCAATTTTGATGATCCCGGCAGCTATCATCTTTATTTTGGGGATGAAACCGGTAAACCCGGAACCGCTATCACTTTTTTCGAGTGGAAAGGCGCACGACGGGGTAGACCGGGTGTAGGAGGCACCCATCATTTCGCCCTGCAAGTGAACGATTACGACAGCCTCCTCAAATGGAAGCGTCGTCTTGTTGACTTGAATCTCAAAGTAGATGGCCCGCTTGACCGTCACTACTTCAACTCTATCTATTTTCTTGATCCAGACGGGACGATTGTCGAAATTGCTACGGTTGGACCGGGTTGGACGTTGGACGAATCTGCCGAGAAATTAGGTACCGAGTATCGCGAGCCGCCACCACAAATGATCGTCAATAACCGTGATGAAGCACGAATAACGGCTGAAACTTGGCCTGAACCTGTACCGGTTATCACAGCCGATATGGCTCTTTCGCAAGGGATGCATCACATTACTGCGATAGCATCGGATATTGAACGTACCAACGCCTTCTATGTCGATGTCTTGGGAATGCGGCGTGTCAAGATGACATCCAACTTTGATGACCCAAATTCGGCTCACTGGTATTGGGGCGTTGATGACGGCAAACCGGGTACACTGATAACCTATTTCGAGCGCGATCCTGCCAAAGAAGGCTACGTACAAATGGGCGCGGGACAAACTCATCACTTCGCCTTTGCTGTGGGCAGTGAGGATGAGCAGGATGAATGGCGAATCCGCTTAAGTAAATCCGGTTATCGCGTGTCGCCGATTATGGATCGAACCTACTTCAGAAGCATTTATAGCAGCGATCCTGATGGACACATCGTCGAATTGGCGACCGTTGGGCCGGGTTTCCCATTTGACGAGGAGGTTGCAACCTTGGGAACAAAGTTGATGCTGCCACCGTGGCTCGAACCCCAGCGTGAAGTCATTACCCATAGTCTCACTCCTCTCAAAGTGCCCGCATGGAACCATGCTAAGGAAACGATTAAATGAATGCAAATGGATTACATCAAGGTCAGCCAATTTTACATGCCGGAGCGCCAGTCGAATCTGCAAAGGCTGTAATGATTATGCTGCATGGTCGCGGCGCAACTGCGGAAGACATTCTGACATTGGCGAACGAGTTTGATCAGTCGGAATTTGCCTACCTCGCACCACAAGCAGCCGGTTATCAGTGGTATCCCAATCGCTTTATCATGCCTGTTGCCAGCAATGAACCCTATTTGTCATCGGCCTTGCGTTTAGTCGATGATATTGTGGTCAAGTTACGAAGTGATGGCATTCCCAAGACTAATGTGCTGCTGCTGGGGTTTTCTCAAGGGGCTTGTCTGGCATTAGAATATGCCGCGCGTAATCCGCAGCGTTATGGCGGTGTCGCAGCCCTAAGTGGGGGGTTAATAGGGGACGTATTACCCGAGTACAGCGGCTCAATGGACAAAACGCCTGTGTTTCTTGGTTGCAGCGATAGAGACTTCCATATACCCAAGGAACGTGTAACTGAGAGTGCGTCGGTTTTTCGTATGCTGGGTGCCAACGTGACCGACATTTTGTACCCGAATATGGGACATACCGTCAACGAGGATGAGATTACAGCCGTCCGTAATATGATGGCTTCGATCCATACGAATTGACAAAGGTTATAAGGCCAGTATGACAATCGCAAGTTGTCATACTGGCCTTTTTTTGTTTACTATACGGGTGTAATTTTCATCTGTGAAAGTGACATGCTATGCCAACTATTCCTTCAGACATTGAAATTGCTCAGGCCGCTAAACTGCTTCATGTCAATAAAATCGCTGAACAACTTGGTCTAGACCCTGACACCGATCTCGAACACTACGGCAAATATATGGCGAAAATCAATCTCGAAGTGTTAGATCGGCTGAAAGATCGTCCTTCTGCAAAATATGTGGATGTGACGGCCATCACCCCTACACCCTTGGGGGAAGGCAAATCAACCACAACAGTCGGATTGGGACAGGCGCTGAACCTTATCGGCAAACGGGCAGCCATCACCATCCGGCAGCCTTCGCAAGGCCCGACATTTGGCATCAAGGGTGGCGCGGCGGGTGGCGGATACAGCCAAGTGGTGCCGATGGAAAATTTTAACCTCCATCTTACTGGCGACATACACGCTATCACTGCTGCACATAACTTAATCGCAGCGATGATTGATAACCATCTTTATCACGGCAATGAACTCAATATTGATGAACATAACATTGTTTGGCGGCGGGTGATGGATTTGAATGACCGCAGCCTACGCAACGTTATTATCGGTTTGGGGGATAAAGGTGATGGTATCCCGCGTCAAACTGGATTTGATATTACAGTCGCTTCAGAGATCATGGCGATTCTGGCGCTAACCACCTCACCAGAAGATTTAAGGGCGCGTATCAGTCGGATTGTGATTGCCTATAGTAAGGACAAAAAGCCGATTACGGTTGAACAGTTGCAAGCGGCGGGTGCGGCCACCGTTCTCCTGCGTGATGCCATCAAACCAACCTTGATGCAAACCCTAGAAAACACACCAGCGATTGTCCACTGCGGGCCATTTGCCAATATTGCACACGGCAATTCATCGGTGCTGGCGGACATGATTGCCGTCAAATGTTCGGATTATGTCATTACTGAATCAGGCTTTGGCGCGGACATTGGTGCCGAGAAATTCTTTGATATTAAGTGTCGTGTTTCTGGATTACGGCCCAATGCGGCTGTCCTTGTCGTGACCGTTCGCGCACTCAAGGCACACACCGGCAAGTATAAAATCACACCCGGCAAGCCGCTGGACGCCGCATTGACCAGTGAAAATATACTTGATGTCGAAGCGGGCGCGGCCAACATGGTGCGTCACCTCGAAAATATGCGGAAGTTCGGTGTCAATCCGGTGGTCGCAATTAACGCCTTTTCAACCGATACAGAAAAGGAAATGGATGCGATTCGCGAGATTGCAATGGCATCTGGTGCGGTTGGTGTTTCAGTCGCGCGGCATTGGGCAGAAGGTGGCAAAGGCGCGGCAGAACTCGCCGAGATGGTCGTCACCGCCTGCGATCAACCCAATGATTTCAAATTCTTGTATCCGGTTGATTGGTCGATCAAACGGAAAATTGAAACCATTGCCACCGAGATTTATCGTGCAGACGGTGTCGATTACACCCCTGAAGCTGAGAAACAAATTACGACTTTTGAAAAGAATGGTTTTGATCAAACACCGATTTGTATGGCGAAAACCCATCTGAGCTTTACGGCTGATCCGACCATCAAGGGTGCGCCAACAGGTTTCCGCTTGCCCATCCGTGAAGTGCGGGCTTCGGTCGGGGCGGGGTTCATATATCCGTTGTGTGGCGAAATGCGGACCATGCCGGGATTGCCATCGCATCCTGCGGCGGAACGGGTTGATCTGGATGACGAGGGAAATGTGGTCGGGTTATTTTGAGTCAACCCGTGTTGGCAACCCGCGTTGATAAGGTTATCATTATGCAAAATCGTAAAGTGTACATGAGCACTTTTTATTTAAGGATTTAATGCCTTGCGTTCAATAATCCCTTTTAATGATGGTTGGCTATTTGCGCCTGCTGATGTTCAAGCAAATGTTTCGGATAGTCAATTTGAGATGGTGACGCTGCCCCATACCAATAAGGTTTTGCCCTACCATAACTTCGATAACATGGAGTATCAATTTATCTCCACCTATCGGAAGCGCTTCAAATTGCCCGAAGTCCGAAATGGTCGGCGCGTGTTTATTGATTTCGAAGGCGCAATGATCGCCTCTGAAGTTTATCTTAACGGTGCAAAAGTCGGTGACAACGAAGGTGGTTTCACGCCATTCTCGTTCGACATCACCGATCAACTTCTTGAGTCCGGCGAAAATTTGCTGACTGTTCGCCTTGATTCAACAGAGCGACCAGATATTCCACCTTTTGGATTTGTGGTTGATTACCTGACCTTTGGTGGCATTTATCGTGAAGTGAATTTGCGTTATGTCGAACCCGTTTATGTTCAAGATGCATTCGCACGTACCAAGGACGTCTTAACAGCTAATCCTTATGTTGAAGTAGACATTACCCTTGCCAATACGAGCGGCACAGGCCAAAAATATTCCCTGAGCGTTGGCATAGACGGTGGGCAAGAATCAACAAAAAACGACCTTCAGGTTTCTGGGGGCAGTCAACTCATAACGATTACCTTGCCGGCCAAAGGAATTGAACTCTGGTCGCTTCAAAACCCTAAACTGTATTCATTTTCAGTCTCATTAAGGGATTCGGCTAGCCAACAGATTGATAGTGTTGAGTTTCAACTGGGTTTTCGCACAGCCGAATTCCGCAAAGAAGGTGGTTTCTTCCTCAATGGTGAACACCTCAAGTTAATGGGCTTGAATCGCCATCAGACATTCCCTTATATTGGCGCGGCGGCTTCCGCACGGTTACAGCGCAAAGATGCCGATATTATCAAGAACGAACTCGGTTGTAACATCGTCCGCACCTCGCATTATCCGCAGTCAAGACATTTCCTAAGTCGCTGCGACGAAATCGGTTTGTTGGTCTTTGAGGAAATCCCCGGTTGGCAGCATATCGGTGACAGCGACTGGCAGGGCATCTCGCTCCGTGATGTCGAAGCCATGATTATGCGTGACCGTAATCACACCTCGATTATCATGTGGGGTGTCCGCATTAACGAGTCGCAGGACAATACGGAATTTTTCACAGCAACCAATGCACTGGCGCATAAACTTGATCCGACACGCCCGACGGGTGGTGTTCGCAACTTCCCCGAAAGCCAGTTCTTGGAAGATGTGTTCACCTACAATGATTTCTCGAACAGCATTATTGAGCCGATAAACCAGCCGCATCTGGTGACCGAGTTCAACGGGCATATGTTCCCGACCAAGAGTTTCGATCAAGAAGAACGCTTGATTGAACATGCGCTTCGTCACGCTCGTGTTCAGGATAAACAAATGGGTATGCCGCGCGTCTCCGGTGCCATTGGCTGGTGTGCCTTTGACTACAATACCCACAAAGAATTTGGTTCCGGTGATATGATTTGCTATCACGGTGTAATGGATATGTTCCGTCTGCCGAAATACGCCGCTTATTTCTACGAAAGCCAGATTTCGCCGGAGGTTCGTCCTGTGTTACGCGCCGCAACCATCTGGTCAATGGGAGATCGCAGCACCGGCGGCAATGATCCATTGACGGTCTTTAGCAACTGCGATGAAATTGAATTATTTGTAGGACGCGATTTAATTGGGCGCTATCAGCCAGATCGTGCTCAGTTCCCGAATTTAGCGCATCCACCGTTTACCGTTCCCGGTTTAAATCTATGGCTTACGTGGGGCGGAAAACTGCCGTACTTGCACATCGTTGGCTACTATAAGGGTGAAAAGGTTGCCGAACAAAAGATTGATTGCAGCCCGCTCCCCGAAAAGTTGCTGCTGCTGCCAGACGACTGCGAATTAAACGCAGATGGCGCAGATATGACACGCTTGGTGTTCAAAATCGTTGACCAATATGGCAACCGGCTGCCTTATGCCATCAAAGTGATTGAATTTGAAATCGAAGGTCCTGCTGAACTGATTGGGGATAATCCATTCCCGTTGGTCGGTGGGCAAGCGGCTTTCTATGTGCGCGCCAAACATGAAACAGGCACAGTTACCATTCGCGCGAAGGCACAAGGTCTGCCGGACGCCGAAACAACGATTCTCATCAAATAGGGCTTAATGCAAAGGCGTGAAGAACTTGCTTATCACGCCTTTGCTGACCGATTTATTTTATTAAATGTTTGTGGGAACTAATTTTAATGTCAACTTACATCCTCGCTTTAGATCAAGGCACAACCTCTTCTCGCGCAATTTTGTTTGATCGTGGCGGACGTATCGTCGCGTCGGCTCAGCAAGAATTTCCGCAGTTGTATCCCAAACCCGGGTGGGTAGAACATGACCCCCAAGACATCTGGCAGTCGCAGCATCAGGTTGCTCGCCAAGTACTGGATAATCAAAAACTTACTGCCGCGGATATTGTGGCAATTGGCATTACCAATCAGCGCGAAACGACACTGGTTTGGGATCGCCAAACAGGGCAGCCTATACATAGCGCAATTGTTTGGCAAGATCGACGCACGGCTGGTTTATGCGACCAACTCAAAGCCGAGGGATTTGACCAAACCATTCGCGAAAAAACGGGTCTGGTCACCGATGCCTATTTTTCCGGCACAAAAGTCGCATGGTTGCTTGATAACGTACCCGGTGCGCGGGAAAAAGCAGAAGCGGGACAGTTGGCTTTTGGTACGGTCGATACATTCCTTGTCTGGAAGCTAACGGGCGGACGATTGCACATCACCGATGTCAGCAATGCCAGCCGAACCATGCTCTACGATATTCACAAACGCTGGTGGTCGAATACCATTCTCACGCGTTTAAATATCCCTGCTTCAATGCTGCCACAGGTTGTGCCAAGCAGTATGATTTATGGCGAAACATCGGCTGATATTTTTGGCTCACCCGTCAAAATTGCGGGCATCGCAGGCGATCAGCAGGCGGCGACTTTCGGTCAAGCTTGCTTTCAACCCGGCATGGCGAAAAATACGTATGGTACAGGCTGCTTCATGCTGATGAACACCGGCTCAACAGCCACCGGGTCAAAGAATAATTTGCTTACGACGGTTGGTTGGACAGTCGGGCAGGGCGCGATGCAGTATATGCTAGAAGGCAGCGTATTTATCGCAGGCGCAGCGGTGCAATGGCTGCGTGACGAAATGAAACTGGTCGCAAATGCCTCTGAAACAGAAGCGATTGCCGCGAGTATTCCTGATACCAGCGGCGTGTATGTTGTTCCGGCATTTGTAGGGTTAGGTGCGCCTTATTGGGATCAATATGCACGTGGCGCGATTGTCGGTCTAACACGGGGAAGTGGTCGCGCTCAAATCGTAAGAGCAACCTTGGAAAGTGTCGCCTATCAGACACGTGATGTTTTGGAAGCCATGCGCGCCGATTCGGGTTTAGCTTTGCAAGCGCTGCGAGTCGATGGCGGCATGGTACG
Source organism: Anaerolineaceae bacterium (assembly GCA_016124855.1). GTDB lineage: Bacteria > Chloroflexota > Anaerolineae > Aggregatilineales > Phototrophicaceae > CFX2. Next base: position 144,441 of record WGMX01000008.1, on the reverse strand, counting down.
AAACGATTTCTTGATGCAGTTTCAAGCCGATATTCTGGGTGTGCCCGTGCAGCGTCCCTCCGTGACCGAAACAACCGCGTTGGGTGCGGCGTATCTCGCTGGATTAGCGACAGGCTACTGGTCAACGCAGGAAGAAATCGTGCATCAGTGGGCAGTCGAAAAAACCTTTGAGCCGAAGATGTCAACCGAAACACGCGACACTCTCTATGCAGGCTGGAAACGCGCCGTAGAACGTGCAAAAGCGTGGGAGATGTAATCATTTTTGTGGGAATATATAACGCCGAACCACTTAAAAAGAAGAAGCAGAGTTCGAGCTTTTGGGCAGGTTTATTTTTGCCCCGGCAGCGTGAATTTGAAACAGGGCTTACACCGCGCGAATGCTACGAACGTTTGACCAAACTGCCGCAGCGAATGACCTATCTGAATGCGAAACATCAGGTCGAACGTGCGAATTCAGAGAATAATATTGATGCAAAATGGCTGCCTGACGAAAATCGGGTTGAATTTGGGTTCGTCGGAACAAATGAGACTCGGAGTACAGAGTTTGTAATCATGGGCGAGGTGTTTTACAGCGACATTTATGAAATCACGCTGGTTAGAGGATGGCAAAAGGCTTTGTTTCAAGCCAAGCGCTTCCCGTTTTTATATAACAATACAGATGAGTCAGTAAATGTTGTGTTGGGTGTGATTTATCTATGCTTGTTTGTGTTATTTTTTACGCTACTGTGGATTGGTCTCGGTTTCGTTGTCACGGCTAATGAGCATCATCTATTGTGTTTAGCGACATCCCTTTGGATACCCGCTGTTGCAATCTTCGGTTTTGTGATTGTACCGATATTTGGTGATCCAGATCGGCGATCTCGTTGGCATTTAATCAGGATTGTGTTGACCGAACCGGATGAAACAAAATTATGATGATTTACACTCTTGCAAGGAGAAAGCCAAATCTTTTTAGGCTTACGTTATTCAATAATCACAGACTCGAAATAAGAGTTAATCTTTTTAAGAGAGTTTATTCAAATGAGTAAAATACTTGTTGCTGGCCTGACCAATCTTGAAGTGACCCTTAAAGTCGAGGCGTTTCCCATTCACTATAATCCTGTGCTATATCCGTTTCATGGGATTAACAGCGCGGTTTCAGGAGTTGGCTTTAACGTTGCGAAGGCGCTCACACGCTTAGGGAATACAGTCAATTTTCTCTCGCTGGTGGGACGAGATTCGGCCCAGAAATTGGTTAAGCAAGCGCTCAGTGACGAGGAAATTCGTGGAAAATATATGCTTGACCGCCTAAAAGAGACCCCACATTCAGTCGTGATTTATGACTCGCGCGGCAATCGTCAGGCCAATGTGGATTTGAAGGACATTCAAGACAGCATCTATCCACAGGTCTTGTTCGAACAGGCCTTAACTGATTGTTCTCTGGCTGTTCTTTGCAATGTGAATTTCACCCGGCCTTTCCTTCAAGCGGCTCGTCGTGCTGGTAAGCTGGTTGCAACCGATGTCCATGCCATAAGCAATATTGATGACCCCTATAACTGTGATTACATGGCAGCCGCGAATATCCTGTTCATGAGTCATGAGCATTTACCATGCTCGCCCGAAGATTGGGCACGGTGGCTCATTCATCGTTATGGCACTGAGATTATCGTGATCGGTATGGGCGCTCAAGGAGCATTGCTCTCGGTGAAACAGGATAATTTTATCGAGCGTATTCCAGCCGTTCAAACGCGCCCGCTTGTGAGTACAATTGGGGCAGGTGATGCGCTGTTTTCGTCGTTTATTCATTATTACCAGCAAACGTCTGACCCTTACGAAGCCATTCGTAAAGCGGTGGTTTATGCCTCCTATAAAATCGGTGCGACCAGCGCAGCGGATGGTTTCTTAAGCGCAGATGAACTCGACGCATGGTTCATGCGTGTTGCTGTATAAGGCTTTTTAAGAGCCTATTGAGGATGGTGTGAGATGACCCGGAATGAATCACTGGCGGCACTCCGCCAACAAACTGAAGTATCGGTTCTCATCATTGGGGCAGGTGTAAATGGCATCGGCACATTCCGTGACTTGGCGCTGCAAGGTGTTGATGTATTGATTGTCGATAAAGGCGATTTCTGTAACGGAGCCAGTGCTGGCTCATCCCACATGCTGCATGGGGGCATTCGTTACCTCGAAAATGGCGAATTTCGTCTAGTACGAGAAGCCCTGACTGAACGCAATCGGATGCTGCATAATGCGCCACATTATGCTAAACCGCTTCCAACCACCATTCCCATCTATAGCTGGCTCTCCGGTTTTCTCAATGCGCCCCTGAAATTCATAAATTTACGAGACAAACCATCGGAACGCGGCGGTGTGATTATTAAACTCGGTTTGATGATGTATGACTGGTTCACACGCGGTCAGCAGGGATTGCCAACGCATCGCTTAATTGGACGTGCCGAGTCTTTGAAGCTCCGTCCGAAGCTGAACAGTACCATCGTTGCTACCGCCAATTATTACGATGCGTGGATGCCGTACCCTGAACGTATCTGCTTAGAAATGGTTATGGACGCTGAGGCGGCAAATCCTAAAGCTCACGCGTTTAATTACGTCAGTTTAGCAAGCGCATCAGATGATACCGTTACTCTTAAAGATGAGCTAACCGGCGAAACGTATACCGTGAAACCCAAAGTCGTCGTGAATGCGGCGGGGCCGTGGATTGATCTCGCTAATCGCGCAATGGGTGAGCAAACCCAATTTATCGGTGGAACAAAAGGGTCACACATCCTCGTCGATAATCCTGAACTTCATCAGATGCTGCATGGCAGTGAGATTTTCTTCGAAAACAAAGATGGACGTATCTGCCTGATATTCCCGATACTAGATAAGGTGATTATCGGCACTACCGATATACGCAGCGACATTCCTGATCCAGTTTGTACGGAAGAAGAAGTTGATTATATGGTCGAGTTAGTCAGCTACGTTTTTCCTGACATCAAAATTGATCGCTCCCAGATTGTCTTTCGCTTCTGTGGTGTGCGTCCATTGCCTCACAGCAGCGCCTCGCGCACAGGAGCAATCAGCCGTGACCACAGTATTCAAACGATTGAACCGGACTCAAAGATCAGCTTTCCCGTACTGTCGTTAGTGGGTGGCAAGTGGACGACATTTAGAGCATTCTCGGAGCAAACGGCTGATGTCGTCATGCGCCGTATTATGCGTAGACGAGAGTCTGACACGAAAAACACACCTATCGGCGGCGGTAAAGATTATCCGGTTTCAGTGGATGCGCAAAACAAATGGCTTCAAAACCTTCAAGCTAAGACCGGTCTCTCTTCCGAACGCGTTCAATCTCTGTTTGATCGTTACGGAACCTATGCTGAAGTGATTGCGACCTTTTGTGCGGCAGGGCAGGATGGCCCATTGATGTCTCAACCAACTTATAGTCAGCGCGAGATTCGATTCCTCGCTGAACGCGAAAAAGTCGTTCACCTCGAAGACTTGTTATTGCGGCGATCCCTCTTAGCAATGCTCGGCTTGGTAACAGGTGATTTGCTGAATGAAGTGTCGCTTATCCTCGCTGATGTTTTGGGCTGGACAGATATGAGCCGCCAGAAAGAAGTCGATAGCGCAGCGGAAACCCTGCATCATCGGCATGGCGTAGCACTTGAAAAACTCACTCCAAAAGAAGCAGTTACCTCATAACGGAAGCTTCAATCTCATTCGCGAATTTGCAAGGGAGCGCTTATGTTCGCTCCCTTTTTACTTTCACTGTTCCAGATTTATTCCTCAAAAGTTTGCAAACTCGAACCCAATTCGCTTTACATCATTGAACTTTTGTTCTAAAATTGGATCTGAAGTATCGTCATGTTAAGCGGTGATGAATCTTTTGGGAATAGATCGAAATGAACATACAATATGTTCCACTTGCTCTACTCCCATTGTGACTCTGCGGTGAAATATATTGCAAACACAGCAGCGGCAGACACTTTTGAATCAGCGGTGGCATTAGCCGGTCAATTCACCGCAACTACGCTAATTCAGCGGCATAAGCCGGACCGCCCGCCATCCAAAAACGTCAATTTAGCGGAGTTTCCGCTACATCCCGCCGGTCAATTCAGCGATAGAATTGCAAATAATGCGAAATCTTCGCAAATTTCGCATTTTACTGCACCAAACAAATATCAAAGTAAACTCTGGGCCGCATGGTCCACAGCCCAAACCAGAGTGCCGTCAGTCGGCTTAATGAGTTGGGATGGCAGCTCCGTCGGTTTATACTCACCTTTTAATACCCGCTTAAGCGTTTCTGCCTTGCCTGTTCCCGCCACCAAGAACATTACATTCGCCGCATTGTTGATGACGGGTAGTGTAAAAGTAATACGCCAAGTTTGTTTCGCGGTCAACACATGGTTCGGAATAACCCATTTTTGGCGCTCATTTAAGGCATCTGTGCCGGGAAAAAGTGAAGCGGTGTGTCCATCATCCCCCATACCCAACAGGATTAAATCAAGTCGAGGAAGTTGATCTTTGAAAACGCCACGTAAAGTTAGTTCATATTGGGCCGCGCCGTCACTAGGAGGCAGTTCCCCTTTAATGCGAAAGATATTTGCCTCGGATATTGGAACATAGTCAAGTAAGGTCTCGCGAGCCATCCTGAAATTGCTGTCAGCATCATCTGGTGGTACACAGCGTTCGTCACCCCAAAAAACGTAGACATTTTCCCAGTCGACTGCTTCTTTGTAATCAGAAGCTAATAGTTGGAACAAAGTCTTTGGGGTTGAGCCACCGGACAGGGCGATGGTGAATCGCCCCGATTGCGAGATGGCCCTTTGGGACAACGCCTGTATAGTATTGGCTGCGGTTCGAGCAAGTGCGGCTACGTCCGGAGCAACGCGAATGTTGGTCATTCTGTCCCCTCTGGTTTGTACGCCAGTCGCCAGATGTGGTTGTCTCTTGCCAACAATGTTTCTGCCTCGACCGGTCCCCATGATCCCTGCTTATAACGAACGACAGGCGGTGCGGCTTTTGTTTCCCAACCTTTCAGGATAGGGTCAATAATCATCCACAGCCGCTCGATTTCGTCGCTCCGTGTGAACAGAACTGGATCACCGTGAATTGCATCTAGGATTAGCCGCTCGTAGGCTTCTGGAATCTGCTGCTCGCCAAAGGCTTTCTTGTAGGTGAATTCCATGTCGACATCGCGTGTATCATTGCTCGAGTCCGGTACTTTGGCCTGAAAATTCAGGTGAATACCTTCATCCGGTTGGATGAAAAGTGTCAACGTATTCGGGGTGCAAGATTCATCGTTTAGCGCATTGATCATAATGCCCGGCGGACGCTGGAATCGTACCCGTATTTGGCTGGTTTTGGCTTTAAGAGCCTTACCCGACCTCATGTAAAACGGCACACCTTGCCAGCGCCAATTATCTATATGCAGCTTGAGCGCCGTATAGGTTGGTGTTTTTGAATCAGGAGCCACGCCTTCAGTGCCGATGTAACCCTCATATTGTCCGCGAACCGTGTCGTTAAGGGCAATTGGTCGAATGGCGCTGAGCACTTTCAACTTCTCATTCCGTAGGTCAGTTGCATTAAAACCATTGGGAGCTTCCATGGTCACCAATGCTAATAATTGCAGAAGGTGATTCTGGAACATGTCACGCAGCACACCGGCATTATCGTAGTATGCGGCGCGGTGACCGACATCCACACTTTCAGCCACGGTAATTTGCACATTATCAACGTAATTCCGGTTCCAAACAGGTTCGAAAATCGTGTTCGCAAAGCGGAAAAACAGAATGTTCTGTGCGGTTTCTTTTCCCAGATAATGGTCTATCCGGTAAACCTGACTTTCTTCAAAATTAGCGTGAACGGTTTTGTTGAGTTCAAGTGCCGATGCTAAATCTGTGCCGAATGGTTTCTCGATGATAATGCGCCGCCAGCCTGTGCTTTGCGATGTCATATCATCTTTGCCCAGATTATTGACAATTGCGGGATACAAATCGGGCGCGACGGAAAGATAATACAGGCGGTTGCTTGTCCCATTCTCTTTCGACTCAATGAAGGACTTAACTTGACCTAATTGATCGGATTTGGAGGCATCGCCCGGTGTATACCAAACATGTTCAGCGAAAGGATTCCAAAACTCGTCAGTGAAGGTTTCGCCGCTAAATTCTTTCACTGAATCATGCATTTGCTGGCGGAATTCCTCGTGCGAGTACTTTGTCCGCGAGACACCGACTATGTTGAACGTCTCTGGTAGGCGTTTTTTGCGAAAGAGATTGTATAGGGCGGGAATCAATTTGCGCTGTGTCAGATCACCTGATGCGCCAAAAATGACAATCGTCGCCCCGTTTGTATCGCCCACAGGAATTACTCCTTTTTAATTGCATGACCACCAAATTGATTGCGCATCGATGCAAGTAGTTTCGCACCATAGCTTTCGTCTTGACGGCTGACAAAGCGCATCATCAGCGACAGGGTGATGACAGGCGCGGGGACATCTTCATCAATCGCAGCAAATACCGTCCACCGACCTTCACCCGAGTCTGCAACCCAACCCGCGATACCATCCATATTTGGATTGTCTTTCAATGCGCTTGCCGTTAAGTCGAGGAGCCATGAACGAACGACGCTGCCGTATCGCCAGAGTTCCGCAATTTGATACATGTCGAGGTTGAAATCCTTCTTTGCGCGCATGATTTCGAAACCCTCGGCGTAGGCTTGCATCATGCCATACTCGATGCCGTTGTGTACCATCTTGACGAAATGTCCGCTGCCCGATGGCCCGACGTGTCCCCAACCCAGATCCGGCGCAGGCGCGAGTGTCTCTAGAAGTGGGCGAATTTGATCGACCGCTTCTTTCGCACCGCCGACCATCATGGCGTAACCTTCTTTGAGTCCCCAGATACCGCCGCTCGTGCCTACGTCGATATAATGGAAACCTTTGGCGGTTATCCACTCGGCACGTTGGATAGTATCTTTAAAATTGCTGTTACCACCATCAATGATGATATCGCCCGGAGATAGTTTTTCCGTAAGCTGCTTGATCATATTTTCAGTGACGTCGCCAGCAGGCAGCATGACCCAGACGACGCGCGTAGGTTCTAGCTTACTCACAAGGTCGTCTATTGAAGTGGAGGCGATTGCCCCCGCACTGACTGCTTCCTTTACTGGATCTTGGCTGCGATTCCACACCACAACCTCGTGTCCACCAAGCAGCAGACGCTTGACCATGTTGCCACCCATACGTCCTAAACCCACCATTGCGAATTTCATGTGCTTGCTTCTCCTCTATTAGTTTTGCCGCTTCAATTCGCGTGTACCACTGGCTGCCGCGACAATTACATCGCTGACCAGTCGAATAAACAAACCGTGCTCAACAATTCCAGTGCGCTCCTTAAGTCTCTGAGCTAACCCCGCTGGATTAGATATGGCTCCAAAGTTGCAATCAAGTATGAGATTGCCTTGGTCAGTATAAAAAGTCTTGTCATCCTTCTGGCGAACAACGACCTTTGCCCCCAAACTTTCTAGAAAAGCTTTTTGAGACCCATAACCAAATGGAATCACTTCAACCGGTATGGCCCATTTTGTGCCTAAAGCCGGAGAAAGTTTTGATTCATCCACCACAATAATTTCGCGCTTGCTTGCCTGCGCGACAATCTTTTCACGAAGTAACGCACCACCTCCGCCTTTAATGACATCGAAGTTCGGAGCGACTTCATCAGCTCCATCAATGGTCAGGTCAATATTCGGATGTTGTTCGAGCGTTGTTAAGGGGATACCAAGTTCACGGGCGTCGGCTTCGGTTTGTGCAGAGCACGGTACAGCCAGTATATCGGTCAATTCTTTCGATTTGATTAACTCGGCAATTCGACGTGTTGCCCAAATTGCGGTTGAACCATGACCTAACCCAACGACCATACCCGATTGAACAAACTCAACCGCACGTTCGGCAGCCTGCCGTTTAAGTAGTGTTGTATCCATTTTGTTAACTCGCTAAAGCCGAAGCAGCCATAGCTGCCCCGACGATTCCCGCATCATTTAGCAATTGTGCGGGTACTATTTGCGCGTGAACAGGCTTGATGTGTGGCAGGAATTTATCTGCTTTCTTGCTGACACCACCGCCAATGATGAATAAATCAGGCGAGAAAAGATACTCGACGCGCTGAACATACTCGTTAACGCGCTCGCCCCAGTTATCCCAATCGAGGTCTTTTTCTTGGCGAATACGGTCGGATGCGCGCATTTCAGCGTCTTTGCCGCGAATTTCGAGGTGTCCTAGCTCAGTATTGGGCAGGAGGACTCCTTTATTGAAAATAGCGGTACCGATTCCGGTACCCAACGTCAACATGATAACCACGCCGTCATTTCCCCGCCCCGCGCCGAATTCCATTTCGGCTATTCCAGCCGCGTCAGCGTCGTTCAATAATATTGTTGGACACTTGGTTTTCTTCTGAATCAGCTTTTGACCGTCAGTCCCGATCCAACTGTCATCAACATTTGCTGCACTTTCGACCACTCCACGACGGACAATTGCGGGAAAAGTACAGCCAATTGGACCTTTCCACTGGAAGTTCTTGACGATTTCTTTGACAACATCTGCAACAGCTTCAGGTTTGGATGGATCCGGGGTTGGAATGCGAAAACGATCCGTAACCAGCTCGCCAGTATCAATCTCAACAGGCGCACCCTTAATTCCAGAACCGCCAATATCAATTCCAAGAATTTGCATTATATATTTCTCCTGAGTGTGGGCAGGGACTTTAGATTACCTCTGAATATAGCAATTGCTCGTTTTTCTCACCAGTACTCATAAAACACTTAATCGCCCATCGACTGCTGAATCAACTTGGCTACTAAAGCAGTCCATCCGGTTTGGTGGCTTGCGCCAAGACCCGTTCCGTTATCACCGTGAAAATACTCAAAAAATGGAATATGATCTTTCCAATAAGCATCACTTTGGAAATAGGTGCTGCCTCCAAAAACCGCACGTTCATTGTCTGAATTACGCAAAAAGATCGAGCACAAGCGCTGCGAAAGCTCCGCCGCAACGCGATGCAGCGAGGCATGTTTGCCACTGCCTGTGGGCATATCGACCCGAATGCTATCACCGTAATAGTGATGATATTTTTGTAGAGACTCAATCATCAGGTAGTTGACTGGAAACCAGATTGGGCCGCGCCAATTGGAATTACCACCAAATAAACCCGTGCTCGATTCACCGGGTTCGTAGGCCAACGCTAAGTCATTGCCGTCCAGTTTCCATGTATACGGATTATCCGAATGATATTTCGAAACAGAACGCAGGCCGTAGTCGGATAAGAACTCGCTGGTGTCCAACATCCGTGAGAGTACTTTGAGCAGTTGATCGTGATTGATGATGGAAAGCAAAAACCGACCATTTACGCCCGGTTTGGTAAGCGACGCGATGCGTTTGACCAGATCAGGTCGGTATTTTGTAAACCACTCGACCCGCCGCGCAAACTGTGGCAGTTTTTCGAGCAAATCCGGTTCAAGTGTTTCAACAGCAAATAAAGGAATTAATCCGACGAATGAACGTGTTCGAAGGGGAACATACTGACCATCAGGAAAGCGCACTCCGTCGTAAAAGAAACCGTCTTCCGCATCCCACAAGCCGAAGTCGCCGCCTAAATCGTGCATAGCATTGGCAATGTAGATAAAATGCTCAAAGAATTTTGTGGCAACATCTTCATATGCGGGACGGGTGCGCGCGAGTTCTAACGCGATGGCGAGCATGTTTAGGCAATACATACCCATCCACGCTGTGCCGTCAGCTTGTTGGATGAATGCGCCATTAGGCAAGGGCGAACTACGGTCAAAAACACCAATATTGTCTAAACCTAAGAAGCCACCCTGAAAGACATTCTTGCCTTCTTCATCTTTCCGGTTAACCCACCATGTAAAGTTTAATAACAACTTCTGAAAGCACCGTTCCAAAAATTCGGTATCCGCATATCCACTGGCATTCCGCGCAATCTTATAAACCCGCCAAACAGCCCACGCATGTACTGGTGGGTTGACATCCTCGAATTTCCACTCATATGCAGGGATTTGACCATTTGGATGCATATACCATTCTCGCAGCAATAGGATAAGTTGGCGTTTTGCCCAATCGGGATCAATCATGGCAATCGGCAGTGTGTGGAATGCCAAATCCCAAGAGGCATACCACGGATATTCCCATTTATCGGGCATAGAAATGACATCAACGTTATAAAGATGATCCCAGTCAGCATTGCGTCCATGCTTGCGTGATTCGGGCGGGGGAGGGGTAGCCGGGTCACCAGCTAACCACAACTCGACGCTGTAATGGTAAAATTGCTTGTTCCATAACAATCCAGCGAACGCTTGCCGTTGGACTTGCCGTTCGTCATCCGTGAGTTTGGTATCCTGAATGTGCGCATAGAATTCATCTGCTTCTTCGATGCGTTGCGCAAAAACTGCATCAAATTTGGCAAATGGTCGCTTTTGTTCGGCATTCGTAAAGCGTATTTGTACCGTGAATGTTTCGCCGGGTTGCAAAATTTTATGAAAATGTGCCGCCGCTTTGGTGCCAACCTGTTTGGGGTTAACCATGTCAGCGCGTCGCTCAATGACAGCGTTGTGAAAGGCATCTTTGACATAGGGTTGCTTATTTGGCTGACCAAAAAGACGCTGCATATTGGTGTCATTTTCGGTGAACATTAACCCTAAATTCTCACCATTGGATTGTGCATACCACCAACGGTTGCCAATGTGACGGTGCTTTCCCGCAATTGCACCACTTCCAATTGCTTCAAGCGTTGGTCGCTCATCGTTATAGCCCCACGACCATGTGTTGCGGTACCAGATATGCGGCAGTAAATGAAGTGGCGCAGCTTCCGGCCCACGATTAATCGCTGTGATACGGCAAAGAATGTCTTCGTCGGTGACTTTGGCATATTCGATGAAGACATCAAAGTAGCGATTTTCCGCGAAAACCTGTGGAATTGCGTCGATCAACTCCAACTCTTTGTCTTGTCGCCCCCGCCCATGGTGAACCAGCGCGTCGTAAGGGTACTCGACCTGCGGGTATTTATATAGCATTTTCATGTACGTATGGCAGGGAATGTTGTCGAGATAAAAGTAATATTCTTTGACATCCTCCCCGTGATTGCCTTCACTGTTGTTTAGGCCGAATAAACGCTCTTTTAGAATCGGATCATGCTCGTTCCATAGGGCTAGACCAAGACAAATGTTTTGAAAGCGGTTGCAAATCGCCCCGAGGCCGTCTTCGTTCCAGCGATAGGCACGGCTTCGGGCATGATCGTGTGGTAAATAATTCCAAGCATCTCCATTTGCGCTGTAGTCTTCGCGTACGGTTCCCCATGCGCGCTCAGCGATATAAGGCCCCCATTTTTTCCAATCAGCAAGTCGATCTTTCGAATCGGCTAGGCGTTTATGCACAGCCGTTTGCTTGGACATGTAAAATTCCTTAGTTTGGGTTAGTCAACATTCTGCTCTACTATACGCCTGTATGGTCTATTTGGATTACATACCATTACAGTACAGACGTTGGAAACACGCTTGACGAAAACATTAAGCGCGCGTTATCCTCACCTACATTACCGCAATTCACCCCGAACCCAACGGGGTTTTTCTTTAAAAGCGTATGAGAGGATGTTATGGTAGACACGCAGGGTATTAAGAAGGTTGTTCTGGCCTATAGTGGTGGGCTAGACACGTCGGTAATTGTTCCTTGGCTTCGCAACAACTATAACAATGTTGAAGTGATTTGTTTTTGTGCCGATTTGGGACAAGAAGAAGAACTCACCGGGCTTGAAGAAAAAGCGCTAAAAAGTGGGGCGAGTAAACTCTATATTCGTGATTTACGTGAAGAATTTCTAACCGACTTTGTTTTCCCAACTTTGAGGGCAGGTGCGGTTTATGAACGTGATTATCTGCTAGGAACGTCATTTGCGCGCCCGTTGATTGCTAAACATCTTGTAGAAGTTGCTGAACTAGAGGGTGCGGATGCCATCGCGCACGGCGCTACCGGCAAGGGGAATGATCAAGTTCGTTTTGAACTTACTGTCATGGCGCTTAATCCAAAATTGAAAATTGTCGCGCCTTGGCGTGAGTGGGATATCCGCAGTCGTGAAGACGCTCTTGCCTATGCGGCGGAATTCAATGTTCCGGTCACTGCAACCGAAAAGAAAATTTACAGCCGGGATCGAAATCTTTTCCATTTAAGTCACGAGGGTGGTCTGTTGGAAGACCCTTGGAACGAGCCGGAAGAAGATATGTATCAGATTAGCGTTAGCCCTGAGAATGCGCCGGAAGAAGGCCAGTATATCGAGATTGGCTTCGAAAAAGGTGTTCCAGTTAGCGTAGATGGCAAAACCATGCCTCCAGTTGAACTCTTCTCGCACCTGAATAAAGTCGCTGGTGCGCATGGCATCGGACGCGCGGATATTGTTGAGAACCGCTTAGTAGGCATGAAGAGTCACGGCGTTTATGAAACGCCAGCTGGTACGTTGTTGCATCGTGCTCACACGCTGTTGGAGGCAATCTGCCTTGACAAGTACAGCCTACAATATAAGGACTTAATCGCCCAGAAATATGCGGAATTGGTTTATAACGGGCAATGGTACACGCGCTTGCGCGACGCTTTAGATGCATTCGTCGCCGTGACCCAAGAACAAGTTACTGGAACGGTAAAACTTAAGCTCTATAAGGGCAATATGATAGTTGCTGGTCGCAAAAGTGATTACAGTTTGTATCGCCAAGATTATGCCTCGTTTGGCGAAGAGAATGTTTACAACCAGAAAGATGCCGAAGGCTTCATTCGCCTGTTTGGCCTGCCACTGAAGGTGGATGCTCAACTTGCCATTCAGCAGACTGGGCACAGCCGCTATAGGCAGGGGGATAAGTAGGCTTATGATGTTATGGGGTGGCGCTTTTTCGGAGCCGAGTGATGCTGATCTCCGAGCGCTGCAAGACAGCATCAGTTTTGATAAGCGCTTCTATAAGCAGGACATAATTGGCAGCATCGCCTATGCACGGGCAATTGCAGCTGCTGGTATTTTGACCGATGATGAAGCTGCGACCATAGTTGACGGTTTACGGCTTGTGCTGAAAGAATTTGAAGGTGGTACATTTGAACTCAAGGATGGTGATGAAGATATTCATACGGCGGTCGAACGCCGTTTAACCGAGTTGGTCGGCTCAGTCGGCGGCAAATTACACACCGGTCGCAGCCGAAATGATCAAGTTGCGACTGATTTTCGGTTATGGGTACTAGAGGCAATGGCACAGGTCGATGCGCTGTTAGCGGATACTCAAACCGCGATCATTGAAAAAGCCAGCGAACACGTCGAAACGTTGATGCCGGGTTATACCCACATGCAGCCTGCCCAGCCGATTACTGCCGGACATTGGCTCATGAGCTTCTTTTGGATGCTCAGTCGCGATCGTGATCGACTGAGTGATATCGCCAAACGCGCCGCAGTCTCACCCTTAGGATCGGGCGCATTGGCCGGAACTCCTTTTGATGTTGACCGTTCACTGTTAGCGCAGGAGCTCGGTTTCCACGCATTTACCCAAAACAGCCTTGATGGAGTAAGTGATCGTGATTTTGTAGCCGAGTTTCTTTTTGCGCTTGCACTCGTGGGAACACATCTCAGTCGGCTAGCCGAAGATGTCATCATTTATAGCAACCCGCTGTTTGGCTATATCACGTTGAATGATCGTTACAGTACCGGTTCCAGCATCATGCCGCAAAAGCGTAACGCCGACCCGATGGAATTAGCGCGCGGTAAGGCTGGACGCTTAATCGGTAATTTGACCGGATTGCTGGCAACCCTAAAAGGCTTACCGAGTTCTTACGATAAAGATTTGCAAGAGGACAAAGAAGCAGTTTTTGATAGTGTCGATAATGTAGTGTTATTACTGCCTGTCGTCACCGCAATCATTAAAACACTTCACCTTAATCCTGATAAGCTGAAAGCTGCGCTAGGTGAGGACATGTTGGCAACTGATCTTGCCGATTATTTGGTGCGAAAAGGATTGCCATTCCGTCAGGCACATCATATTTCAGGGCAGGCGGTACGTATGGCAGCAGACCAAGGAACTGCCCTGTCAGGTCTTTCGCTCGAAAGTTATCAGGAATTGTCCGATTTATTCACGGCTGATGTCATGAATGTGTTTGATTTCGGTGCTTCGGTCGCCAAGCGTAAGGCCGCCGGTGGAACCGCTCCCGAAGCGGTTCGCCAGCAAATTGAAACGGCCAAAAATTGGCTTGCCCAGCACCAAGGTGTGCACTCTATCCAATTGAAATAGGATATGTTGACCGAATTTGAACCTTTTAGGGTGAAAGGGTTGACAAGTTTGGTGAACCTCGTTACTCTATACGCATTATATTTCGTCAATGGTCAGTTTAAATGAACAGCCACAAGAATATTGCGATTGTCATTAGCCTTATTAGCCTTATTGTACTCGTACTTACCTGCGGGATATAACGGCTTGGGCGCTGACTAGACACTCAAATGAAGACAGTGAAGCCCCCCAAGCAGGGGGCTTTTTGTTTCGGTTGATAGGACGATCATGAGAACGCAATTTACAGTTATGGCGACATGGATGAAGCAGCACTCTAATCAAGAATCGGTGCGCTGCACTCATGCCGCCTATCGTTCGGCTGAGAGTATGCGCCATTCGCGGTCCCATGTTCACAATGCGCTTTCCGAATCAAAACGGTAACACCGTACGATCAGGAAAGCATTTTTATTTTATATGGAGAATAACAATGCCTGCTGAATACATCTGGAAAAATGGAAAATTAGTAGCATGGGCAGATGCAACCGTACATGTAATGACCCATGCCTTACATTACGGTTCAAGCGTATTTGAGGGCATACGTGCATACTCGACCCCGCAGGGGCCAGCCGTATTTCGTTTGCAACCTCACACACGTCGTCTGTTTAACTCGGCCAAGATTTCGCGTATGGAAGTGCCTTTTACCGAAGACCAAATCAATGCCGCAATTTTGGAAATTATCCGCAGCAATGGACACGAATCGTGCTACATTCGTCCGCTTCTGTTTCGTGGGGCAAATGCACTTGGTGTCGAAGGTCGTAAGAACCCAACTGAGGCGGTTATCATCACCATGGAATGGGGACGTTATCTCGGTCCGGAAGCCATTGATCAAGGTGTTGACGTACAGGTCAGTTCATGGCGGCGTTTGGCTCCAGATACAGCATCGTCTCTTGCCAAGATTGGTGGTCAGTACGTCAACAGTCAGTTCATGAGTATGGAAGCCCACGACAATGGTTTCAGCGAAGCGATTGCATTGGATTACAACGGCAACATCAGCGAAGGTGCAGGCGAAAATATATTCGTTGTATTGAACGGTGTGGTATATACCCCGAGCGCAGGAGCATCCATTTTGATGGGCATTACCCGTGATACTGTTCTGACATTATTGAAAGATCAAGGTGTTGAAGTCCGTTTCGAAACCATTTCGCGCGATATGCTGTATATTGCAGATGAAATTTTCTTTACTGGCACGGCAGCTGAAGTAACCCCCATTCGTTCTGTTGACCGCATTCAGGTCGGCGCGGGCAAGCGTGGGCCGATTACAAAAGCAGTGCAAGATGAATTTTTTGCAATTACATCGGGTCAAAAAGAAGACCGATACGGTTGGTTAACGCCTGTGCATCAGGCAGAACCAGCCACAGGCGATTGAAACTATTTATTCCAATACCCACCGGTATTGGCTGAGTTTAGGAGATAGATGGAATGAAACTGAGCGGCGCTGAAATTGTGATGGAATGTTTGCTCCGCGAAGGGGTCGAGATCATGTTCGGTTATCCCGGCGGTGCGATTTTACCGACCTATGATGCCATGACCCGTTATCCACAGCTTCGGCATGTTTTGGTACGGCATGAACAGGGTGCTGCGCATATGGCCGATGGCTATGCCCGTGCTACCGGTAAAGTTGGTGTCGCAATTGCCACGAGCGGCCCCGGCGCGACCAATTTGGTCACCGGTATTGCCACCGCTATGATGGATTCGTCGCCAATCGTTTGTATTACGGGACAGGTGTCGCGCGGCGCCATCGGCTCGGATGCCTTTCAGGAATGTGACATTACCGGCATTACCATTCCGATTACCAAGCACAATTATTTGGTTACAGACGTAAATGAATTGGCCTATAGTATCAAGGAAGCTTTTCATATCGCCCGTACAGGTCGTCCCGGCCCGGTACTCATTGATATACCCAAGGATATACAAAATGCTGTGACCGAATTTGTATACCCCGAAGGGGAGATTGTGCTGCGGGGCTATCGTCCCACGACACATGCTAGCAATGAGCAGATCGAAGATGCGCTGGCACTCATTAAGGAAGCAAAAAAACCAGTAATCTTAGCCGGACACGGACTTGTAATGGCAGGTGCTTCCAAAGAACTGCAAGAATTAGCCGAACGCGCGCAAATTCCTGTGACATTAACGCTGCTGGGCAAAGGCTCAATACCAGAAAATCACCCCCTAACCGTAGGTATGATGGGAATGCACGGAGCAGCAGCCTGTAACTTTGCCATTCAAGAAGCGGATTTGTTGATAGCACTGGGAATGCGTTTTGATGACCGTGTCACCGGTAACTTAAAAACTTACTCTCCAAACTCGAAGAAAATCCATGTCGATATTGATCCGTCTGAGATCAATAAGAACGTTCGCGTCGATGTAGGTATCGCGGGCGATGTAAAAACAGTCCTGACCCAACTTTTAACGGATCTAAAAGGCCAAAAGCATGGCGAGTGGATTGCTCAGATTCGTGAATGGCAAGAAGACGGTGATGAGCGGGACATTCTGCATCAGGTGACCGAGGGCAAATTGCTTGGCGCGCAGGTTATCAACGATCTGTGGAAGCATACCGGAGGTGATGCCATCACCGTTAGTGATGTGGGACAGCACCAAATGTTAGAAGCACAGTATTATCCTCATCAACGTCCATCGACCATGCTAACCAGCGGTGGACTCGGTACGATGGGCTTTGGCTTCCCGGCGTCAATCGGCGCGAAATTCGGTCGACCGGACGAAGAAGTATGGGCAATCGTTGGTGACGGTGGTTTTCAAATGACCTTGTGTGAACTTGCGACTGCCAAACAAGAAAATGTGAAGGTCAATATTGCTATACTCAACAATGGCTTTCTCGGTATGGTACGTCAGTGGCAAGAGTTCTTTTACGAGGAACGCTATCAGGCAACACCCATGTTCAATCCTGATTTTGTGGCGCTAGCGCAAGCATATGGTATCCCGTCCATGCGCGTGTCTAAGCGCGAAGAAATCGAAGAATCGGTCAAATTTGCCCGCAGTCATGAAGGGCCAGTTCTGATCGAATATGTCATCGAAAAAGAAGAAATCGTGTATCCAATGGTTCCAGCGGGCGCAGACTTACACGCCATGCTCCGCCGTCCAAAGCCCGGTGAGGTGCAAGCATAATGAGCAAGCCAAATTCCAATAAACAAATTCTCGTAGCGCTGGTTGAAAACCTGCCCGGTGTCCTTAATCGAATTGCCAGTATGTTACGTCGTCGTAACTTTAACATTGATAGTTTAACCGTGGGCCGAACACATAATCCGAATATCTCGCGTATGACGATTGTAGTAGATGCCGAAAAAGGCAACGGAAGGCGTATCGCTGCCAACTTGTTCAAATTGGTCAATGTGTTGGATGTAAAGTTGATCTCTGAAGAACCATTTGTCAGTCGCGACTTGGCTCTGATTAAAGTACGTACCGATGATGTGGATTCGCGCAATGGTGTGACCATGATTTGTGACCGTTATCCCGCCCGTATTGTCGATATTGGCCCTAAAGTGGCAATCATCGAAATCACCGCGCAGGAAAGCATTGTAGAAGCGCTCATTGATGAACTTTCGCCAATCGGCATTATGGAAATGGTGCGGACAGGTGTTGTAGCGATGGGGCGTGGTATCCGTATTTTGGATAGCGATTATGAACCAGTCGTCAATGTGCCTATTGCAACCGAAAATTTGGATGCAACGGGCGTATAAATAAACGTTTACTTCAGGTGATAGGAGAAATGAGTTCAATCATGCAGGATGTAAAGGCATCAGTTCAGCAGCAGTTCGGTAACGTAGCAGCCAACTATGCTACTAGCACAGTTCACGCCAGCGGGGAAGATATGAACCGTATGGTGCAGCTTGCCGAACTTTCGGGCACAGAAAAAGTTTTGGACGCGGGTTGTGGGGCAGGGCATACGGCGCTTGCCTTTGCGCCCCAAGTTGCTGAAGTGATTGCCTATGACCTTACTCTTTCGATGCTTGAACAGGTGAATAGGCTTACGGCTGACCGGGGTGTCACCAATTTGACGACTCAACATGGCGATGTGGAAATGCTGCCGTTCGACGATGCTACGTTTGATCGTGTGGTTTCTCGCTACAGTGCTCATCATTGGCCGCATCCGGCGCGCGCTTTGGCCGAATTTCGACGAGTATTGAAACCCGGTGGCCAATTTATCTTAAGTGACATTGTTGCCGACGAAGCTCCAACACTCGATACATTCTTGCAAACGATTGAACTGATTCGTGATCCATCTCACGTGCGTGATCACAGCATCACGCAGTGGAATCACATGTTCCGTGATGCTGGTTTTACGCCGGAAGTGCTGTACACATGGCAGCTTCCGCTCGATTTTGATGCGTGGGTATTTCGTATGGCGACACCAGCCCCTAGCGTATCCATGATCAAAACATTGTTTGATGGTGCGCCCGCAGAAGTACGTAACGCGATGGACGTTCAACCAAACTATCGTTTCCAGATTCCCGGCGCTTTGATTCGGGGGCGGCGAAACGATTAACTTTGGTTACAATTACGGCATGACAGTGAACCTGATGCGGGTTCATTTTAAGCGAAAAAGGGCGACTGCCCTTTATATGAGGGAGATATAAATTTAAATGGCAACGATGTTTTACGATAAAGATGCTGACCTTTCGCTGCTGAATGGCAAGACCATTGCTATCATCGGCTATGGAAGTCAGGGTCACGCTCATGCCTTAAATGCTAAGGACAGTGGGATGAAAGTGGTTGTTGGCCTTCACGCCGGTAGCAAGAGCGCTGAAAAGGCCAAAGCTGATGGGTTAGAAGTGCTCTCGGTAGCTGATGCCACCAAACAGGCTGATGTTGTGATGATTCTCATCCCCGACACCAAGCAGGCCGAAGTCTACGCGCAGGATATTGGGCCGAATCTGAAGCCCGGCAGCATGTTGATGTTCGCACATGGTTTCAATATCCACTTCGGTCAAATTAAGCCACCTGCAAATGTCGATGTGACGATGGTTGCGCCAAAAGCGCCCGGTCACCGTGTCCGTGAAGTGTTTAAAGATGGCGCAGGTACTCCCGGTTTGTTGGCTGTACACCAAGATGCAACTGGCAAGGCTCACGCACTCGGCTTGGCCTATGCCAAAGCTATTGGCTGCACCCGCGCGGGTGTAATCGAGACCACATTCAAGGAAGAAACCGAAACCGATCTTTTCGGTGAACAAACCATCCTTTGCGGCGGTGTAACCGGACTCATCCGCGCCGCCTTCGAAACACTGGTGAAGGCTGGTTATCAACCGGAAGTTGCTTACTTCGAATGTATGCATGAACTCAAGTTGATCGTTGACCTGCTGTATCAAGGTGGCTTGAGCTACATGTGGTACAGCGTCAGTGATACCGCTGAATACGGTGGTTACGTTGTAGGTGATCAAGTTGAAGGTATGGTAAAGGAAGAATTCGCTGGCGTTCTTACACGTATTCAAGACGGCACGTTTGCCCGTGAATGGATTGCTGAAGTGAAGAATGGTCGCCCGAACTTCCTTCCTCGCCGTAACAAAGAACACAGTTTGCTAATTGAAGAGGTCGGCGCGAACTTGCGCGATATGATGCCTTTCTTGAATGCCAAGCGGGTCAAGCAAGAAGCAAGTTCTGGAAGCTAAATCGTTTTTTGCACGTCCAAAACCAGCGCTTTCTCTGATTAACATTTTGGGGATCAAAAACATGGATGATGTCGATGGTGTAGTATGCGAAAGGGGGTGGTCTGATGTCCGAAGATGGCCTTGCTGACCTTAAAACAAGAACCATTCGTAAGCATGAACCAGTTAAAGAGAGGATCACCCTAACATGTCTGTACAGATTGATAACAACTTAGTCCGTGTTTTTGATACCACCCTGCGTGATGGCGAACAGAGTCCCGGTGCCACACTCAGCAGTGCTGAAAAGTTGGAAATTGCCCGCCAGCTCGCGAACTTGGGTGTCGATATTATTGAAGCTGGTTTTCCGGCTGCATCGCCTGATGATCTGGCTGCGGTTCAACGTATCGCCCATGAAGTCGGTACGGCCAATGGCCCGGTAATCTGCGGGCTTGCCCGTGCGCGCGAAAAAGATATTCTAACCTGTTGGGAAGGGGTAAAGGGAGCAGCTAAACCCCGTATCCATACCTTCTTAGGTATGTCGGATATTCATCTTACCCATATTAGCGGAATTACACGCGCCGAAGGTCTTAAAATCGTTCGCGATGGCGTGTCGTTAGCCCGCAGTTTGTGTGAAGATGTCGAATTCAGCCCAATGGATGCCGGACGTGCCGATTTGCAATATCTGGTCGAGGCTTGTGCTATTGCCATTGAAGCCGGTGCAACTACCCTCAATATCCCCGATACGGTTGGCTATGTAACGCCGGAAGAGTGGGGCGAGTTCATGAGCAACTTGATTGCCGAAACGCCCGGCGGTGGTCCCGGTAGTGGGGTCATCTGGTCAGTCCACTGTCACAACGATTTAGGATTGGCAACGGCCAACTCTCTCGCCGGCATCTTGGCGGGTGCGCGTCAGGTCGAAGTCACCATCAACGGTATTGGCGAACGCGCGGGAAATACCAGTCTCGAAGAAGTCGTAATGGCTATTCACACGCGTTCCAAGTTCTACAGCCTGCGGACGAATATCAACACTCGCGAAATCATGAAGACCAGCCGTTTAGTCAGCAATTACACCGGTATGCATGTGCAGCCGAATAAAGCCATTGTTGGCGCAAATGCCTTTGCTCATGAAGCGGGTATTCACCAAGATGGCATGTTGAAGAATGCCACTACATTCGAGATCATGACACCGGAAACAGTTGGTTTAACCCAAAGCCGTTTAGTCTTGGGCAAGCACAGCGGTCGTCATGCATTGAAAGTCCGCTTAGATGAACTCGGCTATAAAGTCGAAGGCGATGCGCTGAATCAAGTCTTTGCCCGCTTTAAAGATTTGGCCGATGCCAAGAAAACGGTTACTGATGCCGACTTGGAAGCTTTGATTGCTGATGAATTTCATGGACCGGAAGAAATTTTCAGTCTGGTTGATATTCAAGTCACTTGTGGCACGATGGGTATGCCAACGGCTACCGCTAAAATGCGGAAAGTCAGTGGCGAAGAGGAGGTCGTTGCTGCGGTTGGTACAGGGCCAGTTGACGCCTGTTATCGCGCCGTTGATCTCATTGTAAAAGCACCAAACCGCTTGATCGAATACAGTGTTCACAGTGTTACCGAAGGCATCGACGCTTTAGGTGAAGTAACCGTTCGAATAGCGCCAAACGGTGAGGATAAGCGGTCCTTTGGCGGATACGGGGCGGACGGCGATATTATCGTTGCCAGTGTCAAAGCCTATCTTGCCGCCTTGAACCGGATGGTGGCCGTTTTAGGTATGGCAGGTCACAAGCCCGAAGGACAAGTCTCAGAAGTCGGCATCCAGCCAGAAGCTCAGTAGTCAATTTAATAGGGCAAGAATCTGCCCTATTTCTGTGTCCGTTAGAAATCAAGTTGAGTGAGTAAACTAGTGATTACGAATAAACCACGAACCCTATTTGAAAAAGTGTGGGATAACCATATTGTTCGCCCACAAACACCGGATACTCCGGCAGTGTTGTATATCGACCTGCATCTGGTACATGAAGTTACTTCTCCCCAAGCCTTCACCCAGTTGCGTGAGCGTGGGCTAAAAGTACGCCGCCCGGATCGCACGATGGCGACTATGGATCACAGTACGCCCACCACGCCCCGTAATGCGCTTGGCATCATTCCTGTAACCGACTCGATGGCCGCCGCCCAGTTGGACGTGATGCGCAAGAACTGTAATGACTTTGGTATTCCGCTCTACGATCTCGGCACATCAAATCAGGGTATTGTCCATGTTATCGGGCCGGAACAAGGTCTGACGCAGCCCGGAATGACCATCGTCTGCGGTGATAGTCACACCAGTACACACGGTGCATTTGGAGCACTTGCATTTGGCATCGGCACGAGTGAAGTTGCTCATGTTTTGGCTAGCCAATGTTTGCTCCAGAACAAGCCCAAAACTATGGCTGTTAAGGTTAATGGCAAACTTCATCCCGGTGTAACCGCTAAAGATATTATTCTGGCTGTCATTGCCAAAATTGGCATCGGTGGTGGAACAGGTTACGTGTTCGAATACATGGGTGATGCTCTGCGTGGCTTGAGCATGGAAGGCCGCATGACCATCTGCAACATGTCGATTGAGGGTGGCGCGCGTGCCGGTATGGTTGCCCCGGATGACACGACATTTGAATATGTTGCGGGTAAGCCATATGCGCCCAAAGGTGCGGATTGGGATGCAGCCGTAGCCGCGTGGCGACAACTGCCAACCGATGAAGGTGCGACCTTTGACAATGAAGTTGTTCTCAACTCCTTTGATCTCACCCCGATGATCACCTACGGCACCAACCCCGGCATGGGTATGGCAATCGGCGCGAATGTGCCTGATCCTGATAAGTTAGGTGATGTTAGCGAAAAGATTGCGCTGGACAAGGCGCTCAAGTACATGGACTTACAGCCGGGACAAAAGCTTCTTGGCAAAGCGGTTGACGTGGTATTTGTTGGGAGCTGTACCAACAGCCGTATTTCCGATCTGCGCGAAGCCGCCAAACTCATCAATGGTCGCAAGGTCTCGCCAAACGTTCGTATGATGGTTGTTCCCGGTTCGCAGCAGGTCAAGGCGCAAGCTGAGGCTGAAGGTTTGCATGAAATTTTCAAGGCTGCGGGCGCGGAATGGCGTGAAGCGGGTTGCTCGATGTGTATCGCTATGAACGGTGATCAACTGCAACCGGGGCAGTACGCCGTAAGCACCAGTAACCGTAACTTTGAAGGTCGTCAAGGTAAGGGTGGACGCACATTCCTCGCCAGCCCTTTGACGGCGGTTGCAACAGCTGTAAATGGTGTCATCACTGACCCCAGAGAGATGGTGAACTAACATGGAACCAATCAAGAAATTTGCCGGGAGCATGGTCGCGCTTCCCATCAATGATATTGATACTGACCAGATTATTCCGGCGCGTTACCTCAAGGTGACAGACAAGAATGGTCTGGGACAGGCTTGCTTTTCTGACTGGCGCTACAACGCCGATGGTTCGCCCAAGCCGGATTTCGTGCTGAATCAGCCGGAATACAAAGGCGCTCAAGTGCTCATCGGCGGTCACAATTTTGGATGCGGTAGTTCGCGTGAACACGCACCTTGGGCATTGATGGGAGCGGGCTTTAAAGCTGTAATCAGTACCTATTTTGCCGATATTTTCAAAGGCAACTCGCTTAAAAACGGTTTGCTGCCGATCATTGTTGATGAACAGACTCATCAACAGTTGATCAGCTTGGCACAGGAAGATGCCACTGCGCAGGTCACGGTTGATCTGGAAACGCAGCAGGTCATTCTGCCAGATGGACGCGCGGTGACTTTCCCGATTGACTCCTTCTCACGTTACTGCCTGTTAAATGGTGTCGATCAGCTTGGCTTCCTGCTCAATCTGGATGGCGATATTCAGAAATATGAAGGGGCAAATGTTGGTCGTGTTGCCACGACTGCTTAAGGGAATGATGTCTTATGAATGTTGCGATCTACGACACGACACTCCGTGATGGTACACAGCGGGAGGGTATATCCCTCTCGTTGGCAGATAAAATCAAAGTCACACGTCTGTTGGATAATCTCGGTGTAACCTACATTGAAGGCGGTTGGCCGGGTTCGAATCCTAAGGATGTCGGTTATTTCGAAGCGGTACAATCCGTCGAACTCAAATACGCGCGGATTGCCGCCTTTGGTTCGACCTGCCGCAAGAACAGTGATCCGGTGAGTGATCCCAACATCATGGCGCTTGTGGATGCACATACGCCCGTTGTCACCGTTGTCGGCAAAACCTCTATGCTGCATGTGACCGATGTGCTGCAAACCACACCCGAAGAAAATCTGCGGATGATTCGCGAGAGTTTGCGCTATCTCAAGAGCCTCGGCAAAGAAGTTATCTACGATGCCGAACATTTCTTTGATGGTATCAAACTCGACTTTGAATATGCCCTCGATACCGTCGGCGCGGCGATTGAGGGCGGCGCGGATGTCGTAGTGCTGTGTGATACCAACGGTGGTTCGCTGCCGTGGGAAATCGCCCGTTATGTCTATGATGTGCAAAAAGCCTTTCCCGATGTCAAACTCGGCATTCATACCCACAACGATGGAGAATTGGCGGTTGCCAATTCCTTAGCGGCTGTTCAGGCCGGGGTTGTTCAGGTTCAAGGTACGATCAATGGTTATGGTGAACGCTGTGGTAACGCCAACTTGTGCAGTATTATCCCTGATCTTCAACTCAAAATGGGTTACAATTGTTTACCGGACGTTGAAAACCTGCGCACTTTGACTACCCTATCTCGAACCGTTGCGGAAATCGCCAACCTCGCGCCGGATAATCACCACGCTTATGTTGGTAAGAGTGCCTTTGCTCATAAAGGCGGAATCCATGTTGCGGCCATTCGTCGCAACGTCGATAGCTACCAGCACATTGATCCCTCCCTTGTCGGTAACGAAATGCGTGTGTTGGTGTCTGACCTTTCAGGGCAAGGTAATTTGCTCAGCAAGGCCGAGGAATTTGGGATGAGTGTCTCAAAGACTGAAGCAGTGGCCGTTCTCGATGAAATTAAACGCTTAGAAAATGACGGATTTGTATTTGAAGGCGCAGAAGCGTCTGTTGCCATCCGTTTGCATCGTGCCACACCTCACTACAAGCCGATTTTTACTTTGGTTGATTTTACTGTTTTGGTTTCAGAGCGTAATGGTCATGCCTTGTCACAGGCAATGGTCAAACTGGATATTGATGGTGACATTGTTCACACCGCTGCGGATGGTAATGGTCCAGTCAATGCGCTTGACCTTGCATTGCGTAAGGCGCTCATTCCTCGTTATCCTCAGCTTGCTGATTTCCAATTGGCCGACTACAAAGTACGTATACCGGATAGCAACAATGGTACGGCTGCCACTACTCGCGTGTTAATCGATACTCAGAATCATCGCACGCGTTGGAGTACAGTTGGAGCAGGGGCAAACATTATTCAAGCCAGTTGGTTGGCCTTGGTTGATAGTGTTGAGTATGGACTGGTGATTGCACCACACGACGTGTCGGAAAATATGCCAGCGACATCTGGAGACTAATATGGCAGTCGAAAAAGTCAATGTTGCCCAAAAGTTGTCACTCTTCAATGACCATTGGAGTCCCAAAATTGCGGGCGAGATCAACGACTTTGCGGTCAAGCTGGTCAAAATACAGGGTGAGTTCATCTGGCACCATCACGATGTAGAAGATGAAATGTTTTTTGTCATCAAAGGCCGCTTGTTAATGAAGCTGCGGGACAAAGACTTGTGGATTGAAGAGGGTGAATTTGTGATTATCCCGCACGGTGTAGAACATATGCCAGTCGCACCCGAAGAAGTTCACATGATGCTGCTTGAGCCAAAAGATACGTTGAACACTGGCAACGTCCAAAGTGAACGGACTGTCGCCAATCCCGGTCAAATTTGATACGCTTCATGTAGACTTATTGAGAATGGTTTACGGGCTGGTCGTTCCAGCCCGTTTTTATGAGGAGAAGAAAGCGTGAAGGCAACAATTGCTGTTTTATCAGGTGATGGCATTGGCCCGGAGGTGACTTCGCAGGCCATTTTAGTCATGCAGAAGATTGCTTCAAAATATGGACATGAATTTGTCTTTAATGAAGCACCGATGGGCGGTATTGCGATTGATCAATTTGGCGATGCCTGTCCCGAATCGACCGTCAAGACTTGCGAACAAGCGGACGCGATTTTGCTCGGTGCGGTTGGCGGCCCAAAGTGGTCTGATCCGAGTGCTCCGGTACGCCCTGAGCAGGGTTTGCTCAAAGTGCGTAAACACTTCGAACTCTTCGCTAATTTGCGCCCCGTAAAAACCTATCCGGTTCTCGCTCAACATGTCCCACTGCGTCCTGAATTTCTTGAAGGTGTAGATTTGGTGTTCGTGCGTGAGCTTACTGGCGGTTTATATTTTGGTCCCCGTCAAGATCAAGGCACTGGTGAATCGGCCTATGATACTGAGCTGTACACAGTACCCGAAGTCGAGCGTGTGGCTCATGTCGCCTTTCGCGCTGCCCAGAGTCGCCGTAAAAAAGTCAGTTCGTTGGATAAGGCCAATGTGATGGCGAGTTCGCGGCTTTGGCGGCGCACAGTAACAAAGGTTCACGAGGATTATTCCGACGTTGAGCTTGAACATGTCTTAGCAGATGCTTGCTCAATGTATCTCATCACTCGCCCTGCCAGCTTTGATGTCATTCTTGCGAGCAATATGTTTGGCGACATCCTGAGTGATGAAGCCTCAGTCTTGGCCGGTTCGCTAGGAATGTCGCCCTCAGCTTCACTCGGTTCAAGTAAGTTCGGCCTATACGAACCCATTCATGGTTCAGCTCCTGATATTGCGGGACAGGGCAAAGCCAACCCGACGGGTACAATCTTGAGTACGGCTATGCTGCTGCGTTATACATTGGGGCTAGAAACTGAAGCCAAAGCGATTGAATCCGCTGTTGAGGCTGCGTTGGCCTCTGGTGCGCGAACGGCAGATATTGCGACGCGCGGTAGCGCATATATCAGCACAACCGAGTTTGCCCAAACCGTGATGTCTAACCTGTAAGTTTATTTGTCTTTGGGCGCGCGCGTGGGAATACGCGTAGGTAAGACATCTGTTAAATCTGGCGATGGCGTTTCGAGCGCCATATTTAAGTACTTGCGGTTCATTTCAAGAATCGCCATTGCCGACACTAAATACAGCAGTCGCCTTCCGCCAAGGGACATGGTTTTCCATGAAATGGCTCGTAATGCGCACAGAGCCAGCGCGACATAATACTCGTACCAGTTATCCTCGCTAGCCAAACATTCGCGCACGATATTTCTGATAGCCTTGATGGACTCGATAGTCATCACAATATTCTGATCACGGGTTTCAGGCTCGTACCCATTTTCGGCAATAACCAGTGATTTGATGATTCGCCGTATCGTGGCCCAATCGGAATCAAAGACAGACATCACCGCGTCGCCGAGCAAACTCACTTCGAGCGTTGCCCAATCGAAAAGTGTGTGTCCATCACGGGTATGACCAAAGTCGATCAGCCACAAACGGTTGTTTGGCCCAACCAGAATATTCCCAAGATGTAAATCGCCATGAATTTTGCTCATGGATCCGTTTATGTGGCGATCAAGCAAATTCTCGTAATGTAATAATGGATTTGGTAATTGAATCTCTTCTAAACTGATCCAACGTTCGTTTGGGTCGAAATCTGGTTCGAGGTCGCGTACAGCGTCCAGCATCAAATCATAACGGGTTTTCCAAACCGTACCCACAAGGCGTTCAACCACCTCACCACGATAGAACGTTTTTGATAGGTTGTTTACACCGCGCATTTCAATCTTGTATGCCCGTTTATCGGCCTCACTGCCGAAGCCCACAGCCAACTTCAGGAGATTATTCTGCTGGTCTACTTTTTGAACAGTAAAGTTTTCCAGCACGACATCATCGCCAAATTGAAGTTCTGTCAGCTTGGTCTTCAGTTTCGCCCGGTTGATTGGAATTTTTACGACCAATGGCATTTCCGGTTCGTCATTTTCTGGAATAAAATCCAGAGTCAACATCGGCGGCATTAACCAATCATATTCTTTCCATGCTTGAAATCGGAAAGGGCGCTTTTGCTGCCACCAAGTTATTTTGAATTGAGAGTACAGTTCTTTTTGCAACAATTTGCCGAGTTCTGCTGTTCCGTTGCTTCGTACACGCTGTCGCAAATCCATTGGAACGCTGCCCGAGTGCGCCACCAAGGTATATTTGATGCCAGCAAGCTCAGAGTTCTCCGGCTTAACCGGACTGTCTTCCAAGCGCGCAGTTTGGAGGGGAAGTGAACTTTTGACATGTGCCTCGAAGCGATGTACCTCATCAAGAATGCTGTCAGCATCCTGAATCTTGACCACCATTGGCGCGTCTTCATGGTCGTCGGCGTTGATCGGTGTTACTACCAGTACCAATGCCCCGCTAAATCCGGTAAGTCGTTGCTCAATGCGTATTGCTTTGTGTCCAGCAAACATCCTTCGCAGTACAAAAAGCTGATCTCTTTCAATAGGTTGGTTGGCATCATAATTTTCTGCAAACAACACATTCATATCTGGTGTTTGTGGCTCGCGTTTGGGGTCATATCCGATAGCGGCTAAGGTCGCTGCTTTTAGATTCATACCAAATCCCTGCAACACACGAATCGGCAGACTGTCATGCTCGGTCAAAATGGCGATCAGTAATTCACGTTCGGTAGCCTCTGGTAAATTACTATCCATCGCCAAATCATTGGTAATGTCTAAGATTATTTCTGTGCGCGGTGTATACGGAAAACCTGCCCATAAACGTTGGTTCGTTCCTTTGTCAGTTTTACGTCGGATAGCATCAATAACATATTCGCTTGTAAAGCCATAGTCTTCAATAATACTCGCGGCAATTCCGCCCCGAATCTGCAACATCGCAATAAACAGATGCTCAACCCCAAGGTAATGATGCCGCATCTGTACTGATTCTTGACGCGCATTAATCAGAATATCTTTAAGACTGATAACAAGCATGGCCTACTCATCTGACTTTTCTATTCGCATCCATGTATGCCCGACGCGGAATAATTGGCTGACTTCAATAGGGATGGTGCCGCTTACCCGCGCATCACTATCTGCGTGTTCTACAAATGTACCGTTTGTGCTTGCACAATCTTCCAACCACCATTGACTATCGTTCCAATGAATGTACGCATGTTGCCGCGAGATAAACGAATCATTTCGCAGGCATACATCGCTATCTTCTTTGCGCCCGATGCTGATTTTCCAGCGTGCTTGATCCTCACTCAGTTGCCCATCGCCGTTTTCGACCGTGTAACTGAGGCGCAGCCCATCATCCACGCCGCTCATGATCATTAAATCTAGTCGCATTTGCTGCTCCGTACCTGACGCTGCACCTGCCATTATACTATGATTTGGATTCGCTCATGCGCTTGCTCTTTTTATGCGCTTGTGCTATTCTGTTCACCATAACAACTACATATCACACTCTTATGAAGAACGGTTGAGGGAACGGCCCTGAGACACCGTGGCAACCCCCAAATGATGGGAAGGTGCCAAATCCGTCAGTAATACAGGATGAACTGACAGATGAGAGTGATTACCTGATTGTTCATGAGCACAGGTATCCACTCAAAGACTTTTAACACAAGTCTTTTTTTGTCGGTAAAGCCCGCCCGGTTCTTCGAAGAGAAGCCGGGTTTTTTATTTCCAGTGGAATTGGGAGGCTAAAACGTGTCTCTAACAGATTTAGATAAAGATTTGGAAGGTATTGAGAATTCAATGGAAGACAATCCAAAAGGCAAAAGCACACAGGCTGTTCATGGGGGCACGAAACGTCGCAAAGCATTTAACTCTTTGAACACCCCAATTGTTCAAACAGCAACATATACGTTTGGTGACACGCAAGAACTCATCGACTTCATGGAAAGCAAAACTTGGGGCGATGGAGATGAGCGTGAAGAATATGGCCGTTACGGCAATCCTACTGTTGCTGCTGTCGAGCGTAAACTTGCGGCGATGGATTCAGGCGAAGATGCCGTATTGTATGCATCGGGTATGGCTGCGATTACCTCGCTCTTGCTGTCGGTGCTGCCTTCCGGCGCGCACATTGTCATGACCGATGACTGTTACCGCCGAACACGGCAGTTTTGTCAAACCTTTCTCAAGCGCTTTGGCATCGACACCACAGTTGTCCCGATGGGGGATTATGACGCGATGGAAGCTGCAATTATTCCCAAGAAAACGCGGGTTCTGATTTCGGAAAGTCCCACCAACCCTTACCTACGCATCGCCGACTTAGAGCGCATCGGTAAAATGGGAAAGAAGCATCGTATTCTGACTATGATCGATAGCACCTTTGCTACACCTGTGAATCAACGTCCCTTAGAATGGGGTATTGATTTTGTGGTTCATAGTGCCACCAAGTACCTTTCTGGTCACAATGATCTGTTGGCCGGTGTCGTGGTCGGTCGTGCTGATCGTATTAAAGCCCTGCGTGATGCGCGTGGCGTTCTTGGAGGGATTGTTGACCCACAGAATGCATTCTTGCTGGATCGGGGAATTAAAACGTTGGGTGTGCGTGTGGCGCAGCAAAATCAAACAGCACTCGCCGTCGCCCGTATCTTGGACGATCACCCGCGCATTGAACGAGTCTGGTACCCCGGTTTAGAATCGCACCCCGATTATAAAATTGCCGCCGCCCAGATGACGGGTTACGGGGGAGTGGTCAGCTTTGAGGTAAAAGGCGATCTGCAAACCACCAGTCGCTTCATCGACCGTCTGAAAATTCCCTATATCGCACCGAGCCTCGGCGGTGTGGAAAGCCTCATTGAGCAGCCCGCGCTCATGAGCTATTATGAAAAGACCAGTGAAGAACGCCTCGCCTTGGGTATCAAAGATAACCTTGTGCGCTTTGCTATCGGCATAGAAGATACTGACGACGTGTTATTCGATATTCAACAGGCACTTGCGGGTATGTAAAACGTGTGACGGCTAACAAAAGAAGGACACCATCGTCGTGTCCTTCTTTTGTTTATGCGCTATTGCTTGCTGAAAAACCTTTATGCGGGTGTTGCTTCCGGTACGCCAAGTATTGCGCTCAATGCCTCAATTGTGGCTTCAGATTGATGCAGTTTGTTGGCATATTGAGGATGAATACCCTCTAATTGATTGCTATGATAGTCGATCACCGCATCCGCGTCTTTCAATACATGCCCTGTGAGGATACCGACGACCGTTTCACGCGGCTTAATAATGCCACTTCGCACCAACTTTTGTAAGCCAGCCAAAGTACAGGCCGATGCCGGTTCGCAGCCAATCCCTTGACGGTCAATAAGGGCTTTTGCGTCCATAATTTCTTGGTCGCTTACCTCTTCCACGACACCATCCGTCCACTTGAGTGAACGTACAGCCTTTTTGTAATTAACGGGGTTACCTATTTTAATCGCTGTTGCTACCGTTTCCGCATGTACAGGCTCATATTCACGGAATCCACTCTTGTAACTGCGATATAACGGATTTGCGCCGTCAGCTTGAATAATTGCCATACGCGGCAAACGGTCGATTAATCCAATATCATATAGCTCATGCAAGCCTTTACCGAACGCAGAACTGTTACCGAGGTTGCCGCCCGGTACGACGATCCAATCGGGTACTTGCCACCGAAGTTGTTGGATAACCTCAATCATGATACTTTTCTGGCCTTCCAGCCGGAAAGGATTGATCGAATTCAGCACATAAATACCGAGTCTATCTGCAATTTCTCGGACCAATTCTAAATTGCGGTCAAAGTCTGCATCAACCTGAATGCCAGTCGCACCGTATGCAATAGCTTGTGCCAGCTTCCCCAATGCAATTTGCTTGTTTTGAAAGAAAACAATGCCTTCCAAACCTGCCCAAGCCGCATAGGCTGCTAATGACGCTGACGTGTTTCCTGTTGAAGCACAAGCCACACGTTCAATACCCAGTACCCGCGCTTGAGTCACGCCGCCTGTCATGCCGCGATCTTTGAAAGAACCGGTAGGGTTTTCCCCCTCATGTTTGAGGTACAATGTCTCCACACCGGCCCAAGCCGCGAGCTTTGCATTGCGATATAGGTTAGTATTACCTTCTGGGCGGCTGACCACAATATCATTCGGAACATCCGGATAAATCATTTCTTTGTAACGCCAAACGCCGCTGTTGTAAGGCGCTTCAAAAGTACCGAGCCGTTGGTCAAAAAGTGCTTTATTAACGGTCTTATTTAAGTAATCAGTGTCATGTTGAACATCCAACAGACCGCCACATTTTTCACAGGCGTAAATAATCTTGTCAACTGGGTATTGCTCCCCACAATCCATACACTGTAGTATGCTCAACATGCTTTTTTCACCATTTTGTGTGACTGATGCCAAAGCGCAAGGATAACAATTTCTCATGATGAATACCAGTGCAGAGGCTTTTGCTCCAGCCACCATGGCAAATCTTGGAGTGGGTTTTGATATTTTAGGGCTCGCGCTGCATGAACCCGGCGATATTGTTCGTGCTGAGATGTGCGATCAGCCGGGTGTACAAATTGTCGATATAGAAGGGGATGGAGGTCAGCTCACGCGTGATCCTCAAAAAAATACTGCTGGTATTGCTGCGGCAAGCACTTTGGAACTGATCGGTACATCAAAAGGTGTGCGGCTCACCATTCGCAAAAATTTGCCGCTTGCCAGTGGACTCGGCAGCAGCAGTGCCAGTGCCGTAGCGGCGGCAGTGGCAGTTAACGCGCTTTTTGGTTCTCCACTTTCGGATAAACAATTGTTATCCCCTTCCTTAGATGGTGAAGCTGCGGTCAGTGGTCGCCATGCCGATAATGTTGCCCCTTGTCTCTTCGGCGGCCTTACACTGGTGACCGGAATTGATGCCGATCATATCCGCGCTTTGCCCATTCCCGACTCACTCTATCTGGCATTGGTCACACCTGATGTCGCTGTGCCAACGGCGATGGCTCGTGCTGTTTTGCCTCCGACTATTCCTTTGAAAACGATGGTTCTGCAAACAGCATATGTTGCTCAACTGGTAGACGCGATTTATCGTGGTGATTTAGCCACAATGGCACACGCTATGGAAGGCGATCAGGTTATTGAGCCTGCTCGTGCCCACCTTATGCCTTTATTGTTTGAGATGCGCCAAATTTCTCATGAAAATGGGGCTTTAGGGTTGGTCATCAGTGGGGCAGGGCCGACTCTCTGCGCCCTTTGTAACAATATAGAAACGGCGGAAAAGGTTGCCCTTGCCATGCGCCTGCGGTATGATGCGGCTGATATTCCCAGCGTGACTCGCTGCACCGGAATTTCGACCACTGGTGCAAGGGTTTTGCAGGTCACCTAAACATAAAATGTGAAACAGTCTCGCTTCGTTGACTCTGTTTAGCGTTCAGTGTATACTAAATTTAGATAGTTCTGAAAGTTACAAACGATCTCTTTCTGGCGATAAAGGTGGACTACCGATGACAACACAACAGGCAATGCAAGCGGTTGAAAACATCATGATTGAAGTGACAAAAAGTGATGTCAAGACGTTGCAAGATGCCAGTCGTCATATTCTCAGTGCAGGGGGAAAGCGGGTACGTCCTCGCCTTGTTATGTTAGCTTACTCAGCACTTGGTGGAACGGACTATATTTATGCAGCCCCACCTGCCGCGGCGATAGAATTGGTTCACACCGCTAGTGTCGTCCACGATGATATTAATGATCATGGTGTGGTACGTCGTGGTCGCCCCTCAGTGAATGCCATTTGGGGACGTACTTTTGCACTTCTCACCGGGGACTTTTTGTTCACAAAAGTCTATGAATTAATGGCTCCTTATAAAGACTTGAATATCGACTTAGCCGAAGCGACAGTAGCTCTGGTTGAGGGTGAAACGCTTCAGGCAGCAGCCGTTAAAGAGAACAACTTTACCCGTGAGATTTACCACCAAATCATTGAGCGCAAAACGGCTGCCCTCTTTAAAGCTGCCGCTTGCATCGGCGCGAAACTTGCCCATGCTGATCAAACCATCGTCGAAGCCCTTGGACAGTACGGCTACAGCATCGGCCTCGCTTTCCAAATCGTCGATGATATTCTTGACTTAACAGCCGACAGTGCTCAATTGGGTAAAACGTCCGGAATTGACTTGGCACAGGGGCGTGGTTATGTTGCGGCCTACTCCCACAATGGACATCAGGCTGCTGGCGTAGCCGAAGTGGTTGTGGAAGAAGCCGACCCAATGATGTCAATTAAGCAGCGCTTGCTACAGGGAGATGCCATCAGTGAAGCGCGAATGCAAGCGCGTGGGCTAGCTCAGGCCGCCATTGCTTATCTTGATGTACTGCCCGAATCACAGGCTAAGCACGAATTGATCGAACTCGCCAATATGGTAGTTGACCGCGATCATTAATCTGCCTTTTCGATCAAACGATTTCAAAAGTCCAGCGTCCACGCTGGATTTTTGTTTTCACTGTGATGGGTATAATCATCTCAAATATAAATAGTCGGAGTTCAAACGATGGCGATAAAAGTCATATCGGTAGAAGCTACTCGCCAAATTGAGAAAGCTGCCGATGCGGCTGGCCTTTCTTACGATACCATGATGCAAAACGCAGGCCGAACCGTTGCCTTGCGTGTGAACAAACGCCTGCGTGATAAAGCAGATGCACGAGTTACAGTACTCGTTGGGGCAGGGAATAACGGTGGCGATGGTCTTGTTGCTGGACGTATTATCGCTGAAGAATCCAACGCTTTAGTCCGCTTCTATCTCCTCAAACCCCGACCTGATGACGACATAAACTTCGCTGCAGTCCGATCTGCCAATCTATCTGTCGCTCTTGCCCAAGATGATCGTGATGGTCGCGTATTACGCAATATGGTTGCAAGTGCGGACGTCGTTGTTGATGCCCTGTTTGGTATTGGCATCAATTTGCCGCTGCGTGCGGATGCCGCTAAAGTCTTGCGTGGAGTCAATCAAGCTCTTAACGACACGCAGTTACCTGAACAACCCGAAGGAAGATTAATTGACCTTTCCGATCCCACGTCTCGCGTTAGTATCTCGAAGCCATATGTGGTCGCAGTCGATTGCCCAAGTGGCCTTGACTGTGACACCGGTGCGCTTGACGCTAATACTATTCACGCCGATGAAACGGTGACCTTCATCGCAGCCAAACAAGGCTTACTTGAATTTCCCGGTGCATCAGTTGTCGGGGATTTGTTGGTCGCCACCATCGGCATTCCTGATGACCTTCCTGAGATCAAGGCCACAGCCCATGTCATAGCCAATGCCGAACTCGCAGCGAATTTACTGCCCGAACGTCCATTAAATGCCAACAAAGGCACATTTGGTAAAGCCTTGCTCGTGGCAGGATCATTGAATTATGTTGGTGCAGCAGGGTTAACCTCAATGGCTGCCTATCGCTCTGGAATCGGATTAGTGACCGTTGCCGCACCGCGCTCTATAGTGAGCACGCTTAGCGGCAGTTTTCTTGAGCCAACTTGGATACCCTTGACTGAAGAAGACGGATTGGTTTCCAAGAATGCGATTTCAGAGTTGCCATCCGAACTTGACTCATATAATGTGTTACTTATCGGCCCCGGTTGGGGCAATTCAGAAAATACTCATGAATTACTTTTGAGGTTGCTTGACAAAAAACTACCACATGTGGTGATTGATGCCGATGGCCTAAACGTACTCAGTGAGATCGACAACTGGTGGACACTATTACCACCGAATACTGTGATTACCCCTCACCCCGGTGAAATGGGACGACTTGCCAGAATCTCCACCGAGGAAGTGCAGTCTAATCGCTGGAAAATCGCTGCCGAAAAAGCAGCTGAATGGAATGTCAATCTCGTTCTAAAAGGCGCACATACATTGATAGCATCCGCTGATGGACGTATTACGGCCTTGCCTTTCAAATCAGATGCCTTGTCCACTGCTGGAACCGGTGATGTACTGGCAGGACTGATAACTGGCTTTGTGGGGCAGGGAGTCAAACCCTATGACGCCGCAGTTTTGGCAGGTTATCTACATGGATTAGCCGGTAACTTAGCCGCTGAGTCACAGGGCAATACGAGGAGCGTTATTGCAGAGGATGTGCTAAACGCCATAGCCTTTGCCATAACCAAATTGAGCAGTTAATCATTAAATCCGAGTTCGAGCCGGCGTGCCCGTGCTGCGGCTTTGCCTTCCGCCATACTTTCCGCCACCTGATCACTTACGATGACGGATTCGAGTTTACCACGCAGGGAGTCGCCGCTTTCCGCCAACTGCTGCCGAAGATCAGTTCCGCTGCGAGGAGTACGGAACAGCGCGGCGATGCCTCCAACAATCAGCCCAATAATGAATCCGCCGAAAAGCAAACCACTGTCTAGTCTGCTGTCATGGTTTTCGCTCATGGTTTTGCCCCATTCTTAGTGCGGCGGATTGCGCGGCGTATGCCTCCAACATCCCGTAAGACCACACCCAAGCCTGATGCGAATGCACTGGCTCTGATGACCGGTCTTACCGCGTTGTCGCCCACAAACTCCACCGTTCCTTTTGCGGTATTAACGGTTTCTTGCGCGGTAGTAAGCACGGGCTGAACATCGCGCTTTAACATATTGACCATGCGGGTAACTTGTACGATGAGCACGGCTATCGAACCAATGATCAATATCCCCTCTAGTCCGATAATGACCATAAACAGATTTCGAATGTATTCGATTCGTAACGCTGTAATTTCAAGCTCGTTTGTAAAACCCAAAAGCAGCCCGACAACGAAAATAATGACGATAATCGCACCGAGAATACCGGAACTAAGAAACACTGTTCGCTGTACTGTCCACTTGGATTTAGCGGTCGTCTCAGCCGCTGGTGTTTCAGTGACCGGTGGAGTACTTTGAGCCATACAATCTCCTCACTGGATAGAGCGTTTTCTGTTTTTGTCTGTTGTAAATATGTTGGCACAAATTAGTGCCATCACTGCGCCGAGCGCTGCTGTCACCAGATGTAATGTACCTACATTAAAAATGTTGATCGAGAACATTATTCCGACGAGTTGTCCTGCACCAAATCCCACCCAACCCGCCAGTAGAAACAATGCTAGCCGGCGTGCATCACCACCGACCAGTAAATGAAACCCGGCTCCAAAAAGCGTGGCGAGTATAAATCCGAAAACGGTAGTTGGTCCAAACACGTTGGCTGCTCCGTCGCTTAAATGATTACCTTTTAGCCGACTTATGGTACAATCCCTAGTATGGGTTCAGTTTAACATAAACTCAAATGTCTACGGCATTATTCGTATAATACATTAATATTCCTGATGACCATCTTAGACCACCGCATTTTAATTCCGAAGTCACCCGAAAAGATATGGGAATTCTTAAGTGACCTTTCTCAGAATTCGTCTTGGCAGGTTGATTGTAACTCGGTTTCAATTCTAACTCCCAATCGTACTGGCTCGGGTATGCGTTGGCGTTATACCACAAATTCAGGGCGATCCTACGTTGCCGAAATAAACGCTTGGTACGATGGCCTCGGATATGAATACACAATTGTTGATGGTGTCCCTTTTAGCGAAAACAAGGGTCGTATCCGCCTGCAGGAAATTGCCGAAGGGACTGTTGTTCAATGGACTTTTACCTACGAAACCAGCGGTGTATTAGCCGGTGTTCGTAATGCAGTTGGTCTCAAACGCCAGTTTGAAAGTTCGATGGTAGACAGCCTCAAAAATTTGTGGAAAGTGCTTCAGAAGGTCATGCCCGAAGACAGACCTCGTGAAGTAAAGTCCTTGATGCGTGATGCGCCGGATTATGAATCGCGTACTCAATATCGCCCACGGCATCCTTCATCCAAACCGGATTCCGAACCGCAGTCACTTCCCGCCTCACCGGTCTCAACAATTGTTGAACCGCCCATCTCTGCTGATGATACCCGTCCGCGTGCGCCGGTTCGCGTCGAAGCTGCGCCAGCACAAGAGGAAGCAGGCGCCCAAATGCCGCCGGCTCCATCTCCACACTTTGATGACCCCGATACTGGTGCATTCGAGCCGGTTGTATATCCGCTTCCCGTAGACAAGCAGCCGGAGGCGCGTGATTTTGTGCCGCGCCAACCAGAAAAACCTGATGATTCGGATTTTGCGCCACTTCCCCCTGCAGCGCGTCGTGCCACGCAAGAGGTGAAAGCTGTCGAACCAGCCCCGTTGCCATCACCCGTCGAATCGGCTCCAGCCAAGCTTGAAGAATCGATTGTGGAGTTGCCATCGGTCTCACCGGAACCCACTCCGGTTGCATCGACGGGTAGTTTAGATACTGTCAAGATGGCAACAGGCGAAATGAGTGTTTTTGAACTCTTTGGCCTGCCTCGTCCCAGTCAAACTCAGGAAATTAACCGTCTCGTAACGCCGGAACCTGTTCAACAAACAGTTGAATCGCCAATCGTTTCCCCAAAACCACATCGGATTGGGCTTCGTTTGGTGCTCAGGCGCAAGTACGTTTTGATCCGCCGACCGCTTTAACTCTCTCTTACTAAACAATTACAATCTTGTAGGACGGCATCCGTGAAGTTCGCCGTCCTCCGTTAGTGCCTTTTCCCGATTTAAGGAGAATTTAAGGTACTTCAAAACTTGATTTAACGTTCAATCCTGCGCTTTACCTATAATGATGATTGTTCAAGGGAGAAACTCTACTCATGTCGAAAACAAAATCATCATCCACACCCCGTTTTGCACTTGCCGTTCGCAAATTTCTACTGTCATTCTTTGTTGTGTTTACATTTGTTGCCTATGCCATTCGCAATCAAATGGATACAGTTGACGCTAATGCGAACAGCGTCCCGACCTCGTCGCCACTTTTAGCGCAGCAGCCGGACACTTTAGTGTTGAGCAAATCGACTGCTGTCACAACGAACCGCCCGCAGCCAACATCTGCAAGCCCGATAATTGCCTCGCACACGAAGTCAACTGCTGCCCCTGACGTTCCTACCGGGGTGCCGTCAGCCGTTCCAACCGATGTGCCGACTATTGTACCCACCGATATTCCGACCGACATCCCGACGAATCCGCCGCCTCCAACCGCGACTCCCGCCGGCCAATATAAAGACGGAACATATGATGGCCCAATTGTTGATGCCTACTATGGTAATGTGCAGGTCGAAGCAGTAATTCAAGGTGGCAAGATTACGGATGTGCGTTTCTTAGACTATCCACAAGACCGGCGAACATCGCGCTACATTAACTCGCAAGCAGTTCCTTGGTTGACTCAAGAAGCCGTACAGGTTCAAAGCGCAAACGTAGATTTGATTTCGGGTGCGACTTTTACCAGCGAAGCATTCGTTCAGTCCCTTCAATCAGCCTTGGATCAGGCACACGTATAATCATGAAGCAAACGCGTATCCTCATGGGAATGCCCGTGACAGTGGAAGTGGTCGATGTGACTGTGACCGCTTCCACACTGGACATGGTTTACGACTATTTCCAGTACATCGACAACAAATTCAGCACCTATAAAGCCGATAGTGAGATATCCCAAATCAATCAGGGTCTTCTCACCGTCAATCGGTCGAGCGCGGACATGCAAACCGTCTTCGAACTTTCCGAGCAAACGCGCTGTGAAACGGACGGATATTTCAACATTGAGCATGACGGCTATTACGATCCGTCAGGTCTGGTAAAAGGCTGGGCAATTTATAACGCTGCCGAATTATTGCGCCAGCAAGGTTTCGAAAACTTCTATGTTGATGCTGGTGGGGATGTTCAATTGGCGGGTAACAATGAGCGTGGGGAAGTCTGGCGCATTGGTATTCGCAACCCATTCAACATCAACCAAATTGTCAAAGTGCTTTCGCTTACCGACCTCGGCATTGCCACGTCTGGAAGTTACATTCGCGGGGATCACATTTATAATCCGTTGGGAAATCACGAAAAAATCTCGGATATTGTTAGCCTAACCGTGATTGGCTCGAATGTTTATGAGGCAGATCGTTTTGCCACTGCTGCCTACGCAATGGGCAGAGAAGGTATCAACTTCATAAGCCAGCTTGACGGCTTTGAAGGTTACATGATTGATGAGTCCGGTCAAGCAACATACACAGCCGGTTTCAGCAGGTACATAAGCCATGATAAAGTTCATTGATCGTCTTCTAGATCGCGTCACCATGTACAGACTAATTCTGTACTATCTACTCGTTTTGTTGGGTGTTGCTGGTATTCTCAGTACGTTTGGGTTATTGCCCTTCAGCCCTATATCGCTGCTCTTTACCACAGCCTTCTTGTTTGCCGCGTGCTGGGTCACAAATACGATCTTTGCCATGACCTTTGCCGTGCCAACCAACACGGAGTCTGTTTACATTTCAGCCCTAATTTTGGCGCTTATCATTACTCCTGTCGCCCCGTTGAAATCCATGCCCGACATGTATTTCCTCCTCTGGGTATCGGTTTTGGCAATGTCGTCAAAATTTATCATTGCCATTAACCGCAAGCATCTATTCAATCCTGTCGCTATCGCGGTCGCGATTACAGCCCTGACAATCGATCAAGCTGCGACGTGGTGGGTCGGTACGCTTCCTATGCTGCCCTTTGTCTTGGTTGGTGGTTTGCTTGTAGTGCGTAAGATTCGTCGCTTCAGTCTGTTTTTTGCCTTTTTGGCATCATCCCTTATCACAATTTTGGCCTTCTCCATCCTTCAGCACGATAACATACTCAAGACCATGCAGCTTACGTTCTTGAGTTCACCACTGCTGTTTTTCGGTTTCGTCATTTTGACGGAGCCGCTCACCACGCCGCCAACCCGTCGTTTACAGATGATTTATGGTGCGATTGTCGGTGTGTTTTTTGCCCCCCAATTGCATGTCGGTTCTTTCTACTTCACACCTGAACTTGCTATTCTCATTGGCAATGTTTACTCATATATTGTCAGCCCCAAGGCCAAACTCGTTCTCAGGCTCAAGGAAAAAGTGCAAATTGCCCCGGACATTTTCGACTTTGTTTTTGAGCCAGCTCGGAAATTTGCCTTTGCCCCCGGTCAGTATATGGAATGGACTCTCGGCCACGAGTATCCTGATAGTCGTGGCAATCGCCGCTATTTCACCTTGGCTTCTTCACCTAACGAGAATAATTTACGCTTGGGTGTCAAGTTCTATGACCAATCAAGCAGCTATAAACGCACCATGTTGGCGATGGAAAACGACAGCGAGATTGTGGCAGGCCAGCTTGCCGGTGATTTTGTTTTGCCACGCGGCATCAATCAAAAGTGCGTCTTTATCGCTGGTGGAATTGGTGTAACACCCTTTCGAAGC
This sequence comes from Anaerolineaceae bacterium, assembly GCA_016124855.1. GTDB lineage: Bacteria > Chloroflexota > Anaerolineae > Aggregatilineales > Phototrophicaceae > CFX2. The sequence continues at coordinate 103,241 of WGMX01000008.1, read as the reverse complement.
ATGATTCAACACTTGCTTGATATCAAGCAGCGTCGTGACATCACCCTTTTCTACATCAATCGGCGTGAGGATGAAATTGTATACACCGACGTTTTTGAACGGGCGCGGCAAAAGTTGGGTATTCGCACAATTTATACACTAACCGATGCTTCCAGCGTTCGGAGGGACTGGCAGGGTAAAGTGGGTTATGTCGATAAGCAAATGCTGCGTGAATATGTGCCTGATTATAAGAAATGTATCTACTACATTTCCGGGCCAAATGCCATGGTAACATCGGTTCGCGAAATGCTGGTCGATGCCGGTGTTAGCGGCGACCACATTAAGACCGATTTCTTCCCCGGCTTGGTCTAAAGAAATTCCAAACAAAAAGGATTACCATCATCGTGGTAATCCTTTTTTTATTCCATCAAAACCGCCTAATATCAGTGGGTGACATGTGGGGCTCGAACCCACGACATCGAGGACCACAACCCCGCGCTCTGCCAACTGAGCTAATGTCACCGTATGGGAAATGAGTATAGCATAAGCCCATGGGCCATACTAGGGTTTCTTCCGTGCCACAATGACCTGTGCAGCGCTTCTTGTACAGCGCTCTACTTTGAGAGTCGCCTCAAATCCGTAAGCCTCAAAAATGTGATTTACGGGTCCATGTTCTCCGCCTCGTTGACCGGTGACCCGGTATAACCATTCCAATCCTGCTTCGCTGACCCCTCCACCCGTTAAGACCCCATTGGGCACAATAATCAGTTGTCCATCATCACACAAAATGCGATGGATTTCTCCCAGTGTTTCCGCTGCAAAAATAAAATCAGTCGGAAACGTACTAATTACGGCTTTAAACGTATGAGCAGGGAAGGGCAGTTGTTGCGCTTTTCCTCGCACGAGTCGCGCCTTGACCCCATGCCGCTGAAGTTTCGAACCTGCGATTCGCCCCATGTAAGGCGATAAGTCATATCCAATCACTTGGTAACCTGCTTCAGATAAGTCCAGTTGCAGGTTTCCCGTACCATGTGCCAGTTCAAGCAGAAGATCATCGCTTGTCGCTTCAAGATAGCGAAGTGCTGTCCGCTGCCAGCAGCGCCATTCACCTAATGAGACGACGCTGCTCACCGCATCGTAAGTGAATGCCATTTCGTTATACAGCAGACGAAAGCCGAAACGGATCAGCCCCCACCAGACCTTAGCGACTTTGTCCACGTACTGCCTCAATAATCACATCCGGCGCATCCGTAATAATCGCATCTACACCTAATTGATACAGTTTAACTGCTCGATTAGGATCGTTCACCGTCCACGTGTTGACGCGGTAATGATTCAGCCTCGCCCATTCCATATAGGCTGCATCAATTAAGTCATCTTCCGGATGTTTCGCCTCATGTGGGAAGTCTTGCAAAGCCTCACTAAAATCATATTCGCGTGAATATAAATATCCAATTGGCACAACTGGCATAATCGCACGGAAACGCCGCAGCGCCAACGGATTAAATGATGAAACAATGGTGCTGCCTTCTAAGCCGTGTCGGGCGATACAATCCGCCACGGCCTGCTCAACCCCGTCTGTGTCTTGCGTCTCAGACTTAATCTCAACGTTGATAAAAAGTTTCTTGCCGACCGCCTCAAACACTTCATCGAGGGTAGGGATACGTGTGCCAGCAAATTCCGGGCTAAAACGGCTTCCCGCATCCAATTCTTTAAGTTCCTCTAGCGTAAAATCTTTAGCGAACCCCTTACCGTTTGTAGTCGCATCCACACTAAAATCATGCAGCACAATCAACTGCCCATCTTTGGAAAGATGCGTATCCAATTCGATTCCGTCTGCACCTTGCTTGAGCGCCAACTCAAATGCGGGAATCGTGTTCATCGGCGCATACGCTCGCGCCCCACGATGCCCTAAAACCAACATCCGTCCTTGATAAATATTTTCTAACGGCAGCATGATGTCTTCCTAACCCGATTCATACCGGAGAGTCACCAGTGTGACGAAAATTTGTGCTATGATGCACTTACCCACCAATCTAACACAGGTTTGCGGTAACTGGGTTAATGAATAGCATCAATATTTTAACAATCCTAAAAATGAAGGTTCGGCGGCTCTCTCCCGTACAATCGCTAGTGCAATGCACAAACTGCACGGCGGTGGCATTACGGGAACATTCCGCTGCATTTGTGCCATTTCAGCGGTCACAGCCGAGCCATCTGCCTGACAAATTTGTCAATTCAGCGGTTAGCTCTCTCGCTCCCGCCTGTCAATTCAGCGGAAGTATTGCACAAATTGCAAAACGATTGCACTTTTCGCATTTTACTGTCAGCAACAGGATGGCTTGAACTCGTTTTCCTGATATCTGTTGACTGTCACCTGTCGTCTATCTATCAACGTGGCTTAACCTGAATATCGTTTCCTCGAACTTGCACGTCGTAGCTCTTTACATCCACCATCGCTGGCGCACTAAGTACTTTTCCTGTGCGGATATCAAAGGTTGCGCCGTGCCGCGGACAAGTGATCACGCATCCTTCAAGCTCGCCTTCAGCCAACGGTCCGTCGTCATGGGTACACACATCTTCAATCGCATAGTAAGTACCCTCAACATTGAATATCGCCACCCACCGTCGGCCCAGCTCAACCACCATTCGTTCGCCCGGTTGCAGTTCATCAACCGTCGCCACACTCGTAAAATCTGCCGTTGGGCTTTTGCCCATATCATTCATCCTTATCTTCGATAGCTTGCCAATTTGTCACGCCCTGCGTTGCGATAATTAATGTTTTCAATGAAAGTAACGCACATTTGACACGATTAATCGTCAATGGAATCCCCACCATTTCAAAAATATCGTCTTTGGTGATGTGTGTAATCTCATCGAGTGTCTTCCCGATAATTTCATCACCCAGCATCGAAGCCGTCGCTTGGCTTATCGCGCAGCCTTCACCGTCCCATGCAACATCTGTAATCACGCGATTTTCATCAACTTTAAGCGTCAGATGCAGTCTGTCACCACACAACGGATTGTGTTCTTCATGGTCAAAATCGGCAGGGTTCAGGATACCCGGATGATGTGGCGTTCTCGCGTGGTCAAGAATAATCTCACGATACATATCCATCTTGCATCTCCTAAAGCTTGAAAGTTTTGCGTGCCTTATGCAAAGCGGCAATCAGCGCGTCAACCTCAGCATGAGTGTTGTAAAGGTAAAAACTGGCACGAGCCGTCGCGCTCACACCCAAATGTTCATGTAACGGCATCGCGCAGTGATGTCCCGCTCGTACCGCAATCCCTTCTGAGTCCAGCAGTTGGGCAACATCATGTGCGTGGATGCCCTGAACCATAAAAGCGGCCACTGCGCCCTTGTTTTCGCCCGTCGGCCCATAAACCGTAAGCCCCGGAACTTCCTTAAGTCGTTCCAGCGCATAACTAATTATATCGCGCTCATGTGCATGGATGTTATCCAATCCAACTTGGTTCAGGTAATCAACTGCATAACCCAATCCGATAGCTTCTGCAATGGCCGGAGTTCCCGCTTCAAACTTGTACGGCAGATCGTTCCATGTGCTGCCACTGAGCTTCACACTCGAAATCATATCTCCACCGCCCATCCACGGTGGCATTGCTTCGAGTAACGCTCGTTTTCCATATAAAACACCGCTTCCCGTCGGCCCAAGCATCTTATGCCCACTGAAGGCGAAGAAATCTACATCCATCGCTTGTACATCGACCGTCATATGCGGGACACTCTGTGCGCCATCAATCAAGACTAACGCACCCGCTTCATGCGCCTTTTTGATAACTTCCTCAACTGGATTAACTACGCCAAGGACATTCGAAACCTGCATCAGAGTGACCAGTTTGATAGGCTCTTTCGCCAGCAGATTATACAAATGATCAAGGTCGAGCGTTCCATCTGGCAAAACTGGAACATATCGAACTGTAAAGCCTTTTTCAGCCGCTAAAATCTGCCACGGAACAATGTTTGAGTGATGTTCCATCACCGACGAAACCACCACATCACCGGCCTTGAGGTTGGCTCGCCCCCAAGTCTGCGCCACCAGATTGATGCTTTCGGTCGTTCCCCGCGTAAATAAGATTTCGCGTTTGCTTCCTGCATTAATAAACTTTCGAACCTTTAGCCGTGCCGCCTCATATTCCGTTGTGGCCTCTTCACTCAGCTTATGAATCCCGCGGTGAACATTGGCATTATATTCCCTGTAATACCTGTCCATAGCCTCAATCACACAGTTGGGTTTTTGGCTGGTCGCAGCATTATCTAGATAAACCAGAGGTACGTTCTCGTGATGCATTTGCCTCAAAATCGGGAAATCAGCCCGAACAGCTTCCACATCGTAAGCTCTTGAAGTATCTAAAGTTGTCATAAGATTTTCTTTCTCAATGTTCTACCAAATGAGGAAATTTCTTTTGTCGAGAAAGGTCTTTGATCCTTCCATGTTTCCTCGTCCATACTTCATAACTGTGTTTGGCCTAACAAAAAGACGCATATAGTTCGAGATATGCGCCTTTTGCTCAGTGACTATTACAAAATATTCTTAGCCGACGATCTTCGATTCCATCGCCGCCTGTAGGCGCTCACGTACCCGTTCAAATGGAATACGCGCTAACAACTCATCAAAAAAGCCGTCGATCACCATGAGTTCGGCTGTCGGGCGTTCTATACCACGGCTCATTAGATAGAAAATCGGCTCATCTTCCAGCGTTCCAAAGGTCGCGGCATGTGAACATTTCACATCATCCGCTTCAATCTCCAAACCGGGGATGCCGTCCATCCGCGCGTCTTCGCTCAGGAGCAGGTTGCGGCTTGCTTGATACCCGTCAATCTTCTGCATTTTAGGCAGAGACTTAATCATACCTTGCCAAACCGAGCGCGCAGTATCCTTCGCCGCTCCCTTGAACAACAAGTCCGAGTTGGTCATCGGCGCATTGTGGTTCTGTTGGGTATCATGGTCAAAAAGCTGTTCGCCATCCGCAAAGAAGAAGCCAGACACGCGCCCATTCGCGCCTTTACCGTCTAACTCAATCTCAAGGTAGGCCTTGACCAGATGCGCCCCCATTGTTCCGATAATCCAATCCAGATTACCATCACGACCAACACGCGCCCGTTGGTGACTAAACTCGTATGTCTCACGGTTCCAATCTTGCAGCGCGACATACTGTAAATTGGCTGCATCGCCTACGAGAAGTTCAGTTGCTCCAATATAAGCCGACTGTGTTTGACCTTCTGCCGATGCATAATCGACCAACACAGTCGCCTGTGCGTTCTCTTCAACCACGACCAGTATATGCCCCAAGCTTGCGCCTTGATGAGTGTTATACATCACGACATGGAGAGGAAGTTCGGCTACTTTTCCTTTAGGCACATACACAAATACCCCATGAGTCCAAAGCGCTGCATGAAGTGCTGCAAACTTGCCTTCGCCGGGATGAACCGCTTTGGTCATCAAGTTGGAACGAACCAATTCTTCATGTTCGCGTGCAGCGGTCAGCAAATCGGTAAAAATGATCCCTTGGCTGCTGAGTTCCTCAGCCAGTTCGTGGTGAACAACCTTGCCATCCACGAAAGCCAGCAAACCACCTTGCTTTTCACCGATCAACGGGTCACGATTTGCCGTAGGAACAGTTGCCAAAGTTGCCCCATTAGCCGAGATAAGTTTATCAGCTTCATCCCAATGGATGGTTGTGTAATCTGTTCGCCGCCACTCCTCTTGTTTGAGGTCGGGCATTGGCATTGTTTCATAGAGTTCCCAAGCCGCCAAACGGCTTTCAAGCAGCCAATTGGGTTCTTGGTTTTTAGCGCTAAGAGCTTCTACATCTTGTAGTGTATAGCTCGGCGCAGCAGGCGCGTCTGAACGCCGCCGTCCTTTCACAGCTACCACAGTCTATACTCCTCATTCCGAAATTGTGTTGGGCGCATGGTTATCAATGCGCCCATTTAAGTTGAAAGCTAGTAGGGAAGGGCTGCTTAGCCGATGCTGCCTTCCAACTGAATTTGAATCAGCCGGTTCAGTTCCAGTGCGTATTCCATTGGCAGTTCTTTAACCAATGGTTCAATGAAGCCGTTAACGACCATGGCGTTTGCTTCATCTTCGTTCATACCACGGCTCATTAGGTAGAAGAGTTGGTCTTCACCAACCTTACTCACTGAAGCTTCATGCCCCATCGTGACATTCTTAGCATCGATTTCGATAGAAGGGTAGGTATCAGACCGGCTGTGGTCATCGAGCAGAAGTGCATCGCAAACCACGTTGCTCTTGATGTTATCTGCTCCTTCAACCACCTTAAGCAAACCACGATAGCTAGCACGTCCACCATCTTTGCTGATCGACTTGCTGATAATTTGGCTGCTGGTGTTTGGAGCCAAGTGAGTGATCTTTGCACCGGCATCTTGATGCTGTCCCTTGCCTGCAAAAGCGATTGAAAGCACTTCGCCGTGTGCGCCTTCACCGGCTAACAAAACCGCCGGATATTTCATGGTTAGCTTGCTGCCCAAATTTCCATCGACCCATTCCATTGTCGCATTCTTATAGGCAATTGCCCGCTTGGTCACAAGGTTGAATACATTGTTTGACCAATTCTGAATGGTCGTATAACGGCAGCGTCCACCTTCCTTGACGATGATTTCGACAACTGCGCTGTGTAGACTGTTCGAGCTGTATGTCGGGGCAGTGCAGCCCTCTACATAGTGAACATACGCCCCTTCATCAACAATGATCAAGGTACGCTCGAACTGTCCCATGTTTCGGGTATTGATGCGGAAGTAAGCCTGAAGCGGCATCTCAACATGTACACCCTTAGGCACGTAGATAAACGAGCCACCAGACCAAACAGCAGTGTTCAGCGCCGCAAATTTGTTGTCCGACGACGGGATAATCGTGCCGAAGTATTCCTTAACCAAATCAGGATGCTCACGCAGACCGGAGTCCATGTCAAGGAAAATAACCCCTTTACTTTCGAGGTCTTTCCGCAGGTTATGGTAAACCGATTCCGAGTCGTATTGTGCGCTCACACCTTGTAGATACTTCTGTTCAGCTTCGGGAATACCAAGCTTGTCAAAAGTGTCCTTAATTTCGGGTGGAACTTCATCCCAGTTACGTCCTTGTTGGTCAGTCGCGCGGACGTAATAGTAAATATCGTCGTAATCAATTTCGCTTAAGTCGCCGCCCCATGTTGGGGTAGGCTTGCTCAAGAAAATATCATACGCTTTGAGCCGGATTTCAGTCATCCATTCGGGCTCATTTTTCATCTTGCTAATTTGATACACGATGTCGCGGGTTAAACCCTTTTCGCTTTTGAACGAATATTTGACATCGTCATCATAAAAGCCATAGGTTTTTTCGTACGAGTCTCCGACCTGCTTGAGTGCGGCTTCGGCCTCGCTGAGTTGTTTGTCACTTGGAACTAGATCAATATCGACCATTCTGCTCTCCTATTGTGCTATGAGTTGCAGTTATGCTGTTGCCGTTTCAGCGTATTTCTCGCGCACCCAATCGTAACCGGCTTCCTCGAGATGTAGTGCCAGTTCCGGTCCACCACTTTCCACAATGCGCCCTTCAAACATGATATGCACGAACTGAGGCTTAATGTAGTTCAAGATACGCTGATAATGAGTGATGACGAGGATTCCGAGATCCGGCCCCTTAAGTTTGTCTACACCTTCAGCCACAATTCGCAATGCGTCGATGTCCAGACCTGAGTCCGTTTCATCAAGTATTGTGATGCGCGGATTGAGTGTCGCCATCTGCAAAATTTCAGCGCGCTTCTTTTCGCCACCGCTGAAACCTTCATTTAGGTAGCGGCCTGCAAAGCTGTGATCCATTTGCAGATAGTCCATTTTCGACCGCAGTAGACGGCGGAATTCAGGGATCGAAATGCCCTTGCTATCTGGATCCTCGGCCTTCATGCGTGAATTAATCGCTTGCCGAAGGAAGTTCGCTAAGGTTACGCCGGGTATAGAAACCGGATACTGGAAAGCAAGGAACAAACCGGCGCGACTGCGTTCATCTGGCTCAAGTTCGAGGAGATTTTTGCCGTCAAAAATGATTTCTCCTTCAGTGACTTCGTAAGCCGGATGCCCAAGTAGAACATTCGCCAATGTACTCTTGCCTGAACCGTTCGGCCCCATTAAAGCGTGAACTTCGCCTTGTTTGATGGTTAGGTTGACTCCACGTAGGATTGGTTTGTCTTCAACGTTTGCGTGTAAGTTACGGATTTCGAGCGCTGCACCCATGCCAGCCACTTCCTCCTAAATTTCATTGCGGTTAAATTTACTCTGTACCCAGAGGTGTAAAGTTGATCCCAGTATAGCAGTCTGACCCTCAGATTGTCAATAATGATGATTGAGATTATAAAAATTCATACGCGCGTGATTTTATCCCTGAAATGTCTCATAAAAGATTAGGATAAAGGGGTAAAAAATCTCTTATATAAGGTGTCTAGGAAGTACTGCCTATTTAAAATCAGCATAAAATTGACACTGATTATGCCCTATGTTAGTATGCGTCTACAGATGTTAACTATAAGGAAGCCAGCGACTATGACTGACCCGGTTCAGATTAATGAGGAAGGTCTACTTGAGGCACTGCGCGAGGTTGTTGACCCTGAAATCGGTATGAATATTATCGAATTGGGTCTGATCCGGCACAGCGAGTTACATGATGATCGTGCCCATATCACCATGATTATGACCACACCATTTTGTCCATATGCGCCGCAATTGCTTGAACAGACTCGGCGCACTGCCCAAAATTATCTGCGCCGCCCGGTAACCATCGAAATGGGACTTGAAATGTGGGACCCTAGCATGATGGAAGAAGGTGCAGCGGACGATTGGGGATTATTCTAGTCAGAATTCAAATGACATCGCAAAGGAGGGAATTAGGTAAACTCACTAATTCCCTCTTTTATTTATTCTAGCAACTTATTTTGGCCTATTCTTCAAAATAAAGTCGCGCGGATCAACATAGTTTGCAAGCAGCAAATCGAGATTTCTCGCCGGCCAGTGTTCCGGATTGGTTTCCAAAATCTTCGTTGGGCTAATATCAAAGTGAAGATGATAAGCATAGGCTCCGAAAGCATTACCTACTTGCGAGATTTGTTGACCCCGTGTGACGCGATCTCCCGGTTTTACCCGCAGATTTTCACTGTGACCATAACGCGTGTAATAAACACGTCCGGTAGTTGCCAGTGGGTCATGCTTAATTATGATGACGTTACCCCAAACGGGAAGTCGGCTGGCAAAGGTTACAATACCGCTTGCGGCAGCATACACTGGTGTATGTGCATCTCCATCTGATGGCAGGTTGAGGTCAGCTCCGGTATGATAAGCTTCCTGCGGAGTGCCAACAAAATACAAGCGTGCAAACGGACTAGCATCGACCCATCTCCCCGGCCATACCGTTGCCGAGCGCCGTTCAGCGTCAGTCCCAATCGGTACGTCAAAGCCATCGGCTGATGTGCCCGTTCCGGCAGGTGGTGTTGGTGTCGTAAGCAGCTGGCGGTATCGCAGTGCATCAAAAACGATTTCCTTACCAGTTTCACCTGTTAAGTCATTGAGGAAAACGGTTCCTGCGCCCACAACACTTTTGTCGAGCTCGAAAATGCCTAAAGTAACCCACTCGTTGCTATAGCGAGACTGGTCGAGGTTAACAATGGTTTCGCCAGTCGCTCCCTTTATATTGTTGATCTTAAACCGGGCATTTTGAGCGTTTGAATGTCGCCCCGGAATGAAAGTCGCAATCTCATATTTGCCGGAAGCGGCGATTGTGGGCGTCCAACGTGCCCAAACTTTACTCGTTTGAGCTTCAGTTGTTTTGTAAAGTGATGTCCACCCCCACGTATTCTGAAAACTAGAGAAACTAACTTGATCGGTGTAACGTCCGCTGGCAAAGCCGGCCTCGTTGGGCTTGATTGTGATTTCTTGACCAACATTATCAACTGGAGGCAGTGGGTTAGGGCTGGGTGTGCCGGTTATAGGTGTATTGATTACCCTCCACCCGGCGGGTGTAATCGTTCCTAATCGCCACCAACTTAGACCTTTGGCGCGATGCCGTTGCGTTGACAGGGTAATGGCCGTCGCCATATCGTCTGGATCTGCATCACTGTCTAGAACAGGGATAATGGGCTTGCCATAGCTTCCCCAGACTTCAAAGGTTTCCCTCAGAACATCTTCAGGAGTACGGCGGAATGTCGCCCAATAGTCTTGAGGATGGATACTGTTCACGAATGGGAACCATTCCACCGGAAATATGCCGTCGTAGTGTTGTTTGCGAGGGTCAATTGACATACCGATATGAAACGAGCCGGGAATTGCACGGCGAATTCTCGTCATATATGGACGGATGCCATCTCGCCCACCCGCCCAGAAACCGTCATAAGGTTCGACATCGAGAATCAGCGATTTAACGCCGGGACGAGTGCATGCTTGGATAATGATGTTGGTTTCCGCCTCTAAATGCGATCCTTTCGGAACACACCATGCGTGAAATTCCATCCCAAATTTGGCTAATGCCGCCACCCAGCGATCTATACTTTGCGGTCCATCTATCGCAAGGCTGCGTTTTGTGTCCCAATACCCTTGCCATTGCGCCCCGTCGCGGTCTGTCGCATCGCAGATTTTGACCCAAATCTGTGACACGTTTGGAGCCACAGTCTTAATGTTCTTGGCTACATCTTCGATTGTAGTTTCGGGAATCGAGTCGCCTTTCCAATGCCAGATCGCAATTTTGCCATCATAAGGAGTAATTTGCTGTGGAGGAGCCGGAATCGGCGCAGCGATATTTTCAAAAGTAATAACGGTGGTCGATACCCAGCCACTGACAGTGCTTTGCTCAACCCACACCCAGTCAGAGTTTGTGCGTGAAGCGGCATAATAGACAATAACAGTATTGTTACGAATATCCCCTACATCTCGATAATTGGTGCCGGGGCCATTTCTTAAATTAACATAGGCAGCAACGGTGCGGGCGATTGCGAGTTGTCCCGTTCCAGCAGTCGAAGGCTTCGCTACGGGCGAAGGATATGTGGTCATCGTCGAACCTCCAGACAATTTGAGTGAAGAACTCAATTTCAACCGAACTCCAATGCTAATACAATTTGTCATTTCAGGCAAAGCATGAGCTAGAAGTGTTTATCAATTTGTAATTATTAAAATCGTGGCGAAAGCAATTTAATCAAATTTAGAAATTGGTTATAATGGGCTACCGCAATGTAATCGCCACGTTACTTTATCCCTTCGACACGATAACCATGTTACCTATGCAACATCAAACGCTAAAAGTATTTGGGGTTGCAGTAGAAGCGGGGATTCAGCTATACTTGCACATATTACGGGGCGTGGCGCAGCCTGGTAGCGCGCTTGCATGGGGTGCAAGAGGTCGTGGGTTCGAGTCCCGCCGCCCCGATCAGCTTAAAGAGCCTTCTGCTTTAGGGAATTCAGTACCAAAGTCGAAGGCTCTTTTCTTGTCGTTTTTGAAGCATGTGTTAAACTACGCTGTGTTGGGAGACTTTTTGGCAGGATTGAACCTTTTAGACTGGCAATGAGTATTTCGATTAGAGCAATCCTATCGAGATTGCGGTTTAACTGGCTTGCTTGCCATAATGATCAAATGTCGTTTCTTATTGAAGCAAGGAGACATAGTATGAAAAATCTTGGTCGTTTATTGATGGCCGGAACAGCTGCCCTATTGGCGCTGTCACTGGTTGTCCCAGCCGTAGCGCAGGATACTCCTGCACCGGGCGAGGGCGGTATCGTTATTGAAGGTAATTTTGGTGGCGATCCAGCAACAATGAATCCTGTGTTGAGTAGCGATACAGCTTCTCAGCGTGTTGTGAATTTCCTGTTCCCGAACCTCATTAGCATTGATCCAGCGACACAGCTTTTCCGCAAAAATGCCCCTGACGCGTTGGTCACAGATTGGACCATTAGCGATGACGGCAAGGTTTATACCTTCAAGCTGCGGGACGATTGGAAGTGGACTGATGGTACTCCCATCACTTCCAAAGATTCGCTGTATTTCTGGGACGCTGTTAAAAGTGGTGTTGTTGACACTCAGTCCGTGTTTCTGCTCGATATTATTGATAAGGTCGAAGCCCCGGACGATACGACTCTTGTTGTAACGTTCAAGAATGCGGATTGTACAGCGCTGGCAAACGCTGGTGGGCTTATTCCTATGCCTGCCCATATCTTGCCAACTGACTTCAAGGAATTAAATACCTCCGATTACAACTTGAATCCAACCGTTACCGGCGGTACATTCAGCTTTGGTGAATTCCGTGCCGGTGAACAGGTCAGCCTGTTGGCGAACCAAACCTATGGTGGCGCGACCGATGGTAAAGTTATTCCGTCAGGTTTCATCTACAAAGTTGTGCCCGATCAGAACGTTTTGATCGAACAATTCCTTGCTGGTGAAACGAATGTTATTGATGGCCCAGCGGTTGGTCGTCGTGATGATATCTTGAAGGCACAAACTGATGGTAAGGTCACGGCCTATCAGTTCCCCGGCAACTCATGGGATTATCTGATGTTGAACTATGCTGATCCCAAGAATCCCCAAAGCGCATTTGATGCGAGCGGAAAGGCGCTTGATCAAGGTCATCACCCGCTGTTTGGTGATCCGCTGGTTCGTCAGGCTGTTGCTAAAGCCATCGATGTCGATGCAATGGTGAAGGGTGCTGTCTTTGGTTATGGTACACGTATGCCTTCGACCATGATCCCCGCATCATGGGCCTTCGACAAGAACTTGCCGGCTATTACGCAAGATGTCGATGCAGCCGCGAAACTTCTGGATGAAGCTGGTTTCGTTGACGATGACAACGATCCTGCCACTCCCCGTGTTGCCAAGGGTGCCAAATATGCTCCCGATGGAACCCCGTTGAAGTTCACACTGTATACCAATGAAGGCAACAGCCGTCGTGGTACAGTGGGTACATTGGTTCAGGATCAATTGAAGAAAATTGGTTTTGAGGTTGATTTCCAAGCCATTGACTTCAACACGCTACTGGACATTATGGATGGTCAGACTTTTGATGCCGTTATTCTAGGTTGGCGTAATGGTTATCCGGATGATCCTGATCAGACCCAAATTTTCACTACCAAGAGTGATGTTGTTCCGGGCGGCAGCAACAACATGTCCTACAGCAATCCTGAAGTTGATAAACTGATGGAAGAAGCTCGCGTCCTGCCCGGTTGCGATCCGACAGCACGTGCGGAAATCTACCACAAGATTCAGAAGATCATGCAGGATGATCTCCCGTATGTTCCCCTGTTCTCAACAGAAGGTATGTATGCGGCTAGCTCCAATATCAATGGTTTTAGTCCGTATCCAAGCCAACTGTATTGGAACGTCGATACATGGGCATTGAAGACCCCATAATTCGTAGCGTCTAATACTCTATGAGGAGTCTCATTGAGGCTCCTCATTCATATTTATTCCTGTAACCACATAAAATTTGAAAATAGTCACAAAAAATATTTATTACTTGGTCGGTTTTGTTTAGTCTGATGTGATTTTTCAGGTAACAGCATGGTCAAATATACGCTACGACGGCTAATTCAGGCGATTCCCACGCTGATTGGCATTACGATGCTATCGTTTTTGCTGATGGCGCTGGTTCCGGGTGGCCCAACTGCGGCACTCTCTGGTGATCCAAAGCTTACCCCGCAACAAAAAGAGCGCATTGCGCGCCAAATGGGTGTCAATGACCCAATCCCCGTTCAGTACATTCGCTGGTTGATTGGCGATCAATGGCGCATGATCGATACGGACGATGATGGTGTGCCGGATACACCCGGAACGCACTTGGGTATTTTACGCGGTGATTTTGGCATGTCATTTTCCTTAAAGCGTCCAGTATTAGATGTTATCGCCGAGCGCATTCCGGCTACTTTGGAACTTGGTCTGGCAGCGCTGTTCTTTGGTGTCGTCATCGGGGTTCCCATCGGTATTTTAGCCGCCGTCAAACGGGGTGGTTGGTTCGATAGTGTGACACGCGTTCTTGCGGTATTGTTTAACGCGATTCCTGTGTTTTGGCTTGGCTTGATATTGATCCTATTATTCGGCTCACTGCTGCCACAATGGCTGCATGATATAAATCCGACCCTATTTCCAAAGGTAGCCCCCTTGTTACCAATGGGAGGGCGCGGGCCAACCGTGCTGACGGGGGGGATACCGCCCATTTATCAGCGGTTGCAATATCTCATATTGCCGACCTTTGTTTTGGCGACCGGCGGTATAGCCGGATATTCGCGCTATATGCGCGCTTCAATGCTGGATGTCATCGGTCAAGACTATATCCGAACCGCCAAGGCCAAAGGGCTTTCGATGCGACAGGTTTGGTTCAAACATGGTGCCCGCAATGCGTTGATGCCGTTGGCGACCTTTTTAGGGCCGGCTATTACTGGCTTATTGGCTGGTGCGGCAATCACTGAACGGATTTTCTCGTGGCCGGGATTGGGACGTTTGGCGATTGATACACTGACGGCTCTTGATTATCCTGTGGTAATGGCCGTGGTCATTCTTAGTGCGATAGCCACCATACTCGGATTTGTTTTGTCCGACATCTTGTACGCACTCATTGATCCTCGTATTCGGTTTGGCTAAGGCGGAAAGACACTATGGCTTCAGAAACACGTTCGCCCAATTCAGTGGTTATTGGCATTAAGGACGAGAATGTAAAGAAAACGGGCGATTCCCTTACCGTCCTAGCACTTCGACGTCTCCGGCGTGATAAATTAACATTGGTTGCTATGGGTATGATTATCCTATTAGCGCTTCTTTCATTTTCCGCGCCCTTGATCGAAAAATATGTCCTCAATGTGAATTACACATCAACCAATATTGACAAGGCTTTTTTGCCCCCCGGTACAGTCGGTCATATCTTGGGGACAGATGATGTTGGTCGTGACCATCTGGCGCGCTTACTGTACGCCGGGCAAATCTCATTGTCTATTGCCTTTATAGCGGCTCTGATTTCGCTAGGGATAGGGGTAACGCTCGGTGTAATTACCGGTTTTTATGGCGGAATTGTTGATGATCTAATCAACTGGGTGATAACCACCCTCGATTCCATACCAACGCTGTTTTTGCTCATTATTGTATCTGGCATTGTCTTGAGGAATAGTGACCTCGCGGGAACAATCTTTGGCGGACCGTTTGCGTTGGTATTCATTCTGGGCTTTTTAGGCTGGTCGGGCATTACCCGCCTTGTTCGTGGTGAAACATTGTCTATTCGTGAACGCGAATACATCATCAGCGCCCGTGCGATTGGTTCTTCGCCGCTGCACATAATGTTCGTACATATCATCCCTAATCTGTTGTCAGTCGTGTTTATTACACTGGCGCTAGATATCGGTAACCTCATTCTGGTTGAATCGGCGCTCAGTTTCTTGGGATTTGGTGTAAAACCACCTGCTGCAAGCTGGGGAAACATGCTTACGGGAGCCAATACCTTTTTTACAAAGGGTCCTTATCTAGTTGTTGCACCCGGTTTGTTGATCGTGATAACCGTGCTTTGCCTCTATGTCATTGGCGACGGTCTGCGTGACGCGTTTGATCCAACAACTATAGACTGATACGACTATTTAAACATCCTATACCCAAAGTTCTATGAGGCTTTGGGTGTAGGTGTCATGTTATTCTCCACTTGATATTGATTTCTCATGCGCGTAATCAAGTCATTTTGAATGGATGCTGCTTGGCTCAGCCCCTTCCGAGCTTCAGCCAGCGCCGTACTCAGATCAGTTGACAATGTATGGTTAAAATAGGCTTGAAGTGCATCTACCCCATCGGCCATGGCTTTGACCATCACTCCCTGAATCTCGGCTCCGCAGTCCGGTGAATGGGCGTAAGCGACTGTATCACGCAGACCTGCCAAATAGAGTGTGTCGTCATGTACATCTTCAGCATTTTTAGCAGCTGCTTCCTCCAGCCGACTCTGAAACTCTTGGCGTGTCGGCACAGTGATTTGAAGCCACTGTTCCAATTCACCTGTGATTTCACAATTTCCCTCGATGACAATAGCAGGCGGCGCGTTCAAGGTGATGGGCGGCTGGGCGGTCTTGCTGCCAGCATCGTTGATGGCACATGCTGCCAACATAACCGGTAACATCAATAAAACAATCAGTTGTCCTGTTCGGCTGTGAATTGTCATTTAATTACCTGTTTCATCGGGTTGGAGAACTTGGTAGGTGCATGAGTTGTAGTTGCTGCCGAGAATAATTTCATAATCGGCGCTGCGGTTGGGATCCGGTTCTACTCGGATATTTTCAGGTTTAATCTTGAGTATCTTGACGATGTCTTGGACTTTGCTACCTTTGGTTTGTCCGCTGTGATCAATCAAAATGGTGTCGGTGTACTGCGTGTTGTCGGCAGTGCCCTCGGCTACAGCGTTGAACCCGCTCCATGCCAGACGATCTGCCGCGACACGGTCCCAATCAGCGTTAGTAGTGCCGTTACGTACTTCAATTCTGGCGCCTTCCACCGCCACTTGACTTTCGCTTGGTGGGGTATAGAAATCTTCCATGAGCTGTTGAACTGTTTCAGGGACGGGGAGTTGAACATTCGAACCGTCAGGCGGCGTCCATGGAGTCGTGTGATACAACCGGTTGAAAACAAAATGCTCAATCCGATCAGGATCGACATTCAGCGCGTAAGGCAGTAGGCCGACCATGTCCTCAAATGTTAGGTCTGTTTGAACCACCTGTGTTAGCTGCGACCACAATTGGGGCAGTTGTGTGATCTGACCATTGCTGCGGGCAGCACGCAAAATCGCGCGTAAGAGCTGTTGCTGACGGCGTCCACGATCAAAATCACTGCTGCTATGTCGTGATCGTGCGTACCAAAGTGCGCCATCACCATTCAGTGTATAAGCGCCAATCGGCAGCACATAATAGCCTTTGTCGTCTGGCCCTTTTGCTTGGGTAGGCGGTTCAGCTCCCATCAGTTCACGATCTTGGATTGCGCAGTCTACTGTAAGGTTTACCCCACCCAACGTATCGATGATTTGTTTGAACCCACTGAGTTTGACTTCGACATAATAGTGAATATTGATGCCAAAGTTATAGAATATTGTCTGGCGAAGTAGTCCGAAACCCCCACCTGTCCAACCTACTTGTTCTCCATGCGTAAACGCCAGATTGAGTCGCTGCATCGTCCAACCGGGAATATAGACAAACAAATCCCGTGGGAAACTGAGCATCGATACTGTGTTAGTCGTCCGATTGATTGAGACCACGATCATCGTATCAGTACGATCAACGTTGTCACCGGTTAACTCGCTGTCTACACCTAGCAGCATGATGTTGACAAGATCATTGCCATTGCGGTCGACTAACGGAACTTTGGAGGGAATTGCGGTCACCGCGACCTGATTTGGGTCAGCGTTATCCGGCAGTAGCGGTGTCGGAAGCGCATTCGGTGTTCCAACTGGTACTTGAACTGTAGCAACGGGAGCAGAAGTCGTGGCAATAGCGGCGCTGGTGGGACTTGCTTCGACTGTCGATGTCAACGTTGCGGTTGATGTAAAATCGCCTGAAGTTGCTGCTGAGGTATTGAGTGCGGGTATAGTGATTTCAAGTGGTCTAGGAGTATTTGTTTCGAAAGCCTGTGCAATTTGCGTGGGTGGCGCAGTAACTGTTAACGATGGTGTCACCGTCGGCACATCTGTTGCGGTTGCCGAAGCCGTAGATGTTAATGTCAATGTTGGCGTATTCGTGCTTGTAGGTAAGGGAGTAGGTGTTAACGTACTTGATGCGGTAGCCGTTGCAGTAGGCGCAGGCGTATTTGTCGTCAACGTGGCCATCACCGCAGCAGCAGTCTCTCCATAAACTGCGACTCGCTGATTAGCCTCGGTCTGCTCATTTACATAGCGTGAAACAGATTGAAAAGTACTGCTGCTAAAGCCTCCAATTGCAATGACTAGCGCAGTTGCCACAATCCAGAAAAGGGCAAAACGCAAAACTCGCATCAAACGAAATGATTTCTTTGCAGTCATTGGTTTTTCCATACTAATCGACAAACGATTCGAGTTTATCACCTAACTGTATCAAACGCGACGGTCTAAAGAGGCTCGTATTTTGCGATTTGCCTACGCTTATATAAAATCGAATTGTGTTGAAAGCAGTTCGCACCCCAAGAAGATTTCTTGTAGACTCCTTTTCGGGCTGTTTAGTAAACTGTATTTCATAAAATGACCTTACTGGGAATAATTCTTATGACTGAAACGATTGATGTACTGGTCGGTGGACATCTATGTCTTGATTTGATACCGGGAATGAGCCATGTTTCAGCTTCAGACATGATCACACCCGGTCGTCTCTACACTATTGATCCGATTGCCGTCTCAACCGGCGGTGCAGTTTCCAATACAGGACTTGCATTGCATCGCTTGGGAGTTAACGTGCAGTTGTTGGCTACAGTGGGCGATGACTTGATTGGACAGATGATCCTCATGTATTTACGCCAGCGCGATCCGAAGTTGACGGAACTGATTAAAATCAAAATAGGGCAGCCAAGTTCAAGTACGATTGCTTTGTCTCCTGCTCATGCTGATCGCACCTTTCTCCATTGTACCGGCACAAATGATAAATTTGGCGTGAACGATATTGATTTCGAACGGGTTCGTCGTGCTAAAATTTTCCACTTAGGCTACCCTACGTTGCTCCCTCATCTCGTGGAAGCGGATGGAGAAGACTTGCAGGCTATTTATTCGAAAGCAAAGGCCACAGGTGTAGTAACCTCGCTGGATATGGCACAGCCTGACCCGAATGGCCCGATTGCCCGCCTAAATTGGCAGCGTATATTTGAACGCACTTTGCCCAATGTGGACATCTTTCTACCAAGCATAGAAGAAATTCTGCTTACTTTACGACGCAATGATTATGACCGGTGGATGCCCGACATACATCATCACCTGACGCGCAGGTATCTGTGCGAACTTGCAGATCAAATGCTTGCAATGGGGGTTGTCATTGCTGGCTTTAAGCTGGGTGAGATGGGAATGTATCTAAAAACAGGCAGTGCGGAAATATTTAAACGGCTTGGACGACTGAACCTGAGTGTTCGTGATTGGGCAGATCAAGATATATGGATGCCGGCTTTTGAAGTGAAGGTCGCTGGTACGACTGGGGCAGGGGATTCTGCTTATGCCGGTTTTATGGCAGCTTTGCTTCATAAAGGTGCTCCCTATGAAGCCTTGCGCTGGGCATGTGCCGTTGGAGCATGTAATGTAGAAGCGCCCGATGCGACCAGTGGTATAAGAACATGGGCTGATACCCGAGCTCGCCTAGCCACCGATTGGCCGACGCGCCCTGAACGATTGCCAGAATAATTTTATGCCCGAGAAGGAATTCGAAAAAACCGATGTAAAATGAATACCTTGGATGACTGTCTAACGTACTATTAGAGCGTTTGAGCCTCCTCATAGTATGTTATGCCGATTTATAATGAACACACTCTGTTTGGAGCGAGGAAAAGGTATTGTCGCAAGCCTACAAGATTTGCCCAATTTGTGATACGCCTAATCATAGGAATGCCGCCTTATGCAGCACATGTGGGACAACCCTCATTAATGTGCCCGTTGTCAACCGGGACTCGATCACTGAAAACGGCGCTCCAGATTATGTCGAGCTACATGGTGAAACGGATTTATTAGAAGGAAATTTACGTTGGCGTGGTGGAACTTATGTGATCGGCGGCCTAGTGACAATTGCCCTTGTTGCTTGTATCGGGACACTTCTCTTTGCTGGTTCACGACTTTTTAATGCAGTTGTTCCGCCACCGGTCGTACAGCCGACCGTTGCGGATCGAACTTTACCACCAACGCCTGATGCGTTCAGCGGAGTAATGGTCACGAACACGCAGCGCCCTACGTTACAGTTGGCGACCATCACCCTTGGCCCTCCCACGCCAACCTATACTGAAACACCGACCATTACCCCTACACAAGGCCCTTGTGTTCAGCAGGTCTTACCCAACGACAGCTTAATTGCCATTATCGCGCGTTGTGGTCATCGTGACTATAAAGATCTCATGCAGACTGTGTTAGACATGAATAGCCTTACTGATGCTAATCAGATTCAGGTTGGCAAATCGATTGAGGTACCGTGGCCCACAGCAACTGTTGATCCAAATGCTGTGCCAACAGAAGTGCCAACCAACGCCCAAAGTTCGAACAGTAATGGTGGCACAGTTCTCGTTGACTCTCTGGGCGGCGATGTAACACGAGATGCATCTGGACTTCGCATTCGACCAACAGTAACCTTGCAACCCGGCGTGACATGGCATACCGTTACAGGCGATGAAAACATTATCACCATTGCGGTGGAATATGGAGCGACGCTGCGTATTCTCTCTGAACTAAACCCTGAAATTGCTTTCTCGCAATGCGATTTTGGTATTGGTTCCGGCGGCCCGGGCTGTACTGTGCTGTTATATCCTGGGCAGGAAGTGCGTGTTCCTGCGCCAACGGTCACGCCGACAATTCAGCCCACTGCATCTGGCAGCGAAACACCCACTCCCACTGCAACGCCGACTTACAACATACCAACGGCTCTAAGCCCTAGTGATAATGCCTTTTTTGGCAAAGATGATTTGGTTACGTTGCGTTGGTTGGGTACGGGCGCTTTAAATGCGGATGAGGCTTATTTGGTGCGTGTAGAAGACTTAACCAGCAAACAAGTCTACACCGCCATGACTCAAGCGTTATTATTTATTTTGCCGGCAGATTGGCAAAGTCAGAATAATGACCGGCATGATTACACTTGGACAGTAGGTGTAGTCAAGCAAAGCCAGCCTGATAAACCGAGTTTTGTCACTGTCCCACATCAGTTTACATGGCAGGGACGGGGAAATGGAAAATAATGCGTAATTTGTGCCTGATGGGGTTAATTTGTGGTGGATTGTTGATGGTGGGTTGCAGCAGCGCACCTCAAGCGGGTGTTACGCCTACGGTGGAAGCAATTGTGGCAACGTCTACTGAATTACCAACGCTGACGTTGACGGCAAGCCCGACCCAAATACAAGAACCAGTTCAGCAGATCGCGGTCAGTACTTCTACGCCTACAGCTACCGCTGCGCCACCTAGCGAGACTTATACGCCTAGTCCTACACCGGGGCCATACGAATACACCATTCAGGCCAACGATACATTAGGCTTCATTATCGCGCAGTTTGGCTACAAAGATTTAAGTACCGCACCCGGTCATATCATAGACCAAGTCGTTAGACTAAACGACACTATTCAAAGTGCTGACGTGCTGCCGGGGCCGGGCACAGTTATTCTTATTCCTCGCCAGACGGCTACACCGTTACCCGAAAATACGGAAACTGCTGTAGCGATTGAAGCCACTGCCGCAAATGTTCCGAATATTCCGACAGCTTCTTCGGTTAGTGACTATATTGTACAATCCGGGGATACCATTGTCGGCATCGCCCAAAATTACAATACGACACTGGGGATTTTGTTTGCTCTTAACCCTGATTTGCCCGGTATTTTTTCATGTAATCCCGAAATTCCAAGCGGCGGCCCGGACTGCAATGTTACCTTAAAGCTTGGGGAAGCAATCAAAGTCCCTGCTCCGACACCTACGCCGACACTTTCACCCACCCCCTCTGGCAGCGAAACAGCGACACCTACAGCGACTTTTGTCGCGCCCGTTGTTATTTTCCCACCGGAAGGGGCTTCCGCTGGTGCTGGGGTGTTCAGTTTGCAGTGGGTTGGGGTAGGGGTTTTGAATCCCGATGAGGCGTATTTAATAGAACTAACCGATGTAACAGCCAATAAGATTGTGCTGCAGGCCGTCACTCGCAACACATCCTACCCACTGCCTGACTCGCTAATCCCAACTGACGGTCAGACTCATTCATTCAGTTGGATGGTCTATGTGGCCAAGCCAAATGCTGATAGGGTATACGGTAGGGTAGGTGGTGCTCCACCGACGCATACATTTTCTTGGGCAAGCAAGTAACCTTGCATACCGCTGCACATCTATACACATCAAATTTGAAGCTGTTCAAAGTTAGAAAACTCGAACGATTCCGCGTTGACGTACCGGAACTTGTGTTCTAAAATGGATTTGTAACTAAAGACGATTTGGCAAAGACAGCAGCGGACATGCACAAATTGCACAGCGGTGGCACTAGCCGAGCCATCCACCGAATAAATGTTATTTCAGTGGCGTTGAGGGAACCCGCCACCGACATCAAATGGCAATTCAGCGCCTTATTCTCTCATATCCGCCTGACAATTCAGCGGAAGTATTGCAACATTTGCATTAGCTGTTGCGATTTCTGCGAATTTCAACGATTCAACTCACCAGTTAGGCTTGCCGAAGGATATTATTGATTGATTAGCCAAGACGCCCAAATTCACGGGCAAGTTGTTCACTAGTCATGTGAAGCATTGTCGGTCGTCCATGAGGGCAGGTATGCGGTGATCTACATCGCTCAAGTTGTCGAATAATCGACTGCATCTCGTCAGTGCTTAGAATTTGTCCCGCTTTGATTGCACCGTGCTTGCATACCCGCGTAACAATCTTATCTTCTATGGAGACTTGACCCGGGCTTGTTCCAGCCTCTAAATCCGCAATAATTCCTCCCAAAACTTCTGTGGGCGATTGGTCTGCTAACAGGGCTGGAACGCTGCGAATAATGAAAGTATTAGGGCCAAATGGCTCAAGCTCAAAGCCGACTTCGCGTAATGTCTCAATATTTTCTTCGATGAGTCGTGCTTCCGAAGGAGGCAATGTCAGAGTTTGGGCTTCTAAAGAAAGCTGCGCGATTTGCTCATGACGGGCATGTTCATCCATAAACTGCTCATAGAGAATCCGTTCATGTGCCGCGTGCTGGTCCACTAGATAGAGACCAGATGGGCCTTCTGCCACGATATATGTCGCACCAATTTGTCCGATAACGCGCAAAATAGGTAGGGTGCGTGGTTTTAGTGGTGCCTCCGGCCCTTCGGGGATAGTATCCGATGCTATGTCTGATTGTGGTTTAAGAGGCGTTCTTGTGTAATTACCAGCCGAATAGAAATCAAGGTTCATATTAAGCTGGTGTTGTTGAGAAGGCGAAAGCGTGTTTTCCCACCCTGACAAGTTATCATGATTTAGCCCAATACCACCAAAGCGCCCGCCACGCATAGCCGGAGTTTGTGCCAAATCGACTACTGCCCGCCGTACTGCTCGCTGAACCGCGCTAAATATGCCTTCTGGATCGCGAAACCGCACCTCAGCCTTAGTCGGATGGACATTAACGTCCACGTCAGAAGGTGGAACCTTCACTAACACTACAGCGATAGGATATCGTCCTGTCATGAGGAACGTGTGATAGGCCTGCGTAATTGCATAGGATAACCGTGTATCTTGTATCCAGCGTCCGTTCACAAAAAGCGTAATATGATTACGGTCGGCACGATGCAGACTCGGAACCGAACTATAGCCTGTAACCGTAATTTCTGAATGCCTTGGGTTGTCACTATCACGGCTTGCAATTTCGACCATATTCTTAAAGCTATCCAAGCCCAAAGCCGAAACGATGACATCTGCTAATTGACCGCTTCCACTGGAACGGAATACTTCGCGTCCATCTTGTTCCAAGGTGAAGTGAACGTGAGGGTATGCCATCGCGTATCGCGTGATATACAGCGCAATTTGGCGTTTTTCGGTATTTTCCTTTTTAAGAAATTTGAGGCGGGCAGGAGTATTGTAAAAAAGATTTTCGACTGTTATGACGGTACCAACAGGAGCACCGACTGACTGATGCCGGACAATTTCGCTTCCTGCAAGCTGCATTAAGATTCCAGATGAGCTTGATGCATGGCGGGTAATGATAGTTAATTGACTAACTGAAGCAATACTCGCGAGTGCTTCTCCCCTAAAACCAAGCGTCTCAATAGAGGATAAGTCCTCGGCAGTTGTTAGTTTACTGGTAGCATGACGTTGGAATGCAATTTCCACTTCTTCCGGCAGAATGCCTATTCCGTCATCACTAATCCGAATGCGTTGACGTCCACCACCCAATATTTCAATGCGAATATGATGGGCACCAGCATCAAGAGCGTTTTCCATCAACTCTTTTACTACAGAGGCAGGGCGTTCAACAACCTCGCCGGCTGCTATTTGCGCAACGACCAGTTCAGGTAAAATTTGAATGGGCATTAGGAATCATCCAGTACAATCACATCTAGGTTGGATGTGAGTGTACGATAAAATGATGAGAATTTCATTCGCCAAATGATAGCAGATTTGCGCCAACCAGCGGAATGCTTATGTAGAAAGTACTCCCTTGGCCTTCTTCACTTTTTACCCATGCATCGCCGCCGTGTCGTTTAGCAACGCTTCGAACGATAAACAGGCCTAAGCCCGTTCCTTTAATTTTCTTGAACTCTTGACGGTGAATGCGGGCGTGCCGGTTGAACAGCTGCGCCTGATTTTCAGGACTTATGCCAAGGCCAGTGTCTTCAACTGCAACAAGAATCATCTTATCAGGACAAGTCACTGAAACATGGATTTCACCGCCATCTGGCGTGTATTTAATCGCATTGTCGACAAGATTGTTAATTGCTCGCTGCAACATGGTTTCATCTGCATTGATTACCGGGAGGTTTTCTGCCAATGAAAGATCGACTGACAGAGTTTTTTCCGCAGGAACAAGGTGGTTGTCGACTATCTTTCGCACAATGTGACCAATGTCGGTCGGGACACGCATCAGTTGATATGAACCGGTGTCAGGATCATAACGTCCTGCATCCTGCACATTTTCGACCAGCGCAGTCATCTGTGCTACGCCAGACAGAATTTTGTTAATAAAATGCTCTTGTTTCTCATTAAGCTCGCCCACAGAATTCATCATGCTTGCAAAGCCTTGGATTGCTGTGAGTGGTGAACGTAGATCATGGAGCAGGTATCGCATCGATTCACTTTGGCTGTTATTGAGTCGCTTATAATTGCTCACGTCATTGAGCAAGATTGTCCAACCGTGAGGCGCGGCCTCAACCACCGGCGTATACACATGATCGTCGACGGTCCATTCTCGCACCGTATTGTTGTTGTCAAATAATCTGTTTAGTTCTTCACCGTTTGGGAGGTCTGTTAAAGTTTTTCCATCAATAGTCGTGGCAGTCAAATTGAAAAGTTGTTGCGCATGTTGATTTAAGGCAATTAGGTGTTGGTTCTGATCAAGCAAAATGATCGGGGACTTAATCGTATCGAGTATCGTCATTACGCTTTTAGTATCAAATGGGTCTGCTTGAGTGAGTGTTGTCACTGGTGTATTCTCGGTCACCAGAAGATGGTGCTAAATTGGATTGAGGTTTATTACTATATCACCATTATATGTGTGTTATGCACTCAGAGCAAGTTTAACAAATTGCAAAATAAGGTTGTGCGGGCTGGGTGCTTAACTTCCTTTTTCAAGGTTAGCTAACATTGTTCGGATCCGATCGGCAACCATGTCTATTGCTACTATATTGTGCCCGCCTTCGGGGATAATAACATCAGCGTAGCGTCGGCTCGGTTCAACAAACTGGAGATGCATAGGGCGTACGGTTTCGAGATATTGGTTGATAACTGACTCAATACTACGACCCCGTTCAACAATATCTCTCTGAAGACGCCGAATAAATCGTATATCTGCGTCAATATCAACGAATATTTTGATGTCGAACAGATCACGCAGAGCTGGTTCTGCAAACAGCAATATACCTTCGATTAATAGAATGGGTTGAGGTCGAACCAGTTGTGTTTCTTCGGTTCTCTCATAAAGAGTAAAATCATAAACAGGAATATTCGCGGGCTGCCAATTCTGTAATTGAGTGATGTGTTCGATCATCAATGGGGTATCTAGCGCGTCAGGGTGGTCAAAATTCCGAACACCGGGTTGGATGAATGGAATCACTGCCAGATTCTTATAGTAAGCATCGTGCGGAATGTAGGCAATGTGATGACTGCCTACTCGTTCTAAGATGGCATTAGAAATCGTTGTTTTGCCTGCGCCCGAACCACCAACAACAGCGATCGTTATCGGGCGTTGCATGTCATGCATAATTCTCTCCCTGTTGGGAAAAGGACAAATGAAATGCCCGCATCAATTGGGACGATGCGGGCATGATAGAAGCCATCTGTGGGACTTGAACCCACAACCTACCGCTTACGAAGCGGTTGCTCTGCCATTGAGCTAAGATGGCGTTGAATTGTTATTATAACAGAGCCGATTCTTTACTCGCAAGGCTCGGTTAAATCGCGATCTCCGTCATTAATGCTTGAAGTGACGTGTACCAGTGAAAAGCATCGCCATATTTGCTTTATTAGCAGCCTCAATCACGACCTTATCTCGAATTGATCCACCGGGTTGGATGATGGCTGTAATACCGGCTGCTGCCGCTTTTTCGATATTATCAGCAAAAGGGAAAAATGCATCTGATGCCATTACGCTTCCTTTTGCCCGTTCGCCAGCTTTACTAACAGCGAGTTCGACCGCATCTACGCGGCTTGAAAGGCCACCGCCAATACCAACTGTCAGATTCGAATTTGCCAGTACGATTGCATTGGACTTCACATGCTGCACCGCTTTCCACGCAAATTGGAGAGCTGCACGTTCTTCAGTAGTTGGAGGACGCTCGGTGACAATTTGAAGCACCGTATCTACCGGATCGCCGGTATCGGCGATCTGTACAAGCCAACCTCCTTGTACGCTGCGTACCTCCAGTTCACTGCCAGTATAGGCTACAGGAACTTGTAGTAATCGACAATTTTTGCGGCTATCTGCTAACAGCGTCTGCGCAGATGGTGAAAATGCTGGTGCAGAGATGGCTTCAACAAAAAGCGACCCGAGCGCAGCAACAAAACTGTCATCTACAATTCGATTAACCGCAATTACGCCTCCGAATGCGGAAACGGGGTCAGAAGCGAGAGCATGAGGAAATGCATCTGTGATAGTGTTGCCTGTTGCAATTCCGCAAGGATTGAGATGTTTTACAATCACTACAGCGGGTTCGTTAAAGCTGCTTGCAGCCCTCCACGCCGAGTCCAGATCAAGAATATTGTTATATGAGAGCTGCTTGCCACCGAGAACAGTACCCCCTAATGGGCCGGTATTTGCGGAACGACTGTAATATGCGGCAGCTTGGTGAGGATTTTCGCCATAGCGAAGATTTTCAACCCGCTGCATGCCAATCGAAAGATGCTGCGGTAGGTCTGTATTAAGCAGGCTTGGTACAATATCTTGTGACAAAAAGGCATGAATTGCCGTGTCATAGTCGCGTGTGTGAGAAAATGCTTTTACCGCGAGTTTGCGCCGTGTCGCCAGATCGACCGCACCAGAGGCCTTGAGTTCTGCACTAATTTTCGCGTAGTCACTAACATCACAAATGGTTATGACGTGGAAAAAATTCTTAGCTCCCGCCCTCAATAATGTCACTCCCCCAATATCGATTTGTTCAATTGCATCTTGTAAAGTGATACCAAGTTGAGACACAGTTTGTTGAAAGGGATACAAATTACAAACCACCATGTTAATTGGCGCAAAACCCTGTTCCTCAAGGCTTTCAATATCCTCGGCTTTATCTCGTGCCAGTATCCCCGCGTGAATAGCAGGGTGTAGCGTTTTAACGCGCCCATCCAACATTTCGGGAACGCCAGTCAACTGCTCGATAGGGGTGACCGGTAATCCCGCTCCCCGTAGGGTGGTTTCGGTTCCACCGCTGGCAACGAGATCCCAACCAAGTTCAACGAGATTAGTCGCAAAACTGACGAGATTGGTTTTATCATAGACGCTTAGTAATGCGCGGGGCATGTCAAGATTGTCCTTTTGTTACAAGTAAAGTGGTTTAGTGGTGCGATTATATCCGTATACAAAGCGCCTGTGAGAAAAAGTTTCACAGGCGCTTGTGATATTACTGCGTTCTTATAAACGCGACTTTTTCGCGTCTTCCTGTGTCCAACTTTTGTCGTCAATATCAATTCCAACTCTAGCCGAGCGTTCTTCCAATGCATAGAGTAGGAGCATTACGAATGTAAGTGCTAAACCCGTAAGTGCCAAGGGAATACCTAGTTTTAATGGTCCCACAACGATGCTTCCAATAAGCGCAGCGGGAGCAACACCAATATATGCACCTACAGCAATCTGATGGAAAATCTTACCGAGTGTACTTGAATAGATTTTCTCTTTCTTCTGAGAAATCTTGGTCGCCGGAAAAGACCCAACCACAGACAAGACGAGTATTATCAGAATTACAACGGCTGATTTGTCCACCGAACACACCTCTTAGTGGAGAGTATAGATAAAGGGCTGTAGTGCCGGATTGCTGCCCAGAATAATGAAAATTGCAACTACGATTAGAGAGATAATCATGGGGATGAGCCAATAAAGTTTGCGTCGCCACAAAAATCCTAAAAGCTCTCCGAGAATGCCCATACGGGCGAGTAAGTCACGCATTGGGACACCTCTTACTTTGGTTTACGGACTAAAAAGGAATTGAGTACTAAGTAATCAATATCACTGTTCTGGAATGTATTCCACGCATCTTTAGGCGATGTGACGATAGGTTCGCCTCGCAAATTAAATGACGTGTTTAGAATAACCGGGACACCCGTTAGCTGGTCGAATTTTTGAATCACGCCATAGTAACGTGGATTAGTAGCGCGTTCAATCGTTTGTAGTCGTCCGGTGCCTTGATGACAAACGGCTTGAATGTTTTGTTGCTTATCTGGCTTAATTGGTGCGACCATTAACATATAACGCGGAGCCTCGTGATTTTCCACATTAGGATAATCAAAATACTCAGCGGCTCGATCTCGTAAGATAACGGGGGCAAAAGGACGGAAGGGTTCGCGAAATTTGATCTTTGTGTTAACAACTTCTTTCATTTCCTCTGTGCGCGGGTCTGCTAAAATACTGCGATTGCCAAGCGCACGCGGCCCCCATTCAAAGCGTCCTTGGAAGAACCCAACCACTTTTTTCTGGGTAAGTCCTTCCGCAACTGTATCGATCAACTTTTCCTCAGAGTCTGCGAAAGACTCAAATGACACACCTTTGCTGCGCAGAAAATCGGCACATTCCCCATCCGTAAATCCTTGGCCCCAGTAAGCATGTGGCATTACCCAATCACGGGGTTTGCCGAGAGCAATATGATATGCCCAAAGCGCCGCGCCCAAAGCGCCGCCGTCATCACCTGCGGCAGGTTGTATATAGATTTCATCGAAGGGGGTTTCAGCGAGAATGCGGTAGTTGGCTTTGGTGTTCAAGGCGACACCTCCCGCCATAACCAGCTTGCTGAGGCCGGTTTTCTTGTGGATGTATTTGGCAATGTTGACCAGAGTTTGTTCAGTCACAAGCTGAATGCTTGCGGCAATATCGGCGAAACGCTGATTTTCATCCATCGCTGCTTTCTCAGCAGACCGTTCGGGATTAGTAACCGACGTGAAAAAATCTGACGTTGGATGACGCGAAGGTCCAAATAGATCTAAAAAGCGCTGGTTATAGCTCTCACTTGCCGAGTAGTGATAGCTGAAATAATCCATATTGAGTTGGAAGCTGCCATCGTCTTGGTTGAGCTGAATAAGTTTGTGAACTTTATCAACATAACGCGGCTGACCGTACGGGGCCATCCCCATGACCTTGTATTCGCCGTTGTTGACCTGAAAGCCTAAATAAGCTGTAAATGCCGAATAGAGTAGACCAATCGAATGGGGGAATTTTTCCTCTTGGAAGAGCTCAATGTTATTTACGCCTTCTGTGTCTGTTGTCCAGCGGCTGGTGGCTTTACCAAGCGTTGTCGTAGTCCACTCGCCAACCCCGTCGACCGTTAAAACCGCTGCCTCTCGAAATGGGCTGGCAAAAAAAGCACTGGCAGCATGACTCATGTGATGGTCGCAGAAGAGAACGCGATCATATTTTATGCCAACTTGGTTTTGAATCTCCGTTTTGATCCAGAGCTTTTCCTTTAACCAATTGACCATTGCGTCGCGCCAAACACTGGCTGATTTGGGGAACGTTTCAAGCGTAGTTAACAGAATACGCTCAAACTTGACCAGCGGCTTTTCGTAAAAGACCGCGTAGTCAAGGTCTTGACCTTTAATCCCCCCTTGCGCTAAGCAAAACTCTATAGCCTTCTTTGGGAAACTATTGTCATTTTTCTTCCGTGAAAATCGCTCTTCCATGGCGGCAGCAATAAGCTGTCCATCTTTAATCAATGCAACGGCAGAATCGTGATAATAACAAGCGATGCCGAGAATATACATTTTTGATTAACCCTGACGTTTAGCAGCATCGAGATCCGACGGAACAAGAGGGCGTTCGAGCCATTCAACCTTATCTTGCTGTTTTAGAGTTTTCCCGGAGAACCGCGCCAAAAGTCCAAACGGCACGAGTATGGTATAGTAAAATCCGATGGCAATTATGCTGGCTTCCACGTCACCAATGATTCCTGCTATGACCTTAAAACGTGACCACATTAAGTCCCAAATCTCTTGCAAAAGAGGATGCTCCTGAACATTTAAAATTTGCGCGATGGGTGGGATAATATCATACTCTAAACCTAAGTTCCAGAATCGAGTGAAATGCTTGTTGGAACTGTGGGTAAATCGCTACAATAGTAAGCACTCTGTTAAAACTGGGAAAAACAAACATGAATTTTGAACAAGAACTTCGCACAAAACGTGATGCAAAAGCCAAACCTCATCTAGATCAGTATGCTCCTGTCTGGATCATTGACGAAAAAATTATCGTTGCCGATGAAGCGATACAATTTAATGTAATGTTCCAGCACCCGGAATATGGTTGGGTCAATCGGCGTTATCGCTACGACGGGTTTAACGATGTTCTGTATCACAAGGGGCAGACCTTGATGAATGAGAGTGATACGCTGGCCTACCAAGAAAAAGAGCCATATATTGCTGTTACCGTCGCGGATATTCCAAATTCTTATGGCGGTTAGTGTTCTTCCTGCAATGACTAAATTGAGTGGTTACCAATGCCCGTTGTCACCTCCATTCGCGTATAGCCGCTCACCTTTATCTATAGTCAGGTACGAGGTTTGAAAACTCGAACCCTTATATATTGACTATGTGATACAAATGTTCTAAAATGGAGGTGGAATTTGGATTAGGACAAAACTTAGGTAATTAGCGGAATGATTTTCATCCCTAAATCATCATGAGGTATGTTTTCTCAACATCTCTTTTTCGACTCGATGATTTGGTTTTTCTTTGTCCTTCATGGTAGTAAAAGTATTGAAATAAATTGCAGCGGTGGAAATAGCTGGGTTATCCGCTGCAATAGTGTTAATTCAGTGGCGTGGAGCGAGTATTTCGCCGGCACAAAATGTCATTTCAGCGGCATCAGCCGAACGACCTGCAACCAATTCGGCGGAATATATGCGAAATACGCGTAACTTGCGAATCAATTGCATCATTTACGGCTATGGTCTGACTGAATCAATTTCTTGGTATAGTTAGCTTGCTGGCAAATGGGCAGTCAACATAAATACTCGTGTCTCCTGACCTCCCATACGAAACTTGTAGATTTCATTGCCTCGCAAGAAATCAAACACCTTGTAGCCGTTTTCAATTGCAGTTCGAATGTTATGAGCAAGCAGGATGATACCGGCACTGAGGTGACCATATTTGTCCACCATTAAGCCGGAATTATAGACCAGTACACTGTCTCCGTACACGAAATTCAAGTAAGCTGCCGCGGCTTCTCCATTGATCATCAAAAAGCTTAGTTGCAGCCAGTGCTTCTCAAATGTAATTGGAACAATCGCTTTGAAAAAAGCTAGATTTTGAGGGTCCTCTAAGAACTTAGCTTTTTCGTATTGAGAAGCGCCCATGAGATGCAAGAATCGATCGATTTCTTCGTCAAGATTATGCTGATCGCTAACGATATACCAATCAATGCTTTCAGCGGCACCTTCTGCTCGGCGTAACTTCCTTCGCAGCTCGTGGCGCTGTTTTTTGTCGAGCAAATCAAAGTACGACTCCCACTCTGTCGGAAGTACGATTACTGGACATACTTCTTGCTGGGTTAGCGATGCGTCGAAACCCCACCGATTCAGGATAGGCGTGAGTTGGCTGTATGTAGGGGAACTTTCTGGTAGATTACACAAGTTGATCAAATCGTATAGTTCGCTGTTTACCTTAGCAAAATCCGCCAGCGCTTCAAACACGAGATGAGTGCTATCCTTATCGGCGATAATATCGAGGTAGTCAGTGACTTCGACGCACCCGATTGGACGCACTACACGACCATATTCATTAGTTGAATCGATAAACCAAGGTGCTATGCCAATAAGTCGATCACTATCATCTCTACATGTTATGACCCAAAGTTCTCCGGGATGATAGGCGGCCCACCATGTAGATTGCCATTCCCACGTACTAAACACACGATTTGATTGGCTTCGTGCCAACAGCTCATTCCATTCAGGCTGAAGTTGCTGAAATAATTCAGGTTTGTTGTGCGCCGTTATTTTCACCGGTAATTGAACCTCTGCTTATGAAGTTTGTTAGTGTAGAAGGTGTTACTGTCAGTAGAATACCATATCTGCAGGCGTAAATATAAAGCCGCCCTTTTTATGGGGCGGCTTTATAAGTCCAATCTAATCGTGCTTGTTACTTATTTTGCTTTGGCAGCTTCCGCGTTCTTATAATCGTATGCAAGAGACAGCTTGCTGTCCACGTCAAATAGGTGCATATTTTCTAAGTTGAAGACCACGCCCATACGTTGACCAACACGTGAACGTGTGCGGGGATCCATACGGGAAATAAATGTTGAACCCCGTTCTTCGAGATAAACAACCATTTCATTGCCCATTTGCTCAACAACATCCACATTTGCTTCGATAGTTCCCGGAATAATTCCCGGTGGTTGGAAATCCACATCATGAATGTCTTCGGGACGAATACCAAAGACGACTTTCTTACCCGCATATTGTTTGTAAGCATCAACGCGTTCAGCAGGAACAGACAATTTGAAGTTTCCTGTATCAACAACCAATCCGCTGCCCTCTTGTTTGAGAGTGGCATCAAAGAAATTCATGGAAGGGCTGCCAATAAACCCGGCAACGAACAAATTGCGAGGGTTATGATAAAGATTAAATGGGGTATCGATCTGTTGCAGTTCACCTGCACTCAGAACGCAAATACGTGTTCCCATCGTCATAGCTTCGACTTGATCGTGTGTCACGTAAATAAAGGTCGTGCCGAGACGTTGATGAAGCTTGCTAATAAATGACCGCGCTTCTACTCGAAGTTTCGCATCAAGATTTGACAAGGGTTCGTCCATCAAGAATACGGCAGGTTCACGGACAATAGCGCGGCCTACTGCCACGCGCTGACGCTGACCACCTGAAAGCTGACGTGGACGGCGATCCAATAACTGCTCGATACCTAAACTCTTGGCTGCTTCGTGAACGCGCTGGTCAATAACCTGCTTAGGGGTTTTGCGCAATTTTAAGCCGAAGGCCATATTGTCATAGACAGTCATGTGCGGATAAAGCGCATAACTTTGGAAGACCATCGCAACATCACGATCTTTTGGAGCGACGTTATTGACGACACGATCACCAATCAGTATCTCGCCTTCGGTGATTTCTTCAAGACCGGCTAGCATACGCAAGCTGGTTGATTTGCCGCAGCCCGATGGGCCGACGAAGACAAGAAATTCCTTGTCTGCAACTGCGATGTCGAGATCTTTGACGGCATTAGCACCGCCCGGATACCTCTTATAGACGTGATTAAACGTTACACTTGCCACCTTACATCCTCCATCATAGATCGTTTAGGTAAGAGCATTTTTACAGACAATAATTTGTTGAATTTGCACAAAGTTTTTGCTTTGTGTTTTATTCTACTTATTGAAGTGATTATAACGTCTACTTTTTATTTTGCAAACCGAAAGCATAACAAATTCAGGGTTTTTACATTGTCTTTCGTTATAGCCATTTGAGCCATTCTGTAGTACGCAGTCAGCTTCGAATAGAGTATTATGAATGGGATTATTTTTAGCTGAGAGTAGAGTGAACTATGCCTGATAACATAAATGCTGAAATTGTGGCAATTGGAACCGAGATACTTTTAGGTGAAATTACAGATACAAACTCCGTATTTATTGCTAAAGCCTTACGAGACATAGGCATAAATGTGTTTTTTATGACTTCAGTAGGAGATAACGAAAATCGTATTGCAAACGCAATTCGTATTGCAATGAGCCGTGCGAATGTGGTAATTACGTGCGGCGGATTGGGTCCGACAATTGATGATATGACTCGTCAGTCTGTAGCAAAAGCAACTGATCGTGGCCTGACATTTCATCAACCTCTTTTGGATGCGATTGCTGAACGCTTTTCTGGTTTTCGTGCACAAATGACTGAGAATAATAAGCGGCAAGCTTATCTACCGGACAATGCTACTGTCATCGAAAATCCGGTTGGCACTGCCCCTTCATTTATTGTTGAACATAACGGACATATTGTTATTAGTCTGCCGGGTGTGCCTCGTGAGATGAAATTTCTCATGAATGAGAGGGTTATTCCATATCTTAAAGAACACTACAATTTGGGTGGCGGACTTATTAAAGCAAAGATCTTAAAGACTGCCGGTATTGGTGAAAGTCTGCTGGACAACGAGATAGGGACGACGTTGTTGGAAATGTCTAATCCGACCGTTGGATTAGCTGCCCATGCTGGGCAGGTGGATGTGAGAATTACAGCCAAAGCGGATACGGAGGCAATTGCTGACGAGATGATTGCTTCTGTAGAACTACAAATTCGACAACGAGTAGGAAAGTTTATCTTTGGCATCGACAACGACGAAATTGAGGATGCGCTGGTGAAACTGCTTGCTGCCAATGGATTGACGCTGGCTGTGAGCGAAACAGGTGTTGGTGATCCTGTAGGACAACACTTAAAGCGCGTGACTGGAAATGAAGCTGTATTCATTAAACAGGAAATTTATGACAGCCCAGCAAGTGTTCAAAGAGCGATTGGTCTTGATACGTTACCCCCTATACGAGAATTGGCAGAAAAGGTCGCTGAGACTATATGTCAAACAAATTATGCAAGCGCCGGGATTGCGGTAATCAGTCGTCCCGATATGGACGATCAACACGCGGACTCGGAAGGTGGAACGGCAATCGCTGTATACACCCCTAATGGAACACGGTCACGAGTGTACGGTTTTGGTGGACAGGGTGAGACAGCTGCAACGTGGGTCAGCACTTGGGCAATGTCGATGCTTTGGCAAATGCTACAAGAGAAAATCAGTACATGAAATTCAAATATTCTGATTGGCTATGGGATACAGGCATTCTTCAATTTGGCTATTTTGTGGTAGATGCTAAAACTGTTCCTGTTCGTTTTTGTCTCGAATATTTACCTGCCTATCCCCAGCTGTTATCTGTAATCGCACAAATGACTTTGGCACAGATAGATTTATCAACAGTTGATCATCTGATTGTTGCGGCAGATAGCGTGCCTTTGGGAGTTGCTTGCGCATTACAATCTGAATTGTCTTTAGTGTACAGTCGGGGTAGGTCAGAGCCAGCGGTATATGACTTGGTTGGCTCTTACAATTCTGGACATAAAGGTGCCTTGCTGATCAACGGTGTCGAGGATGAAATCACAATCGAAAAGTTTGTTTCAAATGCTCGTAGTGTAGGCTTGGAAGTCCCGTCGATAGTTAGTGTGCTTGAATTAAAACCTTATGCGCAGCTAGCCGGTATACCCGTTCGACGCGTATTTCGGCTAGCCGATTTGGTGAAGGAGTTGTTAAACGCAAAACGATTGTCGGAAGAACAGACCCAAGCAGTAATGAAGTGGATAAACGATAACGACTAGTAGTCTTAATCGTCGTCTAAGCTCAGAATTGCCATAAAAGCTTCTTGAGGTACTTCGACGGAACCCACCATTTTCATTCGCTTTTTACCCTTTTTCTGCTTTTCAAGCAGTTTCTTTTTACGAGAAATATCACCGCCGTAGCATTTTGCAAGCACGTCTTTACGCATTGCACTGACGTTTGCGCGGGATATAATTTTCTTGCCGATAGCAGCCTGAATAGGGATAACAAACATTTGACGTGGAATGAGATCCTTTAGTTTGGTTACGAGTTTTTGTCCCTTAAAATATGAACTTTCTCGGTGGACTATCATGGCTAAAGCATCCATGGGTTCATTGTTGACCAATACATCAAGTTTGACCAAATCTCCCGCGCGATATTCAGTAAATTGATAATCCATACTCGCATAACCCTTGGTGATGCTCTTCAGTCTATCAAAGAAATCTACGATGACTTCTGAGAGCGGTATATTGTAGTGCAGCATCACACGTGTCGGATCGAGGTACTCTGTGGTTATGTATTCGCCGCGTTTTTTGATAACCATATCCATTACCGCGCCGATGAACGTTTGCGGTGTGTAAATTTGGATTTTCATCCACGGTTCACGAATTTCACGGATAGTCGACTCATCAGGCAGTTGGGCAGGGCTGTCAATCTGGACAACTTCTCCATTCGTCAAGACAACTTCATATTCGACGCTAGGAGCAGTTGCTAGAATATCCAAATCATATTCGCGTTCCAATCGTTCCTGAATGATTTCCATATGGAACAGGCCAAGAAAGCCGACGCGGAAGCCAAAATTGAGCGCTTGAGATGTTTCGGGTTGATATACAAGTGAAGCATCGTTCAGTTGCAGTTTTTCAAGTGCTTCGCGTAGATCTGCATAATCGTCGTTATCCGTTGGATAGAAACCTGCAAAGACCATTGGTTTGACACGTTCATAGCCGGGCAGCGCTTCAATTGCACCGTTAGTTGCAAGCGTAATGGTGTCGCCAACACGACATTCACGAACTGTCTTGAAGCCTGTGGCTACATATCCCACTTCACCCGCTTCCAAAGACTCTTTTACAGTCATTTGGGGGCTAAACACCCCAATTTCAACGGGTTCAAATTTAGCGTCGGTTGCGATCAATCGTAAAGCAGAACGCGCATCGAGCTTGCCATCAAAAACGCGAACATAAGCGACAACGCCTTTATAAGCATCATAGTGAGAGTCAAACACAAGCGCCCTCAACGGTACGTCCGCTTCTCCGGTTGGCGCGGGGACACGTTTAACAATGGCCTCTAAGACGTCCTGAATGCCTAGTCCTTGCTTGGCGGAAATAGGGATCATTTCCTCGGCAGCGATGCCGAGTAAATCTTCCAACTCTTGCGCTACTTCAACTGGTCTTGCGGCTGGAAGATCGATTTTGTTTATCACAGGAACTAATTCAAGGTTATGGTCAAGAGCCAGATAGAGATTGGCTAGGGTCTGGGCTTCAACACCTTGGCTGGCGTCAACCACCAAAATTGCTCCTTCGCACGACTGTAGCGCGCGGCTGACCTCATAATTAAAGTCTACATGACCGGGAGTATCGATTAAGTTGATGATATATTCTTTGCCATCTTTGGCGAGGTAATTCATACGCACGGCGGAAGCTTTTATGGTTACGCCACGTTCGCGTTCCAAGTCCATACTGTCTAATAATTGTTCCTGCATATTACGATCAGCCACAGTATGTGTAAGCTGTAGAAGTCGATCTGCTAGCGTGCTTTTGCCATGATCGATGTGAGCAATAATCGAAAAATTGCGAATGTCAGTTCGTGTCATGTTGTATGTCAATTCTATGTTAGAGTGTCGGTTGATTATACAAGTAAATGTGCGGGTTGGTGTAGTGAGTTTCAAAGGTCTACATTAAGCACAGAAGTGACTAGAGTGTGAATGTCCGGTACAGAATCTAATTGATCTCCAAAATGTAACCACGTAAGAAACTCGGTGTTGCCCGCCGGCCCTTTTATCGGAGAGGTTGTCAGTCCCATGATGCAGAACCCCATTTGGTCGAAAGCATCTAGTAGGTCAATCAAAACACGTTTATGTATTTTAGAATCGCGCACTACGCCGCCTTTACCAACTTCTTCTCGGCCCGCCTCAAATTGAGGTTTAATTAAAAGCACAAGGTCTGAAGATGGCTGCAGCCAATTCTTGATGGTTGGCAACAAAATTTTTAGTGATATGAACGATGCATCAACTGTCACAAAATTTACAGTTTCAGCAAGATTTTCAAGGTAGCGAGCATTTGTACGCTCTATCACGATGACACGCTTGTTTTGCCTAAGCGCATAGTCAATTTGCCCATAACCTACATCAATTGCATAAACTCGTGCCGCACCATTTTGAAGCAAGCAATCTGTGAAGCCCCCTGTACTGGCTCCCACATCTGCACAAATTTTCTCGGTGACATTGATTCCAAATGTTTCGATTGCCCAAGCAAGCTTTTCACCACCGCGGCTGACGAAGCGCGGCTTATTTTTAACGATAATTTCGGCGTTTACGTCAACTGATGTACCGGGTTTCGACACTGGTTGGCTGTCGACAAGTACTTCACCCGCCATTATCATTGCACGTGCTTTCTCACGGCTTGGTGCTAAACCGCGTTCAAACATCAAAATATCAATACGCTGCTTTGTTGACACCCTTAATCCTTGTTTAAGTAAATTGTCAGTTCGAGTGGATTCGGTGTATCAGCCATGACTTCAATGCCATCTGCAGTTAAGGGTAGAAAACCGTTTGCAGAAATGATCGCACTGTAGGCGACAGGTACGGTGGTTGTGCTATATGCAAGAGGACGGCTAATTTCAAAAGTGCCGTCACCGTCTGTCACAGCCAAATCGAAAACCTGATCTTGACTCCATGTAAAGTCAGCCACAGAAAATTGTTCGCTGATAATTATAACAGTTATGCCGGGTATACCCTGCCGAGTGTCGGCATCTAGAATGTGACCTCGAAGTTGTACGCCGCTGGCACGCGCGAACCGGTCAATGGGCAGCTGGCCAATACCAATTTGAGCTTGTGCTTTCTGGAGGAGAACATTGTTTACGCGCAGCTCTACTGAATAAGTTCCGTCGGGAAGTCCAGATGGAGCAGTTAAACGCATAAGGAAATTTTCTCCACTTTGGGCATTCGACCAAGGTATCGTTCTATCATAAAAAGGTACACCATCTACTAACCAGCGAAGTGTCCACAATGTCCCGGGAGCAATTTGTTCCCAATTGAAAAGGGCATATAGCGAATCTAGATTTTGTGGAAAATTGCTAATTGACGTATTCGTTATTGCATCATCAGCTGTTTCGGCTGTAGTAAACCGTAATTTGGTGAAGATCTGTGGCAACGCGCCCTGTTGAGAACCAGCGACTATAAAATCTGATGTGGCTTGGAGCCGATCTCTGATGTAGAGTTCTAAACGATAACTGCCGGGAAGTAGACCTTCAGCTACTTCTATAC
Organism: Anaerolineaceae bacterium; assembly: GCA_016124855.1. Classification (GTDB taxonomy): domain Bacteria; phylum Chloroflexota; class Anaerolineae; order Aggregatilineales; family Phototrophicaceae; genus CFX2. The sequence continues at coordinate 63,936 of WGMX01000008.1, read as the reverse complement.
TAGTATTTACAGAGGCTCCACTTGGACCCGCGTTCCACGTATTTTCGACACGTTTAAATTCTTTGCCGTTCAGATACCATATTGCTATCCAATTTAGGCCATCTTCTAAATTTCTATAGATAAATCGAGCCGTCGCAATGTTGCCAGCCGGCAGAACAAATCCGTTTCCTTGTGGTTGTCCTCTTGTATCCAATAGGCCAAATGTAATATCGCTGAAGACTGGATCGGAATTTGGCGCTGCCCCTATAGTCAGTTTTTGGGATGGGGCAGCGACACCATTGGCAAACAGGGTGAATTCGTAAACTCCGTTCGGCCACGGCTGTCCACCGCTGCCGATATACCACATACCATTTGTGCCGCCACTCCATCTAACTGGCGATAAGCTAAATGTCGAATTGGGGACATTGTCAGTTGTAACGCGCAACTCGTATACGGTTTCGGGGGTCATGTTTTCGTAGTCAAAAAATAAGTAAAGGTTATTGCTTCCAGCAGGCAAACTGCGAATCACGGATGATGGCATTCCCGCAGGATTTACGGACGCGGCAAAAAATAATCGCTTAAATGTTGGAGTGCCCGACGTTTCCGTTTGTATGACTGGTTTTGATAAGGTTTCGAGCGAAAGACCAAGCGACGCGCCACGCAATAATGGTCGGGCAAAGTTTGATGGACGCATGGCGTTAATCAACACACCTGTTGGCACACAATTGTCATTTTCATTTACTACCTTGTCATGGTTAGTGTCTTGAATGGTTACGCAGTTAGTTGAAACGCCACTGTTAGAAGTCACCGGGGCAGTCGTAGGAATAGCGATCAATTGACTTTGCTGATTATACACACCTCCACCAGACATCGTTCCGGGAATTATTGCGCTGCTTTTGAGCCATGCGGAACCTGATCCAAGTGCGCTGGGCTCAAACACGAATCCAGTAATTGTTCCTCGTACAGATGTCACAGGGTCATTTCCGATTCCGGGATAGCCGATGACCGTAATCGTTTCATCAAGTTTTACAGCCGATGAATCTGCTAACTCGACAAATGGAAGGCGCAGCGAGCTTGAATCAATAAGTCGACCATCAAGTTCACGTGTGATGCGAAGCAGCGCAAGATCAATACCGACATCCGCTTGAGCGATTTCAGCACGATATTGCGGAACAGGAGGCTCCCCGATTTTTGACGTCATCGAAATAATAAGCGTTTGCCCTTTGCAGGAGTTACTGGAAACGATGCTGTGCGCATTTGTTAAAATTAAGCCGTCCCGGCTGACAATTGTCCCGGAGCTCACACAGGTTACCAGTAAATCTGTTCCAACATTATCAGTTTGCATAATGTAGACTGTTGCACGCTCAAGCCGGTCTAAGTCAAGAAACGTTGCTTGGGCAACTACGGGATTTCGGGGGAGGACGACGGCTAGTAGGAGCACCGTGTATAAAATTAGGTATCGTATTTGCAGTTTCATGATTAGAACTCGAGGGAATTCAGGAAGCGTTGAAATATCTTGTAATCGTCTTCGTAGGTATTTGAATCGGCTAGAAATGTTATGATTACCGCTTGACCACGTTTGATACTAATAATATCGATGCCGCGTACCACAACAGGGGTTGTATCAAGAAATGGATCAGTACTAACGGCTGCATAATGATAGTTTACGGATGTTGCTTGTGATCCATCTGGTAATCTGTATGCATCATTTGCCGAAAGGGCGTGATATCCCGCTAGGAGTTGGGATCTATTTAGGGTAAGCGCATCCACAAGATTGCGCGTTGACGTGTCGCTGCTTACAGCTTGTACAGCGACTTGAATTGTTGTCTTGAAACCAACACGAGAAGCATTCTGTACACGAAAGATGTAATCTCCATTCGTATCAATGAGCCAGTTTAGAGGATAAAACGCGCTAATACCGGCAGTGGTATTCACATAAGGTGTAACCGCATAAAGTGAGTTGTCACGCAGATAAGCCGCGATAAAAAAGCACATGACACTTGTGAATAATACCAAATAATGGTTCCATCGCTGCCGGAAAGTAAATTGCGGAGAATTTGACTCAAAAATGGCGACGCCCATATGCTCGTTTTAGTCCTCACTGTCCGCTCTTGATTCGCGTTCAAGTCGATCTGCGTTTCTTATTAGACCTGCTATGATAATACTGATCCCAATTAAGAGAGAAGCCGAAAAGCCTAGCCCCAATAGCGGCTTAGGAGCACTCACAAGAGATGTGATACTCAAGGTAGAGTTTACAAGACCAGCATGGATGGGAATTGTAATTCCTGTCACTACAGCACCTACGAGTAGGACAATTGTGAGAAATATGGGGGTGGGGTTACTAAAAAACGCTTCTGACACACCGTAACCGATCACGATTCCTGTGGACACATGGAGAGCGTAGTTTGCGAAGATTTGAAATGATAGGGTATCTGCAGGTGTTGAGGAATTGAAGGTTATGAACTGTATATTTAGGATGGTCGCATATCCTATTCCACTTGCTATACCATAGGCCACTCCATCTAAGCGAACACGTAAATTTTGGGGCCAGATTGTGTAGCGCAGTACTAAGTATTTGATGATTCCCTGAGTAATGCCAGTTGTGAGCGTGTAGCCAAGAATTCTATTGACCGCCGGTGCTAGAGGGAGCCAGTTATCGACCTGAAAGAACTGGTTAACGAGCGGCACTCCTATTGAATTTGCCACTAACATGGTTAGAATGATCACTGTAATCATATTTTGGCGAGGCTGTGCCGTCCGGCGTTCTAACCACCACGAAAACACAAACCAGAATAGGATAGAGGAAAAGGTTAGTCCAACTGCAAGATATGACTGTAGTTGTGTCGGCAATGAAATGTGTAAGAAGTCGATCAGGGTATAAAATATCACCACGAGACTTAGCGAGATGGCTGTTTCTATTATGAGACTGCGCCATACCGGACGATAAGGGTATAGTTCTTGTTCGTCTGATGGAGGCGTGATAAAACGAGGTCCGTACGTTGTCATTCTTGACTTGTTATTTACCTTTGAGCTTAACCATCAGCCAAATGCTAATAGATAGAGGCTAATGTTAAAAGGCTGAACATGTCTCGTAAGACTGTTTTTCTTATACCTGTAGTGCTGATTTTGTTTTACACGGGAACTGGATGTTCATCGAATTCTGAGACAATTGGTTCAAATTCGACGGCAAGAATTACTTATGCCTTGGACACTGAACCGGGAAATATTGATCCGCATATTTCTAGCGAAGACGAGACTGCAATTATCTTTCGCCAAATTTATGATACCTTAGTTTATCGTGATCCACGCCAGCAATCTATCATTCCCGGCCTAGCAACTGAGTGGACTGTATCTCCCGATAATCTAGTCTATACCTTCTCGTTGCGGAAAGATGTAAGATTTCATGATGGAACACTATTTAACGCACAGGCTGTGGCAGATAATTTTGACCGCATAGAAAGCCTGAATGAAACAGCGGCCAAGGCAAAATTACTCCTTTCCCCGTATTATAGCGGATATGAAATTGTTGACGAACATACCATTCGATTTAGGGTGTCACAGCCATATGCACCATTCTTAGATGCACTCACTCAACCATATTTAGGTATTGCTAGCCCAAGTGCGTTTAAACAGTATTCCCCTGAGCGATACCAATTTCACCAAGTTGGTACCGGTCCATTCATCTTAATGGATTATGTACCGGGAAAAAACATCATTTTAGCTCGTAATCTTAATTATCATTGGGGTCCGACCTCGTATCTTCTTCCTGACAACCGTTCCGTGAGCGAAATAGATTTTTCATTTATACCAAACGCACAGCAGCGGTTAAACGCTATTAATGAGATGAAAGTTGATGTTGTATCAGGTTTACTACCTGCTGACGCGCGCAGTCTCGCCATTAATCCAAATATTCAGATTTTTCCGATCAAGATCGCCGGACAACCGCTTCAGTTCCAAATGAATACCACACGGTTTCCAACAGATAATCTGGCGTTTCGTCAAGCGCTGCTCTACAGTGCAAATCGCAATTTCATATTGGACACGGTTTTCCAGCGCTTTTCATCAATCGGTTGGTCTCCACTTACATCAAATATGCCTTTTTACAATGGGCAACTGGAAGGTGCTTACGCATCTGATACTGGAAAAGCACAATCCTTGTTGGCTTCTATAGGTTATCTAGATAGCGATAAAAATAGGTATCTTGATCTCAATGGTGTTGAGGCCGACATTTCAGTAATAATACAGTCGGGTGATTTGTACCCTGAAATTGCACGTGATTTAGCGGAACAGTGGGGACTAATCGGGATAAAGGCTAATGTCATCGCGGTTCCGACGCTAACGGCGTTAAAGGCACGAGTTGCTACGAATGAATATAATTTGATCGCGTTTTCGACAGTGGGAACTGATCCTGCTTTACTCAATGATTTTTTCGCTCCTTCAGCTCAATATAACTGGTCGAAAATTGCGGATGCCCAATTGGCAACCTTGCTGGGGCAGGGCATCGCCCAAGTTGATACAGAAGCGAGAGGGAGTTTGTATGCACAGATTCAACAGCAAATCATGGATCAGGGGCTTATTCTACCCATTGGCGAACCGATCAAACTCAACGCAGCAAATAGTGCTGTACAGCAACTTGTATTTGATTCAATTGGCGTACCACTGTTGAATAACGTTACGATCATGCGTTAAATAGCTCGATGGCTAAAAGGGATTTTGACCAAAGTTTACGATTCCTGCACTTATTATTGCACAAATTGCAATATTACCGCTGAATTGCCTGGCGGCAAACACGGCTGAAGCCGCAGAATCGACATTTCTGGCGGGCGAGCAGCTCCCTGAATGCCGCTGAAATGGCGTGATTGCAGCGACTGGCTCGCGTATTTCCGCCGCGTTGCAATTGTTGCTACTGTCGCAGCGGCCATGAGGGAGATATCCGCTGAAATTGCAAATTTGACTAACCACAATGATTCAACGGTTAGGCATCTGAAATACAGGTTTTTTAACCAAAGTAGGCGTAGGAAGGAGTTGAAAGTTTTCATCGTTTCCGGAAATTCTGCTAGGTAACGGTAGGACTAAAATAGGTGGTGGAGTGTAGAGTTTTCATATTCCTCTTCTGAAATCCCACATCAGCATCGTTCGCATACGGATGATCATAGTACAAGTTCAGATCGTCCGTTATCACGCTGCTGATAGCCGCTGCCCGGCGAGGGGACATCCATGCCGGACAGGTCACATACTTGTCCCTACGAAAGCATGTGATTAAGGAACATGGTGCTACCACGTAATTATAGTAGTTTAATCATAGAACAATAGTGCTACTGTGTCTACGTGAATCCGTTCGAATTTTCCAACTTTTGAGTTCTAAAGTGTAAAGTCTAATTCGGCGAATCCGAACAAAGAGGAGTTAAAAAGTCATTTCGAAATGAGTGTACCCGGAAGTGCTGTGCCTAGTAATGCCCTACTGAGCAGATTTTCTTCTAAACCACCAAAAATTCGTATAGTCATATCCGAGAATTGATTCACCACACTCAACATATCCTCAACCTTAGTCTCCATCCCACCAGTCACATCAACACCGGCAGAACCTCCAAAAGACGAGATCAAAGAGGGATAATTTGTTTGAGTAATGGACTCTATAACTGAACCAGATCCATCGTAAACACCAGATACTTCGCCTAACAAGAAAATCCGATGAACTGATAATACCGAACAGAGGTAAAAGAACAGCTTTTCAGTCGAGATTATTGTTCCACCTCTAACCAAGTCAAACGAAGTATCACCATAAATTACAGGAATAAGTCCACAGCTTAAAGACCTCAATAAAGAATCTATAGACATTGATGTGACAACCCCATCAGAAGCTAAAAGGGTAGCCGAAGGCTGAACCCCCCAAACAGGAAGCCCGGCTGACTGAAGAACTTCAATCACAAGACCATTCAGCTCCGCAGCGACATTACTAACTTGTGCGAAAGCCTTCCATTCATCAGATGTCTTCACACCATTAATCGTATTGGCACGACTAGCTGCAAAATGACCAAATGATCCACTGCCATGACCAATAATTAGTTCTAAAGACGGATCTTGTATATAAGCAACCATAAAGTCATCAGCAAGCCGCTTCACAACATCGCGCCGGAAACTCTTCTCAACACGCTTATCTGTAATTAGCGATCCACCTAATTTCACGAGCGTCAACATTTCAAGACACCTTATTTGCCAACTATGGTTTGATAAACTTGAACTGCGCCCGCTTCGAGAAGTGCATTTTTAATAGTAGGCGCTTTATCTGGAGAAACTAACGCAATCATATTGCCTCCGCGTCCAGCTCCAGAAAGTTTGGCTCCCAGCGCGCCGGAAGTTCGTGCAGCATCTACCAGCATATCTAAAGAGGGGGAAGATACGCTGATCTCTTGCAAAAACTGATGGTTGTCATACATTATTTTCCCCAAATTGAGATGATCACCTAACTCTATCGCTTTCCGGCCTGAACGCACAAGTTCACCAATTGAGTTAAATTTCTCTGTGATGAATTCGACGTTGGCTTCGTAGAGTGTCCTAACATCACTCACAACACTTTTTGTAGACGAACCTATACCTGTGTTACCAACTAACAGAACAAATGGTTTGCCAATGGTAAGTCGTTCTATGGGTTGCCCCCGCACAAAATAGATTGGCTGCTCAAACACGATTACCGTGTTATCAATACCGCTAGGCGTTCCATGATGAATTTTCTCAACCTCATAAGCTAATGCATTTAGTTTCTCGGACGAAAGTGATTGGTTTAGCGCTAAGAGCAAAGCCCGGAAGAGAGCGGTCGTTATAGCAGCACCACTGCCCATTCCACTGGCAATTGGAATATCTGAATGCAGCGTAATAGTCGCATCGGGGGGAGGGCAATCTAAATGGTTAAGCAGCAGCCACGCCGCTGTAAATAGGGGGCTATCGATCTCTTGAGAAGCTGAATTAACATAAAATTCCTGATTGTTTAAATCGGCAGCGACAACTTTTAGCCCTGAGCCTTTTGGCAAATTGACTATTTCTGCATAAGTACGGAGAGATGATAAGGGGACGGCTAATGAAGGTTGTCCATAGACAACGGCATGTTCACCAAGCAGGATAATTTTGGCAGGGGCTGAAACGGTTTCCATATAATTTATTTGATGAGCGTCGGCGCAACGTACAGCACTAAAATAAATGAGACCCCCCATAAAAAGATTGCCAGCTGAAGGGGATGATCTGTTAGGAGTACTTCATCGGGTGCGCTTCCTTCACCTTTTACATAGATTAAGTACATATAGCGAAATAACCCGTATAACACAAACGGTACAGTCACCAATGCAATTTTGGTATTTGCCAGCAAAATAGAAGGAGATTCGATTGTGTAGAGGATATAGGCCACTAGAGTACTTGTGCTTACTGTACGCAACATTTCATCAAGAAGCGCGAGATTGTAGTCCTTAAAAATTGGTCGTACTGTTTCGGCGGTTGGCCCTAAAGCCAATAGTTCTTGCCGACGTTTGGTTATCGCCAAAAAGAGAGCTAATAAGGCAATTACTGCATAAAGCCAAGGCGAAAACTTGACCACAGTAATTACAAGTGCTCCTCCGGCTACCCGCAGAACATAGCCTGCCGTAACCGTCAAAACATCGACCAAGACAATATGTTTTAGCCGGAATGCATAAAGAACATTTATGATGATATACAAAACTAGAATGGCCGAAAAGATAGGGCTGTAGAGCGCCGACACAATAATGGCAACCAGTGGTAACAAAACTGCGGCAAAGATAGCCAGTGGAATTGGAAGCTGACCTGATGGAAGCGGACGATATTTTTTCTTGGGGTGAAGCTTGTCACGCTCGATATCGACCAAGTCGTTGATAATATAGACGGTACTTGCTGCAAGGCACAACAACACAAAACTGAGAGTAACACGCAAAAACGCATTTGGAATAAAAAGCTGACCATCAAATACTAAGCCAGCATAGATAATTACATTTTTCGTCCACTGCTTTGGTCGCATGGTGCGAAAAAGTCCCATCAAAGAGCGCAATTGATTCTCCAAGTGTATTTGAGGGAAAACTCACTTAATTCAATGATTATAGCATAGCGTAATCTGATAACCATTTATGTCGTATACCAATACTGGAAGTTCACCCTGCGCATATAAATAAAAAAATGGCAATATAAGCCTTTAAACACAATCTGGAAAAGCAGCAAATCACTATGATACATACGGCTACCGCGCGAGCGCATGCAAACATCGCTTTTATCAAATATTGGGGCAACCGCGATGAAGAGCTGCGGTTACCTGAGAATTCATCCTTGAGTATGAACCTTGACGGTCTGTACACAGAGACAACTGTCATATGGAATGATGCCCAAAAAGAAAATAGTCTTGTACTTAATAATCAGCCACAATTGGGGCAAGCCCTTGAGCGTGTTGTAAAGCATTTAGACAATCTGCGTAAATATGTTCCGAGTTTGCCCAATTATGCCAATGTCATCTCGACAAACAACTTTCCGATGGGGGCAGGAATTGCCTCTTCAGCCTCTTCGTTTGCGGCACTCACATTGGCGTCAATAAGCGCAGCGAATATCACGTTATCCGAAAGGACACTTTCTACGCTGGCACGTTTAGGGTCTGGGTCGGCATCACGATCAATCCCCACAGGTTTCGTTGAATGGCACAGGGGAGACGATCACGAGAGTTCATATGCGGAGACTATTGCGTCTCCTGACTATTGGGATTTGGTCGACATTATTGTGGTGGTAAGTGATTCTCATAAAAAAGTTGGTTCTACAGAAGGGCATCAGTCGGCCCGTACCAGCGACTTACAAGAGGGACGCTTGAAACACGTCGACAACAGGCTCAAGATATGCAAAGAAGCACTTTTGAACCGTGACTTCGAATCGTTTTCCGAGGTTATTGAAGAAGATAGTAATCTGATGCATTCGGTGATGATGACCAGCCGTCCACCGCTGTTTTATTGGCAGCCTGCCAGCGTTGCGATCATGCAGCAAGTAAAACAGTGGCGCCAAGATGGACTGCGAGTTTGCTATACCCTAGATGCTGGCCCAAATGTACATTGTATTTGTGTTAGAAAAGACGTACCTGAAGTAATTAAACAACTAAAAACACTGTCTGCTATATTGGATATTCGGGTGGCAAGCGCGGGAAGTGGCGCCTATATCGTACAAAGTGACGAAGTTAATAGTCAATGAAGGTCAATTGATTTAAGTTGTTCATTCACTTTATAATGCAATTGTCGATGCGCCAACCAAGGCGGTGAGAGACTTCTGTATCAATTGAGGACAATCCCCAATGCTTGAAAACAATCCAATTGTGGTTATTTTAGCTTTTGTTATTGTTCTGACTCCACTGATTCTCATTCATGAGTTGGGACATTTTTTTGCAGCAAAATCCGTTGGGATTACCATCCTTGAGTTTGGTCTCGGCTTCCCGCCTAAGGTTCGGAAACTGTTTACATGGCGTGAAACCGAGTTCACCTTGAATTGGATTCCATTAGGGGGGTTTGTTCGCCCGTTGGGGGAAGATGTTATTCGCCCGCTCGACGACGAATCAGTGGAAGAAGACCGTCAAGAGTTTATTCGGCGCCAGCAGATAGAAGCGGATGCGAATCATCAAATAGCTAAGCCAAAATCCGTTAATGAAGCAAGCCCCATTGCGCGGATTATCTTCATGGCAGCCGGGGCTGCGGCTAATTTTATTCTGGCATTTATCCTTTTCGCGTTTGTAGCGCTTCTGGGCATTCAACAGATTGTCGGCGCAAGTGTCCAAGTGGTTAACCTTGACAGTTCATCCGTGTTGGCGCAATCCGGATTGCGGCAGGATGACATTATCACGGACATTAACGGAAATAAGTTTCAGAATACGGGTGAATTCCTCAGCACGTATTATTCAGCCACAGAACAACCTATTCATTTGAATGTGCTACGGGGAGCCAATAATGAGCAGGTCACCCTTACAGTGGCAAATTCAACGAACCTAGCTCCTAGTGCAGCGCAGACCTTTACCCAGATTCGTGATGTCAGTAAAGATTCACCAGCCGAGCGTGCCGATTTACGCCCTAATGATCTTGTTGTGGCATTTAATGGGGAGACGATCTCAAGTATTGATGATTTCCGTGCAAAAATTCAAGCGAATTTAGGAAAGACGGTCGTGTTAACCATTGACCGAGATGGTCAGACGATTGACGTTACACTTACTCCTCGTGCAAATCCGCCGCAGGGTCAAGGGGCGTTGGGCGTGGTCATTGCAGGTGTTCAGAAAGATGCGACCTTAGGTATTACTTTCGTCGGACTGCCACAAATTGACTATGTGCCGCAGTCATTGGGTAATTCCATTAAGTACGGGTATGACAGCGTTGTAGATGTTATTTCATCGGTTGTCGAACTACCATCCAGATTAATGAGTGGTGCCATAACGCCGCAGGAAGCTCGTCCAGTAAGTGTATTGGGAATTAGTCAAATTGGGGCAGTATTCATCGAACAAAGCATTGCACAAAAGCGCATTACCCCTATATTGCTCTTTATCGCAACGATTAGTGTAGGACTTGGCTTTTTCAATCTTCTACCGATTCCTGCTTTGGACGGGGGACGCATTCTATTTGTGGTCATCGAAATTATTCGTGGTAAACCAATTGCGCCGGAACGAGAAGGGCTTGTACATCTTATTGGTCTTGCGCTGCTGCTTTCACTTTCGGTTTTAGTATTGCTTAATGATGTGATAAACCCTGTAACAAACGTGTTGCGATAAGAAAGAGTTGAAGATGGCGGATAATGAGTATAACGATTATGAGGAAAACGATGAACTGGATGTCAGTCCGGTAAATAAGCCTTCCATTGATGAGGTGGTAACAGCTTTACAACAAGCAAATGACGAAGGTCAACACGTCTCGACAGCAGTGTATTATGGACTTTCCGATCTGGATAATACATCGTTGCAGATTTTGGAGCCGGTTTGGAACACCCTTTCCTCCGAATTTAAACGCAAGATCATTGTCGAACTGGCAGAGGCCAGTGAACTCAATTTCGATTTTAACTATGAAGCGCTCGGATATCTCGCTCTTGACGACGCCGATGGAATTGTCAGAAGTGCGGCGATTGATCTGTTATGGATCGATGAGTCAATAGGTTTGATGTCGCGATTGATTGATCTGGTCGAAAATGATGAAAGCTCGGTGGTACGAGCGAGAGCAGCCAGCGAACTTGGGCGCTTTATATTACTTGGTGAATATGAGGAAATTCCAGAAGCTGAGGCCACTCGCGCACAGGATGCAGTAATCAATCTCTTGAACGATGAAGTCGAGGATATTCAGGTACGCCGCCGTGCTTTAGAGGCTATTTCCAACAGCAGCCTTGAGTTCGTGGCGGAGGCCATTCAAGAAGCCTATGAGAGTGATGAACATCTTATGCGAGTGAGCGCGGTGTATGCAATGGGACGTTCTTACGATCCGCGTTGGAACGAAACCATTATTCGAGAGATGCGCAATGACGATTCTGAGATACGCTATGAGGCTACTCGTGCAGCCGGAGAATTGGAAATCGAAGAAGCAGTCACGTTACTTGGTAAAATCGCAGTTGCCGATGAACGTGAAATTAAACAAGTAGCGATTTGGTCACTGGGCGAAATTGGCGGCTCACAGGCAATGCGGTTATTAACGGCACTGGCAGAAGACGCTGAGGAAGCGGAAGATGAGGATTTGAAGGAAGCGGTTGAGGACGCGATTGGATATGCCAGTATGGTAGGATCCGATCTTGACTTGGACTTCGACAGTAGTAATTGGAACTAAGCGCAAGTGTGACATACCGCCCGAAACACATATCGGGCGGTATACGCTTGTCATCGCAATTAAGAGGTGGCGAACATCGTTTGTAGTTTCATTGCCATACCCATATCTCCCTCGATCTTAATTTTCCCACTCATAAATGCTTGCATCGCGCCCATTTTTCCGGTCGATACGGCGTGCCAATCATCAGCACTGGCCTTAAGAGTCATCTTAGGATTCTCAGCTTGCCCTTCACCTGCTACACATGTTCCATCGGCGATTGTCAGCCAAAAAAGTCCGCCGTTATCTCCGCTGAGGTTAAATTGAATAGTCGCATTGACACCTTCAGCCTTAGAAGGTATAAATCGAGAAGCCATAATAGGGAAAATTTCCGCAATTTCTGCTTGGCTAGCCATTTAATCATTACTCCTGTGGATTTCATTTAAATTTGTCTAGACGACACTTCATCTTATCATCATGATTGGCTAGTATACACTACGGTATGAGAAACGCTCAAATGAAAGACGTCACCAGTTCGTTAACCGAGGCGAGAACAACTCGCACTCGGTGTTTGCTCCTGCTAGGAACTGGCCTAATCAGTATTCTATCTATGATAACTGGATGTACCAAACTAGAGCCGGTCGTTATTGTGATTACAGCAACAGCTACCAGCGGAAGGTCTCTTGTAACGCCGTTAGAAGCAACTCCAACGGCTTTACCCCCAGTTCAACTGGCGACAACACCCACGGTAATCTCAACACCTAACCAAGATGCTATTGCCACTTCAGTAAGTAAAACTTATATAGTTCAGTCTGGCGATACCCTTTCCGGCATTGCCGCGCAGTTCGGTGTGCGTCTCGAAACGATCTTAAGAATAAATGCAATTGAAGACCCTAATATTTTAGAGGTTGGACAAGTTATTTTGATACCGGGCGAGCCAACAACGAATTCACCATCATTTAAGATCATTTCTGACAGCCTTTTTGTACGTGGCCCAAGTAGTCGTGGTTTTGATGTAGATGGGTTTGTCGAGCAGCAGCAAGGCTATATTCGGACGGCAAGTGACAAAGTCGATGATTTAGTTTTGTCTGCCGCAGCGGTAATACAACGTGTATCACTTGAATACAGTGTCGATGTACGCCTTCTGTTAGCTGTTCTTCAATACCGGTCGCAATGGTTGACTCAAATACAACTTGACGACAATATAAAACAGTTCCCAATTCAAGGAAAGCCATCTCCCGACGGTTTTGATCGAAGCGGGTTATATAAACAATTAAGTTGGGCTGCCAATCAGTTAAATGCCGGATACTATGGCTGGAAATATAGAGGCAAAGATACGCTCGAGTTTGACGATGGAACCCGTTTAAGCTTTGCAAGCGACCTTAATGCTGGAACTGTTGGTGTCCAATATTTTTTGAGTTTGCAAAACGACTATTTGGTATGGGAAAACGACGTTAGCAGCGATGGGTTATTCAAAACCTATACCGCACTTTTCGGACATTCTCTTGTCGGGATTACGGATACTGAGATTCCACAAGGATTGCAGCAGCCTGACTTGGCTTTTCCTTTCGCTGCAGGACAGACGTGGTTTTTCACAGGCGGTCCGCACGGTGGCTGGGGGAGTGGCAGCGCATGGTCCGCAATCGATTTCGCTCCACCGGATGATCGTCCTGATGGTAGTTCCCCGTGTTATATCTCCGAGTTTTGGGGAACCGCGGTAGCCGCTGGTCTTATCGCCCGCAGCGATAATGGAGTAGTCATACTTGACCTCGATGGAGACGGTGATGAAACGACGGGTTGGACGATTCTCTATTTGCATTTGGCGAGTGAGGGTAGAGTTCCAGTCGGGACACATGTTAATCTCGGTGACCAAGTCGGCAGACCTTCTTGTGAGGGCGGCTTTTCTAACGGCACTCACATGCACATAGCACGCCGATATAATGGCGAATGGATACCAGTGAGTTGTGATGTGTGTAAGGACGGGAAAATACAGCCTCCACCTTTTGTATTAAGCGGATGGACAGCCGTGGGATTTGCTAACCAAGAGTATCAAGGCTATTTGGTAAACGGTAGCGAGCGGAGGGATGCTGAACAAGGTCGACTTACGCCGGTTAATCGTATTTCGTGGTGAGTAATTGATCAAAATGAAACGAAACGTATGGATATCACTTTTTATTATCGCGGGATTTATATTTTTTCACGGTCGAGTTAGAGCAGAACCTGCGGAGCAAGATGGGCCAACCGCGACGCCTGTTCAAGCTAGTCTACCAACCCCGTTGCCGCTTGTGCCTGCAAATGAACTCGGTACAACTAATATTCCCGTCACAAGAACCCCAACCCCAGAGGGTTCAGCATTACTTGAAGCCATTACTGAGGCTAATGTTCGTTCGCAGCCTGACCCCGAATCAGATCGGTTGGGAACTATTCGAGCTGGTGATAGCTATACCGTTATTGGTCGATATTATCGGTGGTATCAGTTTCAATATAGTCAGTCGCCCAGTGGGACGGGCTGGGTTTTTGACGAACTCGTCACTATTAAGGGCAATGTTGATCGCATTCCTGATTTAACATTGGGAACACCAACACCTGACATCAGCGCACAGCAAGTAAACTCCACCTTAGTTGTGTTGACGCAAACACCGGGAGGCGTTTTGACAGCCACGGCGGGTGTAGGTGCTTTACCTCTGCCTATAGAATCATCCGCGAATAATGGAAACAGTACAGGTGGTACAAGTCCTAATATATTGGCTGTTGGCAGCCAGACACCACTTCCAACCTTCACCATTCCCCCCAATTTAGGGGCAGTAAACCCTCCACCTACGACTAGCAGTGGTACACCATTCGAGAATGCTACTGTCAGTGTCAATCCATCGGCGGATTTCGTTATACCTTCGCGCATTCCACCAATACTCCCTATATTGGTGTTGGGTGGGGCAGGGATACTTGGTTTGATAATCAGTGCGATGCGCAAATAAAAAGGAGCCGATCCTAAGATCGGCTCCTTTTTAGCTATTAAACCTGCCTTAGTGACTGCAACTACCGCAACCACCTGAGCTTTCACCGCCGCTGCTGCTTGTGCGGAATGAACTACCGCAACCGCAGCTTGAAACCGCGTTAGGATTCTCAATACGGAATCCGCCGCCCATGAGACTATCAACATAATCAATCGTTGCGCCTTGCAGATACATTAGGCTGGTCGAGTCAACAATGAGTGAAACACCGTCCATGGCTACAACTTTGTCAAATTCCTTTGGGGACTCTTCAAACGCCATGCCATATTGCATTCCAGAGCAACCTCCGCCCGAAACAAATACACGTAGTGAATGGTTCGGGATGTTGCGTTGTTGGAGAAGATTGCGAATAACTTCAACAGCCGCAGGGGTAACAGACAAAATCGGCGTAATGTCGATTGTGGTTGGCATGACTTCCTGCTCGATAACTGCCATGAGATTTACTCCTGAATGTGATCAACTTTTCAAAATACTATAACATGACGTTGGAGAAAGGTCAATTAAAAAGACCGCAATCATAAAAACTAGGTTCTAGCACTGCTGTTATCAGGGATGAAATACGAACAAGAGGCATCTCCATCTGAAATGCGCGATATCAAACGGGGTACAACACCTAAAAGGGATGATACCAATCGCATATCCATTTCGCACAGGATTCTATTGTCTTTCGCAACTTGATGATACGGGCAATTTGTTGTGTGCAGCGTGAAACCATGACCGTTATTTTCCCAATGGGCATTGTAGCCATGATCATTCAGATACTGTACTACATAATTTAGCCGCTCAGAAACCGATAGTGCCGGAATAGCGGCGTTTGCTGCCATACTATCTGCAATGCCTTCGAACACAACATTGATTTCATTACCCGGAAAGGAATTTGAAAGCTGTTCAAGTAAATGGTTAACTAGGGGCTGATAATTATTCGGAAAATGTGAAATGGCGGCTGTAGTTAATATATATACATGTTGCGGCCGACCGGGCGTGTCGCGATGTTTGAGATCCGTAGTGGTGATTAATTCTTCTTTAAGCAGTTCATTTAAATGGTGCCGAACTGTTACTGCGGTAATGGCACTGCCTCGTCGCTTTTGCAAATCGCCGACCATCTCATCAACTGTCGCCTGACCTTTTTCCCTAAGGATGTCGAGGATATATTGGCGAGTTTCCTGCATGATTCAATCCACCGTAATTTCTATTACACAAATCATAAAAATTCTATCATTGGCTGAATGGGGTTGTCAAATGGCTGTATAGACTGTAATTGACGGGTATATGCTCATATGCTACCATCTCGAACAACGTCAACAACTAAAATAATCCATAAATTCACGTTTCACAGATTGAGAGTCAAAGTAAGTGGTAGACATTGTTGCATTTCAGGGAATACATGGTGCTTATTCTGAACAAGCTCTTCGACAATTTTTTGGTGATGGGGTTGAAGTTAAGCCATGCGAGACCCTTCAGGATCTATTCGCTGTAATTCAATCGAAGCAAGTTAAATATGCGGTTATGCCTATTGAGAACGCATTAGCAGGGGCAGTCAGTCAGGCTTATGAATTATTGATGGATTATGATCTTCTAATACAGGCGGAAGTATATTTTCATGTGCATCACGCCCTACTAACGACAAACGGTCAAAAGATTGAAGATTTACATACCGTGCGATCACATCCTCAGGCTTTAGCGCAGTGTGATCAGTTTTTACGGCGGAATAATTTGAAACCGATGCCGTGGTATGACACTGCTGGTTCGGCTCAAGACATTGCCAACAACCCTGTTCCGGGCGTTGGAGCGATTGCTAGTGAATTGGCCGGTGAACTCTATAAGCTCGACATTCTGGCAACGCAGATTGAGGATGTCTCCTTTAATTTCACCCGTTTTCTGGTATTGGGGCATGATGACCCGCCTAGAGGTGAGTATAATAAAACCTCTCTCATTTTTGCGACAAGACATCGTCCCGCAGCTTTGTATGACTGTATCGGCGAATTTGCAACCAGAGGACTTAACCTAACCAAGATTGAATCGCGTCCACGTCGCAACCGACCGTGGGAGCCTGTTTTTTATCTGGATTTTGAGGGACATTGGCAAGACCCAGTATGCCAAGAAGCGTTGGCAAGGCTTCTACAACGCGCATCCTTTGTGAAAATGCTTGGTTCGTATCCAGCCGTCAAGACCGGCAGCGAAACTGTCGGTATTTAATCTTAGATAAGAGGAATATATGGAGAAACTCGGTGTAGCAGTTCTTGGTGCAACAGGCGCTGTAGGACAACGTTTTATCCAGCTTTTAGATAATCATCCTTGGTTTTACGTAGCAGAGGTCATTGGTTCAAGTCGCAGCGCTGGACAGCCATATGGTGAAATCACCAACTGGGTGCTCGACGGCAGCGTGCCAGACAGTGTTGCAAACTTGACTGTCAAACCCCTTGATGGGGAATTTGAATCGCAGCTGTTGTTTTCGGCTTTGCCTAAAGAAGCAGCCGAAACTCGCGAGGTTGAACTCGCGGACAAGGGGCATGTGGTCTGTACTAATGCAGCCAGTAATCGTATGGTTGAAGATGTACCATTGCTCTTGCCAGAAGCAAACGCCGACCATATCCAGCTTATTGACATTCAGCGCGAAAATCGCGGATGGAAAACGGGCGCTGTTGTTGCGAATTCGAACTGTACTGCTATGCCGGTAGTGATGGCTCTCGCGCCATTACGCAAATTTGGCATCAACAAAATGTTGATTGTAAGCGCTCAAGCAATCAGTGGAGCCGGGTATCCGGGTGTGGCATCGCTCGACATACTTGATAATATGATTCCCTATGTAAGCGGCGATGAACAGAAACTTGAAACAGAAACTCTACGGATGTTGGGCGATTATGCAGATGCACGTGTAAACTGGCTGAAATCCACCGTGAGCGCCTCTTGCAACCGAGTGCCTGTCGTAGATGGTCATCTCGTCAATGTATCAATTGAATTAGCGGCCAAACCGGGTCTAGATGAAATTATCGATACATGGAAGAACTTTGTTGCACCTGACGTGGTCGCGAATTTGCCAAGCGCCCCTGAGCATCCTTTATACTACCTACCACAGGTTGACCGTCCACAAACACGTCGGGATCGAAACGCGGGAAATGGTATGTCAACGTCGATAGGTCGTCTACGTGAATGTCCGATTCTGGGTTACAAGTTTGTTGCGCTGTCTCATAATACTATTCGTGGTGCCGCAGGATGCAGCATATTAAATGCGGAGCTACTTGCCGTAAAAGGGTATTTGGAGGCGTTTCAGCCGGAAGTTGGTATGTCGTCAGTTTAGTCCGATGCATTAGACATACTTATTTGATGACAATGCGCAACATCACCTTATTTGCTTTAGGGAGCCATCATGAGGGTATTTATCGCAGGTATCGATGGCTACTTAGGTTGGTCATTAGCTCAATATCTTGCTGCTCGTCATCATGTTATTGCCGGTGCAGATATGTTTTTGCGCCGGCAGTGGGTTGAGGAAATTGGCAGTCACAGCGCCATGCCAATTGCTTCAATTGACGAGCGCCTACAGGCTTTACGCGAGAAATACGGCGTTTCCCTTCAATTTCAAAAGGGTGATCTGCGAGATTATGGTTTTTTGAGATCGTTTCTAGCCGAATTTCAGCCGGAAGCAATCGTACACCTCGGTGAGATGCCTTCTGCGCCATACTCGATGATGGATCAGTCTCATTCGGTTTTTACTCAACAGAATAACGTTGTCGGCAGTCTCAATTTACTTTGGGCAATTAAGGAAGTCTGTCCAAACGCCCATCTCATCAAGTTAGGGACAATGGGTGAATACGGTACGCCCAATATCGATATACCTGAAGGTTTTTTTGAGGTCGAGTATCGAGGCCGTAGAGATACTTTACCGTTTCCCCGTCAGGCCAATAGTTTTTATCATTTGAGTAAGGTTCATGATTCTCATAATACGATGTTTGCGTGTCGAGTTTGGGGTCTGCGCGCGACCGATATCATGCAAGGGGTCGTGTTCGGTACTCAAATTGATGAAATGGGAGATGATCCGCGCCTTCATAGTAGATTAGATTTCGACCAGTGTTTTGGCACGGCCATCAACCGTTTCTGCTGTCAGGCTGTTATTGAACATCCGCTGACGTTGTTTGGTGGGGGCTCACAAACGCGAGGCTTTTTACCCTTGCGCGATTCGATACAATGCATCACCTTGAGTATCGAAAACCCGCCTCAAATGGGTGAATATAGGGTTTTCAATCAATTTGACGAAACTTATAGTATTGAATCATTAGCAACTATTGTTCAATCGGTTGCAAACGATATGGGGATTCATGTCGATATAAAGCACTTCGATAACCCGCGCACCGAAGCTGACAAACATTACTACAACCCTGATCGGCAAAAGCTTGTTCAACTGGGTTACAAACCATCCGGAAATATACATGGCGAAATAAGGCTTATGCTGACCGATTTATTGCATTATCGTGATCGAATCTTAGCGAAGCAACATATCCTTATCCCCGACATCCGCTGGGATGGAAACCACCGACGCTCAGAACCTATTTATGAGAACTTGACACACGCATAATTTCTTTACCATACATTCGATTTATCGACATGTGTTCTTCGGTTAGCGTTTATGAGTTTCTTAAGCTGCTTATGCAGGACTAGGGTGAGGTACATTTAGAGACAAGGCAATACAAAACAGCGATGAATTACAATTGTATGCGTAGATTCTGAAGGTTTTACTTCATTTGCAATGGCTATCCGGAAAAGCAATGAGAATATGGTCTTATGAGCGGTGATTTGCTCCAACGCATCCAGACATTACAATTTAAAAACAAAAATGAGGCCGAGACTCTTCTCAAGTCTTTTTTACATGAGATTTATTCAACAGATGTAGAAAAAGTGGAGTTACGCCCATTAGCTGTGTCACTCAATTCCTTCAATGGATATATTACTTTGTCAGGTGGTAAGCGATTATTTTTTAAAACCCACACAGAACCAGATACGGTAATTAGTGAGTACTATAATGCAGGTCGATTAGCTGAAGCCGGTTACCCAATAATTCGACCAATATTTAGTTCGACCGATGTTGGGAAGCAGCTTCTCATTTATGAAGTCATTAATAGTATTTCTGTATTTGATGCTGCGTGGATGATTGAGCGTGGGGACAAATCATTTTTTCCGGATTTATCTGCGGCACAACAACAGTCAGATAGGCAGTTGTTTGATCTTTATAGGCGCAGTTTCTCTTCTCAAACGTCGAACGAAGCAAATAAATCGCCTATCCATCAATTGTTTTATCATCGGCTGACAGGTGGACGATTGACCCGTTTCTATGGCCAACCTGAAACCGGGGATTATCCACAGATTAAACTGCCGATGGGTACATACTCGATGGAAGAAATTCGGAACACCCATTGGGTAGTGAATGATCAGGTTTACGAGGATACAATTGAGCAAATCATTCATCGGGCTGTCAAACTTCTAAACCCAAATGTGGGGGGTATTTCCGTAATTGGACATGGTGACGCCCATAACGGCAACGTGTTTTTTCAGCAGGATACAACTCCTCCTACATTACTTTATTTTGATCCAGCGTTTGCTGGACGACATTCACCGTTACTGGATTTGACGAAGCCATTGTTTCATAACGTTTTTGCGATGTGGATGTATTTCCCAAAAATCAAGCTAGATTCACTGCACATACAGATGGAAAGACGCGGTCAATCTATTGTGGTTCGGCATGATTATAGTCTCAATCCCGTTCGCGAAATGTTTCTAGAGAGCAAATTGAATCATGTTGTTACGCCTTTATTTAGAAAGTTACGAGAAGAGTCTTTGCTTCCGGATAATTGGCGTGAATATCTCAAGACAGCATTGTTCTGCTGCCCATTCCTAACCATGAATCTGACCGATTCGCAAAAGTTCCCACCTGAAATCTCGCTATTAGGGTTAGCTATGGCTGTTGAGATGGGTTCTGAAAGTATCAATAAGCGCAGCAAGATTGATCAAATACTGGATACCATCTAAGATCGATCAGTGCTCTATAGGCGTTTTAGAAGTTGTTGAAAAATTGGGGACTGCTCCAAGAATATGTAACGTACGGGACTTACGATTGTCTCGGAACCACCAATGGATCGTATATGTTCCATTGCAGGCAGTAAATGAGCATTAGCAACAATAATAGTTACTGTAAACCAGTGTTCGTTACCTCCAAGTTGATTACTTATTGGATATATCTGTGAAATTGTAGGGCCTTGTAAACCCCGGGTTATGGGATTCGCTCCAACTTTTTCGGCGACGTCTTCCGCTGATTTGCCTTTAACGTTCGCAACAAGTTGAAAGTATCCGCGCCCATGTTGAGTAGCATCAATATATTCGATGAGAATGCGCAGTGTGTGGAGGTATTCTGGATTTTGCTGAAGTGCCTGCCGATTTGCAATTAAACAGGCTTGCGAATCGATAATAATTCCATCGGGCAGTATTTTGAGGTGATTTTCCCGCAAGGTTGTTCCAGTTTGTGTCAAATCAATAATTAAGTCGGCATAACCTAATGTTGGCGCGGCCTCAATTGCCCCTTCAGCTTTGACAAGCGTAAAATGATGAATTCCATGCTCGTGCAGAAATTGACGTGCCAGAACAGGGTATTTAGTGGCAATTCTGATGTTTCGTTGTTTTAGCTCTCTAAAGTCAAGTGCGACATCGAGCAAGTCCGGCATATGCTCAACATCAACCCACATTTCAGGAACTGCCACCACTAAACTGCAATGCCCAAAGCCTAACATGTCGTGTACGACCACCACATTGGTGTCTGCATTTTCTTTTACAACATCAAGCCCTGTAATTCCAATTTGAGCTGTTCCATCCGCAACTTTATACAGAACATCGGTTACTCTTTGGAACAAAACGCTTAGCGAAGGAATGGCGGGAATGAGTCCTGTGTATTGGCGTTGATTGGGCTTTTCAACACGCAATCCGCAGTCTCGCAAGAAATTGATGGTGGGTTCGGCGATTGCGCCTTTGCTCGGTAATGCCAATGTAAGGGATTTAGTCATTGTTCAATTTGCTTTAGGTCGCTGATAAGGCGGTCAATTTGCTGAAAATTATATTTGGTCGTCTGAAAACTTGCAGTTGATGCGTTTTCTAAATAAACCTGATGTGGATTTGTAGAACTTTGCATTGACTGCGGTAAGATTTGAACTGATAGCCCAAGACTTCTGATTTGGGTTGCCCATTTTGCGGCACTTTGCATATCATCATGTCTTGCGATGATGCTAATTGGGGGGGTAAAAGGCAAAGATGTGTGTGCCAACGCATTAACAAGCCGGTCACCATAATATGTGTACCCGACCGCAGGTGTACCTGTTTGTGAGCCGATTAATTGTGCTAGATCATCATAGCGACCACCACCGCCTAGATGTGTTCCATTACTGTGCAGCTCAAATACAATGCCGGTATAATAGTCCCAACTGCGCGCAAGATTTGGCTTTATAGTAATTTGCGGTATGGGAATTTCATGGGTTTCGAGTAGCACGATTGTCTCGCGCCACTCCTTTAATAACCGTGCAGCGTCCGAGTCTTCTGATACCAAAGCCGACAAATAAGTGAACGTTTTCTGTGGCGTGTCGCTAATCTGACACCAATCGTCTAAGGAATTGAGAGCGGCATAAACATTATCGCGCTCATCAAGACGCTGCCGTTTTAAGACCAATCGTCGCATAATATCTTCTTGTGTCCTGCCGCCCATCGTCAACGATGCACTAGAGTTGGGCTCACCGACGTTGGTGTCAATTGTGGACGAAATGATTGTTTTGACAGACGATAACTGAGCAATAAATTGGTCAAAAATCCATTTTTTACCTTTTTTGGGATCGCTCAAAGCAGGAATATGATGGAGCAAAAAGCGCTGGGTACGCGCATCCAAGTTAAATTGGCTAATTGACTCGCGAAGTAATCCAACATGACCGATGGTAATAGCCGCATCTACAATACCGAGTTTGCGCAATCCTGTTGCGGACATCGCGATGATTTCTGCGTCGGCCAAACTTCCACTTAATCCAATTAGCTCGGCTCCTATACCTAATTGCTCATAGCCGGGATTAGACTCGTGGGATTTGTCTTCAAAAATTGATCCGGAAAATTGCCATCGCGCCACAGCATCGCCTTCAGAATGCGCAAAGTAATCAGCGGCTGATGCGGTAAATTCGGGGCGAAGTGCAAATTGCTTTCCGCGCCGATCAAACGTAAATAGGTTGTTTATTATTTCGTCGCCAGCTTTTACCAGAAAAATATCCGCAGAATCTATTATCGGGAGTTCAATCAGGTTGTAGCCGTAAAGCTGCATGTGTTGATTGAGCGTATTTAGTATGTGAGTTATTTGTCGACCCTTTAATTCACTGTGGGAGCGACGAGCCAAGTGTGGTAGCACTATGTACCTTGCTTTATGTTTTTGCTTAAAACTAAGTGAGACCATCATCATAACTTGCTTTGCGGTTGTCGAAAAGATGTAATCAATCCTCAAAACCGTTTTAGTTGAAATATAGGTTCAATATGGATAACAATTAAAATGTAAATTGTACAAGCGCGATTTTGTATTTTAATTTATACTTATGGAATTCGTGTACTGTATCTACATACAAGTGGTTTTGCCCACACAAGCCAGAGAAACTGGCAACAGGAGATGAAGAATGAAAATTCGATCCAAAATGCCTTTTATCATATTACTGCTAGCCATTTTCTTTGGCACGATGTCAGTTGCGGTAGCTGACTCGCCACACCAACAAGCTCAATTTGTTTCGCCAAGCTTGATTGTTAATACCAGCTTTTTAAACGTAAGAACCGGGCCGGGCGTGCAGTATTCTGTCCTCCTCACCGTTGTCGGCGGCACAGAGCTACCTGTTATTGGGCGCGCAAAAGACAATGTTTGGTTCCAAGTTTCAACGGTGATTGGAGTTGGTTGGGTTAATATCCAATTTACAGCTCCGCGTGGCAGTTTTACCAATGTACCTGTGGTGACGCTGGAGCAAGTTATTGCGGCAGCAGCACAATCCACGCCAACCACCTTGGGATTGGCTGATCTTGGGCAAGGTGGTGGAGGGGGAGCACCTACAACTTCGGATACGCCAGTTGTGGGTTCACCAATGCGATTCACGCTTCCGAGCGGTCGCGTTGCCAGTGTTAGCCCCGGTGAACGTTACCGTGGAATGGTCAACGTGGAAGCTGTTAATGCACGCACACAACCTATGGACGGTGCACCGGCAATTACAACACTTTTCCGTGATGACACTTTTGATTACACCATTGTGGGCAGTTCTAACGATAAAAACGGTGTTAACTGGGTAGCGCTTGATATTCCCGATATTGGTATCGGCTGGGTTGAAGGTCCGAAGTTATTCATCCGTCTATCCCGTGTTTCAGGACAGGTTGTTTCAATCCGGGGAAATGCGATTGCTATGCGTGATCTTCCCGGTGGTGGCAGCGCACAACTGCCGGTATTGAATGAGGGTCGTGAGGGATTTTTAAGAGATATTAGCAAAGATAGTCAGTTCGTTAAAATCGAACTGGGTGATGGTACGGTGGGGTGGGTTCCGTTTGCTGCAGTGGTCGGACGCACAGGTACTCCTACTGATGAAATCGATTTAACTTCATTGCAGAACGTTCCCTCTCCATCTGATTTGGGCCAAGGCGGGGGCGGGGGTGCGCCGGTTTCTTTTGGATTGGCTGTTCCGCACATTGTGATCAATACAGGTTTCTTGAACGTCCGCAGCGGTCCCGGATCGCAGTTTGGAATTTTGGCGACTTATCCCGGTGGCAGCGAACTTCCGGTGATTGGCATTGCCAAAGATGGCGTCTGGTACTTAGTTGAAGGAACATTTGGTCAAGGTTGGGTAAACAGCGAATTTACGGTTTTCCGCGGAAGCATCAAGAGTGTTCCGATAATTAACACTTCTGGCTAAGCGACATTAGCATTATGATAGTAAACGAAGTAGAAGAATATCTACTTCGTTTACTGTTGAGATTAGTTGTTGGAATCATCAAAATGCGGATTACATATGTCGAAGACAACGTCGCAAATATTGCTCTTCTTGAACGTATCTGCCAGATGGGTAAAGATGATTTAGTCACATTTCTAGATGCCGAAACTGCTTTAGCTGAAATTGGCGTGGGTACATCAGACCTGATTATCATTGACCTCCATTTGGGCGCTAGCAATACGGATGGACTCCAACTTTCTAGAGCCTTGCGAGACAATGGTGTCACAGCCCCTATTGTGGCTATAACATCATATGACCATATTTTCAGAGATCATTATCTTGAAGCCGGCTGTGATGAATACATTCGCAAACCTATATCCATAGAGACATTCCTCGCTACAATTGACCGCTACCGTTTGTAATATTTTCTGCTTATGTTTCTTGTTATGGATTAATATCTTATGTTTGATTTAGCTCAAAATTTGATGATAGCTGCGCAAAAATGGCAGCTTGAACGTCACACCAATGTTGTAGGACAACGAGCGCGTTTACAGAAATCACCGTATCGTGTTGGAATGTGGCCGATTATTAGCGAAACTGAGCCTGAAATCGCTTTGGGGGTAGGGCTGGTATTGGGGACACTTTTAGAGCTGCATCCGTCGGTAAGTGTTTACCGAATCTTGGCTCGAGTTGAAGCAGAAGTCGATACTTATGAATGGTCGCTTGAAAACTCTCAATTCGGCGTGGACGATTGGGAGGTAGAAGGGCTTGATGAAAATGTTGCAATTTGGGGTTCTTTCGAAAGCCATGATGGAAGGATCACCTTTTCGGTCGAAGTCGAGAATGACGCCCGCGATGATGACGTTACCCTTAAAATTAATCGGGATAATATACATTTAACAGAACTACTTGACCTGCTGCCAGCCGTATCTATGGAAATTGTTAAGTGGCTTGCGTTATCAGGGTCTTCGATAGATAGTCGCTATAAATTAGTTACTGACAAGGATAACGATTCAGCTCATGAATTATTAAGATGCTTGTTCTATTGGGAACTTGACTACTTTCTCGAGTTGTGGGGACAACCGGCTGACCAAAGAAGTATCTTGTCTGACTTTGACGAATTGGAAGGCTTAGCTCAAGATATGGAGTCTGACTTTGGTGCATGGATCCTTTCATATTGTATGTCACGTCTAATCATGTTCGACGAAAATAGGTGGAGTTCGCTTCTTGGAGAACGCGTTAAAAAAACAACAGAGGCATTAGTCGCATTTCCAGTAGTCCCACGTGTGCTAAGTACTACGCTGTATCGTTTGAAGCTAAGCTTGGAAGCATTCGATCTCTTGGAAATGGCGTTAGCGCATCACTCAAAGAATGCTGTACTCTGGAATACCCTAGCAGCCTTTTATTCAGAATCTCGTGAAGATTTTGCCGCGGTTGATGTTTATCAACGGGCAATTGAAGCTGAAGCTGCGACCTCAAATACTTATCTCGGCTATGCGAATGCAATGATGTTATTGAGCGAGAGACAACTTGAACTTAATTCAGAAGGCAGACATGTCTCACCTGCAGGTAGACCATTTGTTGATCGTTATGTATTCAATGAGACAGATGAACAATGGACTTGTCTACGTGAAGCAGTGATCGCCTATCGACGCGCATTTGAACTGGACAGCAAAAACCTCGATATATTGACGCAATTGGTCAATTGCTTGATTACATTACAAGAGGACGATGCTTGGAAGTATTTCCTGATACTGGTTGAGCAAGACAATGACGGCAGTGTAACGGCATCAATAATCGACCAACTTCAAGACAAAGATTTATATAAGGTTATTGAAATTTTTAACCAATGGCTTGTTGGTTCTCCAAGTCAAATCTTCGTACGGATCAATCTTGTTCGCGCATATCTCGCGGTGGACGAGACTGCCAAGGCGAGAAGTGAGCTTTTGACCATTACCGAACAATTGGTTCCAACACCGCTGCAATCCACCATCAGCCGATTGCAGCTAATGGTGGATATTCCCGATTTTGACAATAGACTTGGAGAAATCAACGATATTTTACAGGCTAAAGGCAAAGTTTCCGCCGCGGATTTAGAGTTCCTCGAGAACGTCATTGAACACACGCCATCATTTGCGGAAGGGTATAGACTACTTGCACACGCTTATCTCAGTTGGGACGAGCGCCAAGATGCGGTTGAAGTGTTGTTAGACGGACAAAACAAGGCGCCGTTTGACGCGGATCTAATAGCCTCACTTGCAAGGGTATTCTGGGATGAGGACGAATTTGATTTAGCATTTACAAATATAGAGAAGGGGCTTGAACATGACAGTCAAAATGCCACCTTACTTGCCTTATTTGGCCGCTTTCTCTTCGATGAAGGGCAGGACGAGGAAGCAAAAGAGTACTTGCTTCGCGCTGAACAAATTGACCCATCTAATTCTGAATTGGTATCAGCGCGTTTGTACGTTGCGAACACGCTAATTGGGAACCGTAAAAATTAGAGGATCAGATTTCTACCAAGGACTTAATTCAGATTTTCAGGGTCAGTGAGTTGTAGGTATTCCTATTTTCCAGTTACCTGTTTTCTGCGGTTTGGAGACTTCGTATATATGCCTGAAACACAGGTGGATCAACAAGTACCCGATTCCCTTGAACTTTTAGAAGTTGCTTTTGCTGAAGTGAAGCAAAGATTTGTTGTACTTCATAGCGGTTCGGATCGATTTTAGGATGACTACCCGTAAATTCAACCAACATAGCTCTTTCTTCGTCACTTAGGCTTTTCCAGATCGTCTCACATTCGACACGCACCGCACGTTTTGCTACTAATTCGTAAACGAGCTGCTCACTACGAGTCATCACAGAGTTTGCATCAAGTGCACTTAGTGTGTCCAGCGCTCTAAAACTCGCTCTCATTATTCCAGCGTACCGGCCCGTTGCCCATAACAAGAAATCTATGGCATAGGTTTCGTATTTTCGATTATTCCTCTTAATGAGATCTAAGACCATGTTTCTGGCGTCGACCTCATTGTACGGTCCTACGTAGATAATGTTGTCGTTAAATAACTCAGCAAATGGCTCTATTGCCAAAGGTTCTATATTTAGTTCGTTAATTAGTTGAGGTAAGGGGGATCGCGTAAATGTGAGATATGAAATCCCTCTTTTATTTGCATCCCGCAGTCCGCGCAATGTTAGGAAAAATTTTACTGGTAGCTGCCGTAACATTTCTTCGAACTCGTCAAACATAAATACGATATGAGCACCTTGCTTCATAAATATTTCTAAGCCGAGTTCAAAGTAACGCAGCCCCATATAGGCATATAGTGGATTTGTGCCGTCCTGAAGTGCTTGATAGGTGTCGTAGAATATACGTGCGTCTTCAGCTGTAAGGTTACTAAAAGGATAGAATGCAAGGAATAGTCTGTGCATCATTAACTCATAGCCAGACCAGCATCGCAATGCGATGTTATCTGCTGATGAAGTGTCTGACAGAGGGCCTAACATACTTGGATCAATAATGATTGCTTTAAATGGTTTGCCGCCGGCCACATCCTTCATGTAAAAGGACTGAACTGTTTCATTTGATAGATGTTGCAGCAGATTGGATTTGCCGACACTGCCAACACCAACCAACGAACAAGATTCTCCCGCCCGCCATCGCTCCATTACATAGCCAACTTCTTGTTGTCTAAATTCCATTGATTGCGTTCTGCCACGCTGATTATTCATGAAAAGACCCTCTGTTAAATAGTTCTGAGTAATCATCACTCAAGAAAGTGAGTAACGCAAGGGAAAACCTAAACGTCTAACATTACTTTGTGATAATGCACATTATCATGAGTAAAATATCAAGGCTTTGACTCTCATTACAATTATGTAACATTCAAGTTGTCCATTGAGGATAGAGGCTATACTTAGATAGTAAATCTCACTCCATTATTATCGTTCGCAATACAGATATGATATTCTAAACCTATGCCTATTTATATCTGCTATCATCCAATTGATAAGCTCTTCGCAGCAGATCTAGCTGCACAACTCCGAAATGCGGGTTTTGAATTAACATCATATGCCTTGCAGTGCAACGCTATTGATACCATGAGCCTGACAAAAAGCGACACTATAATCGCGGTTTTAAGGCCTGAATTTGTTAAAGCCCCTGCCTATGTACATCTCGCTGAGCAATTCACGACCTCGCGGGTAATTCCCCTGCTCTCTAGCCCCATATCTATTACGGATTGGGCAGAAAACGCGATGATTAACACGGTAGTAGAGTTCACAACTGACAACAAAGCGCAGTTCGCCTTAGGGATACAAAAGCTAATAAGCATTCTTTCCCAGATAGAAGTGCCTAAAGCAACAAACAAAACACATTTGGAACAGTACACCAATTGGCTAGAGGCAAAGCTGCAGCGGGTACAGTTCGCGTGGGATTTGCTCGAAATAACGAACTACGGATGTGCAAGTAGTTACAGCAACCCAATACAAACACTGCTATCTGAAATGAAATTTTCCGCTATTTCTGATCTTGATAAGGGTCTGCACTTGGATGCGTCTGACCTAGCAAATACCTATAATCTTGAGCAGATAGTTCAACGAAATCAATCTACTATTGTAATTTGCGCTTATTCAGATGGGCAATTAGTGGCAAGTTTTATGGCGGATAAAGCCCGCAAATTATACATATCGTCAGATAACAAACCTGCCCTACCCGTCATGCTCGACGTAGAAACGTGGAACGAGGAAATTCCTTGGGATGAATGGCTGGTGGCTCAGTTAGGCGATAAAGAATATCAGATCGACACAGAAACAACTATAAGTTTGACAATATATGTATATGGTTTCGAATACGCAGAAATGACGGCTAAGACGTTTGCGAATAAGTTTAAGGCATGGTGGAAAAGTAATTCCCCTGCCCCACCATTGATTATGGTTGATCCCACCGCTGAGTTGCCCCGCAAAAACTTATATGACGTTGAACTAGCGATTAAAGCCGCTGAGTTTAACTGGGCTCAGTTCATGGTCATTTTATCGAAATATTCGAACCGCCCTTTTGTTCAATATGTGCTAAATTGCGAAAAATGCGATACGTATCCGCAGCTAAAATACCTTTTGCAAAATCCGATATTTGCAATGAGTTTAACATCAGTAAGCTATCCCCTTGATGTTGATTTTTCAAGCCTAAGCATAGCAAATTACTATAGTTATCTAATCGGCAATTTGTGGAGGCTTGGAAATTATCACAGTAACACTAACTTATCTTTTGACACCGCGTTATCGAAAATTGCCGCTATTGTTACAGAGCGACAGAAATCACAGATTAGTTACATAAAAACGTTAGAGTATATACAATCTGAAGCCCATCTTACCGAGTGTATTGAAAGTGGATTACTGCTCCTTAGCGAAAAAAATGTTCGTTTCTCAACAAAAGTGTTCCGAGATTATTTCGCTGCAATTGCACTGGACCAATATGGAATTCCTTCAAATTTACCCCATTTGATGCTGACCAAAGACTCTAGTCGTGTTCCACAAAGATGGGATACGTCGATTATTACCTTGGTGCATCTAACGAAGAGGCCAGCAGAGCACTTAAGAACTATTGCCGATGTAGACCCATTACTAGCAATGCAGTGCTTCGCAAGTGGCGTTCGTTTGAGTGACAGCTCCACGTATTCATATGTAATCAACAAGAATATGGATGCCCTTGCCGAGATTGGAGACTTTCGAACCTGCTTTGCAAAATTACTCTATGGGCTAGACCCAAACGCCGCCAATGCAATTTTTGTTGAGGTCTTGAGAAATGCCCAATGGCCCATTCGCCTTTATGCATATTCAACTTTTCTAGAGTTAGGTCATTCGATAATGACTGGTCTAGCAGAGTCTTTGTCCGAAATCAACGAAAATACTCGAACTAAAATATCACACGCCGTAAAACGAATCGGCTCAAACTCCCTCGCTACTTTATTTAAGATGCTGAATTCCGATGCAGTTAAAACTAGGCTAAATGCAATTTGGGCGATAAAAGAATTAAACGATACTGCTAGCGTTCCTGCTTTAGTTCAAGTACTTCAGGACAGCAACACATCGGTCGTGATACAGGCGGCAGCTGCACTAGCAACGCTAAATGATGTCTGTGCTACTCCATATCTCGTCGAGTGCCTAAAGCATCGACATGTAGGAGTTCGCAAAGCTGCCACTAACGCCCTCCTGAAAATCCAATCTAAAGAACCCGGATCCTTTAGTCAAATTGTGAAGCAATTAGCTCCTTTGTCCCGCCGGTTAGTGATTGAGGCGTTATCAAAGTTTCAAACCGAAGATGTGTTCGATCTGTTATTGAGTTTCTCGTACGAAGACGATGTCGATGTTAAAATTGAGGCCCTAGAAGGGCTTGCCAAATATTCAAACCCTGATGCAGTTTCGCGTTTAGAGGAAGGTTTAGCCGATATGTCTAAATCAAGATTAAGTAAATCCAGCGTGAATGAAATTGTTACTAAGTTGTTATCGAATATGCCGGGATACGAAGAGCGAAGTACTACTTCGTCACAAATCGTGAAGGCACGCTTAATTAACGCGAAAGAGCAGCGATTGACGACACAGACAAATGGTCACAATGGCGACTCAGAAAATAAACTGGAACAGTTTCCCTTAGGAGCAGATTCAACGCGATCTTCAGAGGACATTTACGTTGCTGGCATATTGGCTCAATTGCGGGGTCGCAAGTGGGATACGAGCAGCAACGCCGCCAAGACGCTCCGTGATTATGTCAAGGGACTTCGTGGTAATACCAGCCTAAAAGTTATCAACCAAATTCTTGAAACACTTAATGATAACGATTGGGTCATACGGTGGACAGGTGTGGAAACGTTAGGATGGGTTGGAAATGTCCATGTTGTGCCACACTTGATTCAACGCTTAGCTGACTCAAATTGGAAGGTTCGAATTGCCGCAATTCGAGCGTTGGTTGAAATCAAGGACAACAATGCAGCAATTGCCATAGCTAAACTTGTTTCTGATGCTAATTCCTTAGTGCGAGAAGCCGCAGCAGAAGCACTTGGATATTTGGATGGAGCACAAGTTATATCTGCTCTGGAAGCAGCAGCCGCAGACACAGAAGAATTTGTAAGGTTAGCGGCTGTTCAAAGTCTAGGCAAAATAAACATGGATATCGCTACTCGCTACCTGCTAACCGCTCTCAAAGACTCGAGTGAACATGTTCGATGGGCGGCAGCAAATGGACTAAGCCGGAACCCAGATCCGACATTGGTATCTGCGCTAATTCCAAGCTTATCCGATTCTGCGGGACCATACTGGGAACAAAAGAGGATTTGTGACGTAATTGTTGATATACTTAAGCAGATTAACAATGACGAAGCCAAACTTGCAGTTGAGCAATGGCAAGCGAGTCACGATTAGCATCATTTACCCTTTTTCTGTAACACCAACGAGAAACTCTTATGCGTATTTTCGTAAGTTATGCACGCGTTGATAAACCATTTTGTATCCAAATTGTGGATACACTTGACGTACACGAAACTTGGTACGACCAACGTTTGTATGCAGGGCAAAATTGGTGGAAAGAAATATTAAGAAGGCTGGACTGGTGTGAGAGCTTTGTCTACCTGCTCTCACCTGACTCCATTGCTTCAGAATATTGTCGCAAGGAATTCGAATTGGCACAAAGTCTGGGTAAGCACATTGTGCCAGTGTTAATTCGTGACGAAGTAAATTTGCCTGATAACCTAAAAGATACTCAATATGTTGATTTAACAAATGGAATAACCATTGAAGCTGTCAAAGTCCTTCTAAACTCAATATATATTGCTGAGCGTCGCAAACACCCTGCCCTACCAGTGTCTGCAATTGCGTCCGAACGTGTAGCACCCCCGACAACTAATCCTGCGAATGTTATAAGTGTTGCTGCTGCAGCCATGGAAAATGGTCAATTCGATCAAGCGGTTTTCTTGCTCAAACAGGCAAAAGAGAGCGGATTCACATCGCGTTTCATCAATTTAGATGCTTTACTACAGGAGGCTGAAACTGCGCTAGAGCGTTTGTCCTATCTGCGTGAGGCGGAACGTGAATATAAGCAAATTGCAGAGCTTGTAAGGCTTTCGCGCACACGTAAGTTGGGGCTAGAAGCATTTGAAGCCTTTAGACGCGATTTCCCTGACTACGATCCCGACGAGCTAGCCCAGTTAATCTCTAAACCTGATGAATCAAAGCAATCCGTAATTCAGGTAGTAGATCGCAAACAGGATAATAGACCCCCTTTTCTTTTGCCTCTATTAGAATGGTGTGATATACCTGCCGGCTACGTTCTTGTCGATGAAATTGATAAAAGTCAAAAAGCACAACAAAGAAAAGTCAGGGTCGATGGATTCAAGATCAGTAAGTATCCAGTTACCCACAGTCAATATCAGATTTTTTGCGACGATGCAGACGGATATAAGAATACTCAGTGGTGGGAATATTCTCCCGAGGCGTATAACTGGCGCGTAAATAATCCGGAATCGAAACCGGGACGATTCAAAGGCGATGAACGTCCACGCGAGATGGTAAATTGGTTTGATGCCCTTGCATTTTGTAGATGGTTAAGTTCAAAACTGAATATCACCGCTGTCTTACCCTCCGCACTTGAGTGGCAGCGAGCCGCACGTGGTGATGATAACCGAATATACCCGTGGGGAAATACATTTGATAAGACGCGTTGTAATACTCGCGAGAGCGAAATAAAGATGACCTCACTTGTCATGCGTTATAGTAATGGAATTAGCCCCTTCAATGTTTATGACATGGCTGGAAATGTATGGGAATGGTGCATAAACAGTAAGCCTAAGCCTGATCAAAGTGAATATTCTGACACCAACGAGGAATTAATCGATATTACATTAGTTGGCGAGCGTGCAGTTTTTGGAGGATCATTTGTGAGTGCGTATCAGCGATCTCAAATCTCTTTCCATTATTATCTCGATCCGCTTTGCTATCACGCGACGATTGGATTTCGAATTGTCCAAAAGAATGTTCAAAAATAGTTTTCAATCCAATTATATCTGCCTCCAGTGCCTTATTGTGACTTTTTACTAAATCTTGACTCACAGCTACCAACAGACGGGTCTTGCGCTACATGGTTGATGCAGGTCTTTGCAATTGAAAGGTAAGGGTATCGTATAATTCGTCTCGTAAATACCACTGTTATATATATATTGTGCCTAACTTAACCCCGCAAGAATTGTTTTCCTCCAACATTTGTTGAGAAAAACTAAGAAGTTTTCTCAAACTTTGGCAGCAAAATCGTAGGGATGCCTTAACAAATCCAGTAAACTGCCTCCAATCGTAACTACTCTTTGCTTTGGAGGAAAATGGAATGAACAAGCGCAATCGTCATTTGCGTCGTCTCCTTGCAATTGGGATTGCTTCTTTAGTATTGGCTGCTTTCGGGGGAACAGCCCATGCTCAAGATACAGCGCCAATGGCAACACAAACCGCAGTTGACACGACGTGGGTGCTCGTAACTGGCTTCTTAGTCTTTTTTATGCAGTGCGGATTTGCGATGCTCGAAACCGGTCTAATTCGTCAGACCAGTGCTGTGAACGCTTTACTGGAAAACTTTGTTGATGCTGGCCTCACCGCAATTGCTTTCTGGGCAGTCGGTTTCGGTATCGCATTCGGCACAAGTGCCGGTGGATTGATCGGTACTTCAAACTTTTTTCTGAGTGATGCTGTTCAGTTTACGGGTGGCAATGTCATCTATGCACAAACTGGAACGATTGACACGCTTACATTCTTCTTCTTCCAATTTGCTTTTGCCGCGACTGCAAGCACCATTACAACCGGTGCGATGGCCGAACGCACTGACTTCATTGGTGACTTAATTTACAGTGTCATTATGGGCGCGGTTAGTTATCCAATCATTGTTCACTGGGTATGGGGCGGTGGTTGGTTAGCCCAACAGGGTTTCCATGACTTTGCTGGCAGTACCGTTGTCCATACCGTGGGTGGTGTAACGGCGTTAGTGGGTGCAATTATGCTTGGCCCTCGTGCAATTCGCTGGAGCAAAGATAAAAAATGGCTGCCGCTTCCTCCCGCACATAACTTGGGACTAGCGACTATCGGAACCATGATTCTGTGGTTCGGTTGGTACGGCTTCAATCCCGGTTCAACACTTGGTACAGGCAATACCGGTCTTATTGGTCTCGTGGTTCTCAATACGACACTTGGCGCAGGTGCAGCAATGCTCTCCTGCATGTTCTACCAATATGGTCGTTCTAAGAAATGGGATCTGATCTATACGTTGAACGGTTCATTGGCAGGTTTGGTTGCCATCACGGCTGGATGCGCATTTGTGGCACCTTGGGCAGCACTGGTGATCGGACTGGTTGCTGGTGTAGTGGTCATTATTGCAGCAGATACAGTCGAGCGCTTCCACATTGATGATCCTGTAGGTGCTTTTGCGGTTCATGCAGCTTGTGGTATCTGGGGAACCGTTGCAATTGGCCTGTTCGGTCAACCGGGCCTCACGTTTGCCCCGGCAGGTGTGGATGTTGCAACTCGGACAGGTTTACTGCTGGGTGGCGGTTTCGGACTGCTTGGAGTTCAAATTCTCGGTTCAGCTGCAACCATCATCTTCACTGCCGTGTTCGCCTTTGTCATGTTTGGTGCGCTTAAGGCCGTCGGTCTACTCCACGTCAGCAAGAAAGTTGACGACATAACAATCTTCATTGATGACTATGAACATGCACAGGCCATTACACCCGACATACGTCCTCCAGCAAGTCTAGATGGATCAGCAGTCTCGGTCAAAGCACCAGCAATAGGTGACTAATCATCGGTAACCCACATTAAAACAACACAAAAATGGGGAAAGCATTTTCCCCATTTGATTTGTTTCTGGGAGGTTCGGTTGTTTGGAATTGGTATTATAAGTTTAGCTCCCGCAATTACTGCTCTACTACGTCCAGCGGTGAGAAAATATATCTCTAAGGAGATATATGGATGGTTGTTGGCATCACTTGTAGGCATTCTATTTGTTTGGTTAATGACCTTTATACCTTCTATTTATGATGTTGGTCATGTGGCCCTAAGTGTCGCTTGGGTTCCTCAATTAGGCCTGACATTCTCAATCTATTTAGATGGATTATCACTTCTGTTTAGCCTAATGATCCTCGGCATTGGTGCGATGATCATCGTCTATAGCATTTATTATTTTGAAGATACTAAGTCACTAGATCGGTTTTACACTTTGTTGTTGCCGTTTATGAGCGCCATGCTTGTGGTTGTGCTTGCCGGTAACGTATTAACTCTATTTATCGGATGGGAACTTACCAGTGTTATATCCTTCCTCCTAGTCAGCTTTAATCATGAGAATGAGGCAGCACGTAAAGGTGCTCTGCAAGCACTTATCATAACCGGCGGCGGCGGCTTGGCTTTAATGGTTGGCCTCGTTTTGCTCGGTACCGCTTCGGGTTCAATGGAACTCAGTCAGATTATCGCCAATACCAGCTTGCATGATCATCCTTGGTACACTGCTTTTACGGTGTTGATCATCATCGGCTGTTTCACTAAAAGTGCTCAATTTCCGTTTCACTTCTGGTTGCCCGGTGCGATGACCGCGCCAACCCCGGCCAGTGCATATTTGCATTCCGCAACGATGGTAAAAGCAGGCGTTTATCTCCTGCTGCGGTTGTCACCTGTTTTGGGAGATACCCCATTGTGGCAAAACACACTACTTGGAATCGGGCTGATGACGGTGCTGTTGGGTGCCTTATTTGCCTTACGGCAGCACGATCTTAAAGGCGCGTTGGCTTACGCAACAATTAGCCAGCTTGGTGCATTTGTAGTTTTGATTAGTCTGCCACATGGCGAAGGGGTGAAAGCCGCAGCCGTCGGCATACTCGCGCACGGTTTATATAAAGCGACTTTGTTTTTGACGGCTGGCGCAGTTGATCATGCTACCGCAACTCGCGATTTAAGATATCTAGGTGGTTTATGGCGGCAGATGCCCGGTTGGACATTTGTCGCAGGACTCGCGGGCCTGTCGATGGCAGGGATTCCGCCGCTTTTGGGTTTTGTCGCGAAAGAAAGTTTACTCGAGGCTTTGTTGAGTTCACCACTTGCCTTAGCTATAACAGTGATTAGTGCTGTACTGACCGTTGCCCTAGCAGTTATTCTGGTTTGGGATGTATTTGGAGGGAATAAACCGGAAAATACCTATTTTCATGCTACCCCTAAGGGACTTTTAATTGGGCCAGCTGCGTTGGCCGTGCTATCTCTGTTAGCGGGCGTTGGTCTGCCGTTATTGGTCGTCCCTCTTATTGAGACAATTGCCGGACACGAAGTTCACCTTGTTTTGTTTTCCGGCTTTAATTTAACGTTCCTTCTTAGCCTAACGGCAGTTGGAAGTGGCTTGATTGTGTTTGCGACCCGTTCTATCTGGCGTGGCTGGACGTTTCCTAAACTGCCAAGAGGAGCCCAACTATATCAGGGAGCTGTTGCCGGAATTGAAAAGATTGGTGATTTATTGCTGCGAACGCAAGGCGGTAAATTGCGCTACTATCTCGCTGTCATTCTAGCCAGCGTAATTATCCTCCAAGCAACTGCAGGTTTGGCGCATCTTACAGGCTATGCGTTGACTTTCGAGTTTCATCCGAGTATCGATATCCTGCGCAGCATCCTGCTCATTTTATGCTTGGGCATGGTACTTGCAAGCATTCTATTTAAGAGTCATTTGCTGGCAGCTCTATCACTTGGCGTAGCTGGATACAGTGTGGGCGGCATTTTCTTAATTGAACCTGCACCGGACGTGGCACTGGTTCAATTTATGGTTGAAACCATTGGTACAGTACTGCTGATTGTTATGCTGGCACGTATCCGTAAAGATGAGCGACAAAAGGCAATTGACTCGCTATGGGTGCAGTCAAAAGCAGGACGTATTCGTGACATTCTCATTTCGACTGGCATTGGGGTTGGCGCAGGACTATTTGTTCTCGCAGCACTAACCAACCGCCCCCAACCGAAAAGTATCGCAACTTGGCACCTAGAACATACCGAGGAATTAGTCGGCTTTCCGGATGTCGTCGGTGCAATTGTCACTGACTTTCGTGGCATGGACACCATCATTGAGATTAGTGTGTTTAGCGTAGCTGCGTTGGGGGTGTTGACCATTCTTGCGAAACCAACCAGCGGTCCACGCTGGCCCGTAAGTATGGTCAAAGTGATCACTAGTATTCAACAAACTATCCGTAAGCCTGTGCATGATGTTGAACATGTTATTCCTGCACCTTATATCGATGATCATGATGCACAAGGCGAAGATTTTTTCCTAACGAGTTTTTCTACTCCGTTAACGCGTGTAATTGCGCGAATCATATTGCCACTGGCCTTTCTTGTCGCATTGGCTCATCTCATCTATGGAGGTGAAGGCCCCGGTGATGGATTTACGGCGGGTGTAGTAAGCGGATTGGGGGTTGCCCTATGGTATATCGTATTCGGCTATCACGAAGCACATAAGCAGTTTACACGCTTGGGGGCGCGCCGACTTATTGGACTTGGATTGGCGCTCGTAATTGTAAATGCGGCATTCCCGCTGTTAATGGGCCAACCTTTTCTTGCGCATAACAACATAAATATCCCGCTGCCTGCGAACATTCACATTTCATCTACGTTTTTTTATGAAACAGGCATCTTTCTAACTGTTTTAGGAAGCATCACCACTGTGATGGAAGCCATTGCCTATCCTAAAGAGGTTGAACCCCTATGAATATTCTATTTGCCATTGCGACTGGCGTCATGTTTGCATTTGGAACATTTCAACTGCTCCGAAGTGATATGGTTAAGTCTGCGATGGGCTTCTATATCCTATTCACCGCTATCAACTTGTTTTTTTTCGCGGTCGGCGCTTTTAATGGTCAAGCACCCGCCTATGCCCAAAATGTGGACAAAGTAACTACGAGTGATCCATTGGTACAGGCACTTATATTAACCGCCATCGTCATCAGTTTTGGCACATATGCAATATTACTGGGTCTGATTTCAGCCTCAACTCGACGCTACAAAACGGCTGATCTCGACAATTTGGATCAACTACAAGGTTAACGAATGCCTAATAATCCACTTGTTCTCGTACCAATCTTTATCCCACTAAGTGCAGCAGCTTTATGTGTGTTAACAGCGCACTATTTACGGGTACAACATATCATCGGTATGACTGCCAGTACAGTCGCATGGTTGGCTAGCCTGGCCATTCTTGTCCTCAACTGGAGTGATGGATTGCAGGTCTATCGCATCGGTGGATATGCGCCACCCTATGGCATAGTGCTTGCACCTGACATGCTTTCGGCACTGTTCGAAGTAATGGCCACCACAGTAGTTGCGTGTGGCACCTTATATATTCTTGGCTGTCGAGACAAATGCATTTCCTATCCAGCTTTTATGCCGATATTTCTTTGCATGTCAGCGGGACTAAATGGCGCTTTTTATACCGGTGATATATTCACTCTTTTCGTATTTCAAGAACTGATGATTATGTCATCGGTTGTTCTGGTCGCGATTTCTGATAATCGTCTTGGAGTGGAAGCAGCAATCAAATATCTGCTAATCAGCGCTATGGGTTCACTATTTCTGCTATTGGGGATTGGAGCCATCTACGCAACATTTGGGACATTAACATTAGCGGATATTGCGCGATTGTTAGAAGGTGGTCAGCGCCCGCTATTAGCACAAGCCGCTGCCGTTGTGCTCATGTGCGCTTTCCTTCTAAAAAGTGCCGTTTTTCCTTTCCATTTCTGGCAGCCTGACTTCCACACTGCGGCCCCAACGCCGGTTCATGCCGTTTTGTCGTCAGTCGTGGTCAAGGTTGGCGTGTATGGTCTGATACGGTTAACTATGCTCCTTTTTATCAATGAGGCTCCACTGGTTCGCAATTTATTGTTGGTACTGGGTGTCATTGGAATCTTCTTCGGCGGATTGGCAGCACTCCGCACATATGATGCGAAACGCATGTTAGCCTATTCAACATTTGGGCAGATCGGTTTCATCCTCGTGGGGATTGGTTGGGGAACACCGCTCGCGCTAGTTGGTGCAATTGTGTACGCGTTTAACCATTCGTTTATTAAATCATCTCTGCTGATGATCACTGGCGCAATTGCCAGCCGGATGCCCAACAAAAGTGCGAAACTTGCTGATATTGGAGGCGCGGGGAAGAACTTAGGTCTCATCAGTGTGCTTTACTTAGTCGGTGGATTGGCATTGACCGGCATTCCCCCACTCAACGGTTTCATCAGCAAATTGACCATAGTACAGGGGGGGGTTCAGGCCCAAAGCTGGGTGGTATTAGGGCTGTCCATTGGCGCTGGTCTTATCACATTACTCTACATGACCCGTACATGGCAGCATATTTTCCAGAGATCGCCTGATGAAACGCTTCATCTAAAACCTGTGGGTGACAGTGTTGTTGCTCCAGCACTCCTCATTGGTTTGTGTGTCCTACTTGGTCTGTACGCTGTTCCGCTCATCGAAGCAGCAACACTGGCTGTAACTCGGCTAGGTGATCCCAATATATACATACGCGGTGTGTTAGGAGGTTAGATTATGGTTGCAACTTCATTATTGGCTATCCCGTTTTCCATCATTTGGATGATGTTGACGGAGAATCCTTCAATCGGCGGTTTTGTGGTTGGATTTGTTATTGGCTTTGCAATTCTCTACAGTCTTAAACTCGAAAATATCAAGATCAATGCTCGCCGATTGCCCAATCAAATGTTGGCACTCATTGTCTATACCGTGACACTTGCTCGAGACATCTGGAACTGCAGTGTCGATGTTGCGAAGCGTGTTCTTAACCCAAGCATGCCCTTGAACCCCGGCATTATCGCTGTGCGGACACAAGACCCGGACGAGAGCGATTTCACGGCCGCTTTTAGTGCGCATGGAATCACAATCACTCCCGGAGAGCTGGTCGTTGATTTTGATGGCAGCCATACCATGTACGTCCATTGTTTAGATGTTGAAGCATCCTCGCAAAATGCGGATGCGGCACAACTTAAACGGCTTAAGTTACTCCGGCGAATTATTGGGAGGGACTGAATAATGACGGGAATAGTTTTACTCGGTACGCAAGCTGCATTGCTGGTTTTGGTCATCTTGATTATCCCATGTGCTTACCGGGCATGGGTTGGCCCAACTGCACCAGATCGTTTGCAGGCAATCGACTCGATTACTACCTTGCTGATTGGGATCATTATTGTGTTGGCTCTACTGCGAAGTACAGCCATGTTTATTGATGTTGCTATTGCCTTAGCAGCTTTTGCATTCATCGGCACAGTCGCGTTAGCTCGATATATCTCGGAAGGAAGGGCATTCTAAAATGGAAATCATTGGCTTAGTAATCCTTTGGGGTGGCGTTTTCTTTTCGCTAGTCGGTGTCGTTGGACTTGTTCGGATGCCGGATCTGTATTGTCGCTTACATGCCAGTGGCAAAGTATCAACAGTTGGTCTTGCGGGCATTTTACTGGGTGCTGCGTTCATTATGCCGACATCTGCGTTAAAACTAATCGCCCTTACCGTCTTCGCTGTTCTGACGCTGCCTGTTTGTACTCATGCCATTGCAGCAGCAGCTTACCGACATGGCAGCTACACAGCTTTACTCAACCGTGATGATATGGCTGAAAGGTCTGTAGCAAAACCTCAGCCTTCACCGGCTGGTGATTAAGTTAAAGACCTTTTGTAATATGTCGATTGTTCCATCCGGAAGAAAAATGTCGATGAATATATGCTGAACTATGTGACTTGATGAGGTGCATAGTTCAGTGTAGTTAAGCTTTAACTGTTGAAGTATGCTATTGTACTGCTCTCTACGTTCCCTTGGACAAGTTGTGTGGAGTGCTGCTTGAGTAATATGGATTTCCTAATGTCGACCGCAAATGTACACAGCGCAGACTACGGCAAAGATAACCACATGGGAAACCCTATTAAGCTTTGCATTGAGGTACGGGATACGTTTTTGTTCCATAAGGGGGTGCCACGTCTCAAAAATGTGCGAGTTTCAAGGATAGCACCGTTTTTGCTCCATAGGGGATTCGAACCCCTGTTTTAGCCTTGAGAGGGCTACGTCCTAGGCCTCTAGACGAATGGAGCTAGAGGATTATTTAATTCTAGCAGTTCAAGTATGCAGGGTCAAGCTGAACTACGAAGACAATCCAGTCGGCAAAAGCCCGATTTTTTCTTTCACTTCACGAAGTGTGCGATTAGCCATTTGTTGTGCTTTGTCTGCACCTCGAGCCAATATTCCGTCAAGGTATTTTTCCTCATCTATAATTTCGGAGTATCGCCTCTGCAACGGTTCTAATGTTGCGTTTACAACCTCGACCACAGACTTTTTCAAGTCCCCGTATCCTTTACCGGCAAAACGAGCTTCTGTCTGTTCCTGTGAAAGCTGAGTAAGGCTTTGATAAATTGTCAGAAGATTGTTGATCCCTGCTCTGTCTGGAATGTCACTAAAACTTATCTGCCCCAAGGAATCGGTGACAGCTCGCATCACCACTTTCTTGACTTTACTTGGAGTGTCAAGCAAGTAAATCGCATGACTATCTGTTGCCTCACTCTTACTCATTTTGCTTAATGGATTATCCAATCCCATTATTCTTGCTCCAGCTTTCGGGATCATAACTTCAGGCAAAATGAAAGTATCACCATACATGTGATTAAACCTTTGGGCTAAATCTCGGGTGTATTCAAGATGCTGACGTTGATCATCACCTACTGGAACAGCATGGGCTTGATAAAGTAAAATATCAGCCGCCATTAAAGTGGGATAATTGAGCAAACCAGAGGATATGGTATCTTGTTGTTGTTTGGCCGCCTTATCCTTGAACTGGGTCATTCGATTAAGCCAGCCCATTGGCGCTAAACAGGTCAATATCCATGCGAGTTCCGCGTGAGCAGATACATGGGATTGAACAAAAATAGTTACTTTGTCAGGGTCTAAACCAGCAGCAATATAAAGTGCCGCAACTTCTCGTGTTTTAGCGCGCAATTTCACCGGATCTTGGGGAACAGTAATAGCATGTAAATCAACGACACAAAAATAACATTCATATGTTTCTTGTTCAGCTACCCACTGCTTTAATGCCCCTAAATAATTCCCAATTGTCAGGTTCCCGGAAGGTTGAATACCAGACAACACACGCTTTTTGGAATTTTCAGTCATAAAGATATTACCTTCATTGTGAATACAACAAAACTGGCATCCAAAAAGTGATGCCAGCTCCTAGATGCGCCCAGAGGGATTCGAACCCCCGGCCACCGGTTCCGAAGACCGATGCTCTATCCGCTGAGCTATGGGCGCTCAATGGAGTATATTTTAACTCAACGTAGTTCACTTGACAATCTTTCGATCAATAACATGTGAGTTGTGCATAGTCACCGCTAGACCTACACGATCCCCAATTTGATTCTGTATATACTTTGCGGAGTTAAGCAGTTCTCGGGCTGCCGTTAATTGATCTTGATTAATTAGGACACTTGCCAAATTAGATTGAGCACGTGCCAGCGCATAAGGGTCATTATCTTCTTCTGTGAGTAGAGATAGAGCAATTGATAAGTGTTTTGCAGAAGCGGTGAAATCTAGTATTTTTTCCCGAATACGGCCTAGCAAAATATGAATCCTTGCAATAATAGATCGACTGTAACTAAATTGAAAAAGCAATCGCTCTACAGAAGATTCCATCAAATCGATTTCAGCAGACGAAATTATCAGTTTGGTGTATAACTCAATTTGAAAGATATTTTTCCTAGGCTCGCCGTCTGGAAAGTCATCCAACAAATTTCTAACCTCGGAAAGGTTATTATTTTCTAGTGCAAATTCAATCCGTTCGGCCAACAATCGATTTCGAATAGTAGTGTTTGTTCTAGAAATATCTAAAACCTCGATATGATTGAGAGCTTCGATTACACCGTGATAATCTCCTCGATAGCGCGATAATATAGCAAATTCTAGGAGTGCCTCGGCTTGAACTAAAAAATACCCTTGATGTCCTGTGTACTGAATCAATTGGACAAATATTGAATTGGCTTTGGTCCATTGACCCAAATAACGCAAACATATTCCAAGACCAAGACCAAGTTCCATATTCTCAAGAGTAATTTCGCTGTTATATTTGCTCAAAATCTCATACCATTTTGTGTAATGCCCTCTTAATATTCCTTCACGCCACAACTGCTGAGTTATATCCACAAGATAATCATCACGAATTTGAATCCAGTTAGTTGACAGAATGGACTCTATTAATGGTAAGTGTACGTTTGTTGAAACGTTTTCAATCCAGCGGGTATCATAGACAAAAGAAAAAAAGGCATTCTGTAAATCGAAGTCTGAGCTATATTGTTGGCGAATATAAAAGTTTGAAGAGAGTGTCAAACAGAGGC
This sequence comes from Anaerolineaceae bacterium, assembly GCA_016124855.1. Classification (GTDB taxonomy): domain Bacteria; phylum Chloroflexota; class Anaerolineae; order Aggregatilineales; family Phototrophicaceae; genus CFX2. The sequence continues at coordinate 19,776 of WGMX01000008.1, read as the reverse complement.
TAGGCTTATCATTGGGCCATATCGTTGTTACAACGTATAAACGGATTAAAGTAACAAAATCATCAGTGCTTACGTAGAACGAGCCAATATGCGATAAGTCATTTAATGTGATGGTATGGGTATTCAAAAGTGCTAGTATCAACCATGCTAAACGCTCCGATGTTTTGAGAGAGTCATAAATAATCAAATATACTTGTTCTAGAGTCACCTTCGTGGCGACTTCAATATCAAAGATGGACCAATTTTGCGCCAGCAACTTAAGTGCGAGTGGATTTCCTCCAATAGATTGCCAGATCATCCGATTAAAGTCTACCTGTTGAAGGCTTTCTATGTGGTTTGTGTTTGAAGTAGCTAAGAGAACTTTTGCAGATGACGATGAAAGTTCACGTAAAGTAAGTTGGTAACAATCAGGCAGCGAAAAGAAAATATGGCTTGTCAAAAGAACATAACCATTACTAAATTCACACAACAAACTATCAAGGGTAGGCAAATCTGAAAGCAAATGTTCAGCGTCATCAATTACAATGGCAACTTTTTTGATTGAGAGGAAGTCTGCTAGCGTGATGCGGTTGTTTTCAATCAATAGTCTTTCATTTATATGTGATTTCAGGTTCTCGATAGTTTCAGGAGACTGAACCCACACGATATGATCCAACTGATCATTTGCGATCAATTCTTGAATGAAAAACTCTGTAAACACAGTCTTACCGATACCTAATGCACCTATGACGTGAATGTGCTTAGATTTACTGCTGTGCAACTCTTCAAGTTGTTGCTCACGCTCCAATAAGTTTGAGATGTTACCTTGATGTGGTAGCTGCAAAAACAGCTTCTGCTTATGGCTCGCAGTACGCGCATCTTGCTCCATTCGAATAAGATTTTTGGTTAATTGATCAATTGCGACTTTCTGATATCGGCGTATTGTGCGTTCATCTAAATTGACCAGTTCACAAAAATATTGCTGGGATATATGCAGCGCCGATTCAACGTAATGAAAATAAAGCCAAGACCACCCTATTAACGTTGGATTTGCCGTTCTCGAATCAGCCTTCACGGTATTAGCTGCCAAAGTTGTATTTGCTCCGGGAAGAATTATGGCTAGCCCGTGTAACTGACGATGATAATTATAACGCTCTTGAATAACTGAAATAAGAAGATCCGAGAGTGCAAATTGTCGTGGCTGAGAGAAAAATGTGTGATCTGCACTCAACAATCGACCTTCGACAAGTTGTAGATATTGTAGTGGATTTATGTCCCGATCGGATGTTACTTGAATAAGCTTATCTAGAGCTTGGCGAACATATTCGTTGGTAATGAGAAAAGCTTCAGGATTTACCACATCGCATCGGGGAAAGTGCAAATACCTGCATGTAAACCTAAGCGTTTATACATTTGAAACCCCGAAAATGAATGCCCTAAAATCCCGTCATGTATCGCCCACGAACGCCCGCGAACACTCTTCCAAGACTCCTCGTTTCTGAATACAGACTTATCCGACAACCTAGAGTGCAGTTCACCACCGGGGTTAAACTCGACGTTAATTCGAGTCATTTCTTTATAACCATGAATATAGTTAAAGCCATAGCGTTCAAACACCCAAGCATTGTGATATGCCAAAGGTTCAATTAGGAACAAATCATGGCCCATATTACCGACGAATTTTTCAAAAAGGGGTACTGATTGGTTAAAGGAACGAAGTCCTTTTCGTATCTGACCGGGCGCTAAACCAGCATTCATAGCTTGCTCTTCGGCGAGTAAATTTCTGCTGGTGGTGCCTAATTGCGTTTGGTTGCCTTGGTCATCAATATCAATGTCAAATCGTGGAGAATCTAGATCATTTACAACCAACAATAGAACGAGTAACTGGTTGTTAAAAGTATCAGCCATATTCAGATAAAGAACCGGATCTACATCGTTAAACTTTCGCTTTATGGTAATTTCTACCGCCCGGCTGCCGGTGGGACACCGGAACTTTACCACAGGCATATCATCAACAGTAAGCAGGTTCGAATCAATATTGAATGTGTCATATATCCAATCAGGTATAAGCATTTTATAGATGGAATGCTTTTCCCTCTCAGAAAGGGCGTTAATTTCACGGATTAAGTGAGGTAACTTCATTGCTATCGATAATTTTCTTTCATTGCCCGGCGAATTTCACGGTCAGAATCTCGTTTTGAGATCGCATCTCGTTTGTCGTATTCTTTCTTACCTTTGGCTAATGCAATCTCAATTTTTGCACGCCCTCTCTCAAGATAGACCATTGTTGGAACAACAGTATACCCTCGTTCATTACTCTTCGAGATGATTTGAGCAATTTCCTTTTTATGCAACAAAAGCTTGCGAGGTCGCATGGGGTCCGTATGCCCAAACATTATGCCTTGCTCATAGGGGGATATGTGGACACCGATCAACCAAAGTTCCCCATCCCTTTCCTGAACGAATCCGTCGCGCAAGTTGATGTTATTTGATCGGATTGATTTGATTTCAGATCCTTGAAGAACCATACCAGCATTAAAAGTACGCTCAAGATGATAATCATGATGTGCCTTACGATTGCGGGCAACGATTTTAATGTCTGCCATAAATACCTACTATTTCGGCTTTGATAGTATTACATCTAGTTGGCGCACTGCCTCACCAAGTTCAACATCGCGACCATTCACATCGGGAATCATAGAAATATCTGGATCTAAACCCTGCCCGTCAAGATGTTGCTGCTTTGGAGTTAGCCATTCTGCCGCAGTAATATGAAGCGAAGAATTATCTGAGAGCCTAAATATTTGCTGTACGGTGCCTTTACCGTATGTAACTTGTCCGATCAAGATTCCACGTCCTCGATCACGAATTGCGCCCGATACCAATTCTGCTGCGCTGGCCGTTCCATGATTAACCAACACGACTAGCGGAATTTGAGTTGCCAAGCCACCACTCACAGCATTTAGCTCACTTTCAACGTTATTTGTTTTTTCATAGACGATAATCCCACCATCCAAGAATTGACTCGCCACATCGACAGATTCTTTTAATAGGCCGCCACTGTTGTTTCTCAAATCGAGTATGAGGGCTTTAACGTCATGAGCCAGCAAATCAGTTAAAGCATCTTTCAATTCTTGTGGCGTGCGGCTTGTAAAAAGGGTTATTTGAACATAACCAATTTGGGGCGCATCCACTAATACCCGCCAGTTAACTGATGGAACATTTATTACCGCAAATGGAATAAAAACGGTTAGTTTTTTGCCGTCTGGTTTGATAACGGACAGTTTGACCCCATTATTATCTTTGACTTCACCGCGAAGCATCTGATCCAAAACATCTGGTTGAAAGGTTAAGTCAACAGGTGTGTCGTTGACAGCGATAAGCTCATCACCATCCTCAATTCCTTTTTGTAATGCCGGACTATCCTTATAAGGGTATACCACTAATTTTCCGGCTTCAGATCTTTCAAGCTGCAACCCAACCCCTCCGTAAGTTCCGGCCAATACATCTGATTCACTGGCTGCAACAGGAGGATCAACGAAGAAAGTGTATTTGTCGTTAAGGGTTGCAATCATACCGCGGATAGCTCCATATTCACGTTGTTTGATGTCAGGTTGGTCACGTAAATAATGATCGTTTATCAGCGTTTGCACTTCGCCGAGTAAGGGGTATTGATTTTCCGCTGCTTGGGCTGTTGCTGGCGCTATAACTCCACGGACGATAAAACCCAAGGCAAATGCTATGCCGATGCTCACTCCAACTAATGCACCATAGAGGAGAGATTGTTTATAATTGTGTAGGTTATTCGAACGTTTTTGCATTTGGAGAAGCTTGTATGCTTTACTATTTATTAGGCAAATTGTATCACTCGTGCAGATAACCTGAAAGTGCGGGAAATATCTCAAGTGTGAACATAAAAATGCAAAGCCAAGCTAGGAAACAATAATGAATGACTCCCAATCTGCATCACTTGTATTAGTCGCTGATGATGAAGTACAGACAACAATTATGTTGACTCGCATCTTTGAACGCGAAGGTTATAGGGTTCATAGTACATATGATGGCGAGTCGGCCTACGAGGCTGCAATTACGCTGCTGCCTGATCTAATCCTATTAGATGTTCAAATGCCCAAAATGAATGGTTTCGAAACATTACAGGCATTAAGAGAGAACCCTGTTACCACAAATATTCCTACGATTATTGTTACGGCAAAAGCCCGACAGCCCAGCGATATTGCCTATGGTCTGAACTTAGGTGCAGATGATTTCGTCCAAAAACCGTTTGATCCACGTGAACTGTTGGCGCGAGCAAGTAGCAAGATTCGGGCGCATAAATTAGAAGAAGCCCTGCAAAGGCGTAGTCAAGAACTAGAAATATTGCTGCGAGTTGGTGAGGCTCTCAATCAACATGTAAATGTCAATGAATTGCTTAATCTTGTTCCATACTTGGTGCTAGATTTAATCCCCGGGTCAATTTCAACTATTTACAGATTTAACGACGGGGTTAATGACCTGCAATTCAGAGTGGAGACAAAAGGAATTCCACCGACAACTTTGTCAGAAGTTGAACATAAGGAATTGGTTGAAAGGTTTCTTGCTGGCGGCAATTCAGTCTACTGGAATCGGGCAGAAGCAGGTCTTATCAATAAATTCACAAGCGGCATAGCGGTTCCTCTCCAACATGGCGGGAAATTACTTGGGATGCTTTTGCTGGCGTCCAACAATATCAACTTTACATATGATGAAAACCATTTGCGTCTATTTGAAGGGATTGGACGCCAAGCTGCCCTTGCGCTGCGCAACGCTGAACTCCACGAAATTCAGATAAAGTATGCATCACAGTTAGAAGTAATGGTCGAAGCCAAAACAGAAGAGTTGAAGTCGGCACAAGAGATGCTCATACGCTCTGAGAAACTTGCCTCGATTGGTGAGCTTGCTGCTAGTATTGCACATGAAATTAATAACCCGCTACAACCCATCCGCATTAACCTTGGCGACATGCTAGAAGATATTCAGAACAACATTCCGATAGATGTGCGCGCTATTCAAATTACACAGGAAAGCGTCGAACGAATCCGTCGCATAGTGAACCAACTACTTGACTTTGCAGGTAAGCGTAGTAACAGTACAGCCGAAATGGAGCTCTTGGACATTGGTAAAATTATCGAAACAGTAGTCAGTTTAAATCGCAAATTCTTTGAAAAAGAAGATATGCAAATTCGGCTAGATATTCCTACAGAATTACGAATGTATGGAAATAAAGATCAACTAGAACAAGTCTTTATGAATCTGGTACTAAATGCACAGGCAGCTATGGAACGAGGCGGTGTCTTAGAAGTTAAAGGATGGATTAATCAAAACGACATTATCACGCAATTTGCCGATACTGGATGTGGCATCCCGCCAGAGCAAATTAATAAAGTGTTCGACCCATTTTTTTCCACCAAAGTAAACGGAACAGGATTAGGTCTTTTTGTGAGTTATGGCATTATTCAGAATCACAATGGAACGATAGAAGTCGATAGTAAAGTCAACCAAGGAACTATTTTTACTATTCGACTTCCATCCGATCAACCTGCACCGCAATAAGTTAGCAGACCTTGCAAGAGATAATTCGACAGAATTGTTAACTGCCGGTCACAGGTCTCCATTTAGCCTGATAATCTTTGTCGCTAATCGTTGCATTGGCAAAAGCAACGGCATCATCAATACTCGAACCAATCCATAATAAAGTTGAGTTTGAAGTGCAGTCAATCATTTTTACGGATATTGACTGCGCTTGATTTCCGTAATTTGAGCTTGCTTTTGCAAGTGTTTCCATCGCTTTAGGAAGCAACTCACGCATCTCTTTACCTGCTGCTGTACATACACTCACGTTGAGTGTTGCTCCTAAATTGGTATTGCTGATTGCGATAGGATTGTCAGGTGAAAGACTAAATTCACTAAAAGCGGTTGCTATCGCTGCAAAGTCGGTATTTATTCCCACAGTTGAGGGTAACGTTGCGATTTCTGTACTCACTTCCTCAAAGGTAGCTGTGGCAGCTCCACTAATTACTTCCTCTGGAGTTGCAGTTGATATTCCGGTGCTAATCTCACCAGATGTGGGCGTAATATCCAGAGCACTCGATTGAATAGTTTCGGCAGGGATTTGAGTAGCTATTTCTGTTGCTTGAGACGAAGGTGAATTCACTGCAAATGGTTTAATAATAACAATGGCTAAAGCAACTAGCAGCAAGATTGTAAGTACAGGAATGTAAAACACGGGTCTGCGATAAAAAGCCTCCTCACCATCGTCTCCTAAAATATCATCTGGCAAATCATCAGTACTTGAAAAATCGGATTCTGGCGAATTACCGCGTGGTGTTAATGGCTTAATACCCGGAATGCTTGTCGGCATAGGTGGGATAAATACCGGTTCTTTGTCCGCATCAGGAAAATCGTCAAACTGATCGCCTTGCTGCTGTGTCTCGAGTTGAGACAGTAGTTCTCGGGCATCTGGATATTCCGGTTCTATCCGAAGAACGTTGTTAAGTGCTAACCTAGCGGTTTCAGGATCAGTTACTGCATGAGAATATAACCACCAAACGTCGGCATTATCCCTATCTGATTCAATCATAGGTCGCAAAATTGCCTTTGCGTCTTCTAAATCTCCTGCCTCGATTAAACTAAAGGCTTGCTTTAAGGCAATTTCGATATTCTGGCTCATTGATTTATTCTCCTGTTGGGAGATGAAGAATAGGCGAACACTGCGATCATAGGCAGTTTACACTCAACTTCAACAAGGCGCAAACACTTTGACTTGAATAATTAAGAGTGCAACAAACTTAAAACAAAAATCCACTACATCTAGTGGATTTTTTAGTGCCCCGGAGAGGATTCGAACCTCCGACCCGTGAGGGACACACACCTCAAGCGTGCGCGTATGCCAGTTCCGCCACCGGGGCAAATTTCAAACAACCCCCTCATTATACTAATGAGCCGAAACGTGTCAATTCCCTAAAAACAGTTAATGTGGAAGACTGTTTAGTTTTCTGATATGCTTCAACTCCTGTGTTGGTAATAATGAAGAATGAGAGATACTCAATGAGAATTGCACTAGACGCGATGGGTAGTGATATTTGCCCAGTGCCTGATGTTGAAGGAGCAATTCTTGCTGCTCGTGAATACGGAGAAACTATTTTAATAGTAGGCGATGAAAAACTTATTAAACCTGAGATCGCAAAATATGATTCAACAGGTCTAAAAATAGAAATTGTTCATGCTGCTGAAGCAATTTCGATGGATGATAAGCCCGGCGTGGTTGGAAAAAGCAAGCCCAATTCATCTATGCATGTGGGCATGAATCTCGTTAAGTCAAAAGATGCCGATGCGTTTGTTACTGCGGGCAATACGGGTGCAGCCATGACTATTGCTACATTATTTACGCTGCGTCGTATTGAAAAGGTAAAACGCCCTGCCCTAAGCTCGATCATCCGGGTTATGAATGGTCGCACAATCATTATGTTGGATATAGGGGCGAATACCGATTCAAAGCCGGAATGGTTACTGCAATTCGCACTCATGGGACAAATATATGCTCAAAAAGCTTTGGGACTGCAAAACCCCAAAGTCGCGCTGCTATCAAATGGTGAAGAAGAAACCAAAGGAAGCCAACTCATTCACGATGCGACCGAAATAATAAGAGCCTCAAAACTGAATTTTATCGGCAATATTGAACCACGCGATATGCTTGAAGGAAATGCCGACGTCATTGTTAGCGATGGTTTTGTCGGAAATATCGCTATTAAGACACTCGAAGCAATGGGAAGTACGCTGTTTAAACTCATTAGGTCTGAAATAAAGAGCGACCCAATCGCGACAGTCGGAGGGTTGCTAGCTCAACGCGCTTTCAGGCGCGTTTACAAGCAAGTTGATCCATTTGAAATAGGTGGCGCACCTCTTTTGGGGGTGGACGGTGTTGTAATTATTGGACATGGACGCTCAAACGCGAAAGCCATCAAAAACGCTATAGGGCAAGCGCGTATGGCGGTAAAGGGAGAAGTGATTCAGTCGATAAGCAAAGGGCTTAAAGACTTTCCTGAATAGTGACAAAATGGAGTGGCAAGGTGGAATTACTAAGAAACGGTCGCCCGCGTGTGGTGATAACAGGTCTTGGAGCGATGACAGCTCTTGGGTCTGCAAAGAGCTTATGGGAAGGTCTCAAAGCCGGTAAATCGGGTATACGTCGCATTGAAACTATACCAATCGATCATGTGCCTGTTCAAATCGGAGGGGAAGTTCGTGATTTTGATCCCACTGACTACATTGACCGTAAGGAAGCACGTCGCATGGGACGTGCCTCTCATCTTGCAGTTGCGGCGGCAAGTATGGCGATTGAAGATGCGGGATTGAATTCTGAAAAGATTGAAGCTGAAGGCGAACGGGTCGGTGTTGTAATTGGTTCCTCGCTTGGCGCCCATGAAATGGCTGAACAGAGTACCTACAAGTATAAGACTTCGGGCTACATAAAGCCGAATCCACTTTCATTGATTAACTCCTTGCCCAACATGCCAGCACACTATGTCAGCAAATTCTTTAGAGCATTAGGGCCCCTAAATGCACCCTCAACAGCCTGTGCAGCAGGTACACAGTCCGTTGGCGAGGCATCTGAACTCGTCCGCAATGGGCGATCTGACATGGTCATTACAGGGGGGGTCGAAGCTGTTTTGCAGGACTACGCTATCGCTGGTTTTGATGCCATGCAGGCGCTTGCAAATGAGTACAATGACAATCCATCGGCCGCGAGTCGTCCTTTTGATGCAAATCGTTCTGGTTTTGTGTTTAGTGAAGGCTGCGGTATTGTCATCATTGAAAGTTTAGCCCATGCACTCAAACGTGGTGCTAGAATCTACGCAGAAATACTTGGTCACGCCTCGTCGTCCGATGCGTATCATATTGCTGCCTTAGACCCGGAAGGGAGAGGCGCAATTCGCTCGATGCGATGGGCACTAGATGATGCTCACGTAAATACGGAAGATATACAGTATATAAACGCTCATGGAACATCGACGAAGGCCAATGATGCGATGGAGACATTGGCAATCAAGCAGGTATTTGGGGAACAGGCCTATAATCTCGCTATCAGTTCGACTAAGAGCATGATGGGACATGCGCTGGCAGGTTCAGGCGCAATTGAAATTATTGCCTGTGCGATGACTTTGTTTGATCAAATCATCCATCCCACCATAAACTATGAAACTCCGGATCCTGAATGTGATCTGGATTATGTTCCCAACGTGGCTCGTGATGCCCAAGGCTTACGCTACGTTCTCTCGAATAGTTTCGGCCTCGGTGGTCAGAACGCTACGATTGTCCTGGGTGCTAGACCTTAATTCTCCTGTTTCTCTCCAAATGGTGATTCAAATGTTAGCGCGACTTACAATCGCGCTTTTCATTGTCGGGCGAGAGATGCAGTATAATACACCCAACACATAGATAGCGATTTATGGATGTGTTATGAAAGAATTTCAACAAATTGAAACTCTAATCTATGGGCGTGAGGTCAAGAAGGCCGATATTTTAATTGCACGCCTTATGCGATCAAATCTGTCTGCTGACAATATGGCAGCGTTATTTATGTTTCGTGCTCGCACACGTTTGTTATCAGGTAGACCGGATGATGCAATTGACGATTTATCATCTGCCCAAAAACTCCAGCCAAATTTAGAAACCCAATCTGATCAATTTTTGGAGTTGTATGGGGATGTTCTTTTTGCGCGATTTGAACTCGCTAGCGTAGGATTTGCTGATCGGAATGATACATCGCGTGCCCAAGCTGCATATGAACAATTACTGCACCGAAACCCCAATTATTCGAATATCGGTTGGATTCATTATCAACAAGGCAGACTTTTTCTGACACAAAATAATGCCCAGCGTGCGGAGGAATGCTTTCACCAAGCCCTCATTAGTGCTAGTCATGTCAAGTATTTAACAGCTTATTGTTATGAGCGCTTAGGCTTTATTGCATTTTACGAATATCGTGATATTAATCGCGCGCTCGCTTTTTTTGACCGTGCTACCGATACGTATCCTCATGGCGAGGATGTTTACTGGTTGGTGCAGATTAATATTTTGCGTAGCCGGGTCTACAATGCGGCAGGTCAAAGTGATTTGGCTCTCAAAAGTGCTGAGCGAGCCCTCAAACTTGCTTCAAGTTCTCATACCGAAAAAGGCTCAATGTCAGAAGCAATTCTTAATATAACCGAGCTGCTATCCAGTTTACAGGGGCACGACCGGCAAACCCTGGCCTATTTGGAGCAATTTACACAACAAACCAAAAGACCCCCGGGAGCCGATGTCACTTGGTCACGCGTTTACGAAATGCGAGGAAATGCTCATTTTTCTTTGGGGCAGTATGATAACGCAATCTCTGACTACGTAACAGCATTACAATTCAACCCTGACCATCCATGGGAGCTGTCGTTGTACCAGCAAATTGCACGGTGTCATTACAAAAAACATGCTTTTCCGGAAACAATAGATAGCATCCGTCGATTGTTAAATCTAGCTGAGCAAGATGGTATGAGCATTGAAGATTTCCGCGTCTACGAGTTACTTGGGGGTGCGTTGTTCGCGCTTAAGCGATACGACGAGGCAACTGAGGCTTATCAATCCGCTTTGAAAATCATCCCTCCGAACACAGATTACAGTCATCAAATACTTTCTTATTATAATTTGGCAAAGGAATTGATTTAAGCAATCAACTTCCTTAAACTAAGCCTTTGCTCGTCTTCTCAGTAAATGAAGGTTTTTTAACGATGACATCAGCTATCAAAATAATTGGCGGCGGTTTAGCCGGCTCAGAGGCCGCTTGGCAGCTCGCAGAACGTGGATTTCTGGTCGAGTTGTATGAAATGCGTCCTCACAAATCAACAGGCGCACATGTTTCAAACCGACTATCCGAACTGGTTTGCAGCAATTCTATGGGATCAAAACTGGCCGATAGGGCAACAGGCGTGCTGCAAAATGAGCTCAAAGTGCTTAAATCACTGCTCATCGAGGTCGCTGAGCTAACTGCTGTTCCTGCGGGTGGCGCATTAGCGGTTGACCGTGATGCGTTTGCTTCTTTGGTTACTTCAAAGATTGAAGCACACCCTAAAATCAAGGTAATCCGTCAAGAAATTACTGAAATTCCTAACGGACCTTCAATTATTGCAACAGGCCCTTTAACTGCACCAACACTTGCAAAGGCAATTGCGCAACTTGCGGGACAAGAATATTTATATTTCTATGATGCAATCGCCCCTATCGTAACCGCTGAAAGTGTTGACATGACCATCGCTTTCAGGGCAAGTCGCTATGAACGCGGTGATGAGGAAGAAGGTGATTACATCAACTGTCCGATGAACAAAGTTGAATACGATACCTTTGTAGATGCCATCCGTGCGGCACAAACGGCTGATTTACGTGATTTTGAGCGGGATGATCCTCATTTCTTTGAAGGTTGCTTGCCAATCGAGCAGCTAGCTTCTCGTGGGGAGGACACATTGGCTTTTGGACCTATGCGCCCTGTTGGCTTAAAAGACCCGCGCACCGGAAAACGTCCTCACGCCGTTGTACAACTTCGACGTGATAACTTGGCTGGCAGTTTATATAACATCGTTGGCTTTCAGACCAATATCAAATGGGGAGAACAGGAGCAAATTCTTCGGCTTATTCCCGGTCTTGCCCAGGCCGAGTTTGAACGTATGGGACAAATGCATCGCAATACCTTTATTAACTCCCCTACCCTACTTGAGCCAACGATGCAATTGCGCAAGCGTCCGGACTTGTTTTTTGGAGGTCAAATCACAGGTGTAGAGGGATATGTAGGCAATGTAGCTACAGGTTTAGTCGCAGCAATCAATCTTGCACGACAAATTGAAAATAAGCCCGCATATATCTTGCCACCCACCACGATGATTGGTGCGTTATGTCACTACATTACACATGCCGAACCAAAACACTTCCAGCCAATGAAAGCAAACTTTGGAATCATGCCAGAACTCGATAATCCCATAAAAAACAAGCGGGATCGATATGTTGCATATGCGGAAAGAGCGAATACTGCCATTCGAGATTCTCTCGTGGCGCTAAATGACTCCTATTTGCAAACTAATGCCTCTCAACCCTATAATGTTCCTATCTAGATTAAGACCATTGGGTACTGGGAAAAATCATGCGTGGTTTGCAAGACTGGCTTCAAATACACTCTGTCGCGGTAATTGAGAGTGCGGTTGCGAGGCTGTCGCACGATGAATCTGTAAAGCAACAAGTAGCGGACTCAGTTCGGCTTTTTTTCGAAGCGTTCGCTGAGTCCGCAAACACCAATACGCTCGACCCTTTGTCGACAATTTTGGTAAGCTGGGTAAAAGGTCGCAGTATTCCAACGGATGGCGAATTTGCTAGTTTCTTGCCATTACTGGTAACCTTAAAGCAGGTAATGTGGTCATACGTCCTGCAAACGTGTGCGCCTGAACAAGCTATCCCTATATTAACCGATAGCGATGTCATATTTATGGAAGCCATGCTCAGTCTTGAAAGTATTGAGAATGATGCGCTTTTAGAGAATATGCGTAACCAACTTCATAAAGCGCAAATTCGCATTAAACATCTAGATAAGAGCAAGTCGAATTTTATAGCCGTTGCGGCTCACGAATTGCGCACTCCATTGACACTTGTCGAAGGGTACGTCGACATGATTGGCACGCTGTCCGCATTTGCGATTGATCCTCAGAGTTCAGTGTTGTTTGATGGAATTAAGAGTGGGACGAAACGACTCCGAGACATTATTAATGACATTATTGATGTCTCGTTACTCGATCTTAAAATTATGGAATTTCATTTTCAACCGGTTTGGTTCAATCAACTAATCAATGCCGCTGAGAAAAATGTTCGAAAACAGTTTGCAACACGTTCAGTCGAAATAAATATTGACCGCGACAGCATCCCAAATGAACCTACATATGCTGATCCAGACCGGTTGTTACAAGCTTTGCAAAAAGTCATGATGAATGCCGTAAAATACACTCCGGATGGGCGAAGTATTCAAATTCAAGGACGCTCTTTACCGGGATTTACTGACATTATGGTAAGGGATGATGGTGTGGGCATTGACCCACACAACCTACCCCACATATTTGATAGTTTTTCGGCGATTGGTGATGCGTCACTCCATTCAAGCGGTAAAACGAAATTTAAAGGTGGCGGCCCCGGCTTAGGGTTACCTATCGCTAAAGGCATTATCGATGCACACGGCGGCACCATTTGGGCAGAAAGCGACGGATACGATGAGAATAAGTGTCCGGGAAGTATATTTCATATAATGGTTCCAATGGGTAATGCTGTACCAGACGAAACAGCATGGCGCACCCAGAATCAAAGTTGATTTATGTAAATTTCAAGCGTAGTTAAGCGGCGTTTTAATGGAGTAATTCATGCCAGAGCGTGCGGCACGTCTTAATAATCTTCCAGTGTATTTTTTTGCGGTAATTGCCCAGAAAATCCAAGCATTACAGGTACAAGGCATTGATGTGGTGAGCCTCGATATTGGCAGCCCCGATTTGCCACCCCCACGTGCCGTAATTGATGCTCTATCTCATTCTGCTTATGAAGCTAATGTGCATGGGTATTCTGGCTACCGTGGCATTCCTGCTTTTCGCAGGGCAGTCGCACATTATTATGAAAAGCGGTTTGGTGTCAGTCTAGATCCCGAGAAAGAAGTGTTACCACTTTTGGGAAGCAAAGAAGGCATTGTTAATCTCAGTTTGGCTTACCTAGATCGTGGAGATTTAGCTCTGGTGCCGGATATAAGTTATCCTTCCTATTCTATGGGCGCGCGACTCGCCGGCGGCGATGTGTGTTGGATACCACTTTCGCAGGAAACGCATTTCTTGCCGGATGTGCTGACGGTGCCGGATTCAGTGGCAGATCAAGCCAAACTGTTGTGGGTCAATTATCCGAATAATCCAACGGGCGCTACAGCAGAACCTGATTTTTATCAGACAGTTATTGATTGGTCGATTAAACACGACATTCTTTTGGCATCAGACAATCCGTATGTTGATGTCACCTACGATGGTTATAAAGCAACAAGCGTGCTTGAAATTAAAGACGCCAAAAAGTGCGCCATAGAATTCATGTCGTTTTCCAAGACTTTTAACATGGGTGGCTGGAGATTGGGCGCGGCTGTTGGTAACGCTGATGTTATCAAAACGCTTTTACAGGTTAAGAGTAATGTTGACAGTGGTCACTTTCGCCCGATTTACGATGCGGGTATAGAGGCAATTGAGACTACCCCTCAGAGCTGGATTGATGATAGAAATGATATTTATCAACATCGCCGCGACAGGATTTTGGAGACGCTGCCTAAAATCGGCCTGCAGGCACAAAAACCAAAAGGTTCTCTCTATATTTGGGCACGAGTTGAAGATGGCAATGGTGACAAGTATGTAAAACAAGCGCTAGAACAGGCTCATGTGGCTTTTGCGCCCGGCAGCGCCTATGGCCCCGGCGGTGAACCATATATTCGTATCAGTCTTGGTATATCTAATGAGCGCTTGGAAATAGCACTTCGAAGACTTAAAGATTGGTATCCTAACAGGAAAGAAATCAATTAACGACAGAATGGCGACGTAGTTATATGCATGAAATGATACCCGGAACCCCGGATAAAGAGCGTACAGTATTAGTCGGTGCCCAGATCAAAAATACACGCCCACTTCTTAATCTGGAAGATTCTCTTCTCGAACTAACTATGCTTGCTGACACAGCCGGACTGGACGTGGTCGGGCAAACTGTTCAGAGAATGCAGCAAATTGATCCAAACACTTATATTGGTTCCGGCAAAGTAGCCGAAATCAAGGATCAACTAGTCGATCTTGATGCCCGATCTATCATTTTCGATGATGAACTTTCACCCCGGCATCAACGACAGCTTGAACGTGAATTTGGCGAAAGTATCAAAGTGTTGGATCGTTCAGCGCTTATACTGGATATATTCGCTCAACATGCGCGAACCAAAGAGGGCGCGTTACAGGTCGAACTTGCTCAATATGAATACAGATTACCTCGATTAACACGACAGTGGACGCATTTAGCACGTCAAGCGGGTGGTGGCGCGGTTCGAGGTGGAAGTGGCGGCGTCGGCTTGCGCGGCCCCGGTGAAACACAGCTTGAAGTGGATAAACGCGAAATCAGCAGAAAGATATCTAAGCTTAAAGAAGAACTGGAACATGTCCGTGAACACCGAAGCCAATATCGCCGGCAACGTAGCCGGGCAGGTATTCCAGTTATTGCTTTAGTCGGTTACACCAATGCTGGTAAATCGACGCTGCTTAGGACGATTACAGGCTCGGAAGTTTATGTTGCTAACCAATTATTTGCGACACTCGACCCCTTAACGCGTAAAGTTGACCTGCCATCGGGGCGCAATGTCTTAATGACTGATACAGTGGGCTTTATTCAAAAATTGCCCACCAATTTGATTGCCGCTTTTAGAGCCACACTTGAGGAAATCATCGAAGCTGACTTGCTGCTACATGTAGTTGACGCGTCGCACCCCAATGTTTTACAGCATATCGAAACAGTTGAAGATACATTAGCCGAACTCGAAATGCCTCCGGTGCCTCGAATCCTTGTCTGGAATAAGATTGATCAGGTGAACGAATCTGAACTTCCGAAACGGATTGGCGCAGAACATTATGTGGCAGAATTACCGATTTCGGCTCAAAACAATATTGGCATTGATGGCCTGTTAGCTGGCATCGAGGACTTGCTCAATTCTTATCTGCGGAAAACGAAGCTCAGCATCCCCTATCAACGGGGTGATCTCGTGTCGCAGCTATTTGAATTAGCTACTGTCGAGGGTCAAGAACATACGGAAGACGGTGTCATTCTTACGGTGCAACTGCCTCCATCATTGCAGGAACGGTTCAAACAATTCAAGATTACCTGATTGGATACAAAATGTTTAAGCGTATTGACGAATCAAACTGGTTGGCGAACCGCATTGCAAGTTTCTCGGAGTTCATGGCTAAGCGCCGTGGTCTACCCGTAGTCATTGGAATTATTTTTGTAGTTGTTAGTTTCGTTCTACAACTTATTGATGTTTATGCGACCTCACAAATCTTGCATCTCATTGGTGTCATAACGCTTAATGTGGGTATACTGATGGCTTTAATTGGCTTGCTGTTGGCAGATCCTCTCGGAAAGTAAAACTTGACCATTCAATATCGCAGTCTTGAGACCATCGACGACCTAGAAAACGTCGTTGATCTTGAAATGCTGGTTTGGGAATTGCCTGCGCGTGAAGCAACACCCTCTGGCTTGCTTCACGCTATGGTCAATACAGGCAGCTTGGTTGTCGGTGCTTATGATGGCGACAAGCTGATCGGCATGGCCCTTATGTTTCCAACTGCTCGTAGTAATAAAAAACTCCTGTGGTCACATATGGCAGCCGTTCATCCGGATTATCAAAGTCGTGGAATTGGCTTTGACATAAAACAGTTTCAACGAAAGTGGGCACTTGAGAACGGATACCTCGAGATTGGTTGGACATTCGACCCTCTTCAGCGGGGAAATGCCAACTTTAATCTCCACGTACTGGGTGGTAGTGCGAATATTTATCATGAAAATTTCTATGGTGAACTCAACGATGGCATTAACGCTGGTTTACCATCAGATCGGGTTGAGGTTCTATGGAAATTGAACAGTCAGCGTGTAAAACGACTTGGCGAGCGCAAACAATCCCCTTCCCTGTTTCGTGTACCAGACCACATCGATGACGAGATCTATTTGCTACGTTCCGTTGACAATCAACCCGTTACTTTAGAATTTTCCACTCAACGAAGTTTCTATCTTGTGGAGATACCGTCTAAAATCAGCGCATTGAAGGAAACTTCGAAAGACCTCGCTCTCGCGTGGCGAATTGCGCTAAGAAACACATTTCAGAACGCTTTTCGAGCGGGTTACATGGCTCAGGATTTCGTGACGCTGAATAGTCGCCACTATTATGTACTGGTTGCAAAACAAGCATGGTATATGTATGTACTGGAGTGCAGCGACCAAAGTCTGTATACAGGAATCACTCCTGATTTATCTCAGAGAGTCATGAAGCACAACAAAGGAAATGGCGCTGCCTATACCAAAACGCGTCGACCGGTTATATTAATTGCTGCTTGGCAGTTCTCTGACCGACAAGCCGCTATGAAAGCTGAAATCGCATTTAAGCGTTTGCACCGTGACAAAAAACTTAATTTCATCAAAAATCGACAAAATTTTAATAATGCGCCATTTGTCGATATTGGTGTATGAATTTGCCAAGAGTGTTGTTCAAATAAGCTCTAATATCGTTTGAAGGGCTATGTCATGATGAATTTCTTGCTATGATCGTCTAGCGTGGTAAAATCTTGCCTACGTAGATCCGCAAGGAATAAGCGTATTGTGTCATGACTTTTATGGAGGAAAACAACAATGGGTTTACAGCGAAGAAAATGGTTATTTGTGGTGTTGATGATAACACTCATGATCCCGGTACTGGGTGTTGTCGCACAAGATTCGGAAGTTAACGTTGCTTGGCCTGATTTGGGTGGCAAAGAAATTACAATCGCCGTTGAGAATGCCTATCCTCCTTATAACGCCATTGTTGACGGCAAAGGGCAAGGTTGGGATTACGATACCTTCATCGCCATCTGCAAGCTGATTAACTGTGTCCCCAAGTTCGAAGAAGTTGCTTGGGATGGCATGTTACTAGGCATTGCTAATGGAAGCTATGATGTGGCGGCTGATGGTATCACTTATACGGCTGAACGCGACAAGACAGTCGATTTTTCGCAGCTGTATCAGGCATATGATGAAACCCTGCTTATCCGCGACAACGACACGCGATTCACCACTTCGGAAGAGTTGAAGAAGCTTCCAAATTACTTGGTTGCCACACAAATTGGTACAACCAACGAAATCACGGCAAAGTCATTGTTCGGCGAAGCTAATGTTAAAAGCTTCGATACCTTCGGCGCGGCAATCCAAGCTCTGAAGAATGATGATGTTGATGCAGTGGTCGTAGATCGTCCAGCCGCAGAGGGTTATATCGAAGCGCAGGGTGGTCTCAAGACGCTGCCAGAATCACTCGCCGGAATCGAAGGTTTGGCGTTCGCTTTCCCACCCGGCAGCAAACTAGTGTATCCAGTGAATGCAGCTATGTCGGCAATGCAAGCCAGTGGTGCATGGGACGAAATCTACGCCAAGTGGTTTAAACCCGCGGCGAAATAATTCGTTCTACCAGATTAGTTGTTTGACGGGGGTGGGCGCAAGCTCACCCCTTCTTTTTAAGATCACCAAAGGATTCCCAAATGACTTCAACGGCATCAGTTGCAGAACCACAACCCAATCCCCCAATACAACCACCTCAACTTGTTAATGTGAGGGGATTTGTGCAGCGTCTGTTACAAAATAGAACGTGGCTAATTCTGTTTGTGTTACTGGACATCTTTGTGGTTTACAGCATAGCTACGCAACCGGAAGTTACAAAGGTTTGGGATTATGTGTTTCCGGGTCTTGCGGCGACTATTAGAATTACAATCATTTCCTTTGTGGTTGCGGTTGTCATTGGATTGATTGTGGCCTTCGGACGTATTTCAAAAAATATTATTATTTACAATTTATCGACACTATATGTTGAACTATTTCGTGGTTTACCTCTACTGGTTATTATATTAATTTTCAATTTTGTATTGACGCCGGCTCTCGTTAGTTTTGTGGTAGGTGAATCTGATAACGGGAATAATGCTAATATTCCGTTCCTTGATGATTTGCTCCAGCGTTTGGTAGGCATACCAGAAGATCAAATATCAACAACCGTGCTTCGTACCCGTGATATTGATCCTGAACTGCGTATCATGCTGGCGTTTGCTGTTACTTACGGTGCGTTTATGTCGGAAGTGTTCCGCGCAGGCATTGAAAGTATTGGGCGCGGGCAAATTGAGGCCGGTAGATCGTTGGGCATGACCTATATTCAGGTTATGTACTATATTATCCTGCCACAAGCTGTACGCAACGTACTTCCTGCTCTAGCCAATAATTTTGTTTTTCTATTGAAAGATACATCACTTGCATCAGCGGTCGCCGTACCTGAGATCTCCTATCTGACGAGGCAGTATTCAAGCAATAACTTCCGTTACCCGGAAGGCTTGCTAGTGCTTGCATTCCTTTATGCGAACTTGACAATCGTCCTCTCTTTTGCCAGTGTGTATCTGGAAAATCGCTTGCACAAGGATCGTATTGGAGCGCGGTAGTTCAACATCACAATTGATGCTGATGATTCGCAACTGCTGCATATTTCGCATAGATTCCGCTGAAATGACTGGTGGTTTGTTCGGCTGATGCCGCTGAATCGACATTTTGTGTCGGCGGGAAGCTTGCTCAATGCCACAGAAATAGCACTTTTGCAGCAGATTTAGCCGAGCGATCCATCGCTGTGCAATTTGTGTCCGCTGCTGGTGTGGTAGTAATACCTTTTAACCGCGGAGACACAGAGAGCACAAAGTGAGTTTATAGCGATTCGCGTAAGAACTTCATCCGGTGGCTACTGTATGCTGTATTTTACACCTTATTTTAGAACACACGTTCACAAAAGTAAAGCCGGTTTGGTTCGAGTTTTCGGTGGTGGCCCTATGGAGAGTTGATAAAGAGAGGGACGAGAGATAAGAGTTCATAAACAGACCAGAGATGGCCGGTCAAACCAGCGACCATAGCAGGGGAACGGGGTGTCCAACGATG
>WGMX01000084.1 GCA_016124855.1 Anaerolineaceae bacterium | reverse complement strand
CTTGAACATTTGCTTTTACTTGTTTGTTTTTGCTACTCATTCGGAATACCTTTCTTTCGTCACAAATGCGACGTATTATAACGAGAATTCTCTCTCTATACTGGCATTCCATTTACACAATCTATTTTACACTCTCGAAAAACGCGCACAAGTTGTGTGCTACTCACAATGCCACAAAAAAAGAAAATTTTGATTGTAGAAGATCATCCTATTTTCAGACATGGATTACGGTCAATCCTTCAAGATTATCCTGACGAATTCAATGTGGTTGGTGAAGCCGAAACCGGACGCCAAGCGGTTGCATTCACCCGACAGTTGGAACCCGATGTCGTATTGATGGATATCCATATACCCGAAATGGACGGTATTGAGGCAACCCGCGCCATTTACCAGATCTCCGAAGAAACAGAAAAACGCATCGCCGTTCTGATGATTACGTTGGATGATGATGCCGAATCAGTTTTCGCCTCGTTGCGGGCTGGTGCAAAAGGTTACGTTCTCAAAGCAAATGATATGGAGGAACTCCTGCTGGCTGTTCGGGTTGTCGCCAATGGCGGCGCGGTTTACGGGGCATCAATTGCGAACCGCATCCAAAACTATTTTACGCATTTATCACAGGATGAAGCCATCTCCAGCCGCTACCCGACCTTGACGAAACGTGAAAGTTCCGTCCTCGGTCTTGTACAAAAACGTTACACCAATGCACAAGTCGCAGCCGAATTGAAAATGAGCCAAAAGACGGTGCGCAACCATATTTCAAACATTCTCAACAAACTTCAGGTTGCCACGCGCAAAGAGTTAATTGAAAAAGGGCCATTTTCTTCTAGTGGAGGGGGTGATTCATCAAAAGATCATCCTGACGATTAAAATATAGTGCTATCCGTGCTTTAAATTTAAAACTTTACGAGAGTGACAGACCATGACTGCACTAGATCATAATCGCAAAACACCGTCCATAATCGGCTACCGCTACTTGCTTGAGGATGAACTCGGTAGAGGTGGAATGGGCGTTGTTTACCGCGCTTATGATCGGCTGACAGGGCAAACGGTCGCACTCAAACGCGTACTGCCTGCCACTACGGATAATCAACCGGGTTTCTCGACCCTAAAAGACAATGTGTGGTCATCGCCTAAATATGTGATGCATCGGGTCGCAATCTCACGCGAATTTCGAACGCTGGCCTCGCTGCGCCATCCTTATATCATCAGCGTTCTCGATTATGGTTTCGAAGAAGAAGAAGGTTCTCCATTTTTTACGATGGACTATCTAGGAAACGCCCAGAATATTGCGGAGTACGGATCACAGCAGCCCTTTGGCATTCAGGTCAATCTGTTGATGCAGTTACTGCTCGCCCTAACCTATTTGCACCGGCATGGCATTTTGCACCGTGATCTAAAACCCAATAATGTCCTTGTTGTAGGGGGGCAAGTCAAAGTTCTCGATTTTGGCCTATCCATATCACTACGCGAAGCTGTGCCTGAAAAATCAGGGACACCGCGTTATATGGCGCCAGAGGTTATCGCTGGCAAAGAACCCACTGATGCCTCTGATTTATACGGGGTAGGCATGATCGCCTACGAAATTTTTGCCGGTCATCCATTGGAGCCTGCACTGACAGATCATTGGGTAAATGGCGGGCAAAAGTTGGCCGAATTAGGTATTGATCCACGCGTCATCACTGTCGTGGATAAATTGCTCGCTCCTCAACCGGAAAACCGTCGAATAAACATTACCGAACTTGTCGCAAATTATACGCAAATCACGCAGCAGCAGTTACCCTATCAAGAAATCGTACTGCGCGACAGCTTCCTCCAAGCGGCGCCTTTTATTGGTCGGGACTCTGAAATTGCCCGACTCACCGAAGCCCTTGATGAAGCGATCAAAGGCAAAGGCAGTACGTGGCTTCTCGGTGGGGTCAGCGGTGTAGGCAAGTCGCGCCTGTTAGGTGAATTACAAATTCTGGCTCAAGTAAAAAATGTACTCGTCCTCAAAGGACAGGCCGTTAGCGAATCGAATCGCGCATACCAAATTTTACGGGAACCGCTTCGCCGCCTTGTTCTCTCCACCTCGCTGAGTGATTTGGAGATAGGCATTCTCAGCACGATTATTCCGGACATGTCAGTCCTTATTCGTCGGGATGTAACGCCCGCGCCAGAACTTGATCCACCTCAAGCAAACCGTGAACGCTTATTCAGGACATTGGCTTCTATTTTCCGACGCCAAACGCAGCAGATAATGGTCGTTCTAGAAGACATTCATTGGCTCAACGAGGAAAGCATTGATGCCCTGAAATATCTTTCCGAACGTTTGGCAGAAACACCTGTTATGTTTGTCGCGAGTTTTCGACAAGACGAAAAACCCGGTCTAGCGAAAGCGTTCCCTCTGGCGCGTGAACTCACATTACCGGCGTTCACCAGTGAACATATCGCCACAATGACCAGTTCCATCATTGGAAACTCGCTGAAAACGGGTGACCGTTTAGTACAGTTCTTGACGCGACAAACCGAAGGCATCCCCTTATTTGTGGTTGAGGTTATCCGCACCTTATCGGCACAAGTCACTGATCTTCGCGAAATTACCCGGATGCCATTGCCCGAACAAATCCAGAGTGATGGTATCAAGGTCATCATTCAGCGACGCCTAAATCAGATACCAGAAACCGATTATTTGCTTCTGCGTGTGGCAGCAGTCGCAGGACGGAAGATTGACTTAGATGTCCTTAAGTCAGTGGCACCAAAAGTGGATCAAGAAAAATGGCTCGTTCAATGTTCAGAAGCAAAGGTCTTAGATGTCCAAGAAAACGAGTGGCGCTTCGCCCACGATAAACTGCGCGAAAGCATACTCGACTCTTTGTCTGCGGACGAGAAATCAGGGCTGCATTATCAGATTGCCCAAGCCATTGAAGCGGTATATCCCGAAGACCCCGGTCAGGCTGTCAGCTTAAGTTACCACTGGGGACAGGCTAAAAATGAGGTCAAAGAGGAACATTATACCCAAATTGCCGGAGAACAGAGTTTGCGTAAAAACGCTTACCAGCAGGCGATTAAATACCTCGAACGCACGTTAGAACTGGCAGAGCATACTCACGCGCCTTCATCACGGCTCGCCACAATCGTCTATTTGTTAGGAGAAGCACACTACGCCTCCGGACATATGGTAGAGGGCAGCGCTCATCTCGAAAAAACACTCTACCTGTTTGATTGGTCAAAGGTGTCGTTAAAAGCGCTTACCGGGCAGGTCGCACGTCAAAGTTGGCAGCGCATTCGCTTACATTTCATCGGGCATTCATTGCACCCATCTAACTACCAGATTCAGTCGCTGGTATACGCCTGCCGCGCGTGCGAAAAATTAGGACAAATCGCCTACATCAACAATGAGAAAGTGTCTTCCCTGTATTACGCGCTGCGCGGCCTCAATATTAGTGAACAAATCGGCTCGATAGGAACAGCGGAACAGGCTCGCTTTTACGCGACAGTTTCCCTCGGCGCTGGCTTGGTGCCCATGCATGGTCTCGCCCGCTTCTATCTGCGCCAAGCAGATGCCTCTATCGACGGACTAAAGGACCTCGATACCGTCGCTTGGGCACTCGAAGCAACAGCAGTCTATTTCGTAGGTCGTGGACAGTGGGAAGAAGCCGAAAAACGCCTCAGAAGATGTATGCAAATCGCGCAAGAGATCGGCAGTTTCCGGCGCTGGTTGGAAGCGGCAGCTTTTCTGACGTTAGAATTACGTTATCGCTGCGACTGGTCTGCCCTAGAAATACTTCATGACCAATTAAACGCAGAACTGAAAGATCACGAGGATACACAGGGCTTGTTCTGGACGCTTCTGTCGCAAAGTCTTTACTTGCTGTCAAAGGATAATCGACGACAGCTCAAAACCTTCATCAATCTGTCGGAACAGCGGTTGGATGAACTGGACGATCCGGCCACCGGATTGCGGGTTCAAGCCCTGTTGTGCGAAGCCAAAATCCGCCTGAATGACGGCGATTTGATCTCGGTTGAGAAAATTGCAACACGGATACTCAACGACATCGACCATCAATCCGCGACGGCCTATCCCATGTTGGATGTCTACGTCACAACCGCCCGCTATTTCCTGAACATGTGGGAGAAATACGGCAAAAGCACCTATCACAAACAGGCGCGAAAGGCCACAAAACTGCTCAATCAGTTCGCAAAAATATTTGACATCGGTCAGCCCGCGGCCATGATCTATGCCGGTCGTTATTCACGGCTCGCGGGCAAAACACGTCAAGCTGCCGACTATGCTCATCGCGGCCTAAAACTTGCTGAACAGTTGAGGATGCCGTACTACGAAGCCGAAGCCTGCCTAGAGTTGGGACTGCAATTATCAGCGACGGATACAATGCAAAAAACCTATTTTGATCGCGCATTGATCAGTTTTCGTCGTATCGGCGCGAACTATGAATGTAATCAAATTGAAAACCACTTTTCAAAAGTGTGACCGCATCAGAATTAGGATCGGGGGGAGAGCGATTATGACCAAAGTATCGATTGTAGGAGGCGGCCTCGCGGGAATGTTTGCAGCCGTTTCATTAGCCGAAGCGGGCTGCGATGTGACATTGTTCGAGGGTTCACAACGGCTGGGCGGTAAAGCAGGGTCAAATTTCACTAACGGTCACTTTCAAGATCACGGGTATCACGTCTTTCCAGCGTGGTATGTCAACATCTGGGCACTCATGCGCAAGTTGAAGGCGGACACGAATTTCATGCCAGTCACCGATTTTCACGAAATCGAAAAAGGCAGGTTCCCGCAGTTTGACAGCTTCCATAACGTAGCCTCCCATGACCTGCGTGTATTCTTTAAAAACCTGACGTCGAATGCCCTACCAGTTCCCGACATGTTTTTGTTTTATTTTATGGCGCTCGACCTGATTTGTCAGTCGGATGACCCACCGGCAGTCCTCGACGAAATGAGCGTGGCCGGATTCGCACAATCACGTCGCTATCAATCCGAACGAGCAACTCGCGAAATTCACGAAATGCTGCTAAAAGCATGTTCATCACCCAGCTACACCCTTTCCTCATTGACGCTGCAAAAAATGCTTCAGTATTGGGTGCGCTACCCCGAACCGATGTATTCAATCACCCGGGAAAGCTTACAAGAGTCTTTCATTCAACCGATTGAAGACTATCTGTTGAAGTTAGGTTGCAAAATTCATTTGAACCATCGCCTTGATTGCATCGAAACCACCGATCATCGGGTTACGGGATTAGAGTTGTTTCATACCGAGTCAAATACAGTCGTCCGTCATGAGGTCGATCAACTCATTATTGCTCTACAGCCTAGAGACTTGTGGAAGGTATTGAAGGCGGATAGCAATCTATTTCAAGTTGCGCCCAAATTGTACGACCTCTATTACTTAGATGCCGAGCCGATGGCAGCATTACATATTCCGCTTAAAACGCGTCCTGCAAATATGCAGCAGGATCATACGGGGTTAGTGGACTCGGAATTCGAACTGTCCTTCATTGATGTTTCTCAACATCGCACGGGTTACACCAACCCTGTTTACAACATCGTCGCCTCTGATTTTACCCGTTTGAAAGAAATGCAGGCGAATACGGCTACACGAATTATCGTCGAGGAGCTGCGCGAATATTTTCCCACAGGGTTTGAGGACGAGAATATTGATTGGGACAATGTATCTTTTCAGCCCCACATCGAAGAACCCCTTTTCATGAATTATGTCGGCTCGTGGGCTTACCGCCCTGATCCAAACCATGCCGTCGAAGGTTTGCCCAATCTGTTCTTAGCTGGCGATTATTGCAGGACAGATATAAACCTCGCCACGATGGAAGGGGCTGCTGAATCCGGCATCCGTGCGGCCAAAGCACTGGCCGCCGCAAATAAAATTCCAAACGTCATGGAACTTGAACTGTTGAAATTCTATCCACGCTGGTTTTGCCGACTGATCAAAATACCCGCCACCTTGATTGCGGAGCTGATGCTGCAATGGTCGTGGTGGATACACCGCAAGGAAAAACAGAATGCCTAATGTATTTCGTGCTCTGAAAGTCGAATTGGCGAAGCTATCCGCCTCTATTGGGGCTTTACGAGATCAGCTCGTGACGGCACTGCTCCGGTTTGCGTTGGGAATTTTCTTAAGGATTTTACGCAAATACGATGACCCGAACTCTATCGTGCAGGACGCAGCCGTACCCATCAACGGACGCTTTACCGATAAGCTGCTCATTTACCCCCCGCCATACACGCTTCCCGGTGTGCAAATGTTTGGTTTTGTCTTTGAAGGCGAAACCAAACAAATCGAGGCTTTTTGTAACGACAAACTCAACTTTATACGGGGCAGTCGCGACTTCGACTATAGACCCATCTCGAATCGAATCCTCATCACGGTGAATTACGCACCAAAAATCATGGCAGGCGGTCAAGCAAGGGATTACGGTTGGTTCAGTTACAACGAAGTCACCTTCTGGCTGCCGGTGATGAAGTGGAGTCTGCTCAAAAAGTGGGAAAACACCCCTACTTTCTTTATTCCTTTGGGCTTTGTGGATAATCAAGTAGCCATTTCCGGCGGGCGTGAAGTCTACGGCTTTCCAAAACAATGGGGGCAGATTACCCTACCCCACCTCCATGACCCGATTCACGATGATCTCAAACAGCAGGATATGAACTTTAGACTTGATATTCTGGCACTCAAAACCCACTCGCCCGATACTCAGGCAACGATGGAAACCCTTTTCGAAATAAAACTGAAAAATCCTAAAACGGATGCGCTCTCGTGCGAACCAGAACACATGTGGGAAGATGACGACCGTAAAACGGCGGCAGAACTTAAACGGGTATTGGCGACCAAAGATTTGGACATCGATTTTGGCAGCTTCTTACCCAACATACCGATCCTTCTCTTAAAAGAATTTCGTGATGTCACTAATCCTTCAGGGATTTGTTATCAGAGCATTACAGGGATGGATGGCACGTTCACGCAGTTAAAGGCGGCTCGATTGACTGGAACATACGAAGGCGTATTTACCCAGCTCGCCAGCCATCCCATTGTCGAACAGTTCGGCATGAAGCCCAAGCAAGATGCGCAGCTCGGTTTCTGGATTTACATGGACATGGAACTTGGATTCGGGAAATCCGTCTGGCAGTTTCCAGTGAAAACAGCCGAGCAGCAAGCACGAACAATAGGTAGACTTGCAAGCCTCAGTAAAGCGGAAGCTGTGAAAAAAGGCCGCATGTACCGTACAAGATAGCGAGTAAATATTATGCCCTTACCTATTCCTGAACATTCACCGCTCTTGAGTACAGAAACCAGTCAGCCTCCCGCCAAAAAGAAAATTGCAATTCTGGGAGGGGGCGTTGCGGCAGTTTCGACCGCCTTTGAACTGACCAATCATGAAGACTGGCATGAATACTATGACATAACGTTGTATCAGATGGGTTGGCGTTTAGGTGGCAAAGGCGCAAGTGGCCGCAACCAGAGTCGAGCCGACCGCATTGAAGAACACGGGCTTCATGTATGGTCAGGCAGTTACGAAAATGCCTTCACACTCCTCCGACAATGCTATCAATCATACGAGGCGTTGCAACCATCTCCCGGAATGCGTCATCGGACTTGGGAACAAGCGTTTTCCCCGCAAAACGAAATCTATCTGATTGAGGAAATCGAACCGGGGAAATGGCAGCCTTGGGCATTTCATATTCCCAATTTTGCCGGCGAACCGGGAAATCTGGATGAAACAGATGACTACAATCAGGTTAAAACCTTCACCGAATTACTGCTGATGTTCCTCGATTACATTCAAGATCGTGCCGAAGCGCGGTTCGAACCGGAGCCGGAAATTGAGCCGGAAACCTCTACTTTTCTACGCAATCATAACCTGTGGTTTGACTCCCTTGCCGATTGGTTGAGTGACATTCCAGAAACATTGAGCAGTTACGGTGCCACACTCATCCAAGTGATCAAGAAAGCCGTTGCCAATCTGACCGACGAACTCTTGAGCAATACTTCGGGCGCTATTCGCATTTTGCTCGAAAGATTGCGGTCAATTTTGCGAGGATTATTTGAAAAAGGGACGATTTCGCAGCATCAATGGGTATTGATTGATTATGGATTAACCATTGCCTGCGGCATTTTGGCAGACGATTTGATGTCCAAGCCTTTCGATTCCATCAGCCACCTCAAGTTCGATGATTGGCTTATCCAACATGGATTAAGCGATGAAACCTTGAAATCACCCTTTTTGTCTGCCATGTATGATCTGGTTTTTGCCTTCCCCGGAGGGCAAATCGGCGTAGAAGGGCGCGACGTAGACGCGGCGACCATGCTAAAAGTGAACTTGCGGGTGAGCTTGCGCAATCGTGGCGCTCCCTTGTGGCGTATGAACTCCGGTATGGGCGATATTGTCTTCGAGCCGCTGTATGCTGTACTCAAAAGTCGGGGAGTCAAATTTAAGTTCTTCCACGAAGTCACCTCACTGGGATTGTCTCCTGACAAAAAGTCCATTCAGAATATTAACATCGGCATACAGGCCACGCCGAAAAAACATCCTTATAATCCTCTGATTAAGGTCAATGGTTTTTGGTGTTGGCCAAACAAACCAGTCTATGAGCGTTTGAAAGAAGGCGAAGCGCTCAAAGCGAACAAAATCGATTTGGAAATCCCACGATATCCGCGCTGGCATTTTCAAAAAGAGATTACGCTCAAAGCCGGTAAGGACTTTGATATTGTCATATTGGGCATTCCTATTGCCGCTCTAAAGGACTTATGTCAGGAATTAATTGCTGCCAGCCCCGCTTGGGAAAATATGGTGAACCATGTGCAGACAATACCTACTCAATCGGCACAGCTCTGGCTGCGTCCAAATCTCCACGATTTAGGATGGGAGGAATTGGTTAAGAGGCGATACCCCGATACTCCAACACCGCTAGCCCTGCCAATGGTGGGCAATATTCCCCACACTCAACTCGATACGTGGGTAGCAATGGATCAGGTATTACCCGAAGAAAGTTGGAAACCCGATGAAGTGGGTACGCTTGCTTATTTTACAGGCATCATGGATCCTGCCTCACCCACTGATCCGGAAGCAAGCCGCGAAATTGTCAAAGATAATATGCTCCGTCTCCTCAACCAAATCAAACCCCTTTGGTTGTTTGCCAATCAAATTGACGGGGATAACAAACTGGATTGGAATCTTTTGGCTGCTCCCGACTCCCTTCAAGGACAATCGCGCTTTGACTATCAATACTTTAGAGCCAATGTAGCGCCTTCGGAACGCTATACCCTTTCGGTGACTGGTAGTAAACAGTTTCGACTGCGCGGCGATCAGTCTCAATTTGAACGACTTTACTTAGTCGGGGATTGGACGAATAACGGCCTAAATCTGGGCATGGTCGAAGCTGCTGTCATGTCAGCCTTACAGGTTTCTAAAGCCTTAATCGGGATGCCACTGGAAATCTCAGGTGAGGACGATTTCTTTTGATCCCTCACACAAATAACTTACATCTCGGATAGACAGCACTAAATGTCCATCATGCAAAGTTTGAAAACTCGAACGGAATCGCATTGACAGCTATCGTACATTTGTTCTAAAATTGGATTAATTAAAGATCTCGTTTGGGGATGTCCCACATGTGATCAGGATTCAACAGAGGACTTAAAACTTGTGCCTTGCCACTTGAATCTTGCAACTTTTGCACAGCGGTGACATTAGCCGGGCTATCCGCCGCAAAAGTGGCAATTCAGTGGTAACGGGCGAGCCATCCGCCGACATCAAATGTCAATTCAGCTCCATGCTCTCGTAAACCCGCCACACAATTCGGCGGAAAAATATGCGAAACATGCAAAAATTGCGAATCTTTTGCAGCAAAACAGGCTTATGGAGCGTACTTTTCGATGAACTGATCCACATTATTGAGGTCATCAAATCGGGCTTCGAGTGTCAGACGATCCCAATCCCACCACGCGATTTGCAGCAGTTTTTCAACAATGTTTTCTGGAAAACGTGCGCGAATCGGCTTGGCAGGAACGCCTACCGCAATGGTGTAAGGCTCTATATCCTTAGTGACGACTGCGCCCGAACCGATAACCGATCCTGTGCCTACCGTGACGCCCGGCATAATGATGGCATTGTGTCCAAGCCATGTATCATGCCCGATTACACATTTATTTGACCGTCGCCACTCGAAAAAGTCCGCGTCATCTTGTTCACCCAAGCCGTACATTTTCCGGCGGTAAGTGATGTGGTGCAGCGTCACCCGTTCCATCGGATGATTGCCGGGGTTGATGCGAACGTGCGAGGCAATATTGCTAAACTTACCAATCTCACTGTAGATAATCTGGTTATCACCAGCCGTGTAGCTGTAATCGTCCATGCTGGATTCGACTATCTGGGTATTTGCGCCGATTTCCGTCCATTCACCTAGCTGTGACTTATAAACCAATACACCTTCATGAAAAACAGGTTCCACACCCAGTGTCTTATTGCCGAGCGCAGGCACATAATCCGGCGAGGCGTAGTGTTCAAAAAATTTCATGCCGTGACCTGCTGCTGTAGCTGAGAAAGCCGTGCCATGTGAGCATCCCAATAAATCGGTTCGCCATTACGTAAGGTCGCACGGACACGCGGATGCAAACCTTCCTCGACCAGCACCAAATCTGCGTTCAATCCTTCGGCGATTTGTCCACGATCTGCCAAACCGACAGCCGAAGCTGCGTTCTGGCTGACGAGTTTGATGCTCTCGTGCAGCGGTAAAACGCCTTCACGCGCCAGTTTGAAAGCCGCTTGCAGTGGTGCTGCTGGATAATAATCAGTCGCCAGTGTGTCCACCAATCCGGCTCTGACAGCTTCCATTGCGCTCAAGTTGCCAGTGTTGGAACTACCGCGATAGGCATTGGGCGCGCCCATAATAGTATGCATTCCCAATTGTCGAGCGTAAGTCGCCGCAGTCAATGTCACCGGAAACTCACTGATAGTCACGCCCATGCTGTGCATCTTGTCGATCTTTTCATGCGTATCGTCATCATGCGAGGCCAGCGGAATATTGTGCTCACGGGCAAGGCGGCAAACCTCGGCGGCGATATCCCAATCACGTGCGATGCTAGCAACTTCCGCCATGTTTTTGGTCATGCGTTCTTTGGCATCGTTCTCCAGATACTCGCGCGGAATGCCCATCCACTTCACCATGAAATCGACATAGCGCTCAAGGTTGGCATACTGTCCCTGCCCCGGCGTATGATCCATCAACGACACTAGATCAACCAGCTTATCCGCTAGCAAGCCTTCGAGTATGGGCGCGGTGTCGGGATTTGTGATTTCGAAGCGCGTATGAATACGGAAATCGACCAATGTGCTGTCCCGCTTGGCGGCAATTGTGCGGATAATATCGGTAGCGACTTCCTGCCCGCGAATATCGCTGGAATGCCACGCAAACGACACTGCTGCATAGGCCGTAGTAATGCCGGTTGCCGCTAGGCGCTTATCCAGTTCATAAAGCGCCATCACAACTGGAAAGTAAGCATTCGGGCGAGGTTCAATATCACGTTCCAGCATGTCGCCATGCAGGTCGATCACACCGGGGATGAGTGTCAGACCCACGGCGCTCAGGCCGCGTCCGCGCATATCACCTTCGACAATTTCGACAATTTTGCCACTTTCAATATTGACCGCACCGCGTTCAATGACACGATCCGGCAGGACAATCTTCAAATCAGTCAACCACATGAGTAAGCTCCTCGTCGGTGGCCGTTAAACGGATTTCTGTATCAATCAGGCTATGAATATCTTCAGGATGGTGGAACACGCCGATCATGGCAACTCCATGAGTCTTAAGTTCAGTCAAACGCTGTTGCAGCGATTGACGCGTAGCGGCGTCCAATGAAGCCGTCGGTTCATCCAAGAGCAGTAAACGGCGTGGCGCGATCAAGGCACGGGCTAGATTGACTTTCTGCTGCTCACCGCCGGAGAAAGTCGTCGGGTAAGCCTGCCACAATTCCTCTTTCAAGCCGAAATCCGCCAACATTTGACGGGCATTTTCGGTCGCCGTATTCCAATCCATGCCGCTGCCAAGCAAGGGTTCAGCCACCAACTCAACCGCACTGACGCGTGGACGGGGGCGCAAAAACTGCGTTACAAAACCCAGTTCCTCACGGCGCAGCACCACAATATCCACATCTGCCGCTCTTGCCAGATCAATCAGTCCATGTTTGGATTGGAATACCGCACTGCCCGCGCTGGGCAAATAGGTACGGTACAAACAGCGCAGCAGCGAAGATTTACCCGCGCCGTTCGCACCGCCAATCAACATGAATTGTCCGGCTTCGAGCGTGAAGTTGAGGTCATCAAAAACAGCGATTTCCCGCTGAAGATGGTCTATAAAAAAGTGTTTACTTAACCCCTCGACCTGTAATAACGGCATTCCGATTCCTCTTGTGTTATAGCTTGGCGTGTACCAACTGCTGTGTATAAGCTGCCTGCGGATCTTCCAAAATTTGGTCGGTCAATCCCTGCTCGACCACTCGACCACTGCGCATGACGACCACTCGATCAGCCAAAGTACGAATAATGCCAAGATCATGTGAGACAATAATCATGGTGATGCTGCGTTCACGTTGCAGCCGTTTGAGTGTGTCCAAAACCAGCGCTTGCACTGAGACATCTAAACCGGTGGTTGGCTCATCGAGTAACAGCAAAGCAGGTTTAAGCGCCAAAGCCTTAGCGAGTTGAACGCGCTGCTGCATCCCGCCGGAAAGCACACGCGGTGGATCATCCATCCGGTTCAATGGAAACTCGGATACCGAAAGGGATTCGCGGGCGGCTTCGCGCAAGGTTTCAAAAGTACGTTCGCCCGTGAGCAGTAAACGTTCGGCCACATTACCACTGCTCGTGAAGCGCATCCGCAAACCGAGGTGCGGATTCTGGTAAACCACACCGATGTTGAAGATTTGGGCTTCACGCTTGGCGAAGCGGTCTAACTGAAACAAATCTTGGTTTTCCAGCTTGGGAACATCCAAGAAATAAGAACCGCTGTCGGCGTTCTCTTCCAGATTAAGCATCCGCAAAACCGTCGATTTGCCCGAACCAGATTCACCAACGATGCCCAACACTTCTCCGGGATAGGCTTCAATATGTACATCTTGCACCGCCACAATTCGTCCGTAACGCTTATTCAATCCACTGGCACGCACCAAAGGACGACGCGTCATCAAGCGCGGCGCATCAAGCACGGCGGCGGGGTTTGAGATAGCCTGCATGGTAGAAATTCCCTTGATCGTCATAATAGGTCTTGCCCAGCGCTTCTGGATGCTGCGCCAATTTTTCCGCGTAGCCGCTGTCCGAAAGTTCATACTGTGATGTGCCATCCGCCTGCGGCAGTTCATTCATAAACTTGTTCTCTACGCCCGTCGTGCGGCACACCCAACCTTCTTGGTTTTCAACCTCAAACGGCACATCGGTGAATTCCAACGGATAGACATTGGTATAAGGTGGCACAGCATACAAGCGCTTCTCACGTCCGGCAGAAAGCAGCGTCAGATTTGCCGCTTGGTGCAGCTTGGCATTATCCCAACGGGGGATCGGGCTGGGGCTGATGATGTAGCGTCCATTGACTAACGCCGGATAACTCGCTCCCTGCACGTAGGACTTGTAGCGTACCAATTGTTCATACAGCAACAGCCACAACTGCGCGTAATCCGAATCAGCGTGCATCTCGTGTGCTTTTGAAATATCCGACTGCACACCCCGCAGCGGCTCAGGGTCAGGCACTTGCAGTACCAATGCCTGATTTTCGCCCAAGATTTCTTCGGGAATGCGGTGGCGGCTTTGGAGAATAGTTGCCTTCAATGCATCAGTCGTGGTCGATGCACCGGACATGCGCGTGATGAAACGGCGCAAGTTGGCCGCGTTGACCGAGTCATCTGCACCCTGATCAATGACTTTAACAACGCTTTCCGGCCCCACCAAACTCAATGAAACTTGCAAACCGCCCGTTCCCCAACCGCGCGCAATTGGCAGTTCGCGGCTGGCATACGGCACTTGATAACCGGGGATGGCAATCGCCTTCAACATCCTTCGCCGCAGTTCACGCTTGGCATACGGATCAAGAAAGCCGTAGCTGTAATCCTGACGTTCAGGCGTAAGATCGTTTAAAGTCATGATTGTGCCTCCGCGACAGGTGCTTCCGCTTTGGGTTGATTATCCGACTCATAGAACGTGGCGATTACTTTGCGTACCGAGTCGAGGCTGCTTGCAAAGGTCACATAATGCGGCAGTTTGAAGTGGATGCAGAAACCGGAAGCTTCCACCGGCTCGGTGTGATACATCACAAATTCCTCAGTGTGCGCCGGATGCGGATCGTGACTGCTCATTTCAAGGTCGAGCGTTGCCCCTGCAATCAGCTTGACTTCGTTCCAGCCCATTGTCGCCGTGAAGCCCAATTTAAACCCAGACTTATCATCCGTGCCGCCACTGTTGACGACTTCGCCTTGGCTGACCCGCACTCGTCCCGCGCTAAAACTCGCACCTGTCACCGGATGTGTCAGGTTGATCTCGGCATATCCCAAGCGTAGTTCATTCACCGTCGGATGAATCAACCCGTAACCGCGCATACTGGCATATCCCAGCGCCAGCACGCCGCCCGTATCGGCGCGGGCAAGCGATTGCAAACGATGCGCCCGCGGCGCAGGGAACAACACCGCATCGGTCGTCACGTCGGGAATGTTCACAGGCTCGATTTGCTCGGCGGTAATACGCGGCAGCAGACTGTTTTCACGCTGCCAATCAGCAACCGCTGGATAGGTCGGCGGCGCGGGCTGCTCAGCCGTTTCGAAGGCTTCGTCCTCAGTCGCAACCCCATCCAAAACATCCAAACGCAGCAGACGGTGGCTGTAATCCAACGACGGACCGAGGATTTGCCCACCGGGAATATCCTTGAATGCAGCCGAGATACGTCGAACTGTCAACACATTTTCAGCAGAAGCCGGTGTGGCATAAGCAATGCGCGGTTGGGTCGAGCGATAAGCGCGAAGCAGCAAAACAGCCTCGTACAAGTCACCACCGGTTTGTGCCAGCGCTAATGCCGCCAGTTCCGGCGCGTACAGCGAGGCTTCGCCCATGACGCGGTCGAGCAAATACGGCATCTGGTCCTGAATGGTGTGAACCGTTTCCAGAGTCAAATCACCGAGCATGGTGCGATAAAGTTGTTCGGCGCGTTGGATGGCTTCTTCGCCACCGCGTGCAGCTACATACATAGTGCAGTCTCCAATCAACAGTTGTCAGTCAAAAGCAATAATTAGGGAAGTGATTTCCAAATAAATAGATTTCTTTCAGAACCTAAATCTGTTCCAAACGGGTACTGCGGGGCAAACCAAGTACCTGATGCCCATCAACCAAAAACACATCCCAGCCCAGCGGATACTTACAAGCCGTGTCGCGCAGTTGCCATAAAGCATCCGGTAATCCCCCGACTTGAATGGCTTGCTGACCGTTTACACCGGGGCCGCTGAGGTCAAATTCGCGTCCGCTATTGAGGGTACTAGCTATAATCAGAGTCGCCGCGGTATCTGGGTAAAGCATCGTGCCAACACTGGCCTGCCGAATATCAGATAAGCTGACGTCGCTAATCTGTTCATAGAAATGATAAGCGGCTTCGGCTGGTGGTCGGGCATGTGCGCCAGTGCTTGCTAAAATTGATTGGAGCGACTCATCTGGTGAGAAATAACTTGTCTCCAAATCTAATAATGTTTCGGCGATGAGTGCGAAGGCGTTGGCTCCAACTGGCAACTGATGAACACGACCCGGATAACTCAGTGCCCACATCAAGGCTAAGAATGTTTCGCGCGATTGTGCTTCGGCAGCGGTGTAAGGTGGGAAGGTCATCAGAACGTCTCCATCTCAATGCGAGTAGATTCAACCTGCTTAAGCAGTTGCTCATCAGCCGCTTGCTGCGCAGCTTGTTGTTGAGCGATAAAATCTTGAATTGAATCGGTCAGTATATTGGCTGACAAAGCAGCATCAAACAGAGCGACGGCTAATGCTTGCTGAACATCACGCCCGACGCAAACAGCGTACCCTTCTGTGCCACCTGCAATGCGGACATGTGCTTCGCTTACCAGCACCTCGCCAAGATGAAAACGGGTTCCGGTCGACGTATCGGTATAAGGCAGCATCACCAAGCCGGTGCGGTTGACAAGCACTTCGATTTCGCCAAGATATGGGATGACATCTTCAACGAAATTTTTAACGGCATCCGCTGGCGCATGGGTCAGGACAGTGAGGTATTCGCTTTGCGTATATGACATGCCAAACTCCAGTCACTAGAGAACAGATCGGGGTGACATTTGCCACCCCGAAAAAAGTTAGAATACCTTGAAACTAACGAGCCTTCAAATCCAGATCAAGTTTCTGAGCGATCACGCGCAGTGGATCGTACATGGAGTCAATGGACTTAAGCTCTGTGTTGATGGTGGTTGGGTCAACATAGAAACGACCGAGTTCATCAACCAGTGCTTGATCATCTTTAATATTCAAGAGTGCGCTCTTGACGGCATCCTTAAAGGTTTGGGGCAGGTTCTTGTTAATAGCAAACGGGGTCTGCGGAATCAGTGGCGATTGATGAAAGACCGTGAGGTTGCCTTCGGGGCAAGCATCATAAATCTTCATGATTTCTTCTTGGGTCATCGCCGAATGGAAAATGTTGGCGCCTTTTTCTGTGCCCTTTTCCACACCGCAGATGGCAATGTCGGCGTTCGCTTGGTCAACCAGATTATCGTCAAATGTCGCACCAGCATCGGTTGTGCCATTGTTGACGGCCAGCACAGAAGCGGGATGGTTGCCAGCGAAAGTGGCCTGTCCCAAAAACTCTTCCAATTGATCTTTACTGTCAAAGTTCTCGGCGTTCAGAATGTCCGTTGCGGGAACTAAGTAACCGCTGGTCGACGCCGGATCGGTAAAAGCGAAAGTCTTACCTTTCAGATCATCAATGCTCTTAATACCCGAACCCTTCTTGGTGAACATCACGCTGTAATATCCGGGGAGAATTTCGGTGTTAATGGCGGTCACATAGTTGCCTACAGCAATCGCTTCGGCGTTGGCGACATCGGCGGCCAAAACGTAAGAGAAAGGACCGACTTCAAAGGCATCGGCACGGCCAGCGCGCATGGCTTCAATAACTGCACCATAGCTGGTTCCGGTAATGATGACAGTACGAACACCTAGTGTCTTTTCAAGGTAGGCACGGAGCGGTTCTTGGGCAGCAATCGCTTTTTCAACATTGTCGCCGGGATAAACGCCGATAATAAAGGTTTCAGGCCATCCGGCCTTCATGGGGTCAGGCGTGGCTTCCTGCGCTGCGGTGAAGTTCAGACCCAACATAGTCATCATAACGACCAAAACGAAACTCAACAAAAACTTCTTCATGCAAATACTCTCCCTCTAAATGTGCGATATTGAAATCCAACAAACTGCCAGCGCTAGATGAAACGCTGTCGCAGATAGTTGCTAAAACGGTCAATAATGGTTACCGCGATGACCAGCACAATCGCTGTGCCAAACAGCTTTTTATATGCACTGGTTCCCATGTACTCAAACAGCTTGTAACCAACTCCGCCAGCGCCAACATAACCGAGGATTGTGGCGTGGCGCACATTGCTTTCGAAGTAAACAATCGAATAAGAAATGAGCAGTGGCAGTGCTTGCGGCACCACTGAGTAGATAAATGTCTGCAAGCCGTTGGCGCCGGTTGCCCGCAACGCGTTTACCTGCTGCGGATCAATCTGTTCGATGGCCTCGGCATATAAACGGGTGAGCGAGCCGACCGAACTAAAGGCCAACGCCAGTACGCCAGTGAACGGCCCTAAACCAACAGCCGCCACGAACAACAGCGCATAAACCAATTCGGGAATGGAGCGCAGAAAGTTCAAGAGCAGACGAATACTCTGGTAAATAACCGGATGTGGAGACACGTTCCGTGCAGCTAGCAAACTCAAAGGGATCGACATCAGAACTGCCGCAACCGTGCCAATGATTGCCATCTGAACGGTTTCAACGACTGCGGTAACGACCACCGGCCAACCAATTTGAATATCGCTGCCAAGGACGTTGACGATGTTTTTTGTTCCCCGCGCCAGTTCAAATTCAGGCGGAGCCATCCGTTTAAGCAAATCCCACATGGCACCAAGAGCATCAAAGATGCCATTAACACGGTTGATTTCGCTCGGTTTAGAAGCGCTCCAACTCCATGCCAAAACCAAGACCACCACCAGCACAATAATGATGAGCTTGAGACTCAGACGAGGCAGCGGTCTAAGGAGTTGTTCCCGCAGTTCAGTGGGTGAAATTGGTGCTGCGGCTGATTTGGGCAGAGGAGCGTTTTGAGTTGTCATCTTTATGCATTCACCCCCGCCACATGTACCGCGTCAGGAACGTCTGCCAGATAGGGAACGGTAGCAGGCCGATCAAAACGATAAATCATGTCAATCATGGCATCGTTCAACTGGGGCCAAAAGTTGACCGGGCCGCAGTTGAGTCGCACTGAAATGAAGCGCACCCAGCTCTACCATCGTGTACGCGAATTTATGGAAACCTATGAATACCTGATTTTGCCAGTTTCGCAAGTGCCCCCCTT
>WGMX01000064.1 GCA_016124855.1 Anaerolineaceae bacterium | reverse complement strand
GTGGTCTATGGGTTGGCGTTGGGAGAGGGCCATCTGGAGGGCATTCTGGACCAGAGTGGCATCACAACGGGCACTCATCGCCCAGCCGACAACGCGGCGCGAGAAGAGATCCAAGACCATTTAGTCGCCAGTCAAATACAAAAGTTGGAAACGCTATTCAGCGAAATATGCGGCGAAAGCAGCAAAAGCGGCGCCCAAAATGTGGAAAATATTGCAGTTGTTGTAAATGTTGCAGTTGAGAATCAGTGGTTTTTGTCACATTTACAACGATTCGGATTTGTTAAGGTGCGTGGGATGAGGGTTTGCCAGCGGCATCTACGACCCTACAACCCTTTTGATATTTTATAATATTTGAGGTCAAAACGGGTTACCATTTGGAAGAACATTTTGTAACTCTTTCGAGGGTCTGGCGCTAACGGTTTTGAGGGAGTGGACTTGTTAAGTGAGTTGGGAAATCGTTGGTGAAGGGTTTGTCGGGTTAACCGAAAATAAACCGAGAAAATAATAGTGCTGATTTAAATGAGAAGGTTGGGTACAAATTGTGGCGGACGGCAATCGGGAAGGAGAAAGAACCCCCTCCTTAATCCTTCCCCGTAAACGAGGGAGGAACCATACGGGCAGAACATGTTCCGCCCCTACATTGGTACTCCGCATTAAAAAGTTAAACGTCATCATGCTGTCCCACACTCAGCTGTTGGTATTGATCTGGAAAGGTTCAATTTTATAGGTGACGCGCGGCGGGCTGCTGCGTTCGTCCTCTTTATTGGCGAAGAAATCGGCGTGACCTTCATATTTAAGATTGAGCGCATTGATGTGTTCGACCGCGCCTTCCTCGGTGACTTCGGCAATCCGTCCGCGCACTTCGAGCCAGCGTCCGGTATCGGCGGGGTCAATCACCAACAGGGTGACGCGCGCCCCAATTTGCATGTTTTTATCTTTTTGCCGTCCCCTTGCGGAGTTCACGCGCACGAATGTGCCATCGTAGTCCGCCCAAATGGGTGTGGCCTGCGGCTGACCATCGGGCATGAGCGTCACCAGCGCGACCACAATCGGGCGCACGAACAAATCGCGATAGGTATCAGGAACGAGCAGCGGAGTGTTGTCTTGTTTTTCGTATTTAATCGGCATAATTATTCAGCTTTCCGTTTATGAGGTTCTTCAATAATTTGCTTGTTGAGGATACGCACTTCTTTGACCATGAGCAAGCGCATATCACTCACGATATATTCTGCCAGTTTGGCATCGCTGATGTCGTCGCCCTCAATATCAAGGCGGAATTTCTGGCCTTGAATGCCGCCTTCATTGGAAAAATCGACTTCGAAATCAAATAGCACGCGCTTTTCGGGCATAAATATACTCTCTTTCAATCCCAATAATGATTCTTCTAAGATACCGCATCCTTTATGCGAAACAATTGCATAATATAGATGGTTGGACATCACAATATGTGAAATTATTACAGCTACAAGAGACGACTGATGAACGTTGAAAGAACCAAACACCTCGTTATAGCGACTGTACTTTTAGTTATTTGTACGGTCGGAATTTTAATGATGGTGGCTTATTTTCAAATGCCAAAGCGAGACTTTGATCCACTTGCTATCACGCAGGGGCCTTTGATTGTCACGCCAGAGCCTCAAATGCGAACTGCAATTAGCAATGCGCTAACCGCTACTGCACAATCCAAAGTGCCTACACAAACCCCGACTTCGCAATAAATATCAAAGGAGATTTGGATTATGAATCTTCGGAGGCGCTCAATAATTGCAATTGTTATAGTGTTGGTTGTTTTGATGACAGTGTTTGTGTTCAATCAACTCTTGTATTTAGAACCATATGGTTTTGGCCAACCCTCATCATCGCAACTCACTGCAACCTACATCATTGATCAGAATCATTTTGTTGAAACGCTGATTTCTCAAACACGAACAGCTACGGCACAGGTTTCAACAAGAACTTTGACACCTGCACCATCATAAGTTTGCAGGAGTAAATCACAAATGAAACGAAAACCGCGTTACAAGATGTGGGCTGCAATCATTGGTGTTATTATTATTTTGCTCGAACTCCTGCTGCTGGTTGGGGTAACAACAACCTGTTGTAATCCTATACCGTCAACACAGCTCACCGCTGATTGGCTGATGCCGTTTACCAATAAAGATGTAGAGGTCTATTTACAACAAACCTCCACAGCATCTTATAAAATTTATCAGCTTCAAACCGCTCGTGCTGTTTCCACTCTACTGGGTCATTCTTATATGGGAACTTTTACACCTACTCCAACGTCTTAATCAGCATCATTCAGTTGGGAGGGGAAGGTGCATATGAACCACAAGCGGCTAAACTGGATTATTGGCGGGATTGTGCTGGTCATTATTTTAGGTGTTGGTTATGTGCTGGCGCGGGTTTCGCTGGTGTGTTGTACTCCACAGGGCGATTACTTCACAGCTACAACAATTGTCGAGCTTAACCAAACTACCGAAGCACAACTTCATGAAACCGAAACAGCGGCGTGGATAGGTGGATTTCAAGGTACGATAACACCTACGCCCAATCCATTCCCTTATGACCCTACACTTTATGCTCAGCGGCAGATCGAAGAACTCCGGATGCGAACCGGTGCGGGGCCAACGGAGTACGCGATTTTCTATGCGACTGAAGCGGCGTTAATCGCGACCTATCAAGGGACAGTGCTGCCAACCCCCACGCCAATCCCCTACACGGCTGATATGTCACCGACAGCGTTACCGCTACCCACTCGACCTACCAGAACGGCGACACCAACGCTGTGTCCTCCTTCAGATGTGATTTGTCCCGGTGGGAACGCAACCATGAGCGCGGCGGATAAGGTGATGGTCTTAATGGCAAGTGCCAGCGCACCAGAATTTGGTCAACTGGCACAGACGGCGACGGCTCTAGCTGTTACACCGACACCAAGTGCCACGATGCTGTGTGCATGGAGTTGGGCGCACCGTGATTTACCGGAGATCGCCCAAGCTGTGCAAGACGTTTTCGTCAGCGCTGGTATAACGAATGTTCAAATCATACGGGTGGATGCCTTCGGCGAGGAATGCGGCAATTCCAGCAGCCCGAATAAAGGTTTCGGCGCGATGACCACCGACTTTTATCTGGGCGCGACGGTCACGGATTTTTCAAATAAAGCGGCGTTGGCTCAGGTGGTTAAGACTGCTTACAACACGTTAAGCGCGTTGAAGATCAAACTGCCTGCCCAAGCCGGTTATCTGGACATTGTGTTTACGGCTGGAAATCAGGAGAAACGCTTTCGGGCGATGTTTTCGGAGATCAAGCCGCTGGTCGGGGCGCAGACAAACGACGAAAAATTGTTGGCGGCGGGCGGAATGCAGCCATAAAGGTCGGGAATGGCCTACGCTGGCGATTGACCTCTTGCTCTCAAGATGTATAATCCGTTTGTTGTAACTATCACAAATGGACACCCATATAGCATGAGCAAACGACCACCTGTTTATCCATTCACCGCCATTGTTGGGCAAGAACGCATGAAACGCGCCCTGATTTTGAACGCTATCGATACCCGTATCGGCGGCGTCCTCATTCGCGGCGAACGCGGTACAGGTAAATCAACCGCAGCCCGCGCGTTGGCTGTCCTTCTTCCCGAAATTGAAGTCATTGCTGACTCGCCTTTTGGTGATGATCCCAACCGTCCTGATACATGGTCGGATGTCATGCGGGAACGCTATTCAAACGGCGAAAAACCGCCGATTGAAAAGCGTCGTATCCGTTTTGTTGATCTGCCTGTGAGCGCGACTGAAGACCGCGTGGTCGGTACGCTGGATATTGAAAAAGCCATCCAGAAGGGCGAACGTCACTTTGACCCCGGTGTATTGGCAAATGCTAATCGCGGTATTTTGTACGTGGATGAAGTGAACTTGCTCGATGATCATGTGGTTGACCTGCTGCTGGACTCGGCGGCGATGGGCATCAATGTGGTTGAACGCGAAGGCATCAGCTTCAGCCATCCGGCACGTTTCATCCTGATCGGTACGATGAACCCCGAAGAAGGCGATCTGCGTCCACAGCTTCTTGACCGTTTCGCGCTGTCGGTGGATGTGCATGGTATCGCGGATGC
Source organism: Anaerolineaceae bacterium (assembly GCA_016124855.1). GTDB lineage: Bacteria > Chloroflexota > Anaerolineae > Aggregatilineales > Phototrophicaceae > CFX2. The sequence continues at coordinate 15,545 of WGMX01000064.1, read as the reverse complement.
GCCGGAACGTATGGAAATTTTGCAGCGGCACATCGCTTACGAGGAAAACGCCGAGAAATTCCGTAACGATTGGGCGCCGGAAGAACAAAAGATTGCCGACAAAATCACCGCCGCCCGTGAAATTGTGGATGATGTGGAATATACACGGCGTGATTTGTTCACGATTGCCACCTTAACAGGTAATCTGCACATTGACGGTCACCGCGCCGACTTGGTGATCTTGAAGGCGGCCCGCGCCCATGCCGCGTGGATGGGACGGACGCACCTCGAAAACAGCGATATTTTACTGGCGGCTGAACTGGCATTACCGCACCGTTTGAAGCGCGGGCCTTTCTCGGATGCACAGATGAGCAGCGCGGCGCTCCAAGAGAAAATGGAGCAGGTTTCGTCCGAATGGGGCGAGGGCGACGAATCAACTGAACCATCTGAGACAGACGAACAAAACGCTGTCAAAAAAAAAGTCAATCAGTAGCCACTGACAGCCAACAAGAACAGCCCGACTTCGGTCAAACTGACCCCACCCCCCAGAACGTGTTCAACAACAGCGATGCGTACTGGTGGGAGGGGGGCAAAAAGGTCGAAGCGGGTGAGCAGTTCGCCCCACGTAAACTCCAGACCAACCTCGACAAACTCACCCGTAAACATGCCGGACGACGTTCGCGTACCCGCACGGATCGTAAGCGCGGGCATTATATTCAAGCGCGTCCGGCGGGCGACAAAACCGATGACATCGCTTTCGACGCGACCTTACGAGCCGCAGCGCCTTTCCAAAAGCAGCGTGGTGATCAACTAAAAGCCAGCGGCATGGCTTACGCCCTCAAAAAGAGCGATCTGTATCGGAAAGTTCGGGTGCGCCGGACAGCCAACTTGATTTTGTTCGTGGTGGATGCTTCATGGAGCATGGCAGTTTCCGAGCGTATGAACGCGACTAAAGGCGCGATTATGTCGCTGCTGACAGATGCCTACCAGCGGCGTGACCGCGTGGGCTTGATCGTGTTCCAGAAAGACCGCGCCAGTATGGTGCTGCCTCCCACAAACTCGGTGACGTTGGCGACCAAAGCATTGGCGAACATTCCGGTGGGCGGCAAGACCCCCCTTTCAGCCGGATTGATCTTGGCCTACGACACCATCAAGCGTGAGAAAACGCTGCATCCCGACATTGTTCCATTGATGATTTTGCTGACAGATGGCGCAGGAAATGTTTCCGTTGGGACACTGCCTCCTCAAGAAGAAGGCAACCGCATCGCTGACCAGTTCAAGAGCGAACACATCAAAACGGTGACCATCAATATGGAGCATGTGGCCTTCGATCAAGGCTTGGCCTCCAAGCTGGCGGAACGCATGGGAGGGCCGTGCTACAGCCTCGGTCAACTGAAGGCGGAACTGCTGTACGATACGGTCAAGCGTGAGATTGGGGATCGGTAGTCAAACTTCCCAAAATGACTATATCAGTCGATGGAAAAACAGCGGATTGTTTGTCTATGATCCGCTGTTTTTGGCAGGATGAGTTTAGTTGGACGGCGTACCGGAATAGCCGAGAATGTTGGCGACGACCCGCGGGACGAAATCGGCACCGGCTTCGGACGAATTGCCCCATGTGATAATGGTTGTATCGGTAGCGGGTATATAAACAGCCACCGAGTTAAAGCCCAATGATTGTCCAGCGTGTCCCCATATTCCGCCGGGCGTGTAATTCTCTAAACCGCGCGCATAAAATACGTCGATTAGCTCACGACCACCGCCAGAAGATTTCATCATCGTATCCAGCGTTGACGGCTGCTTGAATAACTCGCCCCGCACCAACGCACGAATATAGACCGCCATATCAGGGGCAGTGGAGATGACAGCTCCGGCTGACCATGCCTGCGACCCATTCCATGTGGTGGTATTGAAATCAAACGGGCCTTTGAGATAGCCCGACACCATACGATCATCGTGGGGAATACCTTCGGCGACATAGGTATCTTTCATGTTCAGGGCATCGAAGATACGGGTTTGCAGATTTTCGGTATAGGATTTTCCGGATACCTTTTCAATGATCAATCCGAGCAGGATGTAGCCGGTATTGCTGTAGCTCCATTGGCCTTCTTCTCCGGGTGTAAAAACCGGTTGACCATTCTCGACAGCAAAGCGAACGATCTCTTCGGGTTTCCACTCGCGTTCAAGCGCCTTAATGTCAGTCGAAAGTGCCTTTTCAATTTCGGGATTGTTCAAGTAATCAAAGATGCCGCCGGTATGCGTGAGCAATTGGTCGATAGTGATTTTATCTGCATTGGGGACGATAGCTGCCAATTCAGGCAGATATTTACCAAAATGGTCATCCACCGAGAGCTTGCCTTCTTCCTGCAATTGTAGGATGACCGCAGCCGTCATGGTTTTGGTGGTGCTGCCGATTTCATAACGCGCCATGCGATCCAACGGCTGCCGTGTCGTTACGTCACCGACCCCAATGCCTTCAAAAAACAGTCCTTCGGGTGATTGAACGTATAACACCGCGCCGGGGGCATAATAATAAGTCGGCTTATAGGTTGGATCATCGGCTTGTATCACTTCTGGGGAGTAGTGAAATAAGGTATTGAGACGATCATCAGGTACAAGCATCCCTACCAATGTATTGTGTAAGGCTGTATTGACTTCATCTGGAAAAGGTGTTTGAGATGTATCTTGCGCGTAAAGGACAAAGGGGCCAACCAACAAGGTGAAAATGACGAACGCAGAAAGCCGTCTTATTGACATAAAATTCTCCTTTTATAATAATCGCGAACTATGTTATATTATTCTGGTATGTGTCACGCATAATCTCTATGTTAGCAGAAATTCACAATTTATACTTTGCTATGAGGGTATTTGAGCGAGAACCGTCCGCCGGAAAATGCCGACGGTAAAGATCAGCAGCGCGGCGATCACAACCGCTCCGACGAGGAAGGGTGCAGTCATGCCATACTGTTGGTAGATGAGGCCGCCAATCACGGGCGCGACAGCATTCGCCAGCGTGACCAGCGCCGCGCTGAGTCCGAGAACCGCGCCGTATTCCGCGCGAGTCGCCCGTTGGGTGATGAGGGCATTCAAGCTGGGACGGATGAGTCCCGCGCCGATGGACAGCGGCACAAGTGCGGCGAGTAACCACAGATAACCGCCGAAGCCGCGATTGGTATCCTCAGGCAGTTGAACAGCGAACTGTCCGATCATGGTTTCGGTGGCGCTAGGGGCGAGAGTCGCAACTTCGCGCTCGGCAGCAACCTTAATGTAAAAGGGATGCGGTTGGGCAGGCGTGAGGGCAAGCAGCAGCAAGCCGACCGCCAACAAACCCAACGCGATTTGCGAGAGGCGTTGTTCGCCGTATTTCTTCTTCCACTTGCCGATGAGGCGGGTTTGTCCGTAAACCAGAACGATGCCTACAAAGATAAAAATCAACGAGTTCCCTTGCCCCAATAAACCGAGGCGGTTGAGCGTGAACAGGCCGAGCAAACTCTCGAAGCCGTAAAAAACGACCTGCTGCGCGAACATCAACAGCATCAGCAAGCCCATTTGTGGACGCTTGAGCAAGGATACATCCGGCAGCCATGTACGCCAATTCATCAGGGCAAGCGACGTTCGGCGTTGAGCAGGCAGTAACGTTTCCCTGAACATGAACAGCGTCAAACAAATCGAGATGAAGGAGTAAGCCGCCGCGATCATAGCCGGTGTGGCGAGACTGTCCGAAAATTCGAGGGCGATCAGCGAGATAGCCGGGCCAAACAGGAAGCCTAAACCGAAAGCTGCGCCGGTTAATCCCAAGCCCTGCGCCCGATTTTCATCGGTGGTGACATCACTGATAGCCGCCTGTGCGGTAGCAATATTCGCGCCGAAAACACCGTCGATCACCCGCGAAAGGATCACCATCCACAGCGAATTGGAAAGTGCCAGAATGATAAAACCGAAGCAGGTCGAAATCTGGCTGATGAGCAGAATCGGTTTGCGTCCGTAACGGTCGGAAAGCGCGCCCATAACCGGCACACCGAGTACCTGCGCTAACGGAAACGCTGCCGCCACGATGCCGATTTCCAACGGCCCTGCGCCGAAGTTGAGCGCATAAAGATGCAGCAGCGGCAGGATGAGCGTCAGCCCTAAAATATCGACGAAGGTCAGGGCGAAGATGGGGAAAACGGTGTTATGGTCGAATTTCGGTGTGGTCATGCGCGGCGTAATACCCTCAAACGGATGGCTAAAACCTGTTTATCATAGGCTTTAGCATCGGCCTATGACAAGATGATGTTGGCAATTGATGACGAACCGCTTAGGATATAAACAAGGAGAACATATGCCAACCTTTCAATACGCACCGGAAATCACCAGAGATTTTCCTCAGATTGTGGGTGGAGTCATCATCGCCAAAGGCATGACCAACCCTCCGACAGCCGATGCCTTACGCCAGCAGTATCAGGCGGAACAAGAAGCGGTCAAAACTCGAATTGGTGACACACCGCTCAGCGAAATCGAATCACTGAATGCATGGCGGCGAGCTTTTAGCGCTTTCGGGGTATCCCCGACACAGTATCGCAGTGCTGCCGAAGCCTTGCTGCGACGGCTGACCAAAAAAGGCGATATTCCAAGCATCAATACGCTGGTGGACATCGGCAATATGATCAGCATCCGTTATGCACTGCCGGTTGCGATTGTGGATACCCGACAGATTGCGGGCGTAGTCACGGTTCATTATTCAGATGGCACCGAAAATTACACCGAATTGGGCAACGAAAACGTGCTGCATCCTGAAGTGGGCGAAGTGATTTTCTCGGATGTGAATAAGATGGTGATTGCGCGGCGCTGGTGCTGGCGGCAGAGCGAATCCAGTGCCGCCAACGAAAGCACAACCGATGTGTTTATCACGATCGAAGGGCATCATGACAAAGCCCTGACCGATGTTCAAGCGGCGGTGAATGATCTGCTTGACCTGCTCAAAACCTATGCGGGTGGAACATTCCAGTCCGCCATTCTGACGGCGAATCATCCGGTGATTTAACAGACACCTTATATCGGCTCAACGTTTGGATATTCGAACGCTCAAATGCGAAAATTTGTGCTAATATAACTATTGTGGGGACAGCATTTATCCTATTCGCTATACAGATAATTACAACATCTATGTGCCTCTGAGTCTTGGGGCGGTTGTGTTAAAAATCTTTGCATTTTCGGCGGCCTCGTCCCATCTTGCCGCTGAAACAGCGCACATTTTGCATGGCGGCGGCATCACGAGAACAACCCGCTGCAACTGCATCATTTCAGTGGCATCAGGCGAACCCGCCGCCTGTCAATTTTGTCGATTCAGCGGTTTCTCCCGTACTTCCCGCCTGTCATTTCGGCGGATGAATTGCCACCTCTCTTTTTCTTTGTGTCTCTGTGGTAAAAACATCTTCGCTTTCCGCTATCCATAACCGAACACGTGTTGTATACTGTTGGGAAATAATTTGGGATAAAGCAGCCTACAGGAGCGACCTGTGAAAACCAGCGTCTTACAAGATAAACTCGCCAAGGGGCTGGGCATCGTTGCCCGTGCCGTCGAGAACCGCCCCACACTACCTGTACTCGGTAATATTTTGCTCGCCACTGAGGATGCCCGCCTCAAGCTGGCTGCGACCAACCTCGAAATGAGTATCACCACATGGATTGGTGCGAAGGTCGAAAAAGAAGGGTCGATTACTTTACCGGCCAAAACCTTGGCTGATCTGGTTAACAACCTGTCTCCCGAACGCGTGGATTTGACTCTGGATACGGCTACGCTCACTGTCAATGTGCGCTGCGGGGCGACTGTTTCTAACGTTAAAGGGATTGATGCCGCCGAGTTTCCTGTCATCCCCAGCGGCGGCGATGCTGATATTACCCTCCCCGGCAAGACCCTCAAGGAAATGATTAACCAGACGGTCTTTGCCGCGGCTAAAGAAGATAATCGCCCTATTCTCACCGGCGTACTCATGCAGCTTGATGGCAACGTCATGACCATGGCCTCGGCTGATGGTTATCGTCTCGCCGTCCGTACCACCGACATTGAACAGACCTTCGCCAAGCGTGTCGATCTGGTGATCCCTGCCAAGGCGCTGACTGAAGTCGGGCGTGTCATCGGTGACGATGATGATGTGGTCACGATTACACTGCCTAAAGACCGTGATATTGTCCTGTTCCACATGAAACACACCGACATTGCCACCCAACTGCTCGAAGGCAAGTTTCCGGATTTCGCCGCCATTATCCCGCGCAGCTACGTCACTTCATCGGTCATGTACACCAGTGATTTGCTGGCGGCCTGCAAACGTGCTGAAATTTTCGCCCGTGACTCAGCTTACAGCGCCAAGCTGTTCGTCAAACCGGCGGCTGGCCCCGGCGAACCCGGCGCGGTCACCATCGTCGGTATGAGCGCCGAACGCGGTGATAACGAAGGTATGCTGGATGCCTCGGTCGAAGGTGAAGCGCTCAACATCTCGTTCAACATCCGCTACTTGATTGATGTACTGAACGTCATTGAAGATGAACGTGTGGTGCTGGAAAGTAACGGCGCGGCCAACCCCGGTGTCATCCGTCCCGAAAACCGCGATGATTTTGTCAGCGTGATTATGCCCATGCAGGTTACACGCTAGTTCATTTCAATCACTAAAAAGGTGGTAGTCCTGCGACTACCGCCTTTTTTTATCCCCAATTGACCAATGGATTGCCAATCGGATACGACCATCTCACCGGCTTGGATGCAAATCCGTCCAAACCCGCTTTCAAGACGTAACTGCTGAGTATTTGGTCAATAGCTGTCTTGTTTTCATTGAAAATGCCCTTGTTCGCGCTCCATTCCGAGATGAAATAGGCATATTCTCCCCGAACCAGATAAATTTGCATCCCGTAAACTTTCTCGGTATATGCGGGATCGTTCGACGGGTAGAAATAAAAGCGGCGCGCTGCTTCCATGCCGCTAATCTGCACAGTATCACGCAGTTCCAATGTCATACCTTCGTTTTGGCGGGATAAGTTGTTCCACGTAAAACGTTCGACTGACGCAGCCGTGTTCGTTGAAGTGAGATGAAAACGCCCGAAGAGGATGTTACTGTAACCGTAGCGCTTTTCGTACAACCATGCGAAACATTCCGAATCAGTGGCACACGACTGGAGTTTGTTGGTGTCGCCGACAGTCCAGTTTGGTGGATAAGTCAAACTCATCAATTCATGGTCAAATTTTTGTGGGCCGGGTTGGGTAATGGTCAACACGGTGCCTAAAATTACCGCTGCGGCGACTGTACCCATACCAACCAGCGCTGCACGCCCCCATTTGTAAGGATAATTAACCAGCGCTTCTTTCCCACCTTGGTGCCATTTTTGATACGGCCCTTCAAGTACGGAAGCCAGCGCGAAAGCATATCCATACCAGATTCCGGCGCCTCCCAAGATCAAACTAAATTGGAGGTTCGGGGGAGCATTACGCGCTAAAATAAACGCCCCACCAAGCCCGACCAGCGGAAGCAGAATCGCAAAGGCCATCGAAATCCACATCCACGACGTCTTACCCAAACGGCGCCAGAAATAACTGAGCACAAGGCTGCTGATGAAAGGTGTCATCACAAACGACATGCCCGCATACCACGAAGGATTGAGTGACCCCGCAGGTCGGTCTTTCGCGGTCACCGAAGGCAGCGACTTTCGCGCAAAGACAGCCGCTGTATCATAGCCGCCGGTACTCGTGGCTGTCGGTGGAACCGCCTCGGCTGCTTCGGCAGCAGGCGCAGGTTGGGATACAGCGTTTGCGATAGACTTCAGATGTTCGGCTGCATAACCGGAGTCGGTCGTTGTTCGTTTGACGTTCGCCATCAAACTGGTCAGGCCGGCCTTCAAATCAGTGTTGTTGATGGCATTTTCTACAGAAGCAGCTTGATCAACCACCACCTGTAAAACCGTAGAGCCATCGGTCTGGGGACGCAGGAGATAGACATAACTGTAACTGCTGCCCTGTGCCACCAGCATCAGATTCTCGCGTACAGTTTTGATTGTGCGCTGCGGTGGTGTGCTGCGCCGGATAGCATTCACGACCGTTACCCCATCCGCCGGGATTGAAAGCTGCGATAGGCCAATCTTCTCCTGTGGGACATCTAACGCTGCTTTAGCCAACTGTCCGTAACCGCCGGACGGATCTATTTTCAGAGCAGCATTTAATTCGCTGGTGGCTTTTGCATCGTCCCCACACAAGCGTAGAATATATGCTCCGCGCACATGCAAACCCGCCAGCGCGGGAAGGCATTCCTGCTCCGTTTCGGTTAAAGCCTGTTGATAGGTTTTGAGTGCTTGGTCACAGTCTCCGGACTGTGCCAACGCCCATGCGCGATTTGCCAGCAGTTCACCCCAAACAAAACGATCTGTATTCATCCGGTAACGTTTATTTTCAATGCCGCGATCCAGATATTTCAGTGCTTCTTGGGACGCGTTACCCATCCATAATAACGTTTCGCCTAATCCACTAAAATTATCCGAGCCTTCAGGATACAGCTCGATACTTTCTTCGAAAACTTTGAGAGCCTCAGCATAACGTTGTTGGCGCATTAATGCCCAACCCAAACTGCCGAGGTTCGAACCGCGTGCTTGACGCTGATTCTTTTTGGGATTTCGGCTCGCTACCTCGACTTTACTGAAGCAGGCCTCCGCCTCGGTATAGCGTCCCGCCAAATGCAAAATGGAACCTTCCAAATTGATCAGTATATTTTGCATGACCGGCAGCCACTTCCAGCGGAGTACGAATTTCAAAGCCCTGTCATAGTCACCGCGATAGACCAATGGCTTAACGCCGTTGATGAGGTACCACAGAAAGATGCCGCTGATGGCAAGGGGAATAAAAATTATCGTGCCAATCGCGATGATGGGATTAGAAAATAACCCACTTAACTGGGGCGAAAAACGAATTTGGTTATCCTGAATGGGAAAGAGAAAATATAAGATGGCCCAAATGAGAACGACTGCGCCAAAAGTATCGAAACTAGCTCTCCACAGCGGTTTGTCAAAACGAATCTGGGGATTCGCTTTGCTTTGCTGCCTTCTGCGGAAATAGGTGATGATTACAGCTAATAACACTAATCCAAGCGGCAGTAATAAAACCGGAAGAATAGATAACAGGGCTTGTGATGAGTTTGCCGAGGCTGATCCGGATTTCATATCATTATCCTAGAATGATTACCTTCTAGAACTAATATAAAACCTGAATATCTCAATTTTCACTTAAGGTTGCTTAATCTAAACTGTTACAATTGGCGCATCTTTCAGTTACACTTGGATCGTCTTTAATTGTCATTCATTTATCCCAAGTTTTATCGCAGCTCTTAAATTTCCGTTGATGTTCTTAACCCATTTATCCCAAATGTTCAGATTGAATATGGGGATATATTTCCCATGCTTTCATTAACCTATTGATCTCTTTGCCCTGAGAAGCGGATGAAGCTACAATTGCTATACTGGGCTAAAAATTCGTCGCGAAGGAAACACATTATGAGTATTAAGATCACTTGGCTGGGACATTCAGCCTTTGTACTAGAGGCTGAAGGACACACGATTGTTCTTGATCCTTTCTTGACGGGTAATCCATTGGCAGCCGCCAAACCAGAAGACCTCAACCCCGAAATGATATTTCTGTCGCACGCACATGGTGATCATTTGGGTGACACGGTAGATATTGCTAAACGCACCGGCGCATTAGTTGTTTCGAACGCTGAAATTTGCAATTGGATGGATAAACAAGGTGTGAAAAATACACATGGTATGAATTCTGGCGGCGGGTATAACTTCGGTTTCGTTCACGCCAAAATGACCGTTGCCCATCACAGTTCATCGTTTCCCGATGGCACATATGGCGGTAATGCTAACGGATTTGTGCTGACTTTAGCTGGTAAGCGCTTATATTACGCCGGTGATACCTCCTTGTTTAGCGACATGCGCTTGATCGGTGACCAAGTCATTGATCTCGCTTTCCTACCCATCGGCGATAATTTTACGATGGGGCCGGAAGACTCGCTGCGCGCCATTAATTACATCCGTCCACGCGCGGTTATCCCGATGCATTACAAAACGTGGCCTCCGATAGATCAAGATGCAAGCGTATGGGGCAATGCGGTCAACAACGAAACGACCGCCCAACCGATTGTCCTAGACCCCGGCGCATCACATTTATTGATCTAATAATTACACATCATATTGTCGATACGTGTGTAAGGGGTAAGCACCTTGCTTGCCCCTAAGCCCTCAATATAAAATTGCCTTCTCGTGAAATTCGTGTAAAGCATTAATTTTCACGCGATTTTCAGCAACAACGCAAAGGTTCTTGCAAGGAAAGGGTGATATGATCCTTATATATCATCATTGCAAGCAGTCCTTATAAGGAATCCGACCGATGGATACGAACCAGAAAATGCAGGCCTTTAAGTCTCAGACTCAGGAGAAAATCCGTAAGCTGATCGCGGAATTTGCTGAAGGTACGGTCAGCCGCGAACAATTCCACGTCATCTACGAGCGCTATACCAGCCAGTTAGCGATGGCTGATATGGCGGCTGCCAGCCGCAGTCCCGATGCAGTCATGGGCATGTTGAGCGATATGCCAGCCACGCTCGCTGTGCGCGAGGCACATATGGGTAAAGCGGTCGGAATGACGATTTACAACAATCGCAGCGGCACTTTGCTCGAAACATTGGGCGACTTTGATGTCCCGCCCGAAAAACTCGCGCCAATTTTGAATGATTTCACCATGATGATGCAGTCTGGGAAGATGGTGGAACGTGAAACGCGCAAGATCAGCGCCAAGCAGTGGCTGGTATTCGCCGGTGGCATGTATACAACAGTGGTTACTTTGTTCCGCAACGAACCATCAGAAGCCCAATGCCGCGAAATTGAGCGCCTGCATCGTGATTTTGAGGAAGCAAACCGCAGCTTCTTTATGGCGAATTCGGTTGATTCAGCCAAATTGGCTTATCCGTTTATGGTGTTTGTACAGCGTAAAGTGCGCGGCTAAACTCGGGACTGCTTGATGATCGTTACACTAACGCCTAACACCACGCTTGATCAAACCGTACTAATCCCGACCTTTCAATTGAACCGCACTATCCAAGCCAGCAGTTCGCTCTATGGGATGGCAGGCAAACCAACCGACGCATCGTGGATACTCGCCAAACTGGACATCCCCAGCCGTGCTTTAGGCTTTGCGGCGGGCGCAATCGGACAAAAAATCGAGCGGATGCTGCGCTCCCGAAATATCACCACCGACTTCGTGCAGGTCGATGGCGAATCGCGGGTAAATATGGTCATCGTCTGCGAGGATGGCAGCGGTCAAACCACCATCACCACCTCCAGCCTTGAGGTCAAACCCGACCACATTCAAACTTTGTTGGCTCAATTTGAATCATGCTTAGATGATGCAAGCTGCGTCGTATTGGGTGGGTCATTACCAAAAGGTGTAGAACCTGACTTTTATACGGATGCCATTCGTCGAGCGCGATCTCGCAATATTCCCGTGATTTTTGACGCCGCTGAACCCAACCTCAGCGCCGGATTAGCAGCAAAACCGTCATTCATTAAACCCAATCAAGATGAACTTTCCGGTTTGGTTGGGCATCCGGTGACCGATATGGCAGCGGCCTATTACGCCGGAAAACACATTCTCGATACGTATGGCACATCAGCCATTATGACATTTGGCGGCGAAGGCGCATTAGCAGTCCTGCCGGGACGGGCGTATCGCATTCCACCGCTTCCAATTGATGTGGTCAGTGCGGCGGGAGCAGGTGATGCGGTGTTGGCGGGATTAGCCGCTTCGATTGAGCGCGGTCAGCCGATTGAAGAGGGCTTACGCTTGGGTATGGCAGCGGCTTCAGCCGTGTGTTTGATGCCGGGAACAGCCGAGTGCCGTCGTGAAGATGTCGAAGCCTTTTTACCCCGCATTGAACTTATCCCCTACGGTTGAGTTGATAACCCGTTCTATCGCTACGAATCTGTCTTAAAATTAACCAAAATGCCGAACGCGACAATGAACTTTAACTTTATATACGGAATACCCAATGTAGGGGAGCACCTATGTGTGCTCCCGTATTGCTCCCTTGCCCTGTTACTACGGGCTGCTAGAGGACTGAGCCTGCGAAGGTATCCAACGTGGGCTGGGGTTAGGGGTATGATTTTTCTTTCTCCGTCCGCCTCATTAATAAAATATACTGAATATCTTGGCGGGTTCTAAGCCTGATGAGCAGTCAGCGGTTTCAGCATGTGCATGAAGGTCGGTTCGGTGTAACCCGCATGACTCTCGTAGCCGGTGACGCTGTAGCCTAAGCGCTGGAAGTAGGATTGGTTAAGTGGCAGCGCTACACGAACACTCAGGCTGACACCGGCATAACCGTGTTGTTTGGCTTTCTCCTCAACCGCAGTGATCAAGGCATGAGCGATTCCATGTTGGCGGAACGCGGGCAGCACAGCCAAGCGCCCAAAATAGAGCTGACCTTCGCCTTCGGGATAATAGACGACGCAGCCGACCTCAATACCGTCGATATCTGCAATGAAACCGCCGCCCTGTTCCAGTTTAAGACGGACTTTTTCGGGGGTTTCGCTGTGTGCACCCGACGGCGGATCAATTTTGCCACGCTGCTCCTCAAATGCAGCCCGAATCAAGTCAGTCATCAGTGCAGCATCATCCAATGTGGCATCACGTAAGCGGAGGTGGTTGGTCATGGTGTATCCCGATAAAAGATTGCAGCGGTTGGTCATCCCAAACTTGGGCTTCAATATAGCGATCCGGCCCCAAAAGTCCATCGTCATTCCAGTCTTGGGGCAGGCCGAATTGTCCGATAAGCGCCTCTAATTCGGACAGAACATATACTCTTCCCCTATAAGATTTGCCATCTTGATAGCGCATGGCGGGAAATAAATCGCCATAGGTGAAGCTGACGCTGTTAGGGTCGAACTGCGCCAGTGGAATACAAATTTCTTGCCCATTTTGATACCAACTTTTGAGCCACGCGGATTTGCCCAGAATCATCGAGTGCGGATGCAAACGTTGAGGCTGCCCACCTTTTTCGATGAATAGCTGGCGCACACGGGCTTCCAGTTCAGCACGAACCGCTAAATAATTGCTGCTCCGTTTGCTGGCGAAACTGTTTCCAGCTTTGCGGATAGCCGCCATCATCTGCTCGGCCTGTTCACGCGGCAAATCCGAAAGGCTGCGAAATGGGCCGTTAGCTTTTTCGTAGTAGTGGCTCAATACTTTTGGAACGACACTCATGATGAATATATTTTGCCTCAGTTAGCCGCTGTTGCAAAATCAATCTCGTTTGTGATTGGGCATAACCATAAGACCGCTTGTCATTTCATAGTTTGGTTGAGTAGGGTAACATCTCGCCTCAATATTCGGATGATCTGATTATTTATGGAGATACTATGCCCGGCTTGCGACAAAAAATTCTTATTCTGTACTTAGCCGATTCGGCTCTGGATAGTAAAGTGGTTGGTTGGACGATTTACGATGGCACAGGCAGTGAGAACCATACCACCGGCGACAGTGATACACCGCCGTATAAAACAGGCATGGATGCGCTGCGAGCCGGTTGGCGCGTCATTCAGTTTCCACAGTTGATTCCACCGTATCCCGGCGCGGAGTTCAGTACATCTTTTAATAAACACGAATTTATCTTTGAACAATTGGAGGAAACGCATGGTTGATAAAAAATATCTACTGACCTCGGAACAGATGGCTTCATTTACGGCGCGTGGTTTCCTGCGCTTTGATGAGCTGATTCCTACCGAAATGAACGAACGTGCCATGCGAGAAATTGATGCGGGCGTTCCTGCCGCAGCCGCTGGGACACCCCTTTCGCAGTGTTATCCCGAACCCTCGGCACTCGGCGAAATTCTGCGTTCGCCAGAGATTGAGGGCATCATTTACAGCTTGGTCGGCCCTGATCCGTTGTTCGATCATCAAGCCGTCCATGTGCGTGAACCCAATGAAGATTCAGCGCAGCACATGCACGGCGATTCGACCATTGATATACGGATGCACTTTGACATCCAATTGATGTACTTCCCCCATGATGTGCCGCTGGAAATGGGCGGGACGCTGCTGGTTCCCGGTAGCCAATACCGTCGCATCAATGAGATGGACATCGCCCGTTATCAGAATATTGTCGGGCAAATATCAATGGTCTGCAAAGCGGGAACAATTTTGGTGCTGCATCACGGCATCTGGCACTGTGGTCGCCAGAACAAGAGCGACAAACGCCGCTATATGTTCAAGGTGCGCTTGAATCCAGCGGTGCGTCAGCTCCGGCTGTGGAATACAGATGATTTGGATGAAGAAGTCAACAAGCCGACACCGATCTTCAGCAAAGAAACGCCGAAGGAAGGCATTCAGGCAATTTTAAGCAAGCCTGAACCATGGTTTGAAGAAGGCACAAAACGCTTGGAGATTCTCAACCGCATCAAGTTCTGGCGCTTCTTAACCGGCGACGACAATTTTGATGCCCATTACTGGATGACGCGGCTCGAAAATATGCCGCAAAATCGTGTTGCGTCGGGCTTTGGTTTTCGGTCAAACTTCTAATTGATGATGGTGTTTAAGTAGGGGTTTGCCGCTGGCAAACCCTAAAATTGATTACACCTCGCCCCGCACCATGCCGATCAGCCGATCAAGGACGCGGTAGCCGTCAGCGCGAAGGGCGTTGTGTTCGTATTCGTTTGTGATCCACAGCTTGATGCCTTTGATGTGTTTAGCCGTTTCCTCAGCGTACTGGCGCTCGACATACATATCGTTGTAATAAACAGTCGCGGCAACGGGAACGCTGTTATTTTCGAGCGCTTCCACATCATAAAGTGGCTGCCAATCCTCATAGGCTGCGATGAGTTCTGCGGCTTGCTTGATGGGTTGTAGGTAGCGATAGTCGTCAAACATCCACGAATAGATCATCTCACCGGTGAAGTAAACCGGCTGATCGGGTGTCACCTCGAAGGCCGGATATTCAGCGCGGACGCGTTCGGCTGCCCATCGCGTAGCCGAGCCTTGCCCGTAAATCGACTCGTGTAGGATGGCGAAAATCGGATGTGCTGCATAATCCGTCTGTTTTTCAACACCCAACAGGAAGCCATAGCCTAGCTCGCCGCCATTTGCGCCGTTAATAAAGGCTTGTTCCAGCAGATAGTGAATGTCCTCGAAGCCGCCTGTTCCGCCAAAAGCCAATCCCATTTGCTGGAAGCGGCGCACGGTGAGTTGATCACCTTGAGGCAGGCAAACCACTTCACCTTTGAGGACATCTACAATTCGAGCTACCCGCTCGAAATCATCAGGATAACGCTGGAAGTAAAGTTGATTCTTATCCATAACGCGCTGGTAAGTCGCACGATACACGTCCTCGGCGCTGCGTAGTGCAGGAGGAACGCCGCCTGTAATAAAAGCTTCGCGTAAACCCTCTGCTGCGAAGGAGAGATAAGTCGTGATGCAGAAGCCACCGTAACTTTGACCGAGTACGCTCCACTTGACATCCGCGCCAAGCAGTTGGGTGCGAATAAACTCGGCATCACGGACG
>WGMX01000083.1 GCA_016124855.1 Anaerolineaceae bacterium | reverse complement strand
TAAGAAGCGGGTTTATTAAACCATTTGTCAAAAACCTCGTCCCAACGTCCACTGGCCTCTAAAGCCGAAATCGCCGCGTTAAAAGGATAGACGAGGTCGCTGCCTTTTTTCATTGGGAAAGCTAGGCCCTGAATGCCCGTAAGCGACTCCTCTATCGTCTTAATTCCGGGAGTCGTTTTGATGTAGCCTTCGGCTGCCGGTCGATCAATTTCAACTGCGTCAACATCATCATTTTGCAGTGCCAGAATCGCGGCAGGCATATTGTCGTAGCTGGCTACATTTTCCGCACCAAAAATATTCTGTGCACTGATTTCGTTGGTTGTACCAAGCTGCGTACCGACCTTGAACTTACCGAGTGCTTTCAATTCAGCCGATGTTGTAAAGCGGGTATCATCCGAACGAATCAGCAGCGTTTCATCATAAGTCTGGAACAGTTGGGTAAAGTCTACCGTTTTCGCCCGTTCCGCCGTGTACGTGATACCGCCTGTGCCAACATCAAACTCACCATTGGAAATCGCCAATAACATCCCATCCCAAGAGGTTTCAATGAACTTCGGTTTGCAGTTGATTAAGGCGCAAATGTCGTTGATAGTGTCGTAATCCCAACCGATCAAATTCTTGTTCTCGTCGTAGTACTGGTACGGCGGATAATCGTTGGTCGTGGCGATGGTGATCTCACGACCACCTAAGTCCGGCCAACTAACCTTCACCTCACTGTCTTGCGCCGCGCCCGTGAAAATCGGCAGCATCAGCACCAAAAAACCTAGCGCAAGGATTGAGAACAGTTTCGTCCTTTTAGCCATAATTGCAGTCCTTATATATATGTTAAGTGTTCATGAAACTGTACTCAATTTACCCGAATAGCGCCATTAGTTTTGAACAGGAAACCACTTCCTAAAAGCGAATAGTAAACTTGTGAACCGCGTCTTCCATCACATCTACCCCCAAGCCATAACCTTCCGGCGCA
The DNA here is from genome assembly GCA_016124855.1 of Anaerolineaceae bacterium. Classification (GTDB taxonomy): domain Bacteria; phylum Chloroflexota; class Anaerolineae; order Aggregatilineales; family Phototrophicaceae; genus CFX2. The sequence goes on along the minus strand of WGMX01000083.1, from coordinate 29,820 downwards.
TAAACCCAACCGTCAACATGTGCCACCGGATTACGCACCAATTCATGATGCATGGCGTTCACTACCGGTTTGAGTTCAAACATAGTGCGGTGCGTCGCACACAACGACAGGTGAATACTGGCAGCCGTATTGATGGCACTGCTGAAGCTGTGGGCATCAATCGCAATATTCCGGTGTGCCGCCATTTGGATGACCTTGTGCATTCCAGTTACACCTTCGGCACGTCCCGCATCAACCAGAATCACATCCGCCACATCCGAGTCCAACAGCCGTTGATAATCATAGCGATTGTAGAAACGCTCACCGAAACCAATCCGCATCTGTGGCACAGCCGCCCGCAGGTGATGATAGGCATTGAAGTTATCAGGATGAAATGGGTCTTCCATCCACGTCAGGTTGTATTCGCTCATCTTCTGGGCAGTATAAACCGCACGAGGAATATCCCAACGACATTTAGCACCTACATCGACGACGAAACCGGCCTTCTCCCCAATAGCTCCACGAACCGCTTTCACAAATTGGATGTCGCGTTCAGGATCAACACCGAGGTTCGACTCACCTTTCTTGCCAAAGCCTACCTTAATCACTTGATAACCGGCTTTGATGTGTCCTGCTAGTTCTTCTGCCATGCCATCAATCGTTCCAGCTTTAGGATGCGAACTGGCACAGGCTGGAAGTCGATCTGTTTTCGCGCCACCCAACATTTGCGAGAGATTCAACTTGAGCAGCTTACCCTTCAAATCCCACAGCGCCATATCAATCGCGCTGATGGCGAAGGCCGCAATGCCGCCTACATCTCCGTACCACCAAACTTTTTCGCGCATCGCCTCCCAATGGGTTTCGATGTCATAGGCATCTTTGCCCACCACAATTTCACCGAGGCCATTTTCAATCAAAGCACTGATGGCGGCGGTCGCTTCACGAAATAGACTGAAACACTCCCCCCAGCCAACCGTTCCATCTTGGGCTTCAACGCGCACGATCACAATATAGCGGGTCGAAAAATTATCGACTGCTTCTTTAAATTCAATCGGGAAAACATCCAATTTTTTGATGAGCATTAGGCTTGTCCTTTAATCACTTAAACGCGGTAGTGATTAATATAATCGCGGTTTAGCTCGATGCCCAAACCGGGTAAATCCGAAATGGTGTAATAACCGTCTTTGAGCGGTCGTGGAGACGTTTGAATATCCCAGAAAATTGGATCACGGTTATGGTGGAAGCATTCAACATAAGTCCCGTGCGCCACGCTGCCCAACAAGTGCGCCGAGACTTGGGCTTCTTCGTGGTGCGCCATCTTCACGCCGAAGGTCGAACATAATGCCGCTACCCGCCGCCAGATGGTTGGTCCACCGCCCCATGAGGTATCAAAGTTGCAGTAATCAACCGAGCCTTGCATCACCAAGTCACGGACACCATCAATCCGATATTCGCTTTGCCCCGCAGTCACCGGTACACCTGTTGCCAGACGCACGTCACGCAGCCAACGCTTGTCGTTGTACCAGCGCACCGGTTCTTCAAACCAAACCAGTTCGATACCAGCATCCTGCGCCAAGCGCACAAATCGAATCGTTTGCTGGAGATCATAACCTTGATTGGCATCCACCATCAGCCGGAAATGTGGCCCGCCAACCTCAACCGCCACTTTCAGACGTTCAAGGTCTTCTTCAGGGGTTACACCACCGACTTTAAACTTCATCCCCACGACACCATAATCAATATATTGGCTGATTTCTTTGGCAAGTTCATCGCGCGTTTGCCCGTAATAGCCACCAATCGCGATCATCGGCAGCACATTGGTATAGCCACCCCACAGCTTGTACAGCGGCATTTCCAGCGCTTTACCAACCGTGTCCCAAATAGCGGTATCGACCGCTGAAATCGCCTGCATGACAACACCGCGATCACGAAGAATGTCGTACGTCGCGGGTTTCATCGCCTCCCAACAGCCTTCAGTATTGAAAACATCCATGCCAACCAACGCCGGAGCCAGTTCGTTGTGGATGATTTTGAGGATGACGCCTTGTTCCTCGTCCGTATCGCCTGTGTAAACCTCACCTATTACACCTTGATGAGTCAGGATACGGGTGATGATTGTGCAGCGATTTTGCATTGAATATTTGCTGCCGCGATAGACGCGATCCAGCGGAACACGAATGGCTTCCGTTTCAATACCTTGGATGGTTAAAGGGCCGGGTTTTTGCCACGTATGCATCTAAAAAGCCTCTTTCAATTGAATGGTCAATTTTTGACAAAGAACCGTGATAGCGCTATAAATTTCAACAAGTATAGATAAAAATCAACAAAAATCAACAAATTTACACACTTAATTATTAGGAGTAATTTATGCCTGAAAAAGCGAATATTGCGGTCGTGGGAACAGGCTGGTGGGCAACCACCGCGCATTTACCTGCTCTCGTAGCGCATCCGCGCGTTGGCAAAATTATCTTGGTCGATACCAACCCCACCGCCAGCCTCAAAGCCGCCGAGAAATATAACATTCCCGCTTCCCAAATTTTTACGACGGCAGCCGAAGCCAAAGCCGCTCATCCCGACCTACAAGGTGCGATAATCGCCGTCACGCACCACGCGCATTTTCAAGCCGCGATGGACAGCCTCGAACAAAATTTACACCTGCTGATCGAAAAACCGATGACCATTCACGCGCGCGATGCTTGGGCACTGGCTGAAAAAGCGGATGCGATAAGCAAAAAAATTCTGATGGGTTACACCTTCCCTTACCTACCCCACATCATCAAAGCCAAAGGTTATATTGAAGAGGGACTGATCGGTGACATTGAGTATATCGCATGCAGCATGTCCTCAATTACCTATGATTTACTTAAAGGTCATCCTGAAAAGTTTGAGCCACCGACCGGTTATGTCGTTACAGGCCCTACTCAGCAGACTTACAGCGAACCGTCAGTGGCAGGCGGCGGACAAAGCGTCTTGCAAGTCACGCACTTGGCAGCCTTGATGTTCCATCTTGCACCGGAACTTCGTGCCAAGACCGTCAGCGCCTTTACCAATAACCTTGAAGCCAAAGTCGATGTGGTTGATGCCTTCACCGTGAAAATGAATACTGGCGCACTGGCCATTGTCGGCAGTACCGGCAACATCGGCATGGGTGATCCCGGTTCAGTAGAAGTACACTTACACGGCAGCAAAGGCCGCATCATGGTTGACGGCTTCACCGGAGAATTGTACATGCGGTTGCACAATGGACGCGAAGAACACGTCGCGCGTCATAGTCCGGGTTACCCCGGGGATGTGCCGGTCGATAAATTTACAGGTATTATCCTCGACGGTGATGAACCGTGGTTCGCCGGTAAAACCAATGGGCTTTACACGGTGGAACTACTTGAAGCCGCGCTCCGTTCAGCCGAACAAGATGGAATGCCTGTACAAGTCGCCGATTTATATAAATAAAATTATGGGAAATGGAACATGAAGTTAGCAGTTGGAAACTGGTCTTTTGAAGTACTTCCCCTCGAAGCTACGTTGATGGTGTGCAAGTCTTTAGGGTTTGATGCTGTTGACATTGCGGGATTTCATGAACGCGGGCTTTGCAGTTTCCAGCCCGCTGATGTACTAGACAACCCACAAAAACAGGCGGATACCCTGATGCCGCTGCTCGATAAATACCAACTGACTGTGACCGATTACTTTACTCAATTCGGCGTTGCACCTTCGGTACACTCGCTGAACGATATGGACAAAGCGACCCGTGAGCGCAACATGGAATTAGTTCGTGGTGCGGCACAGTTCTGTAAACTCATCGGTAGTCCGGGTATGACACTTTTACCGGGCATTGACCAAATCGAACGACCACTCGCAGAGAATTTAGTCGTGTCAGCCGACCATTTACGCCGTGCTGTAGATATTGCCGGAGAGTACGGAGTTGAACTGCGGTTTGAACCCCATATGGGCAGCGTGGCCGACACTCCTGAACTTGCCTTGCAGCTAGTCGAGGCAGTGCCGGGGCTGAAAGTTACACTGGATATTGCCCATTTTCTTTTGCAATACATACCAATTGAGCGTATCAACAATCTCATTCCGTATACGGGGCATGTTCATGTCCGTCAAGCGCGCTTTGGAAAATTGCAAGTGGCTCATGCTGAAGGAACCATAGATTTCCCGAATATAATCAGCCGTCTAAGAGCGGTCGGTTACACTGGCGCACTGGCCTGTGAATATGTGTGTGCGGATTGGTTTGAAGTCAACCGGAATGATACGCTTTATGAAACGTCTGTGGCACGGCAGATGCTCTTACCTTATATCCAATAGGGAATATTATGCTTGAAAATAGAGTAGCGATTGTAACGGGCGCGGCACGTGGAATCGGCGCGGCTACAGCCCTTGTTTTAGCACGGCAGGGCGCAAAGGTCGTGGTCAGTGATATTGAACCGGAAATGACCGAAAAAGTGAGCGAGAGCATTCGAGCAGAAGGTCTAGAAGCCCGGACCTTTTTATGTGATGTATCGAAGCCCACGCAAACCGATAAACTGGTTCAAAATGTAGTAGAGGCTTATGGCAAGATTGATATTCTGGTCAACAATGCCGGCATTTGCCCACGCATTCCAGTCGATGACATGACCGAAGAAATGTTTGACTTGATGTTTGGCATCAACCTCAAACCGGTATTTTTCTTGACGCGGGCGGTCGCCAATGTCATGAAACCACAAAAATGGGGGCGCGTGGTCAACATCAGTTCAACTGGTGGACGCATCGGCGGTGTTCACAATACCACCGTTTACAGCGGCACTAAAGGCGGCATGTTGGCAATGACCAAATCGCTGGCGCGGCATTATGCCCCTTATAACATTTTGATCAACGCGATTGCACCGGGAGCAGTGGATACCCGCATGTTTGAGAACGTGCAAGCGGATGCTCGTGAAGAATACATCGGAACAGTACCACTTAAACGGATGGCAAAACCGATTGAAATCGCCCACTCGATTGTGCATTTGTGCGCCGAAGAAACGACGTGGGTCACCGGCGCAACCTTGGATGTCAACGGCGGCGTAGTGATGATTTAACAGTGGATTTCAACCCACCAAAAGTTTGTAAACTCGAACGATTTTCGCTTGCTGATCATGAACTTTGGTTCTACAATAAGATTGGTGTATTTCTCTACTTTTTGTCTGTGTCTTTGTGGTTCAGTTGCATTTTCAGCAGCGGCACACCCAATTCTGCACGGCGGTGGCATCAACCGAGCGTTCCGCTGCAACAGTGTCATTTCAGTGGCATTGAGCGAGCTTCCCGCCGACACAAAATGTCAATTCAGCGGCATCAGCCGGGCCATCTGCCCGCAGTTTCATCGTGAAATATGCAAAATATGCAGCACTTGCGAATCCTTTGCAGCATTTACTGCATGGTAGGATAGATGATCCTCCCTACAAAAATAGTGTCAGTTACGGAATAGGTGCGGATAAAATACGAATGTCATAAGGATAGAGTGTCACTTCATCCGCAGCAGGCGATCCCGTGAGTTGGTCAGTAAAATGAGCTTCCCCAAGGTCAACCATTTGGAGTTGATCAGTGAAGTTCATCAAAAATACAAAGCGCTGGTTTTCAGTTTCGCGAACCTGTGCTGTGACACCCTTCGGCAAATCAACGGACAGTGCGCCATTTATATTCTCGGCTCGTGCCAATGATTTATAGAAATCTGCAAGTAACTCATCATCCGTGCGTGCTGCGATATAGTAGGCTTTACCATTTCCATAATTGTTAACGGTAATTGCTGGATAACCCGCATAAAACTCCGAACCGTAAGCCGCGATCATCGTTGCCGTTTCAGGGTGAATGAGTTCAGCGTACTCATGAAAGCTGTACGAGCCAGCCAAATTTAGATCATTGCCTTCACACAATTCAAGTACACCTTGCTGCTCATCAGTCAATGCGTCGATTTCCTCTGAATATAGCCCTAAGGTTCGTCGCAAAGCGGGTGGGTAGCCGTTCAGGAAAGCCAAATCACTGTCATCCACCATGCCTGACACGTAAGTGGTAACGAATACACCGCCCGCTTGGACAAAGGCTTCGATGCGTTCTGGCAATCCCTTCCCCATCAAATATAGCATCGGAGCGATGACTATTTTATATTTGCTCAGATCAGTGCGCGCATTGATCACATCTACAGTAATACCTTGCTGCCAGAAAGGAGCATAGTGGTGCTGGCAGGTGATTTGATATTTCTTACCAAGAGTACGTGGTATTTGGGCATTGTTGAGCGCCCATTCGTTTTCGTAGTCATATATAACAGCTACCGATGCCTTGTTGGTGCTCGGCAAAATAGCAGACAATTTTTCGAGGGATTCCCCTATCTGCGTAACGTCGCGGAAAACACGCGTGTCTGACGAGTTAAGGTGGGAGACAACTGCCCCATGAAACTTTTCCCAAGCCCCACGACTTTGCCGCCATTGGAAATATTGAACACTATTAGAGCCATGTGCAATCGCCTGCAACGAGGTGAGTTTGTGTGCACCGGGTTTCTTGACACGGCTAATACCTTGCCAATTAGTCACGCTGGGCGTTGACTCCATGAGTAGGAACGGAAGCCCCTGCTTATACGAGCGGTGCAAATCGTGATAAAAAGCCGTTTCCATGCCAGTCACCACGTCATCCGTTTGATGCCAGCGCGGATAACTATCCCACGAAATCACATCCACATGCTCGGCAAAACGCCAATAATCCAGTGCAACATCAGGCCGCATGAAGTTGGTGGTAATCGGTATTGCGGGCGTAATTTGACGTAATGGAACGATTTCGGCCTTATAGAAATCAAGCGCTTGGTCACTGGTAAAACGCTGCCAATCGAGCATGAGTCCATGCGTGGACACATCAACCGGTTCAATTTGATCCCAAGCGGTATAGCGATGACTCCAAAAGGTCGTCCACCACGCGTGGTTCAGGGTATTCAAATCACCATAGCGATTCTTGAGCCATGTTCGGAATGCCTCATAACATAATTCGCAATGACATTGAACCCCACCATATTCATTTGAAACATGCCAGAGCAGCAAAGCGGGATGGTTTTGATAACGTTCTGCTAACTGCCTATTGATTTGATTGACTTTTTCACGGTAAACGGGTGAAGTAAAGCAAAAATTTTGGCGACCTTTGTGAGGTTCGCGATGACCTAAAACATTCATCCGGCGGGTTTCTGGATATTTTTGTGAAAGCCACGCAGGTGGTGCAGCACTAGGAGTCGCCAGAATCGCTCCGATGTCGTTAGCCGCGAGTTCATCCATGAGGCGATCTAACCACGAAAAATCGTAATGTCCGTCTTCTGGCTCAAGCATCGCCCACGAAAATATGCCAATGCTCATGACATTGCTGTGCGATTGCTTCATCAGTCGAAAATCGTCAGCAAGAATTTCTGGGCTGTCCAGCCACTGCTCATAGTTATAATCCGCCCCGTGACGCATTTTCTGAAATAAATTCTCTAACCGTTTGTTTTCCATAATGACAGCTTTCTCGTGCATCCAAAATTAGGATAGATTAATCGGCGTATTGTACTCAGCCATAAGGCTTATTTGACTAATCGACGCGATGCGGTCGCCATCGGCTTCCGGACGGAAAGCCATGCCGGTCGGCACATATCGCTGTCCGCCCGAATGCTTTTCTACCGGAACAATCAGAATAAGGAGTTCTTTCCCCTTCAATTTCTGTTCCAGTTGACGCAGCCCGATTTCCCAAGTTGTGCCGTTATAGAAGTTGTCGTGCACGAGCTTACCGTCGATATAAACTTGGCCCATATCGCCAACATAATCAATTCGCAGCAAGACATTATGCACATGCTTGGTAATATCGTCGGGGAACTTCAGCACCACCTTGGTCTCACTCACTTCTCGCTTCTCAAAAGATAATTCTTTAGCAGAAACAGGGATAATGTGATGGCTAAAATACCCTTCCGGCCTTTTAATCGGTGGATAAACCCAAATATTCACATCGAATTGGCTGTTGCTGTAGGCAAAAAGTTGCTCACGATCCGGGACGATAGTGGCGTCGGAAATCAATAATCGTGATTGACGGTTGACGGTTTCAACGGTAGCTTGTTCTGCCTGTTCGCGCGTCAAAGTGAAGATACGAACCATCTTGCCACCTAACGTGGTCAAATTGATAAGGCAGTCAAGACCGGGAATTACCGAAGCGTAAGTGATCCCGTTCTCTGTACGTAACTCACCCGATTTTGTGGATATAGATTGATAACCCGAGGCGTCAAACGCATATTCACTGTTCATGCCATGCGGAGCAAAGAAGAAATACGTTGTCGTTTCGGCTTCTTCAATTTTCGTTAGGAGCTGTGTTGTGGCATAGTTTAGCTTGATACCAGCGAGTGACAATCCAAAAGGCAAAATAGCCGAGACATTCTTTTGCAGGGTTAACGGTTCAACGTACGGCAGCGTAGCCGGCTTGCCATCAATTTCAAGTTGAAACTGAATACCACTGATGTCTTGCATATGAACATGATCTTGATAGTTATTCAGAAAAATAAATCCTGCGCCATTTTTAGAACGCACCGAATATCGCAAATCCCGTGTGTTTTCAGGGGTAATGGTCACCGCATTTTCAGGCAGCGTTACCGACATTGGAGCCAGTATGTCGCCGAATGTTTTAAGGAATAAATGAAGCAGCCGCAAATGGCGAAAAGAGTCGGCTACTTGACCAAATTCACGCAGTGGTGCTTGAAAGTCATAGGAAATTCGGGGCACAGTATATTCATTCATATAGCTGTGCTTGCCAACTGGATTCGAGCCACCATGGTACATATAGTAGCCAATGAGGTTTGAGCCACCAGCTAAGTTCATGATTGCAAGTGCGGCAACTGATTCAGGCGGAACTAGCGGACGATGATAGTAAGTGTCTTGGATTCCACCGCCAATTTCACAACAAACAAACGGATAGCGTGACGCATCATAAGTAGGCCGAGCGTTGAGAACCGGATCAAGGTGACGGTTGCGAAAGAGAAATTCACGCGTTGGCTCTTGTCGATAATTCGGGTCGGGACTCCAAGGAGTAAAGGCATATCCACCTTGCATCGGTAAAATTTCACCGTCCACAATCGGAGAATTTCGCCAAGCCGTGCAGCTATAAATAGGTGTAATAAGGCCAACCGATTGAGCCAGCTCTTTTAATTTCGCGATATGTGCTGCTCCGTCTGACCCCGACGGAACCCATTCCGTACCTTGCCGAAATGTGACTTCCCATGGCGCACCGCAGTGCATATATTCATTTTCAACTTGAATGCCAATGACCGGCCCACTATCTTTAAAGAGTAATCCCTCAAGCTGATGAGCAATTTGACTATAGAGCTTCTTCACATAGGCCAGATATTCTTCATCATTGGAGCGAAGCCGAAACGAACACCCGTACATCCAATCAGGAATTCCACCATTACGACATTCGCCATGATCAAATGGGCCGATGCGAACCAGTGCATCCAAATGATGTTTCCCGCACAGCTCAATGAAATGACGCAGGTTATTATTGCCTGCCCAGTCAAAGACACCTTCTTCTTCCTCGATATGTATCCAGAAAACGTAGGTAGCGATAATACTAATGCCACCCGCTTTCATTTTTAGTAATTCATCTTCCCAAAGTTCAGATGCATAACGAGAGAAATGGAACTCGCCCATAACCGGAATACAGGGTTTCCCATTTTCAATCATGTAGTAACTATTAAATTCTAGGGTACGCCCTTGAGGATTGGTTCCGCCTAAATGAAGGTGTCCACTAACGATGGGAATGGAGGATTCTTTAAGTACCAGTTTTTGTTGCAGCGGCATCTATAAACTACTCCCCATGCTAGTCAAATTGAGTAACAAATTTCGTCACATGTATTCACTTCAACTCTTGGCCTAACTGCGTGACGATAATTTAAACAACCGATAATTTGTACAACCGGCAACAGCGATCATTTGATAGCTGCTGGTCAACGGTGTATAACGATCATCTACATACACTGCATCCCCATTGCGAACGTGCTCTGAGATCTCTGTTTGTAGTGTTTGAGCCACCACTTTTGCTGGATACGGCAGTGCTTCACGAATAACGATTCCTGTACGTCCCTGCTCTACATGGGCGACATAGTAAATGGAGTAAAGCGCGCGCCAGTCCAATACCAGAAAGGCATCTGTTTCAGTCACTTTTGACAGAGCACATTCCGCAGCGTCCCGGGCTTCATGCGGGCGTAAAACCGGGTACACATAGTCCTCACTCACAAATCCGGAATAGCCCCGTTCCAAAGAACGCAAACGTGTTGTCAGAAATGGTGCAGTACAAACCACGACAAAAAGGATAGTCAAGACCAGCACGGGAACAGTTTTAGCGAGCAGTGACGGCAGAAACTTTAAAACACTTTCACCTAATTTGGTGAGGAAACCTAACCCAACGCCACTCAGAATGGCTAACAGAACATAAAATGGCAGGTAAAAAATAAACTTGTCGCCCGGAAAATAAAGAAATCCTGCGCTAAATGTAATCCCTAACGCGGTACCAAATAATAGGAATAGACGCCGCGAATGGAGCAGAAAATAGATTAGACCGACAACCGAAAGAACAACAGTCGCACCAGCATACTCTTTGGCAAGATTTTCACGGAGGAAGGATTGGAAAGCCTGTCCATAATTGACATCAGTTGGAACCATGCGATCTCGCCACTGGTATCCCGAAACACTGATCCAAAACCGTTCCGGTTCTGAATCAAGATCGGATGCTTGAAGCCCCCAAGTTTCACGGGACGAATCAATAGCTGTTGTAAAAATATTTGTGGGTGTAAGACGCGTATCAATAAACACAAACAATACGTAAAATGCAGCGAGGCCAGCGATACCACCAAGTATCAATTGAAATAAATGCGACCACTTTTTTCTTTCCGAGTCACATCCAAACAATACGCCCGATAAAACAAATAAAAATATAGGTGGCGCAATCAGTAAAATGAAGAGATGTATACCAAGTCCTATCCCCACTAAAAAGCCAACCATCACAAGCACCCAACGATATTTCAACGGTTGGCGATACCATTGCAGCAAAACCAACAGTGTTACGACTATGAACGCCGTTGCAGGTGTATATACTTCGGCAATAATGCTCTGTGACCAAAAAGTGTATGACAGCAACAAAACCAGACTAGCGAATAATGCCCCGTTTTGATGTACAAAGTGCCGTACAATAAGGTATACGCCACCTAACGTAACAGCCGCGAACACAGCCGAAGCAAAGCTAATTCGCCATGCAAATGAGCCTATTGGGATAAAACTAATAATACGTGCCAGCACCAAGTAAACGGGGTAGCCAGTCGTATGAGTTGTTCCCCATGTATAAGCCAGTGTTTGAAATTCTCCGCTGTCACTATAGAGAACATCCGGCGCAAGGACGCGGGTATAAACCACTAATCCGAACAACGCAACGGTAAGCGCGGTGATAAAATCAACCTTATTTAGCGTTCTTAAACCGGAGTGAGACAAATCAAACTCCTTATAGCCAAATCCCGAATGGCTACGCTGTAAAATCCAAATAAATTCTATTGATCAGATTGACTCTAACCAATCACCGGTTACATCAAGCCAACCTGTTATTCTTTGACACTTGCCGCTGTCAAACCAGCGATGTACTGTTTCTGCACTGAAATAAACACAATGATCACTGGAATAGAAACAAGAGTCGCAGCTGCCATGGTCGCACCGATGGCAGGTTCACTCCCGGCACTGACACTGCCAACCATCGTAGACATACCGACAGGCAAAGTCATATAATCCCGATTGCGGAGTACGGACAAAGGCCAAAGAAAGCTGTTCCATGCTCCCAAGAAAGTCAAAACGGCCTGAGCTGCCAGCGCAGGGCGAGCCAATGGCAGCATTACACGCCAGTAAATTCCAAATTCTGTTGCTCCATCAATCCTTGCTGCCTCGATCAATTCCGAAGGAATCGAGAGCATGAACTGGCGCATCAAGAAAATACCCAAAGCCGGAGCCATAAATGGAATAACCAACGCCAGATACGAATTTGACCAAGAAAGCCGACTCATCAAAATATACAGTGGTACCAAAATCAACTGGAATGGGATCATTGTTGAAGCAAGCAGTATGATGAACAACAACCGACTGCCTCTAAACCGATATTTGGCGAAGCCAAACCCCGCTAATGATGTAAAGAACAATACGGTAATCGTAGAGAATATTGCAATTACGAGACTGTTACCGTACCAATTCCAAAACGGCCAATCCGAAAGCAAGCGTTCGTAATTCTTTGTGGTGAAGGTTTCCGGAATAAGCGTTGGAGGGAAGGCGTAAATTTCTGACAGTGGCTTAAACGACGATGAAATCATCCAGATCAACGGGATAGCAACAATGATTCCACCGAAGGCAACCACAACATTTAGCAAGATTGTTTCGAACCGGCGTTTTGCCGTTGCTTGAACCATGATTAATCATTCCCTCTAAATACGCGCATTTGAACGAGGGACAGCACAAAGATAATGGCGAACAAGAAGACACCGACCGCCGAAGCATAGCCAAACAGCTGCTGTCCAATTCCTTGATTGTAGAGATACTGCACCAAGCTAATGGCACTGTTCCCCGGACCGCCGGGCGTTGTTCCCCCGTAGAGAATCTGCGGATCATCAAAGATTTGCAGCGAGCCAATGACAACGATAATACTGACAAATAGCATTACCGGACGCAGCATCGGCAGTGTTACATGCCAGAACCGCTGTAGCCCCGATGCCCCATCAATGGCAGCTGCTTCATGAAGATCTTCAGGAATAGATTGCAGCCCCGCTAAGAAATAAATTGCGAGCAGACCTGTCCAGCGCCATATGACCACGCCCATAACCGCTATCTTGGTGTAATCTGGCGATTCCATCCACTTAATAGGAATACCGCCCAGTATGACGATTATCTGGTTAATGAATCCATAGTCTGTGTTATATAGAAGACGGAAAACCAGTGAAATAGCAACAGAAGACGTGACTATAGGCGCAAAATAAAGCATTCGCCAAAAGGGTTTTAGAATTAGACGTTTGGAGTTAAGCGCCAACGCCTCCAACAAGGCAAGCGGCACAACAATTAAAAGGCTGGCAGCTCCATAGAACAGAGTATTCCCGGCAGCTTTCAAAAATAACGGGTCTTTAAACATGTGGTCGTAGTTGCGAAGCGCAAAGTAGCTGGGTTCGCCCAACGCGCTCCATTTAAAGAATCCTAACGCCAGCGCAAATATAGTTGGAAACAGAAAGAAAACTGCAAACAATATATAGAAAGGTGAGATGAAAAAGTACGGCGCATACTTATCTTGCCGAAATCTCGGCTGCCTAGTTACGGGCGTAGACAAGGCTCGCACCACATCTGATGTGGACATGTTTGCCTCCAAGAAAATGGGCGAGGCAAGTGTGACTTGCCCCGCAACGATCTAGTCAACGCGCCGATTAAGAACCGAAATCAATAGCGTTCTGTGTTTGAGTGACGACATCGTTCACAAAATCTTCCGGTGTCATCGAACCGTCAAACAAAGCAGGAAGGTCGGTGCCAGCGGCTGTATTGTACGCCCCGAAGAATTCGCTGTTGTACCAAACGACCATGTCCTTACCAGCATCAGCATAAACCTGACCGATCTTCGTATCACCATAGAAAGGATCAGTTACGCTGGTTACGCTCTCGTCCGTCATAGCGTCGAACATAACCGGGAACATGTTGATCTTCTGGAAGCGTTGAACTTGGCTTTCCTTGCCGAGGTACATAAAATCAAGGAATTCCCAAGCCAGTTCCTGATTGTCGCCCTTGGCTACTGACCAACCAGTGCCGCCCCAAGTCGAGGTTGCATGACCGCCACCTGCCCAAGCTGGCATGGTTGTCATTGCCCACTTGCCTGCCATATCGGGAACACCGGGCTTCAAACAGCAGCTTGACCACCAGTCAGGCATGACAGTGCTGGCAAGTTTACCACTCTGGTAAGCGGTAGGAATGGTCGCGCCAGACCATACATCACCACCCAAAACGGGCAGGAAAATGCCAGCTTTGACAGCGTTCTGTACAAAAGTAGCAACTTCAATTGCCAACGGCTTGTTGGTGTCGTCACCCATGACAAAATTTCCATCTTTGTCAAAAATGTCACCACCGCGCTGGTTGTAGTACATCTGGAACCAAGTACCGTCGTTAGTTGCAAACGTGAAAGCGCTGCCGTTAGCGACTAACTTGGGGCCAGCTACATTAAGAACGTCTTCCCATGTCTTGGGTACTTCAATGCCAGCCTTCGTGTAGATGTCTGGTTGATAGTAAAGGACGGATGGTGTCAATGAGCTTTCGATGCCGTAAATTTCACCCTTATACGAATAGATTGACCAACGTCCCGGTGAGTAATCCTTGGCACGGTCACCAATAAGTGGGGTTAGATCAACAAAGTATTTGTCAATCGCACCATTTTTCATGAAACCACCGAATGAACCGCGTTCAATACCGACAAGATCAGGAATCTTTTCACCTGCTGCCAGTTGATTTAGAACATTCTGTGCAACCTGAGAATCGACTTGGAAATCATAGGTAATCTTCATATCAGGATGCAGCTTATCAAATTCCGCTGTCCGTGAATTGAAGTAATCAAGGTAGAGTTGGTCATGCGTGCGAGCCGTAAGGGTTACTTCCGTGGCCTGCGCATGAACAACGGTACTGACACCCATTAACATCAAACAAAGAACCAACAATACTGCTAATTTAGACTTGTTCATCATTTTCTCCATATTCTTAAAGACGAAAATTTATATGGATAACGGATCGCTTTAGCGGAATAAAAGACTCCTCTCTACAAGAGTATGGCTTGCTTAGACGATTTGTTACAGCTTGGGAAAGATTCCAAAAGCGAGTCAACAATTGGTCGACTGCTCAGTGCTGCCAATAATTGCCACCCTGTAATTAATGGTGTGGGTGGAAAAATAGAAATGTCATTAGATGGAAAAACAGATAGTCGGTACATTTAAGAAACACACTCAATAAATCTAATTTCAACGCGCGTTGACAATTCGCGTTGATGGTATCACAATCTGAAAAGTAGCGCTAGTAAATTGCTAGGCATAATATCCAAATGGGAGTGGTCAATATTGATCCAACCTTTGAAATACGCGAACGCCGTCATTTAAAATTACTCGTCCGTTTGACTCAACTTTATACTTAAGAACTCAGATATGACTGAACAATTCAACAGCAAAATCATTACTCAAGAAGATGTGGCTCGTAAGGCCGGTGTTTCTCGATCAATCGTTTCGTATGTCATTAACAATGGCCCTCGTAAAGTTTCCGAAGCAACACGAAACCGGGTACTTTCGGCGATCAAAGAACTTGAATATCGTCCTAACAAACACGCCCAAATGCTTTCAAGTGCAGACGATACCGTTGCCGGAAAATATATTGGCATCGTTCTAGCAGGGAAGCACATGTTTAAGAGACCCTATTATGGCAGCATTTTGGCTAGCATCCATGAATATGCCCATGAACGTGATTGGCATATTCGATTTATACGTGTATTTGACGAATTCAATAACCCTACTCTTTTTAACGAACTCATTCATCCCAATGAGATCACCGGTGTTATTCTGCTCGGACTTGATCAAGTTTCCCAAACGCCGGATAACAACGCTTTGATTCAGGCAATTGTTGACCGTGTTGAACGTGTCGTATGTGTCGAATGGGAATGGTCGGGTGTTCCCTCGATCCAATTTGATCTTCAAAAGGCGGCCTATAAGGCGACCAATCACCTCCTAATTTCCGGACATCATCAAGCGGCTTACATTGGCCCCCAAGATAGGCGAGTACTCGGTTTTCAACAAGCACTTTGGGAAAATCAAATTGCGATAGAGACTCGCCTAATTTATAGCGCCAGTGAGATGCAAGAAGGTTACGACCGCTGCAAACAACTGCTTGATGCGTATTCACCCAATGCCATCGTTGCAGGAACAGACGAGGTTGCAGTGGGCATATTGAAGTGCTTGAATGAGCATCAAATTGTAGTGCCAAAGGATGTTGTCCTTTCGAGCATTGATAACATTGACTTATCCCGTTTCACTATTCCGAGTCTGACTACAGTTGATATTCCCCGTGACCAAATCGGCTTTCATGCGATTGATATTCTGGTTTCAGACAATTATCGACGTGGTGCAGCAGCGTTTGCGATTACCGTTCCCACTCAACTGGTAATACGTGGTTCGAGTGTTTATCAGGATACTTAGCGACTTATCTACTATTCCAAGTTGAGTGCGCGAACATTAGTAAGTTTAAACAGCCCAAGCAATTGCCCGCTGCTTAGATGCTCGACAGGTGCAAAATCATCACTTTGCAAGTAGCGCAGTATGGTACTCAGTAAATGGCGTGCTTCCGGTCGTCCATTTACGACAGGATCATATAAGCGCCATGTTGAAACAAATAAGCGCCCTGCACCCACGTTTGCCTCAAAAGCATAAGCCAAATGCTTAGCCCGGTTGAAATTATCAACTACTTCGACAATCGGTTTGATAAATGGGACGGAATCTAGTCCAATTGCCGGAGTCTCGTTCACCAAGTTGTACCACTGCCAGTCGGCAAGGCCGTCATGGGGGAACCCCGCCAAGGCAGGATGAGGACGGGCTATGGTACCCATTACAAAGCTCATGCTATCGGGAAAATGCAAGTAACTCCAAAATGGCGCGATATAACGGGTTTGAACATGGTCATATATTTGGCTGGCATTAGGCATCAACCAAACACGACCGCCGTCATGCAAATATTGAAGTAAGCGTAAAGACAAACGATCAGAAATCGCCAGATCAAGATCCGCATTTAGCAAGTGTTGAGCATAATCGATCCGCAAGAATGTACCGCCATAATTGTCGCTAAAATTGGCCTGTGGTAGTGCACTGCGCAGTTCTTTTATACGTGTACTAACTGAGAAATTATCATTTTCAACCTGCGGATACGGGTAAGTCCAAAGATGCCAACTGTTTGAGATAGTACCAATACTGACCCTGAGTTCCCATGCATGTGCGCCATCAGCATCCACCGGGATAGATAATCGTCCAAGAGATGTAATTTCTCCGACTGGCGCAGATGCGATACTCAAGTCACCACTACGGTACGTAACATTATTTTCGCCTACGAGTTCCCAATGCAATTTTTCATTGACAATCGCTTCACGACCAAAGTTTGAGACTTCAATCTCTACTTCAATCGGTTGGTTATTCCAGAAGGTTGGCGCGGGCGAACGCATCAACATAACCACAGAGTCATTAAAGGCAGCAAATGCTGCTGGCTCGATTAAATCTTTACTGTCCCAAAACATGTCAAGAATACCGGTCGTAGCATGACCTTGACCCGGAAAATCACGAATATCTAGAAGCTGAATACCAGCCAATCCACGCGAACGACGCGCTCGTTCGATATTTTCCTTGTAGGTACGTACCATATGAATACCGGAGGCATGAATATATTCATCAACACGCGACGTTATACCTTTAGTGTCAAAGTTGGCTTCGATACTCTCCAACCATGAAGGACGAATAGCCCCCGTGTACTTTCCGGCCTCCGCTGGGCGAACATACATAGTGAACTGACCATGTTCATGCCCGATTACAGGACGATCAGAAAAGGCGGTAACGGCGCTGAAATCCTGTGTCGTGTCATTTGAGGCAGCATCATAAATTTTCTTGGGTGGATGCCAATTGCAGGATTGAATGTAGTAATCCACGTTACGAGCAGGTGCAGGCAGTTGACCAAAACCAGTCTGATCCGTAAAAAGTCGAGTTGAGTCTAGTGACTTACCGTGTTTTGAAAGAGCTGTTAAGGCAGGATGACCATCTGCACCTATCAGTTCATTACCATTAGAGAACATAACCCACGACGGATGCAAATTAAGCGCTTCAACAATCAGTTCCAATTCGCGCAGTAAGTAGTGATGAACAGCTTCAGGAGGCTGAACAGCACTATCGGTATAGAACTTTGACCAATGAGGTAATTCACTCTGTACAAGCATTCCCAACTCATCAGCCGCCTGCCAGAAGGGTTCGGGGGCAGTCCATGAATGTAGACGAACATGGTTAAACCCGTAGCTTCGGGCAATTCGAAACTGTCGACGGTAGTGTTCGATATCCCAACTTGTATAGCCAGTCAGAGGGAAAATACAGCAGTCAACATAGCCTCGCAAAAATACCGGTTTGCCATTCAGCAAAATCTGTTTGCCCTGTGTGGAGATTTCACGCAAGCCAACACGCTTTTCAAGTTGATGAATAACTTTGTCATCTTTTTTCAGGGTGACGGTCAAATTATAGAGAAATGGATCATCATCCCACCACAAACGGGCATCTGAACCCAATTCAACCGACACACTTGCATGATTGTCCTCAATTGTCAGTCGGTTGTTACAAACTTTTTGTGTTTCTGGATTGGTGACACTAACTTCAAGTTGTGTACCTTCAGCATGATGAAGCGCTATGTCAAAATAGAAAGTTCGAGCATTAACATCCGGGCGACATTTGACACTTCGAATGTTGCGCTGCGGTAACACGATAATTTCTGCGCCGCCTGTTATCCCGCCCCAATGCGTTGCCGTTTGTTCTGAGTTAGCGTGACTTTCGTCAAGGGGATAAAGCATTCTATTGTCAACGCGGATAGTCAGCCGCTGTTGAGTCGCAGGTTTAATGGAGTCTGTTAGATCATAACGATGTGCAACCGATAGTGACTCTGCTTGACCAATTTGGACACCGTCGAGCCAAACTGTGCTGCGCCAACGAACGCCGCTTAACACCAACTCAACAATCTGATTCGCCCAACTGTCTGGCACATCTAAAAGTCGGCTGTACCACGCGGCTCCTTCATAAACCAGTACCGGATTCCAGCCGGCAAGGAAATGGGATGGTGGTGGTTCGCCAAAACCAGCTTCCGCCCATGAGGCTGGTACTTGAATGTGATTTTGAAGCTCACCATTGATCCAACCGCCTTCAAGGCCGATGTCCTGTGGATCAAGCGCGAATTCCCATTCCCCGATTAAAGAAAGCGTTTGAGGTGACGTTGAAACTGAAGATAAAACCATTTTTGTTCCTGAAAAAAATCTCTTTTCCGGATATATGCTTTATTCTCAAATTAACAGAAATGGGCAGAGCGAGACAATGGAACAAATGCTGAGATGATAGACTATCTTACGAACTAGAATTAAACCGCTACGTCAGTACAAAGGACTCCCTTGTGAATGTTTTATCCAAATTGTGTTTCGCGATAGCGACGTGGTGAAACGCCAATAATCTTCTTAAAAATGCGGGAAAAGTAATACGGGTCACTGTAACCTATATCATAAGCAATCTCGTGAACCGTCTTCTGGGAAAAGGATAACATTGTGCAAGCGCGCTGCATTTTGAGATGAATAAAATAATCCATCGGTGAGTAACCGGTTTGCTGTTTAAAGACAACCGAAAAATGTGACACGGACAAACCCGCATGATCAGACATCTGAGCAAGCGTTACTTCACGATGAAGGTTTTGATGCAGAAAGCGAAGTGTCGATTCAACGCTGTGAAATTGGCTGGTGCGCTGTACAGGGGAAAATGACGTGTTGTTGAAAAACAACTGCCCCAAGATATGATGGAGAATTTGGGCACAGTAAAGATAGCGATATAGCATAAAACCACCAATGAACGAGTCGTAACACTCTTTGAAAAGCTGGTTTAGAGCTAAGGCACATTGGGGTTCAACCGACAGTTTGTACTCCCCTATAGGCAGATGATATACAAAGAAATCCGCCTCATTACCCAGAAAATGCACCCAATGAATCGACCAAGGCGTTATATCATCGGCGCCGTAATAATGGGCGACACCCTTAGGAATTAACAGTGTTTCATTGGCTCCCAGAGGGTGACGCTCACCATTTATTTCGTACCATCCTGAGCCTTCGACACAAAAAATTAGAATATGTTCTTCAGTACCCTGTGGCCGTTCTCGATAATGATACTTTGCGGATGGATACCAGCCAATATCGGTTGGGATTAGTGATTGCAGCATGGGATGCGCAGACCACTTCGAAAGTGTGACTCGCGGGATAACCCACATTTTTTGACCGAGAAAACCGTCTTGCATTTTCTTTTGTGTCATTGCATTACACCATCAGTTTAAGTCTACCGGGCATCGCCAAGCCCCATCATAAGATAGTCTATCACAACAGTGTTTTTTCCATTGTCTATCTGTGGCGCATATTGATACACTCCAAATAAATATGGAGGATTGAGATGACAACAGTAGAACAGGTTCGGGTATGGGAAGAAACGGTCATTATTCCTACTTACCGGGTCGGTGAACCCGATAAAAATCCCATGTTTTTGGAAAAACGTGTTTATCAAGGCAGCAGCGGTGTGGTGTATCCACACCCTGTGATTGACCGCGTTTATGACGAACGAGAAGATCGAGATTATAAAGCTGTTTTTCTTGAAAACCGCTACCTCAAAATAATGTTACTGCCGGAGCTTGGTGGTCGGGTGCAGATGGCGCTCGACAAGACGAATGATTATCACTTTATTTACTACAACCGCGTCATTAAACCTGCCCTCGTCGGCTTAACAGGCCCATGGATTTCTGGCGGCATCGAGTTTAATTGGCCACAGCATCATCGCCCCAGCACGTTTCAGCCGGTCGATTACCGGATTGTGACCGATGATAATGGCATCCAAACGGTGTGGATGAGCGAAATGGAGCTAATGTTTCGCACCAAAGGTATGACGGGATTCACACTTTATCCCGATACCGCTTACCTCGAAATTAAGGTGCAGTTGTATAACCGGACACCGCTGCCACAAACCTTTTTGTGGTGGGCAAATCCGGCTGTACACGTCAACGATGATTACCAATCGGTGTTTCCGCCGGATGTTCACGCAGTGATGGATCATGGCAAGCGAGATGTGTCGCGCTTCCCCATCGCCACCGGAACCTACTACAAAATGGATTATTCGCCGGGAACGGATATTTCGCGCTACAAGAATATCCCTGTGCCGACCTCCTATATGGCTTACCATTCCGACTTTGATTTTGTTGGCTGCTACGATGATGGCAAACAAGCGGGCATGATGCATGTGGCGAACCATCACGTAGTCCCCGGTAAAAAGCAGTGGACATGGGGTAACGGCGATTTTGGCAAAGCGTGGGATCGTCAGTTGACCGATGAAGACGGCCCCTATATCGAATTGATGTGCGGAGCCTATACCGATAACCAACCAGATTTCTCGTGGATTCAACCGGGCGAGGAAAAAAGTTTTACGCAAATTTTCATGCCGTATAAGGACATCGGCGCGGCTAAAAATGCATCCAAAGATGCCGTCATTAATCTGGAAGTGATTGACGGTAAAGCCCATATCGGGGTTTATGTGACACGTCCACGTCGTGTGACTGTTCAACTGCTAGCAAAAGATCAAATTTCATTCGAGCAAACTGTTGATTTGTCGCCTGAAATAACGTTTCAGCAAACGGTTGATCTGGCAGAGGGCATTACGAGAAGATTTTTGACGCTCCGTGTCTGTGAAAATGGGCATGAACTCATCAGTTATAACCCACCTCCAAAGGATGAATGCCCGATTCCAGAACCGGCGACTCCGGCGAAACCGCCCGCAGAAATCCAGTCGAACGATGAACTCTTTCTCAATGGGCTGCATCTGGAACAGTATCGCCACGCCACCTATGAACCAGAAGCCTATTATCTGGAAGCATTGCGCCGTGACCCAAGCGACAGCCGCTGCAACAACGCAATGGGATTGCTGCTACTGCGGCGCGGAAAATTCTCGGTTGCCGAAAAGTATTTTCTGGAAGCAGTCAAAAGAATTACCCGCCGAAACCCCAATCCATATGACGGCGAGGTTTACTACAATCTGGGCTTAACGCTCAAGATGCAAACATTTAGTCATTATGAAGATGCGCGAGATGCTTTTTATAAAGCGGTGTGGAATGCCGCGTGGCAAGACAGTGCTTATTTTGAATTAGCGCGTTTAGCCTGCCACGAGAAAAAATTTGACGAGGCACTGGAATTGGTTGATCGTTCGCTGGTTCGCAATGCGCGTCACCATCAAGCGCGTCACTTGAAAATTGCCCTGCTGCGTCACTTGGGAAAAATGGATGCGGCACAGAGCGAAATTGATCTGAGTCTGAAACTCGATCCGATGAACTTTGGCGTATTTTATGAACAATCCCTGTTAACGGGCGACACGACTTATCAATCACTGAACAGCAATCCAGCCAACAATTTTATCGAGATTGCACTGGATTATGCTCACGCCGGATTGTTCAAAGAAGCCATCGCCTTATTGCGAGAAGCGACATCAACCAATCCGATGGCGAAGTACTTTCTGGCATGGATTACCAGTCAAGCAACTGCTGGCAAGACACCATCGCATGAAGCACATAGGGAAGCGGTTACTAAAATCCTTGAAGAAGCCGCTGCATTGCCGCCCGATTATTGCTTCCCCAATCAAATTGAATGCATATCAGCACTTGATAACGCGATAATGTTCAATCGGAGCGACTCGTTTGCGCCCTATTATCTGGGAAACTTCTGGTATGCCCATCGCCGCTACGATGAGGCCATCGAATGTTGGGAAGAATCTGCAAAACTCAACTCCAATTTCGCAACCGTGCATCGTAATCTCGGACTAGCCTACGTCAATAAACGCGGTGATTTGGCGGCAGGTTTAGCAGCTTACGAAAGCGCCTTCGAACTCGATCAATCTGATGCGCGGGTGTTTTTTGAACTCGACCAACTCTATAAAAAGTTGAACGTTCCAGCGCTTCAACGCCTGAATACACTTGATGCCCATCTCGATTTGGTTGATCAACGGGATGACCTGACCATTGAACGAGTTACACTGCTTAATTTGGTCGGGCGATACCAAGACGCACTTTATGTTCTTCTATCACGCAAATTTCATCCGTGGGAAGGCGGCGAGGGTAAAGTCACAAGCCAATATATCGTTAGTTTGGTAGAGTTGGCGAAGGAACAATTGCAGAATGGTCATTATGTCGAAGCAATTGCTCTTCTCGAACGCGCCTTGATTTATCCCGATAATCTCGGTGAAGGCAAGTTACAGGGCGCACAGGATAATAACATCCATTACTATCTGGGCTGTGCCTATGAAGGTGAAGGGCTGAATAACGGAGAAGCCGCACAGCAGCACTTCCAGAAAGCCTCGTTTGGCTTATCCGAGCCTACGTCAGCCATGTTCTATAACGATCAACCGCCAGATATGATTTTCTATCAAGGGAAAGCGCTCGAAAAACTAGGATGTGAGGCAGATGCCAACGGCATTTTCCAACGGCTGGTTAATTACGGGTTGTCGCATATTGATGACCACGTCACGATAGATTATTTTGCTGTCTCCTTACCCGATTTTTTGGTATTCGACGAAGACCTTGATAAACGCAACCAGATTCACTGTCACTATATGATGGCTTTAGGTTATCTTGGGCTTGGAACAACGCAGGAAGCTGCACAATATTTTCAGGCTGCACTTTCAGAAGACGCTTACCATGTTGGAGCAACTGTTCATCAAAAAGGTATCAGTTAAAAATAGTGGAAGGATTTGCGCTGGGCGGTTATGTAGACTTTGCGAAAGTGTCTGATTCCCAATATCAAAAGCAATCTTCTTCGGATTAAAATAACCTTGACTAGGGATTCGTGCTATTGGCTTACTCAGAACTGGATACCATGACCGCAAGCGAAACTATTCACCTCATTTTCAAGACCCACCTTGATATTGGCTTCACCGATTTTGCCCGTAATGTGGTTAAGACTTACTTTGACGTATTTATTCCCAGCGCGATAGATACTGCGCGCAAACTGAAAGAAATAGGAAGTTCTGACCGTTTCATTTGGACAACAGGTTCGTGGCTGATTTATGAGTATTTGGAACAGGGAACCACAGAGCAGCGAAAAGCGCTTGAGCAGGCTATTGAAGCGGGTGATATTCGATGGCATGGGCTGCCCTTTACCACTCACACCGAGTTGATGAGTCAGTCGCTGTTTAAGTATGGTTTAACCCTCTCTCAGAAGCTTGACAACCGTTTTGGGAAAACGACTATTTCTGGCAAAATGACGGATGTTCCCGGTCATACGCGCGGTATGGTTCCACTTTTGTCAGAAGCAGGACTTCGATTTATCCATCTTGGCGCTAACGCAGCCTCCACGCCACCAGACGTACCACCTACTTTTGTATGGCGAGATGTGCACAGCAATACGAAGGTGATGGTGATGTATCAAAAAGGGGGTTACGGTGGGCTGATTCGTGTACCGGGTTTAGCCCATACGCTGGCATTTGCTCATACTAACGATAATCATGGCGCTCAGTCAGTGGAGGAGGTCCAGAAAATATATCATGATCTCCGAGAGACGTTTCCAAACGCTCAAATTATTGGCTCAACGATGGACGCATTTGCCGAACAGTTGATTACGGTAGAAGATCAACTGCCTGTTATCGAGCAAGAATTGGGTGACACATGGATACATGGTACAGCCAGCGATCCGTTAAAAGTCAGCCGATACCGTGAGCTTGTGCGGCTAAGAGAAGAGTGGCTAGAAAGTGGGAAAATTCAAGCTAATGATCCAATTCTAGCTGCATTTAACAATAAACTGATGATGGTTCCCGAACACACATGGGGAATGGATGAGAAAGTTCATCTAGCAGATTACACGAATTACACCAAGGCAAAGTTCCAGACGGCACGTAAATCAAAGGTCTTCCGAAACTACGAGTCGTCTTGGACTGAACAACGAGCCTACGTTGACGATGCGGTAAAGGCACTAGGTACTTCAGAGCTTGCTAAAGAAGCCCAAGAACGGCTCAAGCGCATCAAAGCCAAGCTGCCAGACAAAGTTAGCTATGAACCGATCAATGGTATAGGTGCGGTATTTGATACCCCGCATTTCAAAATTGGATTCGATAACCAGACTGGCGCGGTTAACTATCTTGTTGAAAAAATAAGCCGCCGTAAATGGGCGTCGGCGGAACATGTCCTTGGATGGTTTCGTTATCAGACCTTTTCGAAGCAAGATTATGACCAGTTTTGGAAGCGTTACATAATCAATAAACGCGAAACAAAGTTTTGGTCATGGGATGATTACACTAAACCGGGCATGTCCGAAAGCGATTCCGAAAGTCGTTTCTGGAGTCCTAAAGTGTCTGGTTTTTATTCCAAAAAGGACAATAACGGTCAGTCATTTCTGTTAGAACTCAAGCTACCTGAAGCTGCTTCATGCCAATATGGCGCTCCACAGGTCATCAATATGATCGTAAGTTTGCCAAATAATGAGCCGGTTATTGATTTTGATCTCCAATGGTTTGAAAAACCCGCCAACCGACTGCCGGAAGCGGCGTGGATGTCGTTTAATCCTGTTACGCGAAGAAGCGGCCAATGGACAATGGACAAGCTCGGATCACAGATTTCGCCTTTGGATGTGATTAGGAACGGTAACCGCAAATTACATGGCGTAGAAACAGGTTTAACTTACACTGACAACCGGGGACAATTGACTATCAAAACACTGGACGCAGCCTTAGTTGCACCGGGCGAGCCGTCCTTGTTGAATTTCAACAATCGTCAACCGAATATGAAAAATGGGATGCATTTCAATCTGCTTAACAATATTTGGGGGACAAACTTCCAAATGTGGTATGACGATGATACGCGCTTCCGGTTTCGGGTGAAGTGGGATGGATAGAGAGTACCGACTACCGAGAAAAGGCTAAAGGCAGATTGTTGAGAAGTCAAGGCATTCAAAGAAGTCCGGCTCCAACCACAATGTGGGAAAAGAATTTTTAAGCAAGTATATGAATGGTTTGGGATTGGTTTGTGCGACAAACTGAAAATAAACTTAGGAAATATAAATAAAAGAGGCACACAACCGTGTACCTCTACAGATGAAAATGAAACGCCGTGACTAGCCTTTGAGGCCGGACATGACCACACCCTTGATGAAGTAACGTTGGGCAAAGAAGAACAGAACCATTACGGGAACAATCAAGGCGGTTGCGGCGGCTAACTGTAAATCCCATCGGCTACTCTGCAAGCTGCGGAAAGATGCTAGACCTACGGCAACGGTAAAGTTATTGGGCGAACGCAGGTAAATCACCGGGCCGAGTAAATCATTCCACGAATTTAAGAAGGTGAAAATTGCTACGGTAATAAGCGCCGGTTTAGCGAGGGGCATCATAATACGCCAATAGATGCCCAACTCGGTGCAGCCATCAATACGCGCGGCATCCGCGAGTTCTTCAGGGATGGTGCGAAAGAATTGGCGCAGTAGAAAGATGTTAAATGCACCACCACCAAAGAAATAGGGAATGGTCAGCGGAAGGAAGGTGTCAATCCAATTGCGCGATTCCGTCGTGATGTTAAACAAAGGAAGATTCATCTGCGGGACGGGTAACCTAGAAAAGATGATAAACTGCGGGACGATCAAGATGGTATAAGGCAGAAATAGAGTCGCCATCACGACTCCGAACCAGAAATCACGCCCCCAGAATTTAATCCGTGCAAATCCATACGCGCATAAGGATGAAGAACCCACGACAGCAATGATATTCAAGAACACGATCTTCAAGGTATTGACCAAATACACGTCAAATGGCTTGGCAGTCAGCGCGTTGTAATAATTATCCCAATGAAAGGGATCTGGAATAAACTGCGGCGGATACTGAAAGATTTCTGTCTGCCCTTTTAACGAACTGCTCACTAACCAAACGAAGGGCAAGAGCATGATCGTCGCCATACCAATTAGTGCAATCCAAGTGAAGATACCCCAAACTCGATCCGGTCGCTTATATTGGGCGTGATCGCGGGCGACACCCAGAGCAGAATCATCACTTAGTCGATCATATGTGGTTGCCATGATAGCTCCTTTAGTCTCCGGGGTTTTCGTAGTAGACGCGACTACCCAAATATTTGAAGGTTATGAAAGACATGATTGTAAGAATGATGAACAAAACCCACGAAAGCGCCGCAGCATAGCCCATCTTTTGACTCTGGAAAGCGGTGCGGTAAATGTACAGTACGAGAAACAGTGTCGAGTTTTCAGGGCCGCCATTGGTCACTAAATAGCCAATGGTAAAGACCTGAAATGTGTTAATTATACCCAGCAGCAGATTAAAGAAAATGATGGGTGACATCAGGGGGAGAGTAATGTGACGCAGTTTCGTCCAACGTCCCGCGCCATCAATTTCAGCAGCTTCGTAATAAATATCGGGGATACCTTGCAAGCCTGCCAAGAAAATAATCATGGCGCTGCCCGTACCCCATAAGCTGAGGATGACAAAGGCAGGTATCGCCCAACTGGTACTTTGCAACCACGCGACTTTTTGCCCGCCAAGCGCGCGTATAAAGACATTGATGAGGCCAAATTCAGTATTGAACATCCACGCCCACAACAGTGCATTGGCAACCGCAGGGACGATACTTGGCAAATAGTAAATGGTACGAAAAATGGCTATGCCCCTGAATTGGCGGTTAATCAACGTCGCCAAAAAGAAGGCTAAGAGCAAACCTAAAGGAACTGAAAGTACTGTATAAAGAAAGGTTGCCTTCAAAGACAACAATAAAAGCGGGTCTTTAAAAAGGTCTTCTATATTTTTAAGCCCGATGTACTGCGGAGCGCTTATCAAATTGTACTTTTGAAAAGTCAGATACAGAGCCACCAAAGCCGGCGCAAGGAACCAAAACAGAAAGCCCAAAATAAACGGCATGATGAACAAATAGCCAGTAAGGTTGCGCCGTTGGCTGCTGGTTAATGTCCGTCGGGGCGTGAGCCTCATATCAGGGGTTTTCAGACTCGATTGAGTTGTCATAAGGTGTTCGTATCCATTGACAATAATACAGATTGTAAAAACGATTAAGAGAGGGAAAAGGTTTTGAAATTCTTTTCCCTCTCTCGAAATTCGTTCGTTAGCCTGATTGTGCGGCCTTGATTATTTCATTGGCTTGCTTCACTGCATCGGGAATGACTTCCTCGACAGACTTACCGGCAGCCAACGCTTGGAAGGCCGGGGTAATGAAGCTGGTGTCCGCTTCAATGTAACCATTCGGGATACGGATGGCTACACCATACTTGGGGATATATTCAGTGACAAAATCCACGTAGTTATCAGGATGAATACCTTTGGTGACCCATTCCTTGAGGCCGTCGGGGGTAACCTGAGCGGTTTGGCTAGGCAGCCACAGACCGATCTTCATGAATGACAGCGTATAGAAGGGGCTGGCTAAGAACTTCAGCCATTGCCATGCTTCTTCAGGATGCTGAGTTGAGCTGATGATAGAATGGAAGTGGGCTTGCATCAAAGCAGCAGGCTTCTTCATCTTGGGAATAGCACCTGTTCCCAACGGGACTTTTACCATAGATGGATTCATCCAAGATAATGCCCATGATCCATCAATAGCCATTGCCAAACGACCATTATCAACCATCTGGGTATTGGTCATACCGAGATCAGACATGGTGGCACTACGCGGCGCGACATGATGCTTGTAGATGAGGTCAACGAGGTTTTGCATCGCTTCCATTGCTTCGGGGCTGTCAATGGCGATCAAACCATCTTTGTTGACAAATTCACCACCATTGGAGTAAATGGCTGCCGCAATGGGCATCCACCACAGACCCCAATCTACAGCAAACTGTTGAATATTCTCAGGGTCGAAACCGGAATCGTCGGGATGCTTGCCGTTGGCATCAACAGTTAATTGCTTGGCATTGGTAATGAAGGTATCCCAATCCCAAATTTCGTCATCCTTAAATCCGGGGGGTTTGATACCCGCTTTGTCAAACAAATCTTGGTTGAAATAGGCGTGATGGGCAACCCATGTGGAGCCAATACCATGCCAATGACCGTTGGCATCGGCGCAGCGATTGGTTTCTTGTGGTTCAAAGAAATAATTCGGTTGGCTCAACTGCGGATCGGCCTTAAGCCGGTCAGTGATGTCCATTAATTGACCGGAAGCGCGTAGTGTCTCATAGCGATCCGAGGTAATAAAGCTGGCATCGGGAGCAGTACCGGCGGCGAAGTTGGTCAACAACTGCTGCATATAGTTACCTGCATCAGGCGTTAACTGCCATTCAACCGCAATATTGGGGTTCTCAATCATAAACTGCTTTATAGCAGCTTGTACGCCATTGTCTTCGGCAGTAGCACCCCAACCACCAAAAACAATCTTGGTGACATCTTGATTGGCGGGCGCTGCACGCAACATGCTTTGCAGGTTTAGGCCAGAAGCCATTAATGCGGCGGACGCACCGGACATTTTCAAAAAGTCACGACGAGAAAGTTTCTTTGCTGCCATTTAAATACTCCTTTTCATATGTTTATTTAATTTAACTGAGCAGAATTCATTTCCATTAAAACAGCGAAATAGTCCTCCCCTCTCAAATTCACTTCTGCACTGTTTTTGCCTAGCTTTGCTTGTTATCTGGCATCAACGGAGCGGCAAAAATACATCAGCGTTGAAGTTGGAAATCTTTAAGCTGCAAAAATTACAGATGACTGGCAATTTCAAGATACTGCGCCAAAAGCAGGCACGGCATATTGTCAGTTCTGGATGTCATTGCGTAAATTAGGGCTGCAAAACCATTTTTATCACGAGAAAAACGCTCCTTTTAAAAGTTTGTATATAATTTTTGAGTTCAGGCATGAAGTGATCAATAAAACTATTATTAACGAATATCCCAACACCTGATCTATCGAACCGTACTGGTGCTACACAAAACTGTACCTGATGCAAAAAAACATTCATCCATTACTGCATCATGATATAGAGTATATTGAGCAAAGGAGCGAGGTAACAGACCCCATTTACC
>WGMX01000063.1 GCA_016124855.1 Anaerolineaceae bacterium | reverse complement strand
GGCACGCTTGTGGATTTTCTTAGTGGTAGCTTATGCATGGATGCTGCTGTGGGGTGTTCAGCAACTCGCGCTGGGATTGACTGCCGCTGTGAAACGCAAACCGGATGGTTCTTATGTTCGTCGTTGGAGCTTATTTCGGGAGGGGCGACAAGCTTTTTTAGCGCTCGCTCCTCCCGCTTGATTTTTACTGTCGCCCCCTCAGCCGTAGTAACAAGGAGGGGCTTCAAAGACGTTAACGACTCAAAAAATCGTGGCATTCGACAAAATATATTTCCATCGTTTAGTTCGGTGCTACCCTGTATCCATCATCAGTTCACATGTTATGGTTCGAGTCTGCAAACTTTTCGCTTCGACACTTGCATATTCGGTAAATCAAGTACATCCATCTATTCATCCAGCTTATAAAAGCGGATGGCGTTGTCGTGAAAGAGTTTTTTGAGTTCGGTTTCGGAGCAGCCATCGACTGCCCAAAGCAAGGTTTCGACCCAACGCGGATAGTCTGTGGCTTGAGCGGCGACAGGCCAATCACCACCATAAATCACGCGGTCAAAGCCGAAGCAGTCAATCACATGGTCGATGTAGGGCTTCAACTGCTCCTTCGTCCATGATTTGTGATCGGCTTCAGTGACGAGGCCGGACATTTTGCAATTGACGTTGGGAAAGCTGGCGAAAGTTCGCATATGTTCACGCCACGGGTCAAGCATTTGATTTTTGATGTCAGGCTTGGCGATATGGTCGATGATGAACTGCACATTGGGGCATTGGCGCACCATCTGAAGGGTGTTGACCATGTGGCGGTAATCGATGCAAATGTCGAAGCTCAGGTTGTAATCGGGTAAGGCATTCACGCCACGCACAAAATCAGGTCGCAGGCAAAACTCTAAATCGGGTTCGAACTGGATGATGCGGCGGATACCTTTGACGCGCGGATTGGCGGCTAACTTTTCGAGGTCAGCGCGGGCGGCA
Source organism: Anaerolineaceae bacterium (assembly GCA_016124855.1). Lineage (GTDB taxonomy): Bacteria > Chloroflexota > Anaerolineae > Aggregatilineales > Phototrophicaceae > CFX2. The sequence continues at coordinate 15,319 of WGMX01000063.1, read as the reverse complement.
TCGCCTTTTTCCAGCGGCGCCCACGGGACAATGCCCTGCAAGCGCGAGTCTTGGTTGGCGAGGCTTTCCACCCATTCGGCTTCGCGCATGAACTGCGAGAAATCGGCTTCGCACTGAAGGAACACCATGCGCTCGACCTTTACAGCACCACAGGCGCGGTTGTAATCCTCTAATAAGTAAGGACGGTTAAGGAGTTCATTACCGCTTAGCCAAGGATAATCAATCAGACGGTTATCCCAAACATGGAGATGAGTATCAACAATGGGAAAGGTTAATTTTTCGAGCATGATTTGTGTCCTAAATATTTTTTATTGTGTACCGGCAAAGGATGAGGTATCGCCTAAGCCTTCGCTGCCCATGCCAAGATAGCCGCCATCTACGGGTAATTCGGCGGCGGTGATGAAGCTGGCATCATCGCTGCACAGGAACAACACGGCGCGGGCGACTTCGGTCGGCTGTCCTAAACGGCGCAGCATGTGATAGCGTCCCCAAATGGGTTCCCACTTCGCACGGTCATTGTTGGCGGCTTTATCCACTTCGGGTGTCCATATCCAACCGGGGCTGACAACATTGACGCGAATTTTATCCGGCGCGAGATCAAGCGCTTGGCACTTGCTGAGGGTGACAATCGCGCCTTTGGTGGCGTTATATGTCCAACGGTTGGGTTGGGCGATATGGGCTGAAATGCTGGCGATGTTGACGATGGCTCCACCGCCAGCGGCTTTCATATGGGGATGACAGGCTTGCACCATATTGGAATTGCCGCGGACGTTGACACCTAAGCTGCGTTCCCATTCGGGGGTAGTGACATCCAAGCCTTTGGAGGTGAAACTAACGGCGCAGTTGACCAGATAATTGACCGCGCCGTATTTCGCCGCAATCGCATTGACGGCTTGAGTGACGAGTTCGGTATCCGAGACATCGACACGGTGAAAGCTGACTGTGAGACCAGCGGCATGCAGTTCGGACGTATAAGATTGACCCAGCGGCTCGTTAATATCAAAGATGACGACGGATGCACCTTCGGCGGCAAACTCGCGTACAATGGCCGCGCCAATGCCGGACGCGCCACCGGTGACAATGGCAACTTTGCCTGTAAATCTATTCATATTTTAAATGTCCTTTTTATGAAAGTAATTTTGTCAGAACGCTGAAGGGTCAAAGACCCTTCGCTACGGAAAACAATTTTTAAAGACGCTGCGACAACCTATGATGCAACACCTTATCGGTAGAGCAGTTCAGGACTGCAATTGAGTGATGCCCTGTTATTCCCCCGATTTTAGCGTCCGGTGAAATCGCGCAAATAGAGAAAGTCGTGACCGATGCTGCGGCGGCTGAGTTTGGCGATGTTGGGCATGGTACGCTTGTAATGGTTGATCTTGACACGCGACCAAACCTTCTCGACGAAGGTGCGTTCGAAACCTTCCTCAACGACTTCATCGACGGTGTAGCGCTCATCGACTAGCAGGAACAGGACTTGATCAACATCGTTATAGGTGTAACCGAGTTCGCCTTCATCAGTTTGGCCTTCCCAGAGATCAGCGGAGGGGGCCTTATCGAGAATGGGCTGCGGCACACCCATTGCCTTCGAGAGTTGGCGCACCTGTGCTTTGTAGAGATCGGCTAAGGGATGGAGTGCCACGCCGCTGTCACCGTAAATGGTTGAGTAGCCAAGCAAGAACTCGGTTTTGTTGCTGGTTCCCATGACCAAGCCACCAAAGGCCACCGATTGATCGTAAAGCGTGACCATCCGCAGCCGCGCCATGATATTGCCCTTGCGGAGATTCGACATATCGGGGAATTGGTTAATGAGCGGGTCAGCCATTCCGGTGATGGGAATATCGAGATGCGGAATTTCAAGGGCTTCGATCACTAGACCGGCATCGTTGAGACTGGCAGGATTGGATGTTTTGTAAGGCATCCGCACAGCAAGCACGTTTTCTGCACCGAGGGCTTCGACTGAGAGGTAAGCCGAAAGCGCCGAGTCGATGCCGCCGGAGAGTCCCAGTACGGCGCGTTTCATGCCCGCTTTGGTGATCTGATCTTTGATAAAGCCGGTCAACATTTTGCGGGCGATGTCCGTGTTAATGTTCAAGCGATGCAGCAGATTGGGTTCGGTGGTTGTGGTCATAGGGTTTGTCCTCAGCGTAAATAAGCTGGTCTTTATTCGGCAAACATTTCACTCATCAGGCGACCGATTTCGCTAAAGCCGGGAAGTTTTTCCCGCCAGAGTAAATCTACCGATAGACTAAAATTGGGCAGCACTTTTGAACGGTAAACACCATTTTCCGGCAACACTTCGTCATAGATACCATCAGCGTTCAGTTGGAGAAAAACCGCTTCTTTTTTTAGGTGGTCAAGTATCCAATATTCTGGTACACCGCCGAGTTCATATTCACGGCGTTTATCAAAATAATCGGTGCGCGAACTACCTTTGGAAACCACCTCAATCACGAGGCTGGCAGGGCCGACCACTTCATTTTGATGGAGTTGGTCAAGGCGATCTTCAAGCAGAATGAGAATATCCGGAGCACGGGATGAAGGCACGTCGATGAGGCGCATAATCATCAGATCACCGAGTATTCGCCCAACAATATGCTCAAAGTAAGCACCAAAAAGCATATGGAAAAAATGAATTAAAGCATCATGGCGTTCATCAATTGATGGCATTTCGATCACGGCTCCGTTCACCCATTCCACATGCTGCCCTTCAAAACCCTCCATGAAGGCTTCATAAGTCACATTGGTGGCGATAATTTTGCCGGAAATTCGAACTTGTCCGGGCATATCCAGTGCCAATGTAATGATGTCCATCTGGCAACTCCTAGCACCTATCCTACAGAAACTGTTTGCAGCCAAGCGCTGAGTTGGTCATCGGCTGCTTGAGGATAATCATATCCTAGATTATGGGCGACGACCTGAGCCAAGCGCCGAAACAGGTTGAACATGTTGTGCAAAGCTGTTCGGAGTTCGGCGGCAGCGTAACGTCCGAAGATGGTTGACAGGCTTGAAAGGGTTTCAGCATCCAGCCAGTCATCAAGAAAGCGTCCGTCGTACCAAGTGTCATAGTCAAGGCCATTCAATACGTGGGCGTGCCATTCCATCATCGTGACCAAATAGGCGCGCATTTTGCAGTAAAGCATGGTCACTGCCCGCCAGAGATCACCGCGCTGGATGAATTTGGCAACACGTGTGGCGACTATCCAAAAATTGACGACGTCGTGTTCGAAGCGGCTGGCGGTCGGCAGCTGAAAAGGACGTGGGGCAAAATTGAGTGACTTTGATTGAGGGTATTTATCAACCAGCACGCGAATGCCACGCGCCAAAACATTTTGGAAAGGGAAATTAAACAGTTGATCCGCTAACGAGCCATCATCATCGGCCTGAAAAAAGGAGAAATCGCCTTTGATAACCTGATCATAGATGACAATCCACTCTGGATCGCCGCTCTCTAAGACATCTACGGCGGAGAGTAAAACTGTGCCAAAGGTATTGAGCCAAGAACCATCGGCGCGATAGAGGCCGGTATCAGTGGTCAGCAGAATTAAGTCCAAGTCGGAGAGGTCATCTGCTGGATTGACCTCACGGGCGCGTGATCCTACGACTAAGACCGCTTGAATATCCGCGCGGGTTAACGCCCACTGCTTTATTCGATTTTCGAGGTCGGTGTAAGTTAGCACGCGGTTTAGTCTATCCGTACTTGCGATACACGAATGAGGTTATCCACCTTTTCAGCCACCAGCACAAAGTCAAATAGATCACGCTGAAGGCAGAGGAGAATATCTTCCGGCGGGACGTAATGGACCTCGCCGTGCAAACAGCGCTGAATAAAAGGCGTGTTCATACATTCCCAATGCGTCGCAAAGTGATCGTAAGGTTTGCCCATAAGCAGGTGGTCGAGATAAGCAGCGCAGGCTTCGTCTTCGGGCGCGGTTTCGAGCAAGCGCTGCCCCATCCCGACGATGGACACATGGTCAGGATTTTGCTGACGTACGTAAGCCGCAATCGACTTCGCCATAACATAGCTACCTAAGATGACGCGAGGAACATTCTTGAGCGCGGCAACTGCGCCCTGCGTTCCGGCGCTGCTGCGAAGAGCAACGGTTTTTCCGCGTAAAGTATCAGGCGGAAGTCGAAGCAGTTCGGTTGGAGAGTTGCCGGAGTCAAAGCCTTCGATTTTGATGCCGCCATCCTCACCTGCCAGCCAGCATCCGTACTTTGCACGCAAGGCGAAGGATTCTTCGGCAGTCGAAACCAGAATGAGGCTTTCGATTCCGAGTGAGAATAAAACCGCGCTGGTGGTGAAGGCTCGCAGCACATCAATGATAACCGGCAAACCCTGTGCCTGCTCCGCGCCGGAAAGCAAGCTGCTGCGCTGGACAATCATTCCTCCGAACCTTTATTGAAGGTACAGATCAACACTTTATGGGGATAATCTTCGGAAACCGTCACTTGAATCATGTAGAAGTCGCCGCGTTCACCTTCGACGACCACCAGCGCTTGATGTTTATCAACCGCGATGACGCGGTTAATCCGCATTTTGCCGGACATTTTGTAGACGGCCTTGAACTCGACTAACCGCGCTTTGGCGGAAGCGAACTCCAGTGCTTCCGGCGCAAAATTCTCGCTGATGTAATCCCGCAGACGGTTAAAGTCGCCTTTGTTGAAGATACTCAGTTGAGCGATCAGGCGCATTCCGGCGTTGCTGGGAACGAGCAGCGCTTGCGGCGAATGAGGCGTAGAAGATTTTTCCGCAGTGGGCAGCGGAGTATCTGCCGATGGGCTGATGGTCACATTCGCAGTCTCATTCGAAATATAATTTTCAATCCATTCGGTCACCAAAACATTGACACTGCGTCCTTTGCTATGAGCAAAGAGCTGAAGTCGATTAAATAGCTCATCGGGCAAGTCGAGTGTAATTTGCATACCGATTAATTAGTCCTATATCTGAGCAGTTAAATTTACAAGAGAAGCATCTTCTATTAGCTGAATATACATTCCCCAAGAAGTAACAAAATAGATGTGTTTATTTCCCATTTTCAGCGATTCAGATTTGACGTGAATATCAGAGTATTTATGTAGCATATCAATCGCATTTTGTAAGTTTGATACGCTAAAAGTTAAAGAAAATTCCACTGTCTCTCTATTAAGCGGTTGTGTTTCCCACGACACTTTATCCTGTTGAGCGATTACAATACGCAATCCACTTTTATGTTCCAATATTGCAAACGACGCTGATCCCGTCTCAGGCCAAAACAATTTTAACTGAGCGCCTAATTCACGTAATTCCGGAGATTCAAGGTGGCGAAATCCAAGGAGATCAATAAAAAATTGCTCGGCTTTCCATAAATCTGGCACCGAAATAGCTAAGTTATTGAAAGCAGTCAACACAATTAAACTGTTTTCTCCTTCGCCTTATTGAGTGGGCGGAAAAACATCTTTCACCGCCAACTTGAAACCGGGCAGCACATCTTCACCATCGAGTATGCCGTCGATCTCAACCTTACGGACAATCAAGCTACCGTCTTCGATTAAGTGACATACGTCGAACACACGTATGATTGGATAGGCAATCCAAACAAATTGGCTGCCCGATTGGAGATAAGACTCAGCTTTTTCCAGTAATTCACGTTCGCTGTTGCTTGGAGAAGAAACCTCAACTGCGAAATCCGGCGCAAAGTGAAAACGCTTAGGAAGTGGGTAGGTTATGTGAGAATGCGCCACAAATGAAGCATCCGGAATCAGTTCGTCGCCATTGGGCAAGGTGTAACTGATGTTATCGCCAAAGATTAAGCCGATGTCGTTGTCGTCCAAATAGCGACCAACCTTGCGAACCAACATACTGATGATGTAATTATGAATGACTTCCGGTGCTGTCACTTCGTGTACTTCTCCATTGATGAGTTCGAAAGTCTTATCAACATTTTCTGGACGCTGTTCAATTTCACGCAAATCAGCGAGGGTATAACGTCGCTCACGAAGTACCATATTTCTTATACCTCCGAACTACTGTCCGTCGCGGTGGAGGATGCGGTTGAGTTCACGCTGCACCATTTCGGGGCGTTCGTCACGCAGCAGCGGCAGGCGCGCGCGAGTTCGATGCAGTTGGTTGAGATCAATTTCTTGCACAACAAGCGCTTCATCGAAGTAAGGTGCGTGAACCACGAACTCGCCATCGGGATCAACAATGGTTGAGCCGCCCCAGAAGTTTTTGCCATCCTCATAGCCAACGCGGTTGCAGTGGATGACGTAATTGGTGAACATGCTGCCGTAAGCCTGATTGACCAATTCGACCCAACGCGAACCCGATAGACGATCACCGGCATCAAGGCCACGGCTGGGGCTGGCGCTGTGGAAAACCAAAATATCCGCGCCGTCTTGCCACAACAGATAAGCCGGCGACATGTGCCAGAAATCCTCGCAGATCAACATGCCGACGCGTCCGAAACGTGTGTCAAAGGCGCGGGCATGTTCGCCTTGATCAAAGTAGCGGCCTTCGTCAAACATGGCATAGGTCGGCAGATAAATCTTGTGGTGGATATGTAAGCATACCCCTTTAGAGAGATAAGCCGCAGCGGTGTAAAAACGCTGGCGGGTATCTTCATGCACAAAGCCAAAGATGATGTCCATATTTTGGCTGGCATGCAACATGGCGCTAAATGTCGGGTCATCGGCAGTCGGGCGAATGGCGACTTCTGGCACAAGGTCTTGTACCTGATAGCCGGTCATCGAGAGTTCGGGGAAAACGATTAAATCCACTCCCTGCTGGCTGGCCTGCTGGATGGTATCGAGATGTTTTTGCAGATTGGCCTTCACATCACCCAGCTTGGGATAACTCTGTGCCAGTCCAACTTTCACGCGCATGAAAATACTCCTGATGTTATGTATTCATAACCATAAACCGAATGCGGCAAACTGAATATCCGCTTTTTGCACAAAATCATTTGGCTATTACAGCCGATATGGCAACAGTAACACAAAGCACAGGCGACCGAAAGCACCAAAGATCAAAAATGCATTCGAACCGCTGCTGTACATGTCACGCCGCACTAAAAAGTGCAAAGTATGTCGCTCCTTTTCCATGTGCAGGGTCTTTTCTTCTACAATGCTTGTCAGTAACAGCGATTGGAGAAGCAGAATGCCCACCCTCAAAAATTATCACCACTTCGACGGATTACACCGCGAAACCGGCCCGATTCGGAATGTGCTGGCGTATCAAGGGCAGCCTGCGCCGCATACGGGACAGCCAATCAGTGAAGCCCTGTTGATGGGCATCAGCGGCGGCATTACAGTCGGCTATTTTCTATTTGAATACAAAGGTTATTTGCCACATATCGCCCTGCTGACACGCAACACATTTGATCCGCTGGACACGTTGTTCGAGCGACTGGCGATTCCGCGTGACGTGCTGCAAACGTCAAAACCCGAAACCGCCATGAAAAATTTACTGGATGTGCTGGAAAGTGGTCATCCGGCGCTGGTGTGGGTGGACTTATTCAGCCTGCCTTACAACTTGCTCGATTCCAGACAAATGTGGGCGATGGTTCCAGTGGTGGTTTACGGCGTAGAGGGTGACACCGTTTATATCGCGGATCGTGCCAACCAAGGGCTGACGATAACTGTTGATGAATTGATGAGGGCGCGTGGACGAATCAAAGACGATAAATACCGCGTGATGGTTTTGGATACACCGAATATGGATAAGCTGCCGTCGGCTGTGCAAAAAGGCATCTGGCAGTGCATTAGTCTGTTCACCGATGCGCCGCCCAAAGGCAAGCGCGATAATTTCGGTTTCGCGGCCTTGCAGCATTGGGCGGATATGCTGACCAACACCCGTAACAAGCACAGTTGGGAACGTTATTTTTCCGTAGGCAGCCGATTGTATAACGCGCTGGCTGGCGACATCGGTCAGCCCGGACTCATCGACTGGACACTGATCTGGGGTGGCAGCGATGGAGCCGAACGCGCCTTGTATGCTGACTTCTTGGAGGAAGCCGCACTAATCCTCAATAAGCCAGATTTGAAAGCCGCTTCTGAATTATTCCGGCAATCGGCTGTTGCTTGGAACGCCTTTGCTCAGGCCATTTTGCCGGATGCTATTCCGCTGCTCAAAGAAACACGCGAACTCAAGCTGCGTAAACGGGACTTATTCAAGCTGGGTCAATCTACAATCGAAGAACGCAAGGCTATCAATAAACGATTAACTGAACTCAAAGAAACAGCGGCAGCCGATTTCCAGATGACCACCGTCCAATACAAAACTTTCCGCGAAGGGCTGCGAGAGCATGTTCTCAGCATTTATGAGATTGAAAAGTCAGCGATTGACCTGCTGCAAAAAGCAGTCATCTGACCGAATTTATGCCGATTTATCAATCACCCGCACGAATTCGAGGCTGGTATCCTCCGGCCCAACAATCTTAATGCCCTGCGCTTTGATGTAATGCAGATAATCGAGCATGTCGGAATCGATGCGTTCGCCGGGGAGTAATAACGGGATACCGGGGGGATAAGGCATGATTTGTTCGGCGCAGATTTCACCAACGGCCTGCGCCAAGGGGATGCGTTTGGATACGGCGAAGTTGGCTTGGCGAGGATTGATGACCATTTCGGGAACGTGCGGTGCTTTTAAGTGTTGGTTCACTGATGAAGTGGCGGTTAGTTTGCCTTTGGCGGCGACCGCGCGTAAGGCATTTAAGAGATAGTCAATCCGCTGTTCGTTATCGGCGATGGTAATCGAACAGATGATGTGCTTAGGATCAACAAACTCGCCGTAGAGGTTATACTCCTGCGCCAGATGTTCGGCGAAAACATGTCCGTTCATGCTGCTATCGACTACCCGAATTACCAATTTAGTCGGATCGTGGGCGAAGATACCTGTCTCGCCAACCAATTCATCGCCATAACACCATAAACCGGAGATTTTGCGAATACTTTGACGAGCATATGCGGCAAGTTGGATAGTGGTGGTGAGCAGTTCATATCCCTGTGTCGCCATTTGCTGGCGGGCGGCATCCAGCGAAGCCGTCAATAAAACGCTGGGTGATGACGACTGCATCATTGACAGGATTTGTTCGAGGTGTGCGGCAACGATGCGGCTGCCGTTGAGGTGCAGCAGCGCCGCTTGTGTCAACGCACCAACCGTCTTATGCGAACTCTGCACCACTAAATCCGCGCCGACTTGTACACCGGATGGCGGTAAATCGGGATGAAAAGGCAGGTGAGCGCCGTGTGCCTCATCAACCAGCAGAGGAATGTTATGTTCATGGGCGAGATTCGCCATGCCGCCCACATCTGAAAGATAACCGTAGTAATTGGGCGAGGTAATCTGGATAGCTCTGGCATCAGGATTAGCGGCCAACAAATCGCGCACGATTTCGAGCGGAACGGCCAGCGGAAACTCGACCTGCGGATGATAAACAGGCGGCACATAAATTGGATTTGCGCCGGAGAGAATCAATCCAGCGTAAACCGAACGGTGCGCCGCGCGGGGAACGATGACCGTTTGTCCGTCATGCACGGCGGCTAACATCGACGCTTGGTTGCCGACTGTCGAGCCGTTGATGAGAAAGTAGCTGCGATCCGCTCCTACTGCCTCCGCAGCCAAACGCTGTGCTTCAAGCAATGAGCCTTTGGACGCGTGCAGATAATCAACACCGGGACTAATCTCGTTGAGGTCGGCTTCAAAGGCCGTTTCACCCATAAAGTCTGTAATTTGTGGATTTAGCTCTGCGATAAATTTATGACCGGGCATGTGAAAGGAATATTCGTGTGCATTTTTGGCACGCACAAGGCTGTCGAGGAAGGGTGTGTGTTGTTGGTTCATAGCGCGATATTGTAGCGAGAGAATGATGAAAATAAACTGCCAAGTCGCAGACTGTTTTCACAATAGAAGATGCAAAGTCGAGGCAAATGGTGTAGAAAAGAAACATATCAACGGAGGTTAAAGTTATGCTAGCAACACTGAGTCGGGAAGTGGCTTTGCGCGAGTTGGACATCGAACACCGAGCAGTGCGTGATTTGATGAATACGCTTACAGACGAAGAGAAAACGCGTCCTGATACCATTCGCTACGGCTTGTATCCCGATCAAAAGCTGTCGTTCAAAGATTTGCTGGCGCATTTGATTACCTATGAAGCCTTCAGCATCGAAGCGGTTGATGCGTGGAAGCGCGGCGAAAAACACTTCGCGATTGATGCCATGCAGTCTGAAAGTGGTGGGCGAAAAATCCACTACGCAGGAATTGAAGATCGTCGCGGTCAAACGCTGACCGAAACGCTCGATGAGTGGGAACAGACACAATACGCGCTGATGGCGATGATTCGCAAACTCGGTGATGACGATTGGAAGCAAGCCGCGCCGTTCGCAACTGATGCGCCGCTTGATCTGGGCGGCGTTTTGGAAATTATCTTGGTCGCGCCGCCACGTCCGCCCTATCGACATTTGCCGGTGCATATTCCTAACAGTGAAGCGTATATACGGGCATTGCGGGCGAGATGAATCGTGCGCAATTGAAATTATTCGGAATATATATTAATATTTATAGAAAGCACGGGGTCATAGAACACCGCTTCTTGTAATTTGCATACTTAAACCTCCACACGCCGCAGATGTCCCACATCAATCATTCACGCGAATACCCCAAATAGCGAAATTGTAAGGGATTATGTGATGGCTCTAATATTTATTAGTTATTCGCGCAAGAACGAAGCTTTTGTGCTTCGTCTCGTGGATGATCTCGCCCAACAACGTTTTCCAGTTTGGCTTGACAAAAGGAACATTTCACCCGGTCAGCGCTGGGATATGGCTATCGAAAACGCCCTTAATATGGCTACCCATATTATTTTTGTCATGTCGGCAGAATCAGTACAGTCAAATAACGTAAGAGATGAGGTCGATGTCGGGCTTGACACAGGCAAGACGATTATTCCAATTTTGACTGAGGAATGCGATTTGCCATTGCGTATCCGCAGATTGCAGTATGTGGATTTTCGGAATAATTATGAAGAAGGACTAAAAGCACTGGTCGAGTATCTTCCCAAAGATACAAATACGTATAGTCCTGTTCCACCTGCCTATTCAGCACCTGTCAGTCGAGAAGTGGCTCCACAAAACATCATAGTTAGTAATACCCGTGCGCGCACTAAGCCACAATCCCGGAACAGACAACCGTTAATCGTTTTTGCTTTACTTGGAAGTATTGCCGCATTTCTCTTATGTGCGATGGTCGTCGTGAATGGTGTTTTAGAATTTTTAGGGTCACGATCCCCTTCAACGCCATCCTCCAATCCCAGTGTTAAACCTATTACGAATACTGCTCCATCCCAATTGGGCAGTTACCATGGGGTTGTTTTAGGAAGTAACAGTGAAAAAGTTTCTAACGCGAAAATCGTGTTTGACAGTGAGGACGGTACTATCAGAAAAGAGGTTGTCTCAGATTTCAACGGCGGTTATCAAATTAGTTTACCAGTCGGACGTTACAAGGTAACGGCTACTCATCCTTTCTATGAAACCTATTCAACCGGGTCGGGCTTTTTCGTGGTGACCGGCGCCAATAATCAAGTTGGTGATATCTCCATGAAACAAGCTGCAACTGCCAGCCCATCCACAGTGGATGTAGCCGACGCGCAAGATAATGCAACCCCTGACTTTCGAAATTTGAGAGTGACATATACCAGCGACGATATTGAAGTTGTCGTTAAATTTAGCAAACCCGAAGATGTCGAAGCGGCAGGTAATTTTGTGTATCTATATGGTGATCAGCGTGACATGATACGATTCGATAAAGACTCATTTGAATTACTACGCGATAAGGATGCCGACGGAGCATTTGAAACAAGTCTGTTTAAAGGTTCGGTTGATCACCCCTCTACGCTGTCACTCGCTTTCAAAGTATCCGTACTCCTCATGCCCGATATATCACGCAAGCGCGTGTGGGCTTACTCAATGACGAGTAAAGATCGAATTCCTGATGCAGATGGCTTACAAACCCACTAGGTTTTGAAACTGTATTTGAAGAAAGCCATCTTTTTGGGTAATGGATGAATAATAGGTGACAATTTGGGCGAAGGATGCTTCGCCCTTGCCATGGACTGGAATCATCCCATAAAAAACGGCAACATTGGTTATCCCTTATACCCCGGCCCACGCACAACACGACCGGGTTTTGCGCCGGTGTGTTCGCCGTCTTTAAGCACCTGTTCGCCATTGACGAACACATGCACCATGCCGACTGAATATTGGTGCGGCTTATCGGGCGTAGCGTAGTCTTGAACTTTAGCCGGATCAAAGACGACGACATCCGCGAAGTATCCGGCTTTGAGCGCGCCGCGTTCCTTGATTTTGAGATTGGCAGCAGGCAGAGAGGTTAAGCGGCGAACCGCTTCTTCGAGGGTAATCAGCTTTTCATCACGGACATATTTACCAAGCAACCGTGCAAATGATCCGTAAGCGCGGGGATGCGGATTGGTCTTGAGGAACACCCCTTCCGGCGCTTGCGACTCGGCATCCGAGCAGAAACTGACCCAAGGCACTTTGATCTGCTTGCGAAGATTGTCCTCTAACATACAGAAGTACATGGTGAAGATACGGCTGTCATCCTCGACGATCAAATCCATCAAGGTTTCATCAGGAGCAGTTCCGCGTTCGGTAGAGACTTCGGCTAATGTTTTGCCCGTGTAATGCTTGAGTGCGTCATTCTGGAAACCGGAGAGCAAAATGCGTGTCGGGCCATACTCATTGAACATGTTTTCCCACTCGAGGCTCGGTGTGTTCATATCTTTTTTGATGCGCTCGCGGGTTGCAGGGTCTTTCAAACGGGTGATAAGGTCTTTGTGTCCCCCATCATGCGCCCAAGGCGGAATACAGGAGGATAAACCGGTGCCGGAAAATTCATAGTTATACATGTCAGCCGTGACCGGCAGCCCCTCGGCGCGGGCTTGATCGACCAATCGAAGCACCTCGTCCATCTTGTGCCAGTTAGAACCACCTGCTGCTTTGAGGTGATAAATTTCGCCGGTCAGTTTGGCTTCATGCACAATCCGCAAAAATTCTTGAATGGCTTCAACGAAGGTGCTGCCTTCGTTGCGGATATGCGAGATATACATACCATCATATTCAGCAACAGCTTTGGCTAACTCGATGAGTTCTTCAGTGCTAGCATAAGCAGCGGGCGGGTAAATGAGCGCTGCGGACATGCCCATTGCGCCTTCTTGCATGGCTTGGCGCACCAGATTAGCCATATCTTCCAACTCTTCTTCGGTTGGTGGACGGTCATTATCACCCATGATATAGGTGCGGAGTGTGCCTGATCCGACGAACGAAGCAATGTTGGTGGAAACGCCGCGCTTTTCCAACCAATCCAGATATTCACCGAGGGTCGTCCACTCAACCTCATATTGAATGTGTTTGTTGCCGAGGATACCGCGCGTGCGACTGGCTTTCATGGCCGGACTCATTGGCCCCATCGACGTGCCTTCGCCCATGACTTCCAGCGTCACACCTTGGCGGATTTCACTTTGTGAACGACCATCTTCGATCAGCGACTCGACCGACCAACTGAGCATGTTGATGAAACCAGGGGCGACCGCCAAACCATTCAACTGGATTTCATGGTCAGCCGTTGAGCTTCCAACATCACCGACTGCTGCAATCCGGTCGCCTTTGATCGCTACATCACCGCGAACGGGAGGCTTGCCGCTGCCATCATAAATTGTACCGTCGCGCAAAATGAGGTCGTAATCAGCCAAGTTGAATATCCTCTGCCAATTGATAACTGCCGTTAATAACTGAGGATATTAACTCAATATGCGTTAAATGCGTTGACACCAATTTGGAGTTTAAGGAAATCTCGATGGGCAAACGATATTAAGCTTTTCCGACGACAAGCCTATGAATGGGAAATAGGTTAAAAAGTTGTTGTATATTGTTGAGAAGTCGTCGGCACTGGAATATCAAATTGGGTTAAGCTATATGGCAGCAATTGAATATGAATAAGAGAATTGCCGGTCTAACCTTTATTTTGATAATTCCAATATTGTTCATGCTTCCCGATTTAAAGGGATTTATCCAAACCAGCCTAAATCCGACGATCACCCTAATTCCTACTGCTACTGTTACCCCTATACCCGCACGGGATACTGACTTGCTACCCACGTTTGAAACATTAATGTCAGCCGACTATGAAGATTGCCAACTGCCCTGTTGGTGGACTTTAAAACCGGGTGAAACCACTATCGATGAAGCTGCTGCATTTCTAAGTCGAAATGGATTTGATAGGCATTGGAAGGACTCTATCTATTCGAAGTTGTCATTAAAAAAGTACATCAGTGGTGAGGGACTTCCACTTTACTTTCTTGAAAATAGCTATTTTGGTGAGTTTCTCATCTCTTTTGGATTTGATGCAGCGAATCGTATCCGTAGTATGCGGCTCGGTTTTAATAATCCGGGGGAATGGCTGCCAGTAAATGCCGACGTGATTTCTCCCGCAAAAATAGTCGCACAATTTGAGGATACACCCGAAGTTTATATTGCTGAGAATCCCTCAACCTTTCGCTTGTCTGAATACAATTTGATTTTGCTTTATCGAAGTCGAGGAACAGAAATCCATTACATATTTGATGTAAGCCATGATAATTTGGAGCGACCTTTAAAAAATCTCAACTTATGTTTGGATCTTAAACACACCACAAGTGTTGAATTCTCTTTGTCAAGTTCGGCTCTGGATGATAAGCAATATCCAGAGTTTTTTAAGACGCCCCAAAATGCTTTTGGTGTCGGCATCAGCACAGAGGAATTTGTGCAGTTTTTCAAAGATCATGCCGACGAATGTCTCGATATTTCGCAATACAAATTTCCCAACGCAAAAAGGCCTACCCCAATCAGCCAAAATTCGATGCCCACACCAATCCCTACAGCGATGGTTACACCCATACCTGCGCGTGACTTAGATTTACTACCGACATTTGAGAAGTTAATGGAAGGTAATTATGAAAATTGCACATTACCTTGTTGGTGGGGGCTTACACCGGGGAAAACAACTCTTGAAGAAATAGTAGATTTTACAAAAACTACTGGATTTGACAGGCAATGGAAATTATCCTCATACTCAGCAAGCTTAACTTTAGAACGATACCTGAAATTTGGTGAAAGAATTGTTCTTGATTTTCTACCCACCTACTATCTGGACTTTGTACATTAGGCGGCATAAGCCAGTAAATCGGTGAAGCGCTCCAGCAAGGCACGGGGAACTTTTACCATGTCAGGGTCATCAAGAGACATGTGAAAAATCCAATAAGCCCATAGACGAGCGCGCACCAGAGCG
>WGMX01000059.1 GCA_016124855.1 Anaerolineaceae bacterium | reverse complement strand
AGTAACATCATCAAAAAATGGACGATGCCTGTCCCGAATTGGGCTTTGATTTTGAACCAACTCGCTATCCGTTTTGAGGGGCGTTTCCCAATTTAATTTTGTATGGCAAAATCCGTTTACACAAAACTCTTGACAGACCCTAATTTTCTTGCTCAATCGAACAGTCGCCAGCGCTCACCTGTTGTCCCTGCCCGTTAACAATCAACAGACTCAACAGCCAAAGTCCGGTTACAACCATCAAGGTTTTTCTTGTGGACATCCATACATTCCTTTTCAATCTCAGAACGGTTTCATTCTACAGGGAATGGAGCCTATCTGTTCATTTTCATATGACCAATCTCACTTTATGCCTACTTTCAATTGTGTTAGAGTCGTCCCTATTCAGCATGAAGGAGTCTGACATGACAAGTCAATCGAATACAGCGACATGGGTCGAGCAAGATCAAACTCAGCTTCACCCCCTCCAGCACCCCAGCCGCCACAGCAATCCATTGGTGATCGAACGGGCCGAAGGCATTTATCTCTACACCAGCGATGGCAAGAAAATTTTGGACGGCATGGCTGGTCTTTGGAACGTCAACATTGGTTACGGCAGTACCGAACTGGCAGATGTCGCCCGCGAACAAATGATTACGCTGCCCTTTACCTCGAATTTCGCGGGAATGACCAATGTTCCGGCTTCGCGGCTGGCTGAAAAATTATCCGGTTATGCCTACCCGAATTTAAAAACAACCTTATTTACATCCGGCGGATCAGAGTCCAACGAAAGCGCTTTTAAAACAGCTTTGTTTTATTGGCAGCGCATGGGCCAGAAAAATAAACTTAAAATTATCGCCCGTAACAGCGCTTATCACGGCATTTCAATGGCGGCCACCAGCGCCACCGGCATCAGCCGTTATCATACGCCCTTCGGCCCGCAGGTTCCCGGATTCTTGCATATTCCCGCGCCTAACCCGCATCGTTATGACGGTGACATCAAAGCCGGTGAAACCGTCGGGCAGGCAGCAGCCCGTGCCTTGGAAGAAACCATTTTGCGTGAGGGAGCAGATACCATCGCGGCCTTTATCGCGGAACCGGTGCAGGGCGTAGGCGGCGTGATCGTCCCGCCTGATGATTACTTCCCGCTCATCCGTGCCATCTGTGATAAATATGAAGTCTTGTTCATTGCCGACGAAGTAATTACCGGATTTGGACGCACCGGCGAGATGTTCGCCCTAAACCATTGGCGTGTGCAGCCCGATATTCTGACGTTCGCTAAAGGCATCACCAGCGGTTATATCCCCTTGGGAGGAATGCAAATTTCAGATGCGATCCGCGAGGCCATCTGGAACGCGCCGGAAGCCGAGTCGTACATGCACGGCTACACCTATTCCGGTCACGCCACAGCCTGCGCGGTCGGACTCAAGAACATCGAAATCTTAGAACGTGAACATCTGGTACGGAACGCACGCACCAGTGGCGAGATTTTGCTTGAAGGTCTAGGTACGTTGACTGAATTTCCGCAGGTCGATAACGCGCGTGGTAAAGGGCTCATTTGTGCCATTGAAATCGTCAAAGACAAAACCAGCCGCACACCGGATATGGCGACCACCAACGCCTTGATGAGCGCAGCCATGCAGGCCGGGTTGCGAACCCGCGCTGTCGGCAACGCGCTGGCCTTCTCGCCCCCCTTGACCATCACGGCAGAAGAAGTCGAGACGATTGTTCAAACGATGGGTGATGTGCTGGTAAAGTGGAATTCTAAATAAAAACGGGGAGTTTCCTCCCCGCCTAATATGCGTAATCAGATGTTAATCTAAGCCCAACCCAGCAGTCTCGCCAGTGTCGCGGTGGAGAAAGTGACCAAGAAGGCAATTCCGAGCGGCAGCAGTGTCGCCAGTGCTGTCCATTTAGCATTCTTGGTTTCATTCCATATCGTGAGGATTGTGGTGCTGCATGGATTATGCAGCAGGCTGAACAACATCAAGTTGATAGCCGTCAGCACCGTCCAACCGCCAACCTGCGTGAGTACCGAATAAACCTGTGCATCATCCATTTCGAGCATGACACCTGCTCGCGCGCCAGCGATGTTCTTGCCCAACGTCAGCGTAAGCATCAAGATGGTCGGGATGATGATCTCATTAGCCGGAATGGCGACAATGTAGGCCAGCAGGATGACACCGTTCAATCCCAACAGCAGTCCAAACGGATTGAGCAGGTTGACCATAAATGCGGCGATGCTGGTATCCCCAATCATGACGTTACTTGCCAGCCAGATGACCGCGCCAGCAGGAGCAGCCATCACCAATGCCCGCCAGAGGACGATCAGTGTCCGGTCAATCATCGACGTGTAAATAGTCTTCATAATCTGCGGCGGACGGTAAGGCGGCAGTTCGAGGCTGTAAACCGAAGTTTCGCCCTTGAGCACAGTCTTTGAAAGCCCCCATGAAACCACCAGCGTCACCACGATACCAAGTACCGCAATCGCAACCACGCTTAATGCGGCGACCAGACTTGCAAAAGCTGGCGGCACCAGCGCACCCAAAAAGATGGTTCCCATCAAAATAAGTGTCGGCCACCGTCCGTTACAAATGCTGAAGTTATTGGTGATAATAGCGATCAGACGTTCACGCGGGCTGTCGATAATACGTGTCGCCACCACGCCCGCTGCGTTACAACCGTAGCCCATCATCATCGACAGGGACTGCTTGCCATGTGCACCGGCCTTCGCAAACAGCCGATCTAAATTGAAGGCGACACGCGGCAAATAACCAAAATCCTCTAGCAGCGTAAACAGCGGGAAGAATATCGCCATCGGTGGCAGCATCACCGAAGTAACCCAAGCCGTTGCCAGATACACACCGTCAATCAAAAAGCCGCTTAACCATGCCGGAGCATACAGTGCGTTCGCGACATTATGCAGGGTTTGATAAACCGTACCCAACAAGAAATCAGCTAACAGTTGTGAAGGAACATTCGCGCCGGTAATCGTAATCCAGAATACCGCAAAGAACATCAACCCCATGACCGCAAAGCCCCATATTGGATGGGTCAAAGCCCGATCCAGCGCCCGGTCGAATGTCAGGCGAGCTTGCTTATCATCACGGCTGACGCTGCGATCTGCAATTTGTGAAGCGTCGGTGTAAATCGCTTCTACCAGTTTGTCGTGATAATCCTCGCCAACCTGTGCCCGCAGCGCCGCCGCTTTCTGGAGAATAGCATTGGTCGTCATGAAGCCACCTCTAAAGGAATAATCTCTGGGACGGGTTGGACGGATTGACCGCGTGTTAAATCGCCAAGCGTGTGATTATTGATCGCGGCTTCCAGCGTTTGGTCACCTTCCAGCAGCCGCAGCGCTACCCAACGCGCATTAGGTAAGTTCGGGTATTCAGCCTCAATGACTCCCACCAGTTCATGAATAGCCTTTTCGACCACCGCGTCACGCTGTTGAATACGATGTGGACGGTTTACACGCGCCCCACTAGCGACATCTTGAATGGCTTGCAGCAGTTCCGCAATACCCACCATACGCCGTGCTGCCATCGGAATAACCGGCACACCCAGTTCACGGGTGAGATGTCGTTCATCTATCGTGATACCGTGCCGTTTGGCTTCATCCATCAAATTCAGGGCGACAACAACTTGATCAGTGATTTCCAGAATTTGCAGCGCCAGATTCAAGTTCCGTTCGAGGCGTGTAGCATCCACAACCACCACCGTCACATTGGGCTGCCCGAACAAAATGAAGTCGCGGGCTATTTCCTCATCGGTGCTGGTGGAAAGCAGCGAATAGGTTCCCGGCAGATCAACTAACTTGTATTTCTTGTCGTTAAAGTCGAATCCACCTTCAGCACGGGCAACGGTCTTACCCGGCCAATTTCCCACATGCTGGCGCAAACCGGTCAGGGCATTAAACACAGTGCTTTTACCCGTGTTCGGATTGCCGGCGAGTGCCACTACATAATCGTAATTTTCAACATTTACGCCCATCTTTTTCAGTTGGGCTTGGTTATAAGCGGGACATGTCTCACAAGGAGCGGATATGGCAGTCATCGTCTATTTCTCCGTAGGCTCAATTTCGATTTTGATCTGTTGGGCTTGTAACCGGCGAAGAGCAATAACGGCTCCGCGTATCCGATACGCAACAGGGTCAGCAAGCGGGCTTTTCATTTCAATTTCAACTTTGGTTCCCGGTAAAATGCCAAGATCCATTAAACGGTGACGGCTTGCGCCCTTATCGGTAAGTTCAGTTATGTGCGCCGTTTGTCCCATTCGCAGTTGATCAAGGGTAGTGATTGTTGTTGGATTTGACATCGTTTATCTCTAATTATCATTCGACCTACAATAAATTTTAGCCAAGTCTAAAATTTTAGTCAAGCGCATATACGCATCCGTTTACATCTATAGAAAATTCTCACCTATTTCTAATCTATCCTCTTCATGCTGTTATAATCAGTCACCTGTTCATCCAAAACCATCATTGACTTTTGACCCTTTAAAACCCACAATAAACCCCTAAATATCCATGTCGAAGTGAAAAATTATGCTGGTTTCTCGCAATATTCGGCTGCTAAAGTGGTTTAACTTCTGGGGCGATTTTCGTCCTTATGGGCCGATTGCCATCCTCTATTATTCGCAAATCACCGGTTCCTATGCCCTTGGCATGAGTGTCTTTTCAGCAGCAATGCTGGCGCAGTCATTTTTCGAAGTGCCAACCGGTGTGCTTTCAGATATGGTCGGACGCAAAAAGACAGTGGTTTACGGCGCGGTCGCGGGCGTGTTCGCTCTGACCTTTTATGCCATCGGCGGCACGTATTGGGCGCTGTTGGTCGGGGCGATTTTCGAAGGTTTAGGTCGTGCCTTTTACAGCGGCAACAATGAAGCGCTGCTGTACGACACACTGGCAGAAATGGAACAAAAGGAAACATTCCAAGAATATTTAGGCATCACCTCCTCGATGTACCAGTTCGCGCTGGCAATCTCGGCGGTCATCGGCAGTTTGATCGCCGTCATTTCGTATCACACGGTGATGCTTGTCTCAGTGCTGCCGATGGTTTTTGCATTCATCGTCAGTTTGCAGTTGATCGAACCGCGCGTCCACAGCGCCACCAACGCCAATATTTATGCGCATCTTTCAACGGCGTTCCGTAACATCATCGGGAATGCGCGGCTGCGAACCTTGAGCATCGCCGGAATTTTGAGCTACGCCATTGGCGAATCGTCATGGTTGATTCGCTCGGCATTCATCGTGACCTTGTGGCCTGTTTGGGCGATTGGCATTGCCCAGATGATTGGTAACGCGACTGCTGCCATCAGTTTTTATTACGCCGGACGCATCATCAAGCGCTTTGGTGAGTTCCGGCTGTTGATCGGCGGCAGTTTGATCAGTGAGGCCGTGAATTTGTTCGGGCTGATTTTCGCCTCGGTGCTTTCACCCGCGCTGATGGCTTCGAACTCCATTTTCTTTGGCGTAAACAACGTCGCCAAGCAAAGCCTTGTTCAGCATGAATTCACCGACGCCCAGCGCGCCACTATGGGATCACTCAACAGTTTCGCCGGCAGCATCGCCTTCTCGATATTTTCGTTTTTGCTCGGTGGCTTGGCAGATCGCATCGGGATTGTTCCCGCTTTGGTGATCGCCGCGCTGCTGTCATTCATCCCGATGTCACTTTATTTCCATGTGCTGCGTCCACGTGCGGGTGAAGGGAAATCCGCAGAAGCAGTTGAGGTAACGACACCATCAGGTGAAGCCATTTAAAAAGGGCGTAAGGTATTACGCCCCGCCATCAAATGGCTATCGTAGGGACGGCATAATGATGTTTAACTTTTTAATACGGAGTGCCCAATGTAGGGACGGAACATGTTCCGTCCGTATGGTTTCCTCCCTCGTTTACGGGGGACGATTAAGGTGGGGGTGCTTTCTCCGTCTTATTTTGTAAAACAGCATCATCCCTCCCGCTGCCATTTGATTACCAACTTACCTATGAGACGCAGCGATCATGCCGTCTGTTGCCATAATTTCCCCATCACGCTGTTGTGCCCGCCTACAACCGACAATTCGAAAAACCGCCATTTGTGGAAATGTCAGCCGATGCCCACATGGAAAGCAACCGAATAATCGCCGAAGGATTTCATGCCTGCGCTGCGCATCAGGAAGTTGTAAAAGCTGCCTTCTTGACCGGCCTGCACAGGCACTTTCAACATGGCATCATAATCCACACCGGAGATACCGCGTCCACCGCTGCGCGAGATATAGTAATTGCTCAAATCGTAGGACTCGCCCCAGCAGCTGTACCCCGCATTATCACAGGCATAATAATTGCCCTTCGAACCGCTTTCTTTGAGGAAATTGTAATCGCTGTCGATCATGGCGATAAACGGATCGAGTCCCGTATTCAGCGTAAACATATATACCGAGGGTGATACACCGGATGCGATCATGCCCGGTGTGATGGCTAAAGAGAAAGGATCACCGCTGCCATCGGCGGTCGTCAGCGCCATGCCTTCTAGAATAAGGACGAACTCACCCTTAGCGTTATTCAAACCGCCGACCACCAGCGAAATGGTCTGAAACGCCTTACTGCTGTTGTTGGCGAAGTAAACCTGCGCGCTGCTGCCATTGGCAGGTGCTTCGGCATCTGGCAGCGAAGCGCTGTACTGCGCGGCGTAACCATCATCGTCAGAACATAAACCACGTCCCGCCGAATTGAGTACCGCCAAAACCGGATCAAAACCATTAATGCCGATGGCGGTTGCCGTATAGGTGTAACCCGCCCGCATGTTAATCACGCGCACTTCAACCCCGTTATCAAAAGTCGCGCCGTTATCACAGGTGACACTCATGCCCGAAGGGCCGCTGTTGTCGGTGGTTTGTTGGGAGGATGTATCGTTGCTTGGGCCAGTGGCATCTTCGCCTGAAGGCCAATTACCAACCAGCTCAACCGCATCAATTTCGTTCCATGTGCCGAGCTTACGTTGGTCGAGATAAATAATCACACCGTTGACGGTGCTTGATATATCGGTCGGTACATCGATTGAGAGTATACCGGGACAGTCTGTGCCAGAGTCAGCACTATTCGGCACGTCGATGGGATCACCACCAGCCGCTGGAAGTAAAGCGATGCCTTTAATGCCACCGGGCGTGTAGGATTGATAAATATTAACTTGTGTCGCCCAAACCGCGTTATCAAAATAGACGGTCAGAGCTTCGTTGGGGTTCTGTATCCCTGCCGATGCCCATGCTGTGACATGATCGCCGCAGTTCGCTGTGTTCGGCTCGCCTGTGGCCTGCATCGCATTGTAATCGGTACTGCTGTATTCGCTGGTGGCGCTCGCACTGCTGGCCCATTGATGCGCTAGACCGTCGTCTTGGGCAGCGGCAGGCGCAGCCGCCAACATTAAAACGACACCGATTCCGAGGGAGAACCATCGCTTCAATTTCATTTAAGACCATCCTAATAAAGTGAATTAGTCTAATTGTAAAATTGAGGCGCGTATAACTTCCATTAAGGTGTTGAGGGAAAGGCGCGGGATAGATATGCCGCGCCCCTTTCAATTAATCCCGATTAAATTGCCCGCATCCGGTTGCCTTTGGGTTTATGCTCGACTTCGGCTAATCCCAGTGCTTCCATCAGCGGCGGAATATACATGCCAAAGCGACCGCGTAAACCTTTCTTGAGGCCATACCAGCCGCCAAGAGGATTATCCGGTGATCGTCCCCACGCTTCGACTGTCCCTTCTTTGGCTTCTTTTTGTTCGTCGGCGCTGCCGAGTTCCATCCAATCGCCATGTACTTTGAGCATTGCGTGGAGGTCGTTGATGCAGCCTAGGTCATAAAGCAGTGTCGTCGTCCCCACTTGGCAAACCAAAACCGCCGGATCACGCGTTTCATCTTTATACAGGGTGTATTCGGATGTCCCCGGCGGCGTTTTCAATACCCAAGGGCTTTCTTTCGTTCCGTTACCTTCTGCCATTTTGATCTCCTTTTATGATTTCTCGGCTTCGCGCTTGAGGTCAGCCGCGTATTGTTCGAATGTAGGCTTGAAATCCGGCAGCGAACCACCAATCATGAGTAGCAGTATACCGCTGATGACTTCGGTCATGTTGAAGTCGGTTGTGCCGTCGGGTTTGGCTGTCAACGTATAAGTGCGAACGCCTTTGAACATTGGCGCAGTCCCATCGCCCCATACCAATTTCGTTGGCGGATTAAATTCAGCGATCTTAAGATTAAAGATGCGCTTCGGATTAGAAACCGACTTTAGCTTAATCGTCTCGCCCGGTTTGATGCTGCCTTCAACGCTGATAATGGTTGAATTCCATTTCGGCATATCAGCCGCGTTGGTTAGTAATCCCCAGATGACCTCCGGTTTGGCACGGATGTTGGTTGTCACCGAACAAGTCCGGCTGAAAGTGGTCTTTTGGCTCACGGCTTTTCCGGCAGTGGACATCGCAGCTTCTTGCATAGGTTAGATTCCTTGTGTATGTTCCAGAAACAGACAACCTCAATTAGTCAAAGAAATGATACGAACCCACAACCGATAAATGCGTCACCACCGGCTGTACTTCACACCGTTCTTTGATGCCAGCTTGGAACGCCTTAAACGAGTCGGATTGGGTCAGCGGATTGTCGCCATCTTCGACTTCGACCGAAACCAGATGCATAAAAGTGCGCTTATCCGGCTGCGTAAATGTGGCATAGCGTAAGCCGGCAGGGCTGTTGCGCCGCAGTTCTTCAAACACTTTTTCGACATATTGTTGGTTCTCTGCCGCACGCTCGGGCTTTACGGTGTACTGAATAATCATGCGTTTCATGCACTTCAACTCCTTATATCAATTGCCATCAATGTTATGACGGTAATAGCGGCGCAAAGGGTGCGGTTTGGACGAAAACTCGTATACTGAGATTGAACTACGGGGATATTTCCCATGAACACGACCATTGACGAAAAAACATTTGAGGCTTTATCCGAACCCTACCGCCGAGAACTGCAAGTTCACTGCTACCGCATGATGGGTTCGGTACAGGATGCCGAAGATATGGTGCAAGAAACCTATCTGCGGGCGTGGCGGCGGCGCGACACCTACGAAGGGCGGGCTTCGTTCCGCGCGTGGCTCTATAAAATCGCGACCAACGCCTGTCTGGACGCGCTGGAAAAACGAAAACGCCGTGTCGTACCCTTCACGCACGGGGATGCCGCGACGCTAGACCAACCGATTCCAGCGGATTTCAACGAACCCATCTGGCTGGAACCTATTCCGGATGAATGGCTGGCAGTCAGTGATATCGGGCCGGAGAGCTATTATGCCGCCCGTGAAAATATCACGCTGGCCTTTATGACTGTGCTCCATCTTTTACCGCCGCGCCAACGGGCGGTGCTGATTTTGCGGGATGTTCTGGAATGGGAGGCCGCCGAAGCTGCGGATTTACTCGGTACGACCGTCGCTTCAGTCAAGAGTGCCTTACACCGCGCCCGCGAAACCCTGTCGGCTAACAAGCGTCCCCATCTCGAAGGCACAGCACCACAAACATTAGATGATCAGCGTCAATCCATGCTTGAGAGTTATGTTCGCGCGTGGCAAACCGCCGACATCAAAAGTTTGCTGGCACTTTTGCATGAGGACGCAACCTTTAGTATGCCGCCCATTCCAGCGTGGTATCAGGGGCGAGCAACGATTGGCGGATTGGTAGGCAAAACTATTTTTGCCGGTCAAGCCAGTGGGCGCTGGCGCTTAATCCCGACCCGCGCTAATGGACAAATCGCCTTCGGTCTTTATCGCCGTGACGACGCACAGGCTGTGTATATACCCTATGCCATCCAACTGCTAACCTTCGCAGACGATGGACAAATTGCGGACATCATCACCTTTCGCAGCCCGTCACTCATCACAACCTTCAAGCTGCCCGCGACACTGCCAATTTAGCCACCTTCAAACATCTGTTCTCAATTTGTGATAATATTAAAGAAACCACAGAATTGAGAGGTTGTCATGATTAAACATCGGATTTACACAATGAGTTTCGCCCGTGTCTACCCGGAATATATCAAAAAGGCCGAAAGAAAAGGCCGTACCAAAGCCGAAGTCGATGACATTATTTGCTGGTTGACAGGATATAGTCAGGAACAGTTGGAAGCAGAACTGGAGAAAGACACGGATGTAGAAACCTTTCTCATGGAAGCGCCGCAGCTCAATCCTGCCCGGACATTAATTAAAGGGGTGGTCTGCGGTGTCCGCGTAGAAGACATCGAAGAACCAACCATGCGCGAAATTCGCTACCTCGATAAACTCATCGACGAGTTGGCAAAAGGAAAAGCCATGCAGAAGATTTTGCGGACGGCATAAATCTTCTGCATAGAACTGCTAGTTTACTTAGCGTTGCCAGCCGCCAATGTCCGTTCGATTTGCGCAAGATGCTCATCACAAGTGGTGCTAATGAGAATGATGATGTTATCGAGGCTCATTTCACCAAGTGCTGTATGAATACCCGTACGCGCGAATTGCGGAGCATTCAAACTATCCAACAGTCCGCACCAGCGGCTGTGTAAGCCGCGTAAAAGTGCCAGCGACGACTCAATCGGCAGCTTGTAATCGGCTTGTTTGGCCCACAAATCATGATCAAACTGCTTGAGCATGGGTTGATACTCGGTCAATATCAAGCGGGTTCGGATGTAAGCATTCATATGCGAATCGGCCAGATGATGAATAATTTGGGCGACCGTCCACTGGGTGGGGATAAATATCGTGTGAAGTTCATGATCACTAAGTCTGGTAGCGACCGCTTCAAGGTCATCTGGAAAACGACGCAGGCGTTCAATTTTCGCTTGGCGGATTTCGGGTGTGAGAACCGCAGCGGACATAACAACCACTCCTACAACAAAGTCCGATTGCAGACAATGGTAACATGCTGATGCCAATAGCCAAACCGGATAACACGATCCGCCTAGCATGGGAAAATATATCCCTACAAAGATTTACTTGGCACGGCCTGCGGCTAACACTCGCGCGATTTGTCTGAGGTTATCACTGCACATGTTATCAGCAAGAATCAGGATATTGTCCACACTCATTTCACCATATACGGTATGAATACCCACGCGGGTAAATTCATATGGGCTTAGACTATCGAGCAGCGTACACCAACGCACATGTAGATTGCGAAAGATAACCAGCGATGACGTAATTGGCAGCTTATAATCCGCCAGCTTCACCCAACCGTCATGATCAAACCATTTGAGCATGGGTTGATGTTCGGTCAAGATGAGCCGGATGCGGATATAGAAGACCATATGCTCATCTGCCATATGATGAACCATTTGTGCCACTGACATTTGATTTGGGATAAATGGTGTAAAGAGTTCATCATCACTCAGTCCCGCAACCAGCGCTTCGAGTTCATCCGGGAATCGCCGCAAACGCTCAATTTTGGCGCGGCGGATTTCGGGTGTGAGAACAGCAGCAGGCATCGCAACTACTCCTACAAAATGACTAATATTGGAGGCAATAGTAGCATTATTACAATAATTACCAAACCGGATAATTCAATCCGGTTGGCATATTGATGGGACGGTTTACTTGGCGCGCCCTGCCGCTAACGTCCGCGTAACTTGTTCAATATGAGCATCACAATGGTTATTGTAGGTCGTCAGAATGTCATCAAGGCTGACCTCGCCAATTTCGGAGTGGATACCGGTACGTGCGAAATCGGCTGGACTTAAGCTGTCAAAAAGCGCGCACCAGCGAACATGCAGGTTGCGCAAAATCAACAGTGAGGGTTCAACCGGCAGTTTGTAATCCGCTAACGTCGCCCATCGGTCTTGAGCATAACCTTTGAGTGGGGGTTTATCTTCGGTCAAGATGAGATGCGTGCGAACATAGGCGTTCATATGCGAGTCCGGCACATGATGCACATTCTGAGCAACACTCCATTCATTGGGAATAAATTGGGTGTATAACTCGTGGTCGCTCAAGCCGGTTACGAGCGCTTCCCATTCGTCAGGAAAACGGCGCAACCGGTCAATCAATTGAACCCGTTGTTCAGGTGTGTGTTTGACAGGCATCCGAAACCTCCTTCATTTGCTGTGTGATAGAGCGCATTGTACGAAGGACATCCGCGCGTTTATAGCACCAGTCGAGACCACCCGCGCGCAAAATCCGCCCTAGAAATCTCGCAAAAAGCCGCTACAATGCCTTATTACACATTAATTTTGATATTGGATTGGTTAGTTCCGGCGGTTTCCCGCGGGGTTGAGGTTGTAGATTTATGGGATCCTATCATGGGCCTAAGGCTAGAGCGATGCGGCGTTTCGGCGAGGTATTGATGCCCCGCCCCAAGTATGCCCGCATTCTTGAGAAGCGTGCTTATCCTCCGGGAGATCACGGTAAAGAAAAGCAGTTCCGTTCAGGCCGCCGCAGCGACTACGGTATGCAGTTGACCGAAAAGCAAAAGGTTGCGTTCATCTATAACGTGCGCGAAGGTCAGCTTCGCCGTTACTTCATGAAGGCGCGTCAGATGCCCGGCAACACCGGCGCGAACCTGATCGTCCTCTTGGAACGTCGTTTGGATAACTTGGTGTACCGTGCTGGCTTCGCCGCCACCATTTGGGCAGCCCGCCAGATGGTCACACACGGACACATTCAGGTCGACGGCAAGCGTCTGAACATTCCTTCGTACCTCACACGCCCCGGCGAAACCATCAGCGTCGTGGAAAAAATGCGCAAGAATCCGCATGTGGTCGAAGCGATGGAATCCAACGCCTACGCGCCCCAATACCTGACCATCGACACCAACACTGCCAGCGCCACCTTCACCCGCATTCCTGAACGCGGTGAAATCCAAATTCCGGTGGAAGAATCTCTGGTCGTTGAATTCTACAACCGCTTGGCCTAATCCGGTCAGCCCAATGATGTCTGTTCAATGCCCTGTCAGCGCGACAGGGCATTTTGATTCTTAGCAAATGGTCATGTTCTCTCGCATCTCACTCGCTATAATAGCCACATGTTGATTTTTGTAGATAAGGTTAGGCAGCATGGAATTTTTCAAAAAACTATTTAGCGGCGGCGCACCCAAAGAGCGTGGACAGTTCTATTACGTCAAACCGACCGGCTGCACTGAAATCGTCCGTATCCGCGTCGATACCATGAACGAACTCAGCCAGAATGATGACAATGAAGGCTATTTCGTCCGCAAGAGCGCGCGTGGAACGGACTATAAATGTACCCGCACGGCTGAACTGCTGCTCGAATACGACTCACAAAAGCGTCTCAAAAATACCGAGATTTTGGGCGGCACACTCGTCACCGAAGCCGACTACGAGTCATGGTTACAAACTCAAAATCAGGCCAGCACGTAATACTTTCGTTACCGCTCTGTAATAAGTTGTTGGTTTCATTAGCACTGAAACAATTCAGTAGAGGTGGTTATGAAACTATTACTCATCGGTATCACAACTTTTTTGGCAGGGGCGGTAGTCTTAGCACAGGTCAATCCCACTCCTGTCCCGACGCAGCCCGCAGTACCTCCTGACTCGCAAACAGATTATACGTCGAGCCTGCCCGATTTTGGCGCAGCCCCCGAATTTACCAATGAAAGCTGGCTAAACACCGATGTTCCACTGCGGCTTTCTAACCTGCGCGGCAGCGTCGTGCTGGTCGATATGTGGACTTTCGCCTGCATCAACTGCATCCACATCACCCCCTACGTCCAAGATTGGCACACCAAATATGCCGATCAAGGTTTGGTGGTTATCGGCAACCATTTCCCTGAATTCAGTTATGAACGCGATATCGCCAACGTCCGCAAAGCGCTGCCGGATTTGGGCATCACCTATGCCGTTACGCAGGACAACACCGGCGCGACATGGAGCGCATGGGCCAATCGCTATTGGCCGACAGTTTACCTCATCGACAAGCAGGGTCATGTGCGTTATACCCACATCGGTGAAGGGGGCTACGACACAACTGAAGCCGCAATTCAGGATTTGCTGAAAGAGTCTTACACCGCTTCCGCCGAAGCAGCACCCACGCCTGAAAATACAGTGCGCTACCTGACGCCAACCACGACCGTAAATGTTCGGGCCGGTGCTGGCACGGATACCGATGTGATTGGCAGCATCGAAACAGGCGAATCGTTTATCATCCGCAGTGAGGAAAAGGGTTGGTTCCGCATCGGTTATAACGACGGAGAAGGCTACGTCAGCGCTGATTTGGTGAAGGTCAACGACGAACCGATTAATTGATTCGGCATGTGTAGGGGCGCAAGGCCTTGCGCCCCAATTTCATGGATTATGCCAGTCTAGCTCTCCGGAAACAGCGGCTGTCCTTCGCGGCGGTTGCGATAGCCCTTCACCATCAAACCGGGACGACCACAGCTTTGACCTTCAATCTGGATGTTTTGCGGATCACGGTAGCCAACCCTTACCAAGCGGCGCGGCTGGCGAGTAGTATTCATATACGAGCCGTGAATGGTGTAGATGCTGAACAGCACCACATCACCACGTTTAGCCGGAACCGGAACGGTATCTTCAAGCGGCCATTCTGATGTTGGCAGGTGTGGTGTACACGGTTTGCCATCCGGCATGCGCGTCACATGTTCCAGCGCGCCGAGTTTGTTTGAACCCGCCAGAAAGCGAATTTCGCCGTTCTCGTGGAAGGTATCATCGAGGTGAACCAGCACATCCACATACTGACCGTTGCTATGCATATAAAACGGATTGTCTTGATGCATCGGAAACGGATGTCCAGTCTGTGGCGGCTTGATGTGCAGCGTCGAATGATGAAGCTCGACATTCGGCCCTAGAATGTCGCCGAGGACTTCCACCAGCCGCACATGAGTCACCGCCCGCAGCCATGCCGCTGAGTAAAATTGCAGGTCATGCATCGCCGTTAGCTTAGACTTTTTCTCCGTCTCAACATCCATATAAGCCTGTCGCCACGGCCCCGTCCAACCTTCGCTGGTGAACGCCCACTCCTGCACTAACCGGTCTAGTTCGTCGGAAAGTTCATCGGTCTCTGCCTTACTAAAAACCTCTGGCACATGTAAATATCCGTTCTCGTTGTAAAAATCAACTTGGGACTGTGACAACATAAATAAAGCTCCGATTTTTGATAAATTTTGCTAGACCATACCGCAGAATCGGGAATCCATCCGCTAGACCATTTTGCCAATTACGATTGCCTTACGTCACATCATCCAGAATCCGCTGGCGCAGACGGTCATACTCATCGCTCGAAATCAGCCCCTTATCTTTGGCCTCTTGGATCTGCCGGAGCTTTGTTGTCAAATCGCCGCCCGTAGAAAAGGCTTGCATCTGGGTTTTCAACGACTGTAATTTTTCTGAAGTGAGGCCATCGAGGGTAATGCCTACCCCATTGACCGAACCGCTTGAATACTGCGGAATAAACGTGTTGATTTGACTTTGCACTGCCCCTTTTGCTCCGCTAATGGTCAATACGAGGCCGAGCAGAAAAAACAGCGTAAATCCGCCACCCCCATACAACACCCACTTACCGGTGACATCTTCCCGTTGGCGTTCGCTGTTCACGCAGTACGGAGTCATCGAATAGCCCGTGCCGTCCGAGTCATGCGTTTGGTACTGTTCACGCACAAATTTTTCGCCGGGGTTACATAAAAGCTGCTGCAAATAATTATTGACGGAGACATTATCTTCTGTCGGCGGCAAAACCGGAATAACAATGATGCCGAATAAAGCTACAAAACCGACAATCATCAGCACAATACCGAGGATGATACGCATAGAATGCCTCCTAAAAATCATCTACCTCTATTAAACAATCAGACGCGCTAAGCCACAAGCAGCCCTTCGTCATGCAGCTTTCTCCAAATCCGCTACAATAGGGATTATCGAGGAGATTTCGCTATGTTCAAACGCCTGTTCATCCCCTTATCGCTCCTATTGATTGCCCTGTTGGCGGGGTTAACCTCGCTGGTTTCTGCCCAGACAGCAACTCCTATCCCGACGATTACGCCTATTGGTTACGTGGTGACCGCTGCCCCCACCATGTTCTACGTCACGACTTTGACACCCGTTCCCACACCGGGATGTGCCACACCGCTGCCAATGGTCAAGGGACAGTCAGCTTATGTGAGCGGCGGTTTATACGTGCGCAATGAACCAAACGAATCAAGTCCTTGGGTTAACTATTACCAAAAACAGGTGGTGGTCATCATCACCGATGGACCCGTGTGCAGCAATCAACGCTATAACTGGTGGAAGGTCAGCGGCCCCGGCAATGACGGTTGGGTTGCCGAAGGCACTCCCGCTCAATATTGGATACGTCCCGGCCCGCCACCCGCAGGCAGCTTTTGTAATGCCAGCGTCGATTTAACCATCGGACAGGTGACACAACTGCGTTTGGGGTTGAAAGTGCATCAAGAACCGAGTGTCGATGGTTTGGTGATGACGGTTGCCCCCGCTGACTCAATAGCCGATGTCCTCGATGGCCCGCGCTGCTTAAACGGCTACAATTGGTGGAAAATCCGTGTCACCGTATTGAACGTCTCATATACCGGATGGGTAGCCGATGGCGCGGAAGGCATCACCTTATTAGAAGACCCTAACGCCACCGCTACACCATTTTGTGGACCAGCTAAACTCTTGCGTGTTGGCTTAACGGGATACGTACAGTACATCGATCAGATTCCCAAGAATATGCGTGTCGCGCCCACCTTGAATTCGGAAATCAGCGCGACTTTGTTGGATGGCATCGGCTTCACCATCATTGATGGCCCTGTCTGTGCCGATGGTTACAATTGGTGGCGTATTCAAATTCTCTCACGACCGGATGTCACCGGTTGGTTCTCCGACCAATGGATTAGCGCCGTCAAACCGGAGAAAAACCGACCATACTAAATCGCGATAACCATTTGTAGGGGCG
Source organism: Anaerolineaceae bacterium (assembly GCA_016124855.1). Lineage (GTDB taxonomy): Bacteria > Chloroflexota > Anaerolineae > Aggregatilineales > Phototrophicaceae > CFX2. The sequence goes on along the minus strand of WGMX01000059.1, from coordinate 82,143 downwards.
CACGGCTGTGTGCCCTGATTTTCTTCAACCTTGTATCTTGCTACTTGAAACTTGTCACTTTTCGATTTCCCAAACGACCATTTATCCCAATATTGGGTTATATATCCCAAGAATCAAGCCCACATGAACCTACCCTTTACCAACATCCGCCAAGTGCTGTCACTCCACAACAAAGTCTCGCCGGAGAAAATCTTCCTGACCGTCATCAGCAATGAAGGCCGCGAAGAACTCTCGTATGGCGAGTTCAGCGCGCGTTGTCATCAAACGGCCAACTTCTTGCAAGAAGATTTGGGCATCAAACCGGGGGATGTGGTCGCTATTTTTGATGACGAACCTGCTGACACTGCCGTTTTGCTCACGGCTTGTTGGTTCGTGGGAGCAGTCGTTGCACCCTATGGCGTAGAGTGGCGAAAAGAAGTGAATAATGTGCCCGTAAAAGCACAATTTCTTCGCCAACATGACGACCCAGAGTATCCTATGTTTAATTACGTTGCTCAACACAGACTCTCGAAAGATACTCTTTCAATTCAAATAGGTGGCAAACCATCCTCAGATTATCCTCTTTTCAACACCTTAGTTCGCAATATGCCAAATAGTTTTTTCAATGATCATGCTGAGCCGATACTTGATACAGCGGCGTTTTTCTCAATCAACTATGACAATTCCATTCTAACCGTCACTCAAGGGGAGTTGCTGACTGCTGCCGAGACTTTAGCCTATAAGCAGGCAATTACGGGCAACCAACGTCTTATTAGCTATTTCCAGTTATCAGGTATTCAATACCCCCATTATTTAGTATTGAACATAATGTCCGTATTTGTGGCCGTTCTGTTGGTCGGTGGTTCACTGACAATCGGTATACCTTTCGAGGCCCAAGCCTTCTGGCGCGAGATTGCCGCTTCTCGTTTACACATTGCTTGCTTAAGTACCGACGACATCATACGACTCATAGATTTTGCGCGACAGCAAAAAGCCGCTGGCAAACCGATTTATGGCGAGGGTGTTTATCAGCAGGATATCAAGCAGCTACGCCACATTTATTGTCCCAATGGAGCTAGGGCTACTGACCTCATCAAACAATTCACGGCGATGTTTCCGTTTCCAGTGATTACTAACAGCTAAATAATCATACTGATGCACAGGTTTTGAAGTCGCTTTAGCAGACTTGTCTGATGGGTAGCATCGCGGCTTTAGCCCGATGCGGCGCAAACCATAATGCTGCTTATGACAAACAGCTAACCAAATCGTGACCTTTAGCCTCAATCCCGATTGGCACTAGCACCATAGCCGACAAACCGTTGCGTCACTCTTAAGCGGTGCTATAATTAACCCATCCACGTAATCGCTCAAAAATGGTTTCTTGCCCCCCATTTTTTGGACTAAGGAGTATAACTTTGACTTCGCTCGTACTGACTTTAACCGAGACGATGCGCTATAAGGGTGCGCTCGGTCAGTGGAGTTGGGTGCTGCATCGCATCACGGGATTGGGGGTTGTACTGTTTCTAACACTGCATGTCATCGATACCTCTTGGGCAGTGTTTTATCCCCAGTTGTATGTGGAAGCGATTGCCACCTACCAAACACCACTTTTTACCATCGGTGAATTCGGCCTCGTGGCCTGTGTGGTTTACCACGCCCTCAACGGCTTGCGTATCGCCATCATTGATTACAAGCCTGTCTGGTGGAAATACCAGCAGCGGGCAGCCATGTATGTGCTGGGCGGCACAGTCATCATCCTTGTGCCTGTTTTCTTCCTGATGTTCGGTCATGTCCTGCGCTTTTATCAAGACCCCGATAGTAAGGTGCTGGGCTTGTTAGAAGTCCTTCGCGCCCAACTGCCTTTCGTCGCCGGCATCGCAGTCGCCGTGATCGCCGCGCTGCTGCTGTCAGCCGTGTTTGGTTTGGTCGGGGGCGGCGGTTCGAAGAAGGTCACCATTGATCCCTTGACCAGCAAACGTGTTATCGCCATGCATGGCAGCGGCATCGAGCGCTTCTGGTGGCGCTTCATGCGTGTCAGCGGCATCATTATTATCCCGTTGGTGTTCGGTCACTTGGCGATGATGCATATCATTCAAGGCGTGTTCGATATCACCGCCGCCGGTCATACAGTGGTCGGAACAACGGTCGCCAACGCTTCCGGTACATCGGTTGAATTTGTCGCGGATCGCTGGGGGTTCTTGCTGGCAGGTGTCGCCGTTTGGCGCGTCTACGACTTCGCCTTGATCGCGTTAGTCGTCGTACACGGTTTCAACGGCTTGCGCTTGGTACTGACAGATTACACATCCTTCAGCCCGTTCTTGAAGCGTGCATCGGTTTACCTGTGCGTCATCGGTGCGGTGATCTTGCTGACGCTCGGCTGCTTGGCACTGCTCAGCACCATCGACAGCGGTGCGCTCGAAATCGCCAAGAACGCCGCCGCCAATTTGCATCAATAACCGCAGCGGTTATCGTTCGTAGGGGCGCACGGCTGTGCGCCCGGATTAAGATATTAAAAATTTAGACGGTTGATGATGAGCCAATTGCCAACCGCTAACTTGAGGAGTTTATTGGAATGCAGACGCATCAATTTGATGCCATTATTGTAGGCGCAGGGGGAGCAGGCTTAATGGCTGCACTCTACGCCAGCAAAGGTGGCGCGAACGTTGCCGTTGTCAGCAAGTTGTACCCCACCCGCAGCCACACCGGCGCAGCATTGGGTGGCATCGGCGCGGCACTGGGCAACTTGGATGAAGATAAGCCGTTGTGGCACGCTTACGATACGGTTAAAGGCGGTGATTATCTAGCCGACCAGAACGCCGCTAAAATCCTCGCCGAAAACGCGATTGACGCGGTCGTTGAACTGGAACATATGGGTTTGCCCTTCGACCGCACACCCGAAGGCCGTATCAGCCAGCGCCGCTTCGGTGGTCACACCAGCAACTTTGGCGAAAAGCCGGTACGCCGTGCCTGCCACGCCGCTGACCGCACCGGTCACATGATTTTGCAAACACTTTACCAGCAGTGCATCAAGAATGAAGTGCGCTTCTACGACGAATTTCATGTCGTGGATGTCATCATGAATCAAGGCGCTTGCGTCGGCGTGGTCGCCATCCAGCTTGGAACAGGCGAGTTCCACATTTTTCACGGCAAGGCCACCATGTTCGCGACCGGCGGATGGGGACGTGTCTGGCAAATTACCAGCAACGCGCACAGCTTGACCGGAGACGGCGCAGCGGCGCTTTATCGTCGCGGCATACCGATGCAGGATATGGAATTCTACCAGTTTCATCCCACCGGATTATATGGTTTAGGTGTGCTGCTCACAGAAGGTATTCGCGGCGAAGGCGGCGTACTGATCAACAAAAACGGTGAACGTTTCATGGAGAAGTACGCGCCGAAGATTAAAGACCTTGCCAGCCGTGATGTCGTCAGCCGTGCCATTTATATGGAGCTGCGCGAGGGTAAAGGTATTGGCGGTAAGAATTATGTGCATCTGGATGCACGACCTTCAACCATCAACCGTTATTTAGCGGAAGCAGGCGAAACCCGCCGCGTCGATGATGCTTACATCGCTCAAGCACTGGCAGAAACCCTCGACCTGTGCCGGACGTATGTCGGCGTTGATCCGTTGACCGAGCCTATGCCCATTCAACCCACAGCCCATTATGCGATGGGTGGCATTCCTACCAACATTGAAGCCGAAGTCGTCACCGATGCCAACTGGACGGTGCTGCCGGGATTGTATGCGGCGGGTGAGGCCGCCTGCGTCAGTGTGCATGGTGCCAACCGTCTCGGCACAAACTCGCTGGTGGATTTGGTGGTGTTCGGACGGCGCGGTGGTATGCAGATTGCCAAGTACGTTAAGACTGCCGACTTTGTACCGTTGCCTGCTAATCCAACTGCTGAAGCCGAGGCTGAATTCAAGCGTATTCGTTCCAGTAAGGGCAAGACTAAACCTTATACCCTGCGTAAGAAAATGCAGGAAATGATGATGGAAAAGGTGGGTGTCTTCCGTGTTGAAAAAGAACTACATGAAGCGGTAGAAGGATTGCATGAACTGCGTCACCTGTACCGCACTGATCTTAGCGTGGATGATAACGGTTTCCAATTCAACACCGACGTCATGGAAGCATGGGAACTCGGCTGTTTGCTCGACTTGGCAGAGGCAACAGCATTAAGCGCCGAGCTGCGTAAAGAAAGCCGTGGTGGTCACAGTCGCGAAGATTACCCCAATCGCGATGACGAAAACTGGCTGGTGCATACGCTGGCTTACCGTAAAAGCGATGATCCCTATGGTGTCGATACACCGCCGGTTGAATTGAATACCGATAAAAAAGTAGACATGTCATTGGCGGCTGAAGACCCGCGTTTCTTGCCCAAAGAACGTGTCTATTAATGGGGTAAAATTATGCTCATTCACAGCAAGACAATCGCCATTCTGCTCCTGATTTCAGGCTTGATGGTCGCGTTGGGCAACGGTTTCTTGTTTTTGAGTGAGCATACGGCTTGGCAGGCATTCATGTTCTTTGTCGGCATTGGCTGGATCTGGATAGGCGCGAGCAACCTGCGCCGCCTGCAAAAGACTGACTCAAAATGATGCATTGGGCTGTCCAACAAGGTTTTTGAGAAAGCCTATGTATATCAAAAGCAAAATAGGATCGGTAATATTCATTGTTGTAGGTGTGATCATTGCCTTGAGTAACGGCTATATGTTTTTAATTGACCAGACACCGCTGCGCGGACTGGCCTTCTTATTCGGCATCGGCTGGACGGGGATAGGCATCGGCAACCTGCGCAGTTTGCAAAATGGCAATCCGTAGTGATAGATGATAGGCTTACAATATTTCTAGTGATTTAGGAAGCGGAGAACTGAAACAGATGGACGTAACTTTCCGAATTCGACGCTATAACCCGGAAGTACCCGGTAAAGATAAACCGTACTGGCAGACTTTTGAACTGACAGATGTGCAGGATACCGACCGTGTGTTAGAACTGCTGCACCGCGTCAAGTGGGAGCAGGATGGAACGCTGGCCTTCCGTCGTTCCTGTTCACACGGCATCTGCGGCTCGGATGCCATGCGTATCAACGGGCGTAACGCGCTGGCCTGTAAGCTGCTGGTGAAGAACCTCGGCCCCAAAGTGCAGATTGAGCCAATCCTCGGCCTACCGATCAAGAAAGATTTGATCGTGGACATGGAACCGTTCTTCGATCATTACCGCTCGGTCATGCCTTACTTCGTCAATAACGATCCGCTTCCGGCGGATGGTCGCGAACGCCTGCAATCACACGAGCAGCAGCAGATTTACGCCGACTCGACCAATTGCATCCTCTGCGCCTGCTGCACCACCTCTTGCCCCAGCTTTTGGGGAAATGGCAAGTATGTTGGGCCAGCCGCCATCGTCCAAGCACACCGTTTCATCTTTGATGATCGCGATCAAGGCGCGCAAGAACGCCTCGACGCCCTGTCTGATCCCGATGGCGTGTGGCGCTGCCGGACAATCTACAACTGCACACCGGCTTGCCCGCGCGGCATCGAAGTCACCCGCGCCATTGGTGAAGTCAAACTCGCCATCCAGAAGGGTTCGCCCAAAGGCATCATCGACCCCAAGGACATCCAAGTTCACAGCTAACGGTTGCAAGATTCAAGTTACAAAAGAGCGTGGTCGAAAGGCTGCGCTCTTTTTTGTTGTTTTGCGCCTCTGTCCAAATGAGACTACAATTCTATAAATGCTTAATTGTAATTCATACGGAAGTGATATATTCCTATTAATCAAAGCGAGAAGCTACTCAACCTGCGGCTCTTGTTTTGCCGCCCATGCCAAAGTATCAACCGCCGCTGTGGGGGCGGATGATTGATAAGGTGTTGGATTTGCTGGTGTAAAACATACCTGTTGACTATCGTAAGTATTTCTTGGCTAAAAGGTAAATAAAATGTCATTTGATTGGGGCGAAATATCAGAGGTCTTTGATGAAATCTATAAATATGTTGGGGAAAAAGATCTCACTGATTATAACGAAGCACAGACGCGATTTGACGTAATTGATCGAATAATTCGCAATGTCCTAGGCTGGCAATTCGGTCAGGTAAGTGTAGAAGAACGGACTGATGTTGGAAATATAGATTATTTATTGCGTAGCGCAAATTATAGTGTGATTGTCGAGGCCAAAAAATCAGGAGCTAGCTTCCCTTCTCCAACACGAAAGGCACAGCTTAAGCTTTCCGGTAGTGTCTTAAGTACAGGTGAGATAAATAGCGCAATTAATCAAGCGCGCTCATATGCAGAAGAAAAAGATGCTGATGCCGTAGTTGTGACAAATGGTTTGTGTTGGTGTTTATTCCCACTCAACGAACCACGTGAACAAGCTTACGCTCATTTACTATTCCCATTTAGCAATCCCGACCATCCTGAAAAACTGTTTAATTTGCTTGCTTCTAGTATGGTTGAAGAAGGAAGCCTTGATGAAATCATTAATAAAATATCGACTATAGAAAATCGTCTTACCACGACGCTAAAAAATACCGATAGTCGGATAGATCGAAACCGTATTGCTGAGTTTATTAGTCCTGCTATTGATTATGCATTGCATTCTGATGCTTTACTTAGCGATCAAGTGAGTCTTGAAAAATGTTTTGTCGGCACTGATAACCGCACACGTTATGATTCTCAGTTAGGGATGCATCTGGCAGAAATAAAACCAACTAACATTAATACAGCAAAAAGGATCAGGAGGGATAAATCTCATGGTCATCTCGAAGAAATTGTTGAAACAAGCATTTCCAGCTATACACCTCCAGTTACCTTAATAATAGGTCCAGTCGGAGTTGGAAAGTCAACTTATCTCACTCACTTTCAATTAATATCAGGTCGCGAGGTGCTTGAACGCAGAAACGCACACTGGATTTATCTTGATTTTGAGGAATTAGGTCGTGAACCAAACCCAAGAGCATTCATCTATAGTAAGTTGAGAGATTATCTAGACGAAACCCCAAAACATCCCAATCAGCCCACCGATTATGAACATTTAGTTGAACCCGCTTATCGTAACGAATTTTCCTCTCTTGCTAATGGGCCATTCGCTATTACATACAGGTCTAATAGATCAGAGTTTGACAAAAAAATGGCTGATTTAGTTGAAGACGACTATAAAAAGATCGAGCCATACGTTGACAAACTCTTTCGGCACATAACAAGCAATCAACTTTGCATAATCGTTTTAGACAACGTGGATCTTTTTGAAGATGAAGAATTGGAAACTTCAGTATTTGCTGAGGGCTTAGCACTATCGAAGCGAATAAAATGTAACATGGTTATAAGTATTCGTGATGCCACCTATATTAAACACCAATCAGATTCGACTTTTAATGCATATGAGTTACGAAAACTTTGGCTTGATCCCCCACCTTTCAAATCGGTGTTGTCCAAACGATTGACATATTCAAAGAAAATACTTGAAAAGCGTTCTGGAACTTTCACAGTTAACAATATTCAAGTAAAGGTAAGCGACTTAAGCAATTTTTTTGATATTGTGCAAGAAAGTGTATTACAAGGAAGTGCAGGAAATTTCATTGAATCAATGGCTGACTTGGATATTAGAAGGGGCTTACAACTCATAACTGCTTTTTTGACATCAGGTCATATCGAAGCTGAAACAGCAATCTTAAATTATCTTTCAGGAGAAAACAGCTATGTATTTCCATTCCATGAAATATTCAAAGGAACAATGCTGTCTTATTGGCGACATTTTGAAGAAGGAAAAGCTAATTGTATTAATCTCTTCGATGCACATTTAGGGGCAGAGAATTTAGAATTACTTAGATTGATGATATTAAATGAATTTGCTTTTAGAGCTTTACAAAAAGATACCTTAGACGTTCCAGCACATGAACTTGTCAAATTATTTAGTAAAGCTGGAGCGTCAGAACAGTTCATCTTAAAGTGTTTAGGCGATTTGAATCGATCCGGTTTAATAAAAAATGTTAATTCAGTTAACGTAGATATTGATTCTATTTTTGCCATTACCAAAAGTGGCGGGTATCAAGCAAAATTTCTTGTACATCGATTTAACTACGTTGAAGAAACCATGTATGATACCGCGATACGAGATGCAGAGACTTGGAGAAAACTTAGTCGTCTAACCTCGGAAATAGAAAATATTGAAGGTCATAAAAAAAATCGCTTGTATCTTAGGAAAGAAAGAATCACTATTTTTTTGGACTACCTTCTAAAGCTAGAGAATCTTTTACTTTCGCCTTTAAAGCATCCAGCCCGTCTAGTTTGTATAAAAACAATAACAGCTGATGTAATGGATGAAGTTGATAGAGCAATTAGGACTTCAACGAAGTATTCTTTGTAGCTTAAAAAGTAGTTGCTACCATTTTGTACGATATGATATAACTCTTAATCAGCGGGTTCTAACACAAGTTATTACACAATGGTAGAAAAACACCAACACCATCTTCAAACCAAACTACAACTTGACTTTATCCGCTCATTTGTTCTATACTAATGTTGGATTTCCCTTTGCTTTTCTTTGTGCCTTGGTGGTTAATCCGCATTGGACTCAGTACTCGGAACTCAGCACTCAGGACTTCCCGATTGGCAATCTTAGCGGCGGACATTCCCCACCCCAATTGCCGCGTTCTCAGCCGGGCCATCCGCCGAAAAGTCGGCAATTTCGCCAATAATCTGCCAAATATCGCCAATAAATTGACATAAAAAAGGGCAAGCTCGTCAGCCTGCCCTTTTGAAACCGGAACGCAAATTATTTACTGCGCGTCGTCGAAATCCAATTCACTGGATTGCGTACCCGTCGCCGCCTCCATGAGCAGCGTCAGGCGGTCAGCCATCGCCGCTGGATCAGGATGGATGCCATCCTGCAGCAGTGCGGTCTCAAAAACTTGCTCTTCAACCACCTTAATCAGAGGATTGTCCGGTGTTGAAGCCAACATCTGGCTCAGGTTGTGCATCAACGGATGACGCGGATTGAGTTCCAGCGTCTTAACCGGCAGTTCGTAGTCCTTATCCAGCAAACGGTTGATGCGGTACATCTGGCGGCTTGCACCGGACTCGTCACTCACCAAACGCGCCGGACTGCCCGTGAGCGTCTTGCTGGCACGCACTTCCTTAACCCGATCACCCAGCAAATCCTTGAAGTGTTTTTGGAGCGTCTCGAAAGTGTCCTCTGCCAGACTCTCTTTGACCGGTTTCTCGTCTGCCTTCGCCTCGCCAATGCTGCTCAGGTCAATATCGGCCTCATCCACGTTCCGCAGCTTGTGACCTTTGAAGGCATCCAAACCCATCAGCATGAAAGGATCAACCGGATCAACAAAGTACAGCACTTCGATCCCGCGCTGACGGAAGGCATCCAAATGCGGGCTGCGGGTAGCACTGTGGAAGTCCTCACCGATGATGTAATAAATATCATCCTGACCGCTGACCATCCGTCCGGTGTAATCTTCCAGCGAGAACAAGTCGCCGGGGTTAGCGCTGGTGCTGGTCGGGAAGAACAACAGCGGTTCAACATCAGTACGATCAGTCGGTGCAACCGCTACACCCTGCTTGATGAAGCGTCCGAACTGGGCGTAAATCTTGAGATATTCGTCTTTGTTCTTCTGTGCAAGCCGCTTGAGTTCGCTCAAGACTTTGCCTGTAATCGTCTTCTTGAGGTTCGCCATAATCTTGTTGGCCTGAACACTCTCGCGGTTGACGTTCAAAGGCAGGTCTTCGCTGTCAACCACACCCTGCACAAACTGGAGGTATTCAGGCAGCAAATCTTTGGCGTATTCCTGAATCAAGACCTTACGCGCATAGAGCTTCAAACCCTGTTCCTTGCGCGGATTGAGGATATTGCGTTCGGCGCTGCTGGGGATATACAACAGTGCATAAAATTGCAACGGCACATCCGCCCGCATGTGAATACGGTGCAGCGGTGCTTCCCAATCCATCGTCAGCATTTTATAGAAGTCGTTGTACTGTTCGTCGGTGACTTCTTTAGGGTCTTGCCGCCAGATCGCCGTTTGCTTGTTGACCGCTTCATCGCTCTCGCCCACGTAAATCGGGAAAGCGATGTAATCCGAGTGCCGGCGGATAATGTCCTTGATCTTCCACTCTTGCAGGAATTCTTTCATATCCTCTTTGAGGGTGATGATAATGTCCGTGCCGCGTGCCTCCCGTTCGGCGGGTTCGATTTCGTAAGTTTGACCGCCGGTCGATTCCCATGCGTAAACCGGCTCATCCTTCTTATACGAACGAGAAACCACACGCACTTTGGAGGCCACCATAAACACCGAATAGAAGCCCACGCCGAACTGACCAATCACGTCCTGCGCGGCGCTGCTGCCGTTGGAGGCTTGCTTGGCCGCTTCGATGAAGGCTTTCGCGCCGCTGCGGGCGATCACACCGAGGTTGTTGGCAAGGTCATCCTTGGTCATGCCAATGCCGCTGTCACTGATGGTCAATGTTCCAGCTTCTTCATTGGCCTTGATCTCAATTGCCAGCTCGGCATCCGCGTCTTGCACATCATGGTTAGTGAGCAGTTCAAACTGCACACGGTTGAGCGCGTCTGACGCGTTGGAAATCAGTTCACGGAGGAAAATGTCGCGTTCGGTATACAGCGAATGTATCAGAATATCCAGTAACTGCTGGATTTCTGCCTGAAAAGTAAATGTCTCAGCCATTATGCTTAACTCCTGCTGAATCGTATTGATGAATGGTTATTCAAATAGTAGATGGCAAAATTCGCTGTATTTTATAACATCCAAGTGTAAGAAACGAGTAAGCGTCTATATCCCAATATCCCAAGCAGCCAGATCAGCGATGAAATGATGCGCCGTCATATCCAGATGAATCGGTGTCAGGCTGGCATAACCATTATGTACCGCCCACAAATCCGTTCCACTCTGTTCGAACAAACCGGTCGGTTCAGGGCCACCAATGCGGATGACATCACCGTTGCGTTCGAGTACATCGTTATACAGGCGTGCGCCCTGCCGCGTCAGCCGCAAACCGTTGACCTTATCGCCCGATGGAACATTCAAGTTCAAAATCGTCAGTGGAGGCAAACCCTTTTCGATAATGTGTTTAACCACAGTGACCGCCAATTGTGCCGCCAGCGCGTAATCTTCAACCGTGTTGGCATCGCGCTTATCGAGCGAAACCGCCAGCGCTGGCACGCCAAAAATAGCCCCTTCCAACGCTGCCGTGACCGTACCGCTGTAGGTAATATCCTGTCCCATATTGCCGCCGCGGTTGATGCCCGAAACAACGATACGTGGCGGCCATTTGAATACGCCTAAGGCCGCGACGGCTACGCAATCCGCAGGCGAACCGCTCACAGCCGTTGCGCTCGTACCATCCGCTAAAGTAGCAGTTGCAATAGGAATATCCGTGAATAAGGTTTTCTTGTGTCCGCTGCTGCTCTGGTTGATGGCGGGCGCGATAATCTGCACCTCGCCAATCGTCCGCATAGCCTGAGCCAGTGCCAGAATACCGGGTGCTTGTACGCCGTCATCATTGGTTACGAGAATATAAGTCACAAATGATCCCCTTTTGATAATCAAACGCGCACATCTTACTCCGCCAAAAGTAGGGTGTGAAGTGCCGATCAAAGACGGATGTCCATAATGCATCGTTCATTTATGCTTTAGAAAGTCAGGGGGAAAAGTTCAGTTGTGGACTGTAGAAGTGTGTGCAAGTTGAGGATTGTGGGGTAAGCTGAAATGAATGCTTGGGTAATTGTTTCGGTGAAGGAGAGTCGGATAATGGCTGAAGACTCAGGATTCAGCGGTTATTACAGCGAAGGCTTGAATGTCTTTCAGAACGCGCGGCGGCAAGCATTTATTCAGGAAATGATGGGCTTGATTCGTGGGCAGTCGGCGGAACTGCTGAGTTTCGACGACATCAAAGCACGTTTGCGCCTGCGCGAAGAAAGCTACAAAGGCCTGCAAAATGTTCCGGTGGATAAAATCGTCGGCAGCGTAGGCCGCTATCGTGATTTTACCAGCAACTTCCTACCGCGTGGCAGCACATCACGTGACCGTTGGAGCCGCGTCTACGCGCAGGTCAACAGCTTACAAGGTACGCCACCGGTTGAACTCTACAAAGTCGGGGATGTCTACTTCGTGCGGGATGGCAATCATCGCGTGTCAGTTGCCAAGCAGCTCGGCAACGAAACGATTGAAGCCCATGTGACTGAACTGCCCACATCCATTCATATTGAACCGGGGATGTCCATCGAAGATTTGGATAAAGCCGGAAGCTATGCCGCCTTCCTTGAAGAAATTGGCCTCGAGACAACCCGTCCCCAGCATCAATCGTTGGAACTCAGCGAGGCATCGCGCTACAGCGATCTTCTAGGACACATTTACCTGCATAAGAGTATGTTGGAGCATAAAACGGGTAAGCCCGTCACCATTGAAGAAGCGGCAGCCAGTTGGTACGACAACGTCTTCCGTCCGGCGGTAACACTCATCCGTAAATATGAAATCCTCGAACACATGCCGGAACGTACCGAAGCTGACTTGTTCCTGTGGCTGATTGATCATCTGCGCGAAGTGCGCGACGAATTAGGCGATAACGCCGAGTCGCGCACCTTCAGTGATGCGGTCGTAGATTTCTTAGCGGAACGGCACATTCCCGTGCCAAAAGATTTGTTGATGGAAAAAGACGAGTCGGTCATCCTGTCCAAGACACAGGTGATGCGAGCAGTGCAGCTAGGTAAAGCCCGCGAAGCCGCCAAAAATGGGGATGATCCGACGGCGGAATAAGTCGAGCGATGGGTCAATTTGGGAATGATACAAACGGGAACATACACATGCTCCCGTTTTTTATTCCTATGACTCCATTCACGCCACCAACATGCCTAATGAAGCCAACCGCTGAAGTGTGGCGTCCAGTTGTCCTGCCAGTGATTGCCGTATTTCCTCCGGCGTTTTGGGTATTTGATCCGTGCTCGGAAGATTGATTTCGCCTGCTTGGGCTAGCTTAACCAGAAAATCCAGCAGTTCATCGTAGGTATTATCGCCATCCAGATTCGTCAGCACCAAACGGGTGAAATTATTTATATCAGTTTGTAGATGCAGCAAATTGACCACGACTGTACCGCGTAAAGCTTGGAAACGAGCCAACTCGGTAGCTAAAGGACGCTCACTGACGGTGGTGGTCATCTGTGGGGCAAAGCTGTGAAACTGCATCAATTTATCACTGTATGAAAAGGCTTTCAGCAGGTTGCCCGCCAATAGAGTCGCGTCATCATCCGTCAGTTTGACGCCTGTGAGACGGGATTGCGCCCGCCGGATGAGATCACCAAAAGTCAGCCTCAACGGTAATGCCTCAACCAAACAATGAAAGGCGGCTTTAGTCAGCGGATGATCAGTCGAGAATTTACTGCCATCCGTTCCTGTAAAGCTCTCAATACCTCGCTCCTTTTCTGCATCCGTCGTGTTAGGCACAGAGTTTGAACTAATGTAAAACTTTGGCACCAATGCGCTGTTGATACGCCGTTCTACTTTGACATCTGCATGGCAGAGCAGCGTTCGGCGGAAGGTGCGGTTGTGTAAAAAGTCATAATACTGTTCCAATTCAATCGGCGTTTGCACGATTTTACTGAGATAATCCGTCACCTCTTTGGTTAAGCCGGTGGGCATGACGGTTGGGAATTCCGACTCGACTAAATATTGCAAATCGTGGCCTTCAGCCCGCTCGACGAACTGGTGGAAGTAAAGCGGTTGGTTGTACGTTTCCAGTTCCTCGTGAAGCACTGCCGATTCTTCCAAATTAGAGAGTTGGAGTGACCGAAAACCAAGGTAAGTTTCAAAGGCCGAGGTATAGGTCGCGTCCGTATGATTGGTCAAAACATGTGCCATAAACTCGATCCACTCTTGACCCTTCTGCGCTTTTTCACTGTTATTCGGGATATTGCGGGTGCGGTAAAGCATCTGGTTACGGACAATATCCAGCATATGCCAGCCGGGATAGGTGTTGTAGCTAATATACGCAATGCCTTGTGGTGCGAGGTTGCGCTTGCAGATGTCCAGTACCTTATCCTGTACCTCAGGCGGAACCCACGAGTAAATGCCATGTGCGATGATGTAATCAAACTGACCGAACTCCGGCGTGACATCCATGATATTCATGTGATGAAAGGTGATATTCGTCAGTCCAGTCTCACGAACAACAGCCTTTGCCCGCTCAATTTGGACGATGGAGTAATCAAAGCCAACAAAGGTGCTGTTGGGTAGTACTGCCGCCATCGGCAGAATATTGCCTCCTCCAGCCGTGCCTATTTCCAGTACGCGGCATTTTTCGGCAGGCGCGGGTGACATTCCTAACAGTTGCCCCAGCATTGACAGCAGCGCCGGATGCGTCTGCGCAAAGACTAAATCGGGATAGGGAACTTCGTCGTACAGGTTTCGTTGTTCAACTGTAGCCATTCAAAACGCTTCCTTAAAAATTTATACGTCAAAGATGCAGTATATATCCTTGACTGTAGCATTTTTAATGGGCTTCGCCTATATGAGTGTCTGATGAGACATAACCATTCCATACATCCGCTGCCCGACATTCTGACGAATCTATGGCTGTATCGCTTTTAGGGGATACGAAGAACACACATTATTTCAAGGAGAAATCTGAATGTCTGACTTAATCTCAAAGAACCTATCACGTCGTACTTTTCTCAAGGGTGGCGCGGCACTCGGAACCGGTGCCATGCTCGGCTTCAACCAGATCTTCGGTTTCAGCCGCGTATTTGGTCAGGATATGAAGGATGACGATCTGGCGACCATCATCAACCTCGCTTCCACCGCCGAATTGTTCGCCACCACCCATTATCTGGCAGCCATCAATGGCGCGTCTGATATGGGTTTGACCGGCGCAGAAATTGCCTATCTGAAGGCCGGTTTCCTCGCGGAACAAGATCACTTGGAACTGCTGCAATCGCTGGGGGCAAAACCGGTCGTGACCGAGTTCTACGTGCCTGAAAAATTGTTCAGCGACAAAGCCTTGTTCTCTGCCGTCACTGAAGTTGCCGAAACCGCTTTCGTCGGTGCTTATCTGGCAGCCACTCGCATTTTCTCGGCCTCGGCAGACACCACCAAATACGCCGTGACCACCGCCCAGATCGCCGCTGTTGAAGCCGAACACCGCGCCTTAGCTCGTGAAATCGGCGGCAAGCTCCCCAACAACATCAGCTATGCGCAGTTCACGCTGCACAATGTTTCGGATGCCGTACCGGTTCTTCAGCCGTTCCTCGATGGCAAGCCTGCCGACGACAGCCTCGGTAAGTTCGTTGGCCCGGTCATGCCGCCAACCGCTGATGACATCAAGAAGGTTCGCGCGGAAATCGCCGCTTTGAAATATGACGAATCGGTCAAGCCGTTCGCCGCGATGGATGCTATGTAAATTCGGAAACTGAACGGTCGGAGAGAAATCCGGTAGCAAAGTTTTACGCAGCGGGAAGAAGCCATTCTCTTTGGTCGGATGGTGGCCTCTCCCCTCAGTCTCACGAAGCAAGAATGTTTCGCAAGCAGCCTCATTATAACCTCAGTTGCTGCGAAACCATCTTTGAAACCTGTTTAACACGCAATCCTTGATCGCCGTCGCTTGGGTTCCAACCGGCTGCGACTAACCATAAAGGTGATTTCAAAATGGCAAACGTATCCCGTCGTACAGTACTTAAAGGCAGCGCTCTCCTCGGTGGTGGCGCATTCCTCAGCTTCAATCAGATTTTCGGCTTCAGCCGCGTACTCGGACAAGACATGAAGGATGATGATACGACAACCATCATCAATCTCGCGTCAACCGCTGAATTGTTCGCCACCACCCATTACTTGGGAGCGATCAACGGCGCATCCGCTTTGGGTTTGGATGCGGGCGATGTCGCCTACTTGAAGGCCGCTTTCATTGCCGAGCAAGATCACTTGGAACTGCTGCAATCACTGGGCGCGAAGCCTGTTGTGACCGAGTTCTATGTCCCTGAAAAACTGTTCAGCGACAAAGCCTTATTCGCCGCTGTCTCTGAAGTGGCGGAAACCGCCTTCGTCGGTGCCTATCTGGCAGCAACCCGCGCGTTTTCGAATGCCGGCGCACCGCAGTTCGCTGTGACCGCCGCCCAGATCGCCGCTGTTGAAGCCGAACATCGTATGCTGGTGCGTGATATCGGCGGCAGCCTGCCCAACAACATCAGCTATGCCCAGTACACGCTGCATAATGTCAGCGATGCTGTGCCGGTTCTGCAACCCTTCTTGGATGGCAAGCCAGCAGACGACAGCCTCGGCAAATTCATTGGCCCGGTCATGCCCCCAACAGCCGACGACATCGCCAAGATTCGCGCCGAAGCCAATGGCCTCAAGTATGACACCACCGTCAAGCCTTATGCGGCAATCGCAGCCGCAATGGAACCCGCGGCCACAACCGACGCGATGGCGA
This sequence comes from Anaerolineaceae bacterium, assembly GCA_016124855.1. GTDB lineage: Bacteria > Chloroflexota > Anaerolineae > Aggregatilineales > Phototrophicaceae > CFX2. The sequence goes on along the minus strand of WGMX01000059.1, from coordinate 65,736 downwards.
GCGGCACGTGCATGGTTACGGCCAGCTCAGCCGTCAACATTCGCTCCGATGCCAGCACCGACTCGTCCTCAATGGGTTCACTCGGCGCGGGCAAATCAATGGCGGTTGACGGCATGAAGATGGGCGCTGACGGTAAGGCTTGGTATCGTCTGTCCGGCGGCGGCTTCGTCCGTTCCGACGTGGTCAAGGCCAGCGGCGATTGCACCACCTTGCCCAGCGTCTAATCAAATCCTATTTCCAAATTACGTTTCGCAGGGAAGGGTCTGTGACCCTCCCGTATTTCTCCCTTCCCCCGTTGCTATGGGGGAAGGGTTGGGGTTAGGGGTATTTCATCCCTTATCGTGTGACCACAATAATACTTTTCTGTTTCATCTCTGCCTTCAACATGCAGTCATTAAGGAGTAACCATCATGAGCCTCGGGCCAACAGAACTCATCATCATTCTGGTGATCGTCATCTTACTCTTCGGCGTAGGCCGCGTCGGTAAGATCGGCGGCGAACTCGGTACAGCCGTCGCCAATTTCCGCAAAGGCATGACCGATGCCGCCAATGGCAGCAAATCCGACGACATCGAATAAATCGTTATTCGCGGTTCGGATTTTGGGCAAGAGATTGAAGACCCGGTTCTACAAGCGGCGGACGCGGTACATTAAACGAAAGTCATCTCTACAATTCCCCCTTGTTATAGAGATGAGAAACAGCCTGTTCGTCACAACGCAACCGTACGCCTTCGACCTTCTCTTGTCCAATACCCGGATCGTCTCACAAGCAAGGATGAATCATCATGGAAATTTTCGGTGTTGGTGGCGCGGAGTTAGCCGCCATTCTCATCATTATGCTCATCGTCGCTGGCCCTAAACGCATGATTCAGTGGGCGTATGTGCTGGGGCAGTACGTCGCTAAATTCCGCTCGATCTGGGCTGACGTCATGGACGGTGTTCAAAAAGAACTGGACGAAGCAGGCATGGACGTGCAGCTTCCCAAAACCATGCCCACCCGCGCCGACCTCAACCAGCACATCACAACCTTTACCAATCCAGCGGCCAATGTTTGGGCAGGCATCACCGCCCCTGTACAGGACGTCATGAACGATGTCAGCACGGAAATCAAGCAGGCGCAGGATACGGTACAAGAAGAAAAGGTGGCCTCATGAGCGCCGAAATCCAACTGCAACCTCAGCAGCCCCTTATTCCCGATGGTGAAGGCGCGCAAATGGGGCTATTCGACCATTTGGATGAACTGCGCCGCCGTTTATTTGTATCCGCCTTCGCCCTCGTAATCGGTACGCTTGCGGGTGTAGCCGTCGCGACACCCGTACTGAAATTTATCAGCGAACCCTACGGTCGCGCCTTCATCGTGCTTGACCCAACCGGCGGCATTGTCCAATATTTCCGTGTCGCGATTCTGGTCGGCGCATCACTGGCAATTCCAGTCATAACCTATGAACTCTTAATGTTCATCTTGCCCGGTTTGACTCGTCGCGAAAAGAAATGGTTGCTGGTTTCAATCCCCCCCATATTCGTTTTATTCCTCGTCGGTATCGCCTTCGCATGGTTCATCTTGATACCGCCAGCCCTCGGCTTTCTAGTCAACTTCCAGACCTCGATTTTCCGTGCTGAATGGACAGCCGACCATTATCTAGGCTTTGTAACCTCGCTGTTGTTCTGGATGGGCGTTGCCTTCGAAACCCCGCTGGCATTCTTTGTCCTGTCACTGTTCGCTGTCGTTCAAAGCCGCCAATTGATGCACCATTGGCGCGTCGCGGTCGTGGGTTCAGCCATTGCCGCCGCCGTCATTACCCCGACGGTTGATCCAGTCAATATGATGCTCGTCATGGGGCCTTTGATCGCACTCTATCTGTTAAGTATTGTGTTGGTGGGTATCGGCAGCCGCATTCGACAGGTCCACTAGAGGATCAAACCTCAAAATGAACTGTCCCTAGCTTCAGCGCAATTAAGAGATCGCCTTACGCAGAACACTCAGCCCCCTGCGAAACGTCCTTCAGCATGAAGGGCAGTAAAAAACGCTGAGGATTGGAAATCCCTCGCCCTGAGGGAGAGGGATTTAGGGTGAGGGTGTCAGTGCGTACCATGAATTAAGAGCTTATTTGTCGGCAGGCTGGTAGACAAGAGCCAGCGATCCGAAACTCAACGGCTTGCTTTCAACCAGCTTGAGCGGCATCTGTGCTGTCCCTTCTGGAAAGAAGCGCCGTCCCTTTCCCATGACATAAGGCTGCACTAAGAACCGGTACTCGTCAATCAAGCCCGTTCCCATCAGGGATTGAACGAGGCTGCCGCTGCCGTCGATGATTATATCTTTACCCGGCTGCTGTTTCAGTTTCCTGATCTCCTCAACCACATTGCCTGATATGATGGTGGATTCTTTCCACGGAGCAGTCGAAAGCGTATTCGAAACCACATATTTGTGCATCCGGTTGAGGATTGGCCCGGGGCCGTCACCCGTCGTCTGTGTTGACCAGCCCGGCCACAACATTTCATAGGTCACGCGCCCCAGCAGATAGGCATCGCCTTTTGAATACTCCTCTTTAATGTACTGCATCCGATCAAGGCTGTTCGTCGTTTCCCACCAATAACCCATCGTATCTGCGTCAAATACACCATCAAAGGTGATCCACGCTTTTACCCACAGCTTTCTCATATGCTTTCTCCTCCTGAATGCGCGCGAAACCCTTTAGCAATCCCACACCTTGATATTGCTCCCTCACGCGCTTACGAGGGAACAACCCAAAGTGTCCAGCCATCGACACAAATCACTTGCAAAACACAAGTTAAATTACTCTAGCAACTGTCTCATCAAAAGTCAAGAACACAATTTCTATGCGCCAAGTTCAAAAGGGAATTGCCCAAAAATGAGAACGGGAACGGGAATAAACGGCTTCGGCAGCCTATTTTCTGTCGCCCAAAAGGGGTGTATGAATCGTTTCAATAGCTTCACAAAATGAGAAACGAAATCCAAACAGGCTAATTTCGCTCTAATGGTTTTCTCGGTTGCCGCTTAAGCATTCATGCCACTATAGTCAACGTAGCTGCACAAAACCGCTACAAAACGTGAACATAAATTTACTGTAATAAGGAGTCGATCAATGCGTAAGTTCAGTCTTTTTATCGTTATGATAGTCATGGCGATGCTGGCAGTAGCCCCAACATTCGCGCAGGATGCCAAGCCCACTATTGCTGACATCGTCGTCCAATCCGCCAGCGGTGCTAATCCGGAATTCGCCACCCTTCTGGCAGCCGTCAAAGCCGCTGATCCTGCTGTTTTGGAAGCCCTCTCCAACGCCGATGGCGACAAGCTCACCGTTTTCGCGCCCACTGATGCCGCCTTCGCCGCAATTCCTGCTGATACCTTGAAGGCTGTTTTGGCGGATCAAGAATTATTGACCAACATATTGTTGTTCCATGTCGTTCCCGGCGCAGTGATGTCCAAAGATGTTGTCGGTCTGTTAGATGCCGCTGATGGCAGCCCCGTAAGCGTCAAGACGCTGCAAGGCCAACACATCGACATTACCAAGAACGAAGCCGGCGACATCCTCATTAATGGTGCCAAGCTCGACCTGAAGATGGTGGACATCGAAGCCTCGAATGGTGTCATCCATGTCATCGATACCGTGATTATGCCCGAAACGAGGACAGTCGCTGAAATCGTGACCGATGCGGCTGGCATGACAGACAAGCCCGAATTTGCGACCCTGTTGACCGCGGTTAAAGCTGCTGATCCTGCGGTATTAGAAACCTTATCTAATCCTGACGCCACACTGACCGTTTTCGCCCCGACCGATGCCGCTTTCGCCGCCGTTCCTGCCGATACCTTGAAAGCAGTTCTGGCTGACCAGAAGCAGTTGACCAGCATTCTGCTCTATCACGTCCACGTCTCCGAAGCGATGGGTGATACACCTGCTGCTCCCGTCGATTATGCCGATGTCGGCGCGGCCTTGACCGCCACAGATGCGCCCAAGGATGGCATCAAAGTGCCGACCGCTCTTGAAGGCCAAGACCTGACCATTTCACTGGACTCAGATGGCAACCCGGTCATCAACGGCACAGTCAAGATTGTCGCCCACGACATTGACGCTTCCAACGGCGTGATCCACGTCATCGACGCGGTGCTGCTGCCCCCGATGTAACACTTGCCAGACAAGTATAAAAGTCATCAAACAGGGTGAGTCCATACTCGCCCTGTTTTGTTTGATTGCACTGCTTGACAAGCGCCTATCCTCATGGCACAGTTGCATCACCGTCTGAATATCATCGGAAAACCATCCATGGATAGAGCACAACTCAGCCACCCGATTGTCAAAGCGGCCATTACGGCTTTACATGCCGGTGACCGCAAAGCGTGGCTGGCGCTGTTCGTACCCGATGCAGTTCTCACCGATGACGGCAGCCGTCGCAGTTACGTCGAATGGTCGGATACAGAACTCTTCGGCAAAGGCAACGGGCGCATCATCGACATTCTCAGCGAACAAGACAACGGCCTGACCGTCAACACACTGTTTCACTCCAATGTCTGGGGCGAGTTTAAAACCTTTTGGACATTCCAAATTCAAGGCGACAAAATCGCCCGCTTGGACGTGGGACAGTTGGCTGGCTAGGCGGCATTACAAACGTAAATTTGTCGACGCGCGCTGTTTAGGTAACAGCAAGGGCGGCAGGGTTCAATCAACCTCAATTGATGAGGGGCAACAGAAAGCATAATCTCAACATGACCATGAAAGACAATACCACCCAGATATTACTGCCCATACACCCCATTACCATTGAAGGGGTGTATGTGGTCACCATAAAAGCCTATGAGGATGATCGCGGACGCTTTATGGAAACCTTTCGCCGTGAATGGTTTCCGCGTGTGAATTGGGACAATATCCAGTGCAACCGCTCGGATAGCAAAGCCGGTGTCCTGCGCGGTCTGCATTACCACCATCACCAGATTGATTACTGGTATGTGCCGCGTGGTGTCATACGCGTCGGCATGGTCGATCTGCGCCCAAATTCCAAAACCTATAAAGTGTCTTACACCATGGAAATTGGCGAGAAGCACAACTTCGGTGTGTTCATTCCGGTCGGCGTGGCACACGGTTTCTACGCCATCACTGATGCCTCACTGACCTACATGGTCAACAATTATTACGGCAAAGGTGAGGACGAAAACGGCGTCGCTTGGAACGACCCCGAACTCAATCTAGATTGGGGTCTAAACGGCGTCACACCGCTGCTTTCCCCCCGTGACCAACAAAACCGTCTCCTCAAAGACATCCCTCTCGATCAACGTCCCAAATAAACGCCTTGAAAGTCCCTTGTATCTTAGAGAAGGGTTTAGAATAAGGGCGCGGATGCAGCTTGAAAGTCCCTAAAGCTACGAGCTTGCCAGAGAGATAAAGCGCATCCAAGCCCATCTGATGTGAAGAAGCCGAACGGTATCTGAAGCCACGAGCTTGCATAGACAAGGTAGGCTGTTGCACATCGCTCAAAGGAACCAGAACATGACTGCTATCGTGGGAATTGATATTGCCAAAGACAAGTTTGACGTATGTCTGTTGAATGAAGCGGGTAAGAGGCAGCAAGCGACGTTTGCCAATAGCAAAGCGGGGATCAACCAGTTGCACCAGTGGTTGAAAAAACAAGGTGCGAAGCAGGCACAGGTGTGCTTGGAAGCGACTGGTATTTATGGGGATCTGGTCGCTGAGACCTTGTACAGCCGAAACTATCAGGTGAGTGTGGTGAATCCGGCACGGATCAAAGCCTATGGCGAGAGCCAGATGCGACGGAATAAGACGGATGGGCTGGATGCCGCCTTGATTGCCGATTTTTGCCGAACCCAACAACCCAATCCGTGGACACCGCCGCCGCCTGAACTGAAGGAACTGCGGGCTTTGATCCGCCATCTGGATGACTTGAAACAGGAAAAACTGCGCGCCCATAACCGCTTGGAGGTGCAAGACAGTTCGCAAGCGGTAAGTCAGCATTTGCAAGCCCAAATCAGGCTGTTGGAAGGCCAAATCCAGCACACTTTGCAGCTCATTCATGACCATATTGATCGCTATCCTGATCTCAAACGCCAGCGCGATTTACTCGACTCTATTCCCGGTATTGGTGACCTCACCGCCTCGTACCTGTTGGCTGAGTTGGGTGATATCAGCCGTTTCCAAGATGTGGGTGAAGTCGTGGCTTTCGTCGGTCTCAATCCATGTCTGCACCAGTCGGGTAAACGCAAAGCCACCCACGGCATTTCCCGTATGGGGCGAGCTGCCCTGCGGGCGGCACTCTATATGCCAGCCATTGTTGCCAAACGTTGCAATCCTCGTTTAGCAACTTGGGCCAACCAACTCGCTCAACGCGGTCTGACGGGTAAGCAAGTGATTGTCGCTCTCATGCGTAAGCTCATTCATTTAGCCTATGGCATTCTCAAGTCTGGTCGAGCTTTTGATCCTCATTTTGCTGATCTCCAGCTCGCCTCTTGACTTTTCAGACGGTATCTCCCTGTGTTTTGGCTATCAGCAGAGTGAGCCTGCGAACGTTGCTGATGTGGGTTGGGGTGGGGTAGAAATTCTTACCCCTTATACCCCACCACAAACAACGCTCCATTGTTCATCGCAATCCCCTCCGCCGTTTTCATCGCCTGCAAATGCTCAAACGACTCCCGTTTAAAACGCTCCAACCCTTCGCCAGACATCCCCTCGAGCCAGAAGCGCGAACCCTGCGACCATTCCCAATCCCACCAATCATCCTCATCTTTGAAATACAACGTCGCGATATGCTGCTCAGTCTGTACCTTGATAAATCCAGCGTGCTCCAAAGCGGCGGATGCCAGTTCCGGTTTGCTCAACTTGCGTGGCGCAATCCACGCCGCTGGCGGCACGAAATCCGCTGGAAAAACCGCTTTAGTCAAATCAAACAACCAGCGCCAGCGTTCCAAATCATCATCCATCGCCGTATAAGGGATAGCCGCCGCAAAGACCCCGCCAGATTTCAGCGCCTTCAATATCTTGGGTAAGGTATTTTCAAAATCCAGAAAGTGCAGCGCAAATCCGCAGGTCGCCAAATCAAAAGTTTCAGCTTCAAAATCAATCGCGTCCCCATCCATCAACCACATCTCAGCCTGCTTCAGCCCGCGACGCTCAATCTCAGCCGCCGTTTCGCTGACCATCGTCGGCGCGAGATCAATGCCCAACACATGACCACTTTCACCGACTTTTTCCGCTAACTCGAATAAAATCGCACCGCGTCCCGCTGCAATATCCAGCGCCCGACCACCAACCGGAACCGGCAGTTGTTTAACCAATAATTTGGCAAAATAGGTAAATTGTTTGGTGCCGACCTGCCCATAAATCGGTGCGGCGCGGTCAAACATCCCGATAACCGTGTCCTTGAACTGCTGATCGGTGGGAGCCATTGATGAGCCTTTCTATTTTGGTGGGCGCGTCATTGTACCGGCTCATTGCATATCTTGCCATCTCAATAGAGGCCACAACAGTTCTCATCCCCAATATCCAATTTGTGTTAATACGGCAAATGAATCATTCTTCAAACGAATTTCGTAGGGACGACATAATGACATTTAACCTTTAATACGGAGTACCCGGCGTAGGGGAGCACCTATGTGTGCTCCCGTATTGCTCCCTTGCCCTGTTACTACGGGGAAAGGGTTGGGGTTGGGGGTATGATTTTTCTTTCTCCGTCCCATTTCTAAAACATCATCATGCCGTCCGTCGTCTATGACCATTCCAATTAGAAAATCACCATTAGCAGGCTTGTCTGATGTTAGGCGCATGGTTTTAACCTGCGGCGGCGCCAACCATAACCTTTTGAATTATCGGACAACCCTTTTAACCCTCAACAGCAAAACCCGATCCCCTCCACCTTCCACTCCCTGCCTCAGAGCCTTTGAGTCTCTGTATTAAGTATGACTTGGCCTTCTCTTCTCTCTTGGCGAACTTGGCGATTGGTTTTGTATTCACTCTATGGTTCAATTGCCTTTGCCTTTTCTTAACTCGTAACTTGCAACTTGTTACTGCTTAGGTTTATTTTCGGTTAACCCGACAAACCCTTCTCCAACCATCCACCAACAAATCGCACTTTCCCCACTCCCTCAAAACCGTTAACGCCAACCTCAAGAATGAGTTTCAAAATGTTCTTCCAAATGGTAACCCGTTTCATCTCCATCTGTTATACACTAATAATCGGAACTCTCGGATGGTTTCCTCCCTCGCTTGCGGGGGAGGATTAAGGTGGGGGTTCTTCGCACCTTAACAACCCAACCAATTGTTGTAAATGTGACAAAAAACACCCATTCTCAACTGCAACAACAGCAACATTTGCAACATTTCGTGTGCTGCTTTTGCTACCGCTTGTCGTGCCGCATATTTCGCTTAATGGAGTGCGCTTCAGCGCCCTTTTTCCCTCAGGCGGATGCTTGAGCATCCGACAACGCCGACATAAAACTTCACTCGTGAAATTGAAGAATGTGAAGAATTTTGTGAATCAAAAAGCGGTGAGTTACTCCCCACCGCTAACTGCCTTTGTATTTGACTGGCGACTGGTGACTAGAGACTGACGACTACCGCATCGCCGCCTTCAACACCACACCCAACCGCTTAATGCCCTCGACAATCATCTCAGGACGGGCATTGCTGAAGTTCAACCGGAAGGTATTGTGTCCCATGTCACCGATGAAGAAAGCATCGCACGGCACGAAAGCCACGTTTTGCTCCAACGCCTTCACCAGCAGTTCAGCCGCGTTCAAGTGGGCGGGCATCGTCACCATCAGGAACAAACCGCCTTCAGGCCGCGTCCATGTCACTTCTTCGGGGAAATGGTCTTCCATCGTCTTCAACATCAAATCCCGCCGCTGACGATAAACTTCGCGCAAATGGGCGATGTGGTTGTTGAGGAATTCTTCGTCCCGCGCCACTTCGTAGCTGATGAACTGGTTGAGCGTGCTGGTATGCAAATCGGTCGCCTGCTTGGCCTGCACCAACTTGTCGATCACCGGAAAAGCCGCCGCGATCCAGCCAATACGCAAACCGGGTGTCAGCACTTTGGAGAACGTCCCACAGTAAATAACGTTGCCGGTCACATCGGTTGCGCCCCGATGCGCCGCTTCGATCTGTAACACCGAGGGTACAGGATCACCGCTGTAACGCAGTTCGCCGTAAGGATCATCCTCGACGTACAACAAATTGTTATCCACCAAAATTTCGGCCAATTTTTCGCGGCGTTCACGGGTAAGCGTCGTACCCTGTGGATTTTGGAAAGTCGGAATCGAGTAAATAAGCTTATGCTTGTCCTTAAGCAGCGGCACAATTCCCTCGACCTGCATCCCGTTGTTATCGGTCGGCACGGCTGAAAAGTGCAGATGATACGGCTTCCATGAGGTCAACATGCCCACATACGTCGGGTTTTCAACGATTACGCGGTCCCGCTCGTCCAGCAAGATTCGCGCGATCATATCCACGCCCTGCTGTGAACCGCTCGTAATCAGGATGTTTTCAGGGCTAATCTTGAGCGTGTCGTTGGAAAGGCGCTTGGCGATCAGTTTACGCAGTTCGGGCATACCTTCGGTAGTGCTGTACTGTAACACCTCCGTTCCCCGCTCAGCCAAAATGGTATCGGTTGCCTCACGAATGCGCTCTACCGGGAACAATTCGGGCGCGGGCAGCCCGCCAGCAAAGGAAATCACTTCCGGCTTGGCTGTCAGTTTGAGGATTTCGCGCACTGTAGAGCGCTTCATCTCGGAGGTACGCTCGGCAAACACCGTATCCCAATTCATCGTATTGACCTTTCTGCGGTAAACATCTCGTAGATGATACCCAGTATAGGGTTTCAATGCGATGTGGCTATTCCCACCAGAGTCCATCCCATTAAAGGCTTGTCCGGTACTCGAACGCCTACAAGATTCGTACCCCCTAACCCGAAATCCGGCTTTGTAGGGGCGAGGATTATGGTTATTTACGATTTAATGTGGTAAACGATGGTCTAAAATTCAGCTATGACCAATCGTATTTTCGTAGGGACGGCATACATGCCGTCCGTCGCCTATTACCACTCCAATTTGTAAATCGCCATTTTCCCGCCCACGCTAATTGACCGGGAAATATCTTTTCCTGAAGCGCCTTTAGTGCGTTTGTCTGGTGGTTAGCCGTGCGGCTTTAGCCCTCGGCGGCGCAAATCTCGACGTTATTTATGGTTTAGTCGAATATGGCAAATACCCCCAACTGGCAAAAGCCAAATCACGCCCCTCATGTCGCATAATCGGCAGCGTCATCCCGCGTTGAAGATCAAGCAAATACAATTCCAGATCACCGCTGTGTGCCGTCTCAAACCCCGAAAACAAAACGTAACGCTCATCGCTCGACCAGTCAGGATATTCGGCTGTTCCCGCGCGAAAGGTAATCTGCTCTTTGTCGCCGCTTTCCACATCGACGATAAATAACTGCTGAGATGTCCCATTGCCGCTGGTATCCATCATCAACAAAATCGACTGACCATCTGCCGAAAATGACGGCCACGAAATCCGGTTATCGCCAACCGGCACGATATGCAAATCCGCTCCACAGCCTTCGGGCTTATCGAAGCAGGTCGTATCCAGCCACACCAACCCATTTTGAACGTAATCCGAAAAGGCCATACGGCTGCCATCACCTGACCATGCCAATTCCGTCAGCAGATGAAAGTCGCTCAGGATAACCCGCTTCTCTAAACAAGGACTATCTCCCTGCCAGCAGCCGCTCGTTTGAATAGTCGTACTAACATTGCTAGTGGTGGCATACGAGGCGATGGTTGTGCCATCCGGCCCCCATGCGATGCGGTTATCTTGCAGCGCGGGTTTAATTGGAACAGGCTCACAGGTTTTGATGACCAACAGGCAGTCAGTCGGGTAAATCATCCAACCGTCGTTGAGGTGTACGGCAATGTAATCGCCGTTAGGCGACCATTCAGCAGCCGGCAGCGAATAAAGTCCCTCCAATAAAAACTGTTCGCTGCGCCGGCAGCCTGACCAGAATGAGGCGCAGCCAATGTTCATGCTAAACAGTTGCAGGTTGCTGGTTTCGCTGTAAAGAATAGGCGGAAAAGCCTTTTGTCCGCCTCGACAAAGGCCAACCCAAATCATCACCGAAGCCGCCAACAGCAGCAGCAAACCGAAGCTCAGCCGGTAGAAAAATCTGGACATTATGAAAAATACGTAAATATATGATTTTTATGTTTCATATAATCATTACGGGTTTATGATGAGACTCAGAGGTTCGCTACACCAGTTTTCTGACCAGAACCGAGTACGGCATATTGGATAGTAGATGATTTGAAGTGGCTATGCAATACGATCATGATAGTACCACCCTAACACCCCAATACATTGTCGATTCGTTTCAGAGCGCCTATCGTCAGGTTTACGGGCGCGATGCGCAGGTCGTACACATGTTTGCCGAGTGGTACACCGTAAACGGCGAAACCGTTCACCGCATGACCCTCTTTAGCGAAACATCCCGCCTGCGTGAGCTTGTCCGCGTCCAACAAAGCCAACAGACGCAGCGTCCGCAGCCAAGACCTGCCGCCGACCGCAGCATGGTTCAACGCCTCATCGCCCGCCTGCGCGGCGTATAATCCCTCACGCAAAAATGACCGTTTTGTTGTTATAAACCAACACCTGATGGTTCAGGTGATAACGAATCGCCCGCGAGAGAACCAGCTTCTCCACGTCCTTGCCCTTGCGTACCAAATCTGCAACCGAGTCACGGTGGTTCACCCGCATGATGTCCTGCTCAATGATTGGGCCAGCATCTAATTCAGCAGTGACATAATGACTGCTTGCACCGATGATTTTCACGCCGCGTCCGTGCGCCCGATGATACGGTTTAGCTCCGGCGAATGCCGGCAAAAACGAGTGGTGAATGTTGATGATGCTGTTGGGATAATGGCTGACAAAATTCTCCGAAATGATCTGCATATAACGCGCTAAGACGATGAGGTCAGGCTTAAATTCATCCAGCAGTGCCAACTGAGCTTGTTCGGCTTCGGCTTTGGTGTCCTTGTTGATCGGCACAACACGGTACGGAATACCGAACTTGGCCGCAAGCTCACCCATATCGGGATGATTGCTGATGATCACCGGAATCTCAACTTTCCACTCGCCAGATTGCTGACGGTAGAGGATGTCATAAAGACAGTGGGATTCCTTCGATACAAAAATCGCCATCCGCGGAATCTGGTCGGAGAAGTGAATCTGCCATGTCATCTCGAAAGGTGCGGCGATTTCGCCAAAGCGTGTGGCAATATCCTCGCGCTTGACTTGGAAGTTCTCCAAATCCCACTCGACGCGCATGAAAAACACGTTTTCCTGCGTGTCCACATGCTGGTCAAGCTGTAAAATATTGCCGTTGTGTCGCGAGATAAAATCGGTTACTGCTGCCACCAATCCTTTGCGGTCGGGGCAGGAAATCAACAAGGTTGCTGCTAACGGTGGGTTTATAAGGGAAGGCGCATCCACGATAATACTTGCCTATTCGAATAGAGCCGATATGTGGCATGACAATACCACACTTGTGTTAAGTTTTGGTGGAGATAGGCTAATGTCACTTAGAACGACATCCAAATGGGGAGATAAATGATATGGCAGTTCTTAAAGCGCTTAATCTCGGGCTGGCTTTCTTACTGGAATTATTGATGTTGGTGGCATTCGGTTATTGGGGATTTAATACAGGCGACTCCGCACTTGTCCACTGGCTTTTGGGTTTGGGTGTTCCGCTTGTGGCGATTGTAATTTGGGGCATATTCAACGCGCCGAATTCTGCACGTCGGCTGCCACGTCTACCGCGCACCATTTTGGAGTTGGCCATGTTCGGTCTAGCGGCGCTTGCGCTGGTGATTGCAGGTCAACCAACATGGGCGGTAATCTTCATTGTTCTGGTCATCGTGAACCAGATTTTGCTCTACGTCTGGCAGCAGTAGGGGCGCAAGGCTTTGCCGCTGGCAAATCCACCGGCTCTACATCCGTTTTACACATCCGCCGGATGCGCCCACGTATAGTAAATGAAATCATGCGCGGAAGTCTCGCCGCCAAGTTGATGAATGAGTGCCAAAATTTGCGAACGATGATCGGTGCTGTGGTTAATGATCTGCATCAACGACTCCCATATCGGTGTCCGATACAAGCGCCCATCGGTGCGGCTGATGTACTCGGCTGTACCTTGAATATCACCCTCAGGCAGGCTGTTCAAATAGCTGCGCCAGTTGGCTTCCACTTCATCCCAACGGATGCGGATTGAGTCGCGCGTCGGGAAAACATCAGCTTCATGAAAAATTTCAGGTGTTGCGGCACGAACTCTGGCTAACCAAACGGCCTCAGCATCCATCATATGTACAACTTGTTTATGCACCGAACCAATCGAGTAATCACTCGGACGCTTGAACTGTTCTTCACTCAAAGCAGTGATATGCCCCCACACTTTATGATCTGCCCAAAAATTGTAGTCAAATAGCCGCAGCGCGTCCTGTTTGTTCATGGTTGTTTCCCCTTCCTGTGCCGAAGAAAATCCATTATGACCGGATTATGTTCTGTCGCCAACGCCCTTTCAGACCACGTTGAACGCAGACATAAGACATCACAGTCTGTTTAGTGTTAAAATCGCACTATGTCTGGCGCTATTATGGATAGAGGATTTTATCTATGTTCAAACGCTTGGTTATTGTATTGGGAATTGTCTTCTCGGCCATTCCCGCGCTGGCGCAAAGCCCGCCTGATCCAATAAATGCCGCGCTTGAAGACTTGAGCAACCGTGTCAATCGCACGGTAACCCTCTCGCAAGTAGCCGAATGGAATTATCAGCAAAGTGTTTATCCCTCGCCCGCGCTAGGCTGTCCACAGCCGGGCATTGCTTACGCGGATGTGCTAACCGGTGGCTTCCAGTTCATTATCACCTATGCTGGAACCGTCTATGATTACCGTGTCTCGGATGACAAGAGCATCGTAGTTCTGTGCGGCACCGCGCCCGCCCCGGCCTCCATTCCACCATGCCCGCCGCCTAATGACGCGAATTTCTTAGCACCACGACTGAGCAAAGGCATTCAGGCACGCGTAATAGCCAACGGCTTGCCCAACGTCATCCGTGAACAACCGGGCAGCAGCAGCAAATTGCTCGGTCAAATCCCGCCCAATGACACCTTGATTGTGATAGACGGTCCGCGCTGCACCACACTCGACAAAATCGTTTGGTGGCAAATTAACTATAACAATCTGATCGGCTGGACAGGTGAAGGTCAGGGCGGCACTTATTGGCTGGAACCTGCCGATATCAGCCTTACCCCGACCGCGCCCATACCGGATAACGTGGTCATCACCACTGATAATGCTGCCCAAGTAAACGTCTTATTGACGTTTAATACACCTTTGGCGCTTTCTAACGATGGCAAGCTGTATGCGTGGACACTGGATGACTCGATTGTTATTTCCGATATTCGCTCACAAACGCAGATTACATCCTTTCCCGAAAATGACGTTAAAATCAGCAGCTTGAGTTTTAACGCTGCTTCGACAGTTCTAGCAGCAGGTTTCGAAAACGGTGACCTACGGCTGTTTGATTTGACCTCGCAATCCACCACCAGCCGCGAAATCCGGCGCATGACCGGACACACTGGCCCGGTAACATCGGTCACATTTAGTCCGGATGGCACATTGATTGCCAGCGGAGGGGCAGATAAAACGGTGCGGTTGTGGAATGCCTCTGACGGTACAGCACTCGCCACCTTGAACGTGATGAGTACGCCCATTATCCGTCTAGCTTTTACAGCCGACGGCATCCACCTTATTGCTCGCGATCAAAATGGCAGCAGCGTAATCCTAGTGGCGACAACGGAGGCAGCAGGGTAAAGCAATTATGCCAGCAAAACCACTCCCACAACCCCCTAAACTCATCATGGAAACCACGCTCAATCGGAAGCCGTTTTTTCGCCGTGCATGGCTGTCGATACTGGGTCTTATTACCGCATTGATGGGTGTTTGGACAATTAACGAATCCAGTAACCTCGGCACGCTGCCGGACGGCTTGTGGCTGCCGCTGATACTCGTCGTATCGCTGCTCGGCATCTTATTTTTCATTCGCGCGCTCATTAACTTTATCTATTGGACGCGTGGTAAGAACGAAACGCTCAAACTCTATAATCAAGGGCTGGTGCGCACAGTCGGCAAGGATACTGTCAAATATGGTTGGGGCGGCTTGCATACGTACCGCGAAGGCACGCGTGTGCTGCGCCTGACGATGCAAGATGGTCGTGTCCTCAAAATCGACAACCGCTATGGTGATCTCTCGGAATGGGCAAAGTACATCCGGCAATATGCTGCGCGGGTGACTGGCGTGTTTATCGCCCGCGCTATCCGCGAAGAACGTCCCGTTGTACTGCATCCAGCTTTGACGGTGTGGCCGGGTGGCGTCGAAGTTGATAAAAAAGAAATCGCGTGGTCGGATGTGGATGTCCGCTTACAGGGCCAACAATTGGTGGTATTTCAACGGGCTAAATCAGGTAACTTTCAGAAGGTAAAGGCTTATAATATGCATACGGTGGATAACGTCGGTGGCTTTTTGGAAGTCGCCCATTCCACCATGAAAAATCATCAAAGAGACCGTTTTGGAGTATGACCCATGTCTCCACAACCTGTCCTCAGCCGTCACCGTTTGCCCAAAGGTTATCGCTGCGCGCTGGCGGCTTTATGGGTCACGCCAGCGTTAATTCTGTTCCTCAGTCTCATCGTGGCGCGGGGCATCAGCTTGCATTTGGCTGACCCGCGCTTGCTGCTGCCCTTAATCGGCATGGCACTGCCCGCGCTTTACATCTGGCGCGAAGGGGTCGATGTGCTGCCAGAAGGTTTGCACATCCGCCTGCATAGATGGCGCTACCGTTCATTTGAAGAACTCGACAACTGGTATTTGGATAATCGCCCGCAGCGTCGACTCCTCACCATTTGGGATCAACAGGGTCGCAAGGTGCTGGAAATCCACGCCGCCCATTTGACCAACTTACCCACACTATTAGCTACGCTTAAAGACAACCTCCGTTATCGCAACTGGCCATATTGATAACCTTGAGCGACCATAAACAATCCTCTTTTCGTGTAACAACCTCGCTATAAATCTTGAATAGATTGCACCAGACGCGCGACCAATACATGCCTGTTTGCGTACAGAGTAATAGATCAGTCTCGCGCCGATTTTGAATTCAAAATTGATTAAGGAAAGTACTATGCGTTCACAACGATTATTTGCAATGCTGCGCGCTCGATGGGCGCGTGTAGTCATTTTGATGGTGCTGCTGGCACTGTTAACCGCACCGATGGCAGCTTTACGCGCACAGGATTCCGTAACCATTACATTAGGACTGCCGCAGTTCGTCGAAACCATCATCACACCGGAATTGATCGCCCAATTCGAGGAACAAAATCCCGGCATCAAGGTGCAGACAGTGCCGACGGGCTTCCCTGATTTCCCACCAGCGACGGCGGATGTGGCAAAACATTTCGAAGCCGTAGAAAAATACATGAGCGCAGCGGATGTGAACTTTATGGGCAGCAGCAATTTGTCACCAGAAGCCGCCGAGGCGGGGTATTTCCTTGATCTTTCACCCCTGACGGCTGCCGATACCGACCTGAATCCCGACGACTTCTTCCCTGATGTCTGGCAGTCGGTGCAGTGGGATGGCAAAGTGTGGATGATTCCAGTGTCTACCGATGTGGTGTCATTGGCCTATAACAAAGAAGCCTTTGATAAAGCGGGAATCGCCTATCCAAGCGGCGCATGGACAGTTGATGATCTGGATCGAGCCGCACGGGCATTGGTCGAAAAAGACCCGAACGGCAAAGTGACGAAACCAGCTCTGGTCATGTTTGGTGATTACACTGGTTTGCTGGTACGCAGCTTGTTGGGCGCAAGTTTGTATGACAGCAGCGTTACTCCCAACGCACCATTGTTCAGCAATCCGGATTTAGAGCCAATCCTGACAACACTCGCCAAGCTGGAACAGGACGGTGTTGTGTCGCCCACTTTTAGCGGACAGGTGGCAGACGTACCGATGCGCATCACCGGCAGTTTCGGCCTTTCGGGTTTGCTAACGGGCGAGGCCAACCCGCCGGGAGCATCCCTACTGCCCGGTGGCAAGGCAGGCATCAACGCGCAAGGTTTCGTGATTAGCTCCGGCACACTCTATCCTGAACAAGCCTATAAACTGCTGAAATTCTTAAGTCTTGCTCCGGCTGTTGCTAATAATTTCCTCAGTGCGTCGCCCGCCCGACAAAGTATGGTCGGTGTTCAACCGCCACCACCGTCTGATGACACAGGCGCGGCGATTGCAGCGATTCGCCCAACCTCGCCTGAAGCTCAGGCAATGATTGCAGAAGCCTTACAAAATGGTCTGCCAGCTTCCGAAGATCGCTACAGTGCTTATATCACGCAAGCCTTAGCCAAGATGGTTAGTGATAATCTGGATGCCCGCACCGCTTTACAAAATGCTGAAGTGCTGGCGGTAACTAATCAAAAAGCAGCGGCAGACAAGCATACGAACCTCATTGTTAGTGTGGCAACACCCATCCCACAAACGGTCTTGGGTCAGGGTGAAGTCAGCCTGAAGTTCGGGATGCTTTCGATGGTCAGTCCGATGCCGAACCGTGATCTGTGGGATCAGGTCATTAAAGACTTCGTCGATAGTGATCCACAAATCGGTGAAATTAAACTAGATACCGGCATCAACCAACCAGAACAGTCGGCTAAGAAATTCGATTGTTTCTATCTGCCGTTGAACTATGTACCACAAATTGATCCGACGACGATTTTGAACCTCGACCCGTTCATGGACGCAGACGCATCATTTGACCGCGGTGACATCATCAATGGTGTTCTCCCACAGGTGCAGCGCGATAATAAAACATGGGCCATGCCAATTGTGATTCAACCGGACGGGATGAAGTACGACGCGGAAGCCTTCCAGAAGGCAGGTGTTCCGCTGCCCGAGAACGGCTGGACGATTAACGAGTTTGCGGATGCCCTGAAGACCCTCAAGGCAGCCAATCCTGATAAATCACCGTTTCAGGCGCAGGGTGTGGGCGGCACTTACCTGCTGCTGCTGACAGCGGCTTACGGTGGTTTGCCGATTGATTACCGCACTAACCCGCCGACCTTCAACTTCACCGATGCCAACAGCATTACGGCGCTGCAACAGGTGCTTGACCTCGCCAAAGAGGGCTATATCAAATATGGAGAACTGGCGGGTAATGGTTTAGCCTCGTTTATCAGCGCCGGAGCTGACCGCGCGCCGATTTACACCGAATCACTGAGCGGGTTTGCTTTTGGTGCAGCGGTTAACGCAGGTGCTGATCCATATAAGTTGACAACTTATCCAACGGGCAGCACGTACAATGGCGCCACCTATTCGATTGGAACGGCTTACGTCAGCGCCATTTCGCAAAACCCTGACGGCTGCTACCGCTGGTTGAGTACCCTTTCGCGGCATCCTGAATTGTTTACAGGAATGCCCGCACGGTTATCGCTTTTGGATGACCCATCGGTGCTCGCGATGCAAAAACCGGACGAAACAGTGTTTTACAAAAACTTTGTGATCCTGTTGCAAGACCCGAACACCATTTCATTTCCCTCGCTGCTGTCATCTGCATCCCCTTCGACATTCTTAATTCAGCGTTGGATAGACAAGGCCTTCGACAACTACGTGCTGCATGATGGTGATCTGGTTGGTGACTTGGCGACGGCTGAAAGTTATGTAAAAGGCTTCACGGAGTGTATAAACGCGCTTTCGCCGGAAGACCAGCGAAACCAACTCAAGTACATTGACTGCGCCGGAAAGGTAGACCCCAACATGAAATCGTTGTTCGGCGCAATAACGGGCAGTTCGGGTTCGTAAATCCCATCCTCAACATCAGGGCGAACAAATAAACCTGTTCGCCCTTTTGATTCACAGGTCGTTAGTCGCCAGTCAAACACAAATACAAAAGGCCAAAAACCATTTGTAACAGCGGCATTCTTGCCAAATCCAGACGACGGAGTCTATCGCAAACCCCGAATACCCGGCGCTAACCCGACGCCGATTGACACGACTTACCTCAACAGATTAGGCTGTTCATATCAAGCAGATGTGATGAAATGACTGAGATGAGCAGCTCAATGAGACTCGTCTGGCGCTTAACCCGCCTGATTATTACATTATGGTTCACGCTGGTGTTGGTCATGGGCAGCGTGATGATATGGCGGCTGAACACTGTGACTGGAGAAACAGCCTGTCTGCGGTTCGCCAACAGCGGTAATTATCAGCAAAGTGTCTATCCGACGCTGCTGGATGCTAACCGTTCGTTAGCAGTGTCGTTCCCGAAACGCGCGGTTCCTGACGCTGTCTTCACGGCTTCGGATAACGGTCAATATCGGATACGGCAGACTTTTCATCTTAAACGTGTTTTTTCCATACCTGCAAGCGCATCAGTCGAAACGCTTGGCACGGGCAAGATCATTAATCTTCCGGCGGCGATTTCCAACAATTCGGTGTTCTGGTCACCAGATGGCAGTCAATTTGCCTATTACTCGGTTGACAAATCAACTGCGCCGGATCGCTTCTCGCTGGTGCTTGCCAATGCTGACGGCAGCGACAGTATCCTCATTCCATTAACGGACTTCAACCTCATCCACTATGTAAGTTGGTCACCTGATAGTCAATATTTGCTGGTGGCCAGTTATTTTGACGCGTGGCTAATCCGTGCAGCGGACAAGCAGATACAGGTGATTACAGGGCACAAAGAACTTGAGACGATGGATGCTTTTCAGTGGTCGCCACGCGGTCATTTATTGGCCTATCTATGGGCAGAAACCCAAATCCCTAACCACGTCATCATTCTTGATCCTGACAGTGCGGCCAATCTGCGTAATTATGTCCGGGCTGATAAAAAATATTGGTGGAGCGGCAGGCTGTTATGGTCGGACGATTTACATTACGTGGCAGCGGTGGGTTGGGTGGATGGCCTCATTGATGTCGTGGGTGTGGATGGCTCTGCCGCGTCACTCAACAACGTCGGGACGGATCAACAGAGTTTAGCCTCTATGTGGATACCGGCAACTGACCGTTTCATTTTCATGACGACAAAAAACGAGCTAACAGCCTATGATGCGGCAGCCGACCGTTATCAATCACTGGCGACAGATACAGGTGTGCACGTAGAAACCATAGGGAATGAACACGACCTAATTTTCACCCAAAAGCAGGCTGATGGCACAACGGCGCTATTCAAGCTGGATACACGAAACAATCAGCAAAGTGTTTTGATGACCGCGCAAGCTAAGGGATGGCTAACCCAATATTATCTTCTTCCTAGTCGCGATAAAGCGCTAACGGTGTTGTGGGAAAACGAAGCCATTGACGTTTATCTGTTGGACTTGAAGAGCGGAGAACGGCGGCAGCTCGCCAGTGGCATGAACAACTTTGCCATGCAATCAAATCCGTCAGACCCTGAAACATTTATGTTCTTTTGGATGCAGTCGCGCATCGCTGCCCGAATGGGTTGGGATATATATGATCTAACAGGCACGAGACGATATCAATTTCAAGTGGATGGCGCGTCGCTTACGGGACTCTATGACGGAGGCCAGTTCGTTCCTTTCTGGTCACCTGACCATCGTTATGCGGTTTTCACAAATACCGATCCTGAGCTTTATAAAGGGTTGGTCGTCGCGTCCAGTGATGGGCAGCAGGCGTGGCAAATTCCAGAGGCGGTATGGGGTGTCGATTTTGATCACATCTTATGGTCAGCGGACAGTTCAAAAGTCGCGCTGGTTGTCAACATTCATGGAGCAGCGACGCTCCTCGTTTATACCGCCGGGGGTAAACTACTGGCAAAGACGAAAATGCCGCTATCGTCGGATTATTTTCAGTGGACGACCTGTGAAATATAAAAACTTATGGTGCGAGTCTCATTCCCTCATCCGAACTCACATGATCAAACAGACATGGGGCATTCTCCCGATTTGATCTACACCCTTTACATTGACGAACACCTCTCGCCCCAGTATAGTAGACACCATGCTAAACATTTCCTCAGCGCAAGTCCTTTAGTCAGGTTCATTGATAACCTGACGCCCCTCTAAAACATCGCGGCCTATGCTGACGATGCAGTACAACTTCGATTCCATTTCATAACGATTTATCGAATTACCTAATCACGTTCAGAATTATGTGACTATGACTGAGTCTAAGGAAGTGTCCCTTTGTTAACATCAACCACACCCTATAACCGTCCGTTGGATAACGGTTTGGTTATGAAATCCATCAACAATCAGCAAGATGTCGAACGCTTAGCCGCCTTTAACGGTCAAATTTTTGGCGAAGGAGTCAGCGGCATGACATCCGGATTAATCCTGCATCATCCGCAGACGCGCCCGCATCATTGGCTGTTTGTCGAGGACGAGGCCAGCAGCAGCATAGTATCGTCACTATGTCTTATCCCGTGGCAATGGCGTTATGAGGACGTGATACTCAAGGCCGGCGAAATGGGCATCGTCAGCACCCTCGAGTCTTACCGCAATCGGGGACTTGTCCGCGCCATGACCAACCGGCATCAAGAAACCCTACGCGAAGAAAGCTTCGACCTCGGCATTATTCAAGGCATTCCCTATTTCTACCGCCAGTTCGGTTATGAATATGCCGTGCCGCTGGAAAGCCACTGGAATATGCAGTTGCACAATATCTCTGACCAGTGGCAAGCAGTTTACAACAGCTACCATTACCGTGCCGCAACGCCGGACGACATCCCGCTGCTAATGTCGCTGTATCAAGAAACAACCAGCGGCCTGAACATCAGTGCCGTTCGCAGCGCTGACCATTGGCGCTATTTGCTCCAACATGATTTCGGCACGGACATGGAGGGCGAAACATGGCTGCTGCTGGATGCCAAAGGTCAAGCCATCGGTTACTGGCGGATTATGCTGCAAGGCTTCGGGGATGGACTGATTCTCAGCGAAACCTCGCGGCTCAATATACAGGCCGCCCAAGCCCTCCTGTACTGGCTCAAACGGGCAGCCGTTCAACGAACCAAGCCTTATATCCGCATGAACCTGCCACCAACCAATGACTTGATCCGTGCGGCAGGTAATTGGGGCGCACAGGATAACGGCAGTTACGCATGGCAGATTCATCTGGTGGATGTGGCACGGCTGCTGCTGAAGCTCAAGCCTGTTTTGGAGCGGCGGATTGCTGCTAGTCCCTTAGCCGGACTCACACGCAAGGTTATTATCAATCTGTATCGCGAGGCTTTTGAACTGCACTTCGACCGGGGCGAACTGCGGACGGTACGTTCAGTCGGCTTCATTGATGGTGGTGAAATCCGCATTCCGCCGCTGCTGCTTGCACAGTTGATTTTCGGCTATCACAGTGTTGATGAACTTCGCAATTTCCACAAGGACGTAAGTGTGTGGGGTGAAGGCAAATATGTGATGGACATTCTCTTCCCGAAGTTGGAAGCCTTCATCTACACCACTTATTAGATGGATACATCGTCGGGCAGTCTTAACTGTGAGGCTGTCCGACGATCTACGTCTTTACACCGCCAGCGGCAGTACAATGGTGATGGTTGTGCCTTTGCCAAGGCCGCCGCTGCTGGCCCAGATGCGTCCATCTTCGGCTTCGACCAGCGCTTTGGTGATGCTCAAACCCACGCCTAAGCCGCCGTGCTTGCGCGTCATATGATCTTCGACCTGATAGAACTTCTCGAAAATGCGCTCCAATTGATCCGCCGCAAGCCCAATACCGTCGTCGCTGATTTTGACCCACGCCTCGCGCTCGTCATGAATTTCAGCCGATACACTGATATGTCCGCCGGGTGGGGTAAAGCGTATGGCGTTATTGAGAATGTTCGTCAAGCCCATTGTCGTCAGAATGCTGTCGATATTCACGACTAAGCCGTTAGGAACAGTGACGGTCAAAGTATGACCGTTAGCTTCCAACAAGTTGCGCACATCCTGCGCGGCATCCTCGACGACGGTGGCTAATGGTGTCGCTTCAAGGTGTAAATCGGAGGGGTTCTGCTGTAAATAGCGTAAGTTCATCAGGTCTTCAATAATATGCCGGAGCTGCAAACCACTCTCGATAACTTTATCGGCATGTTGGCTCAGTTTGCCCTGCGCTTCTTCTTTAAGGAAACTGGCATATCCTAAAATGACCGCCAACGGTGTTCGCAGTTCGTGCGAAGCGATGGCAATAAAATCACTTTTTAATTTATCCAGTTCACTCAGCTCTTGATGGGCTTTTTGGAGAGCGGTCACCATTTGCACGCGGTCAATCGCTACCGCTGCCTGCGAGACCAGTACCATCAAGTGATCGTGGTCATCTTCTGTCCATGGAAGCTGTCGCTTATTGACCACTTCCAACACACCGATGATTTTGTCTTCTTGGCGCATGGGTGCGATTAAAATCGAACGGGTCTCGAACTGCTTTTCTTGATCAAATTTAGAGTAATGACGGGGATCATGCTGGGTATCATCCACTTGGATGACACGACCTTCGGTAAGGCAAGTTCCCGCTAGACTACCCTGCAATGGAACCGTTTTACCGATCAGTTCTAGTCCTGTTTGCTGGGTGGTGGTCGCGGTGAAATAGAGATTATTTTCTTTTTCGTTCCACAGTAATACGGAAGCGGCTTCACAGTCGGTAATGGCAGCGGCGGCATCCATTAAATAAGTCAGCAGCGGATCAATCTCATAGGTTGCGTTTAACAATATACTGACGTCCGCTAAACGGTTCAATATATTAACTTTGCGTTCGAGGTATAAGGTGCGATCCGTTGAGTCGGGTTGCATCATGTTGTCGTCCTGTGAGTAAACCTTTCAACAGTGTAGCATCAGTTTGGGTTATCAGCACGTCAACGCTTTTTGCCTTTTGATACAAGAATCTTTCTCCCTTATTTGTTTATATAAAGATAGTAGTCTTAGTAGGGCTGTCGAAACTGTTCAAAACTTTTAACCCAAATCGACCATGTGGGTTATATATCACAAGCGGCTGCCGAATCACCTACCTATAACACAAACTTATCCCCAACCAATTGTTAAATGGGGATAATGTGGGTTTAAAGTTTTCGACACCCCCTGTTAATAACTTCCACGACTTTTGAACAGTTTCGACAGCCTGTTCAAACTGTTCAAAACTTCTGCGATATATCATTTTTGACCTTGCGATACTTGGGAAATGTTTTGAACAGGTAAGGCGTGTTTTTCAACAGGTTATGGACAATTTGGGTAATGTTTTCGACAGGTTATGAACAGGTACGATATGGACAGATGTTCTCATTGGATAAATAAGGGTTATAGGTCGGTTTGTTCGGTTGGGATATTGTGATGACTCGCGTGTTTATCGCAAACCATTTGCGAAATAAAGTGTTAAGAACGTGAATTCGCTTTTAAGAGTTGTGATAAAACTTGGGATAAGTAGGCTTTTACCTTTTAGGAATTTGTCTTTAGCCACCTGTAAGGTCGCGCTGGCTACCATACGATCAAGTTATTGAAATATTGTCAGCCCCTAAAGACGGACGAATCAAAAAAAATAGAGGTCTCTATGCAACCCGCTGTCAGCATCATCGTTCTAAATTATAACGGTCGCGAAGATACGATGGCCTGTTTGCGTTCTTTGGAGCATCTCACCTACAGTCGTGTGACGACCATTATGGTGGATAACGCCTCGTCGGATGGCACAGCCGATGCTGTTCGCCGCCTTTATCCTAACGTCACCGTGATGGAAACCGGCGCGAACCTTGGCTTCACAGGTGGCAACAACGTCGCCATCAAACATGCGCTCGAAAACGGTGCCGACTACATCTTATTACTAAACAATGACACCATCGTCGCGCCGGACTTTCTGAATGTGATGGTCGAAGTAATGGAGCAAGACCCGACTATCGGTGTAACCGGCCCCATGATTTACTACCACGATAATCCGGAAACCATTTGGACGGCGGGCGGCGCTATTGATTGGAAGCACGGCACAACCAGCATGATCGGCCTTAATCAAGTAGATGTATCGCAATTCGGTCTGAGTCCGATGACCGTCGATTTCGTTACAGGCTGTGCGCTGCTGGCACGGCGAAACGTGTGGGAAAAAATCGGTGTGCTGGATGATAAGTTCTTCATGTATTACGAAGAAACCGAATGGTGTGTGCGGGCTACGCGTGCCGGTTTCAAAATCGCGGTCGTACCGATGGCGATGATCTGGCACAAAATCTCCATCGAAGAACGCGCTTCCTCGCCACGTACCTACTATTATATGGTACGCAACCGTCTGCTGTTCCTCAATAAGACGGGCGCGGGTTATCAAACGTGGGCGTATACGGTGTTTGAATATTTCCGCACCTATTTGAGTTGGTCGCTGCGTTCCAAGTGGCAGGATCGCCGGCATCTGCGCGGAACGATGGTGCAGGCCTTTCGGGATTATTCGCGCGGTCGTTTCGGCAAATTACCGGCATAGGCTGGCATTACCTTGAAACATTTGCTTTTCCTCTCGTGGTGGTGGCCTTACCCCGCTAATAACGGTGCCAAGATTCGCATCTATAACCTCCTGCGACATCTGAGCAAACAGTATCAGGTCACGCTGCTTTCGTTTGCCGAAGATGGTGACGCGACGGGTGAACAGATTGCGCATCTCAAGACGTTTTGCCAGCATGTGGAGGCGGTTCCCAAGCCAATTTATAACCCCGGTGCGTTGAAGGCCACACTCGGTTATTTCTCCCGTTGGCCGCGTTCGCTGGTGGATGTTTACAGCACGGATATGGCGGAACGTGTCGCTCGTATTAACCAGACGCAGCCGGTTGATATAATTGTCGCCTCTCAGTTCCAGACGATGCGTTACATTGAACTGCTGCCTGATGTCCCCGCAGTATTGGAAGAATTGGAAATTACCCAATTTCACAACACAGTAGAGCAAGCGAGTGATATGCCACGCCGTTTACGCGCTCAACTGACTCTTTCCAAGTTTCAACAGTCGATTAATCATCTTGTGCGCAGTGGCGCAGCGGCAACAGTGGTCTCAAAGGCTGAAGCAGCTTATATCAGCCAGTTTTTGCCGCCCGATACACGCATCGAAGTTGTCCCTAATGGCGTCGATACTAAAGTTAACCAACCGGATGCATCAGTGCAGTCCACACCCTATAGTTTGATTTATACCGGCGCGGTGACGTACAGTGCGAATTATGACGCGGTGGCCTATTTCGTCCGCGAGATTTGGCCGTTGGTTCATGCCCGCTATCCGCAAGCGATGTTCACGGTTACAGGTGGAACAGGTTCAGTGGATGTGGCGGATTTAGCGGCTGTCCCCGGTGTCAAATTCAGCGGTTATTTGCCGTCGGTGGCGGATGCGGTTCGCCAGCAGTGGGCGGTGGTCGCGCCGATACGTATCGGTGGCGGTACACGCCTCAAAATTTTAGAAGCGATGGCCTTGGGTACACCGGTTATCTCCACCAGCAAAGGTGCCGAAGGACTGGATGTTCACCATGGACAAGACATCTTAATCGCCGACTCATCGCAGGCATTTGCTGATGCGGTCAGTCAGTTATTTGAGGATGCCACGCTGCGAGACAAATTGGCGGCGGGGGGGCGTGCGCTGGTCGAGCGGGATTACGATTGGGGCGCGTTGACCTGCCGCTTGATAGATTTGATTGAACAGATGTTGACGGATACCCAAAAGGTGAAAGCCTAAATTGTAAGGCGAAACGCTGCCTCCACAGCAGCATAGGCAGGCAATGACACCTTGTTTCAAGGGATTATCGCTTATTATTTGACATTAGTCTGAGGAAAGCATTTATATGGCTAACGAGGTTACGCGATCCACCACCAGCCGGCGCGATTGGCTCTATCTGAGCATCTTTATTGTTGTCTTGCTGGCGATCACCGCCATTCCTTATTTTTATGCCCAACGATTGGCGGGTGCGGATAAGCACTTCATGGGTATCGTCTTTAATATCCCTGATCACTTCCAATATTTCTCGTGGATGCGTGAGTCACAGACCAAGTTTCTGGTACCTAACCAACTAACACCTGAATACAGCACACCGCTACTCTTTAATTTGTTGTGGTGGGTGTTGGGGCGCATCGACAGCGTGACGCATTTGGGATATGCCAATCTCTACCAGATTACACGCTTGGTGGCGGGTGCATTCGCGGCCTTCTCGGTTTTTTGGTTTTGTGGATTGATATTCACGAACCGTGCCAAACGTTGGACGGCCTTCCTGATCGCGATGCTGGCTTCCGGCTTGGGTTGGGTGATGATTGTGGTCAAGTTTTTGACTAAAGCCGATAACGCCCCCTTCCCATTCACGATTTACACCTCCGAGCCGAACAGCTTCTTCACGGTGATGTCCTTCCCCCATTTCACCATCGCGACCGCTTTGATCACGCTGGTTTTTGGAATGGTGCTGCTGGCACAGCGGACGCAAAAACTGCGTTACGCGTGGTACGGCGCAATCATCTGCCTGATTTTGACTCTGCAACACTCCTACGATTTCTTCACCATCTGCGGTGTAATCGCCATGTACGGCCTGTTCTTATGGATACGTGACCGCAAGTTCCCGCTGTATATTCTGAAGGTGGGCATCATCATCGTGATTGTCGCGGTGTGGCCTGCGCTGCAAGCCTTCTACATCACCACAGCCGACGCGGTTTGGAAGGGTGTGCTGTCGCAGTTTGATAACGCCGGAGCATGGACACCGGCTCCTTATCTACTGCCGATTTTGATGGGTATCGCGTGGCTGCTGGCCATCTGGTCAATTAAAATTCGGATGCCGTGGAAAGACCGCGATGATACACACCTGTTTTTGCTGGCGTGGTTCCTCTCGCACTTCATTTTGATTTATCTACCACTGAACTTCCAAATACACTTACTCAGCGGATGGCAAGTGGTGATCGGTGTGCTGGCGACAATTGGTTTGTATACCCGGGTGCTGCCGCTGCTGCAACGCATGTTCAAGAATACGTCGCCTGCTCGTTTGGCCTTGATTGCGACCGTGATCTTATTGGTGCTGGTGGTTCCTACCAACCTGTATCTGGTTGGTCAGCGTTTCCTTGATATTAAACGTGCCTCGGAGCAAGCTGAAATCCCTGATGACCCTACTAGCCCCAGCGCTTCCGATAACCGTTTGTTCATCAGCAATGGTGAGTACAGCGCCCTGAAGTATCTGGAAACGCAGGTCAAGAGCGATGATGTGGTGCTTGCCAACCTCGGTATGGGACAGTTCGTACCGGCGATTACCGGTGCACGGACATTTATTGGACATTGGGCGCAAACGCTCAAGTTCAAGGACAAGTTCGCGATGGTGCAGACCTTCTATAATGAAGCCACGCCGGATGCCGACCGTCAAGCGCTGCTCAACACCTACAAAGTGACCTACCTCATCTACAGCCCTGAGGAAGCACAACTTGGCAAGTTTGATCCGTCAAAGGCCAGCTACTTGCAGCAGGTTTTTGATGAGGGCAACGTCAAGGTGTATAAGGTGACGACGCAAGCGGCTTCGAGCTAAGACAAGCACGTTCAATCAACTAAGGACGATCAATAGGGTCGTCCTTTTTATTTTTTCTCGAAGCGATCCCAATAGGTAAGGTCACGCCATGTGACTTTTTCGTAGGCGCGCATTCCGCCTTGAGGCTTGGGTGCAGCGTATCCGACACAAACGAACATTTCCGGCGAGAGATGATCGGGCAGGTTAAGGACAACACTCACGGCTGATCGGCTGAAGGAGGTCACTGGCCCTGTCGCCAATCCTATCGAATGAGCGGCGAGCATCATAGTTTGGGCTGCACCTCCAACATCCATCGCAATCGGACGGCTGTGAGTCGGCAGTTCACGCAAACGAACCACTTCCCAATCCACACAGATGACGATGACGACCGGACAGCGTTGGAACATCCCCGGCGAGACCATTTGCAGCAGGCGCAAGGTGTGTGGTTTATTCACGACCACAAAGCGGTTCAGTTTGAGGTTGCCTCCGGTGGGTGACCAGCGCGCTGCTTCCAGAATCGCTTCCACTTTTTCGGTTTCAATCGGTTGATCGGTCATGTCACGGATGACACGGCGGGTTTTGATGGCATCTAGAACGGGATTGTTCATGAGGTGGCATCCTCTTGGGGGAAATGATCAACCAAATGTTGGGCGACGACCCGGCACAAGTTATCCAACTCACCCACATAGCGTTCTTC
Organism: Anaerolineaceae bacterium; assembly: GCA_016124855.1. Lineage (GTDB taxonomy): Bacteria > Chloroflexota > Anaerolineae > Aggregatilineales > Phototrophicaceae > CFX2. The sequence goes on along the minus strand of WGMX01000059.1, from coordinate 36,518 downwards.
GTCAGACATATACATTGCCATATCCGGGATTTTGTCTATAAGCGCTGCCAGCATCGGTTGGGTTTCTGTCGAAGCACGTTCTTTGGCGAAGTTACTCAGTCGTTCGGCTGCGGTCAGCAATCGCAGCGGGCCGTAACGTGCGGGTTCATCAATTTGGATACGCGCCGAGGTAATCATTAAAGCGAGTAGTTCAAGCGCTTCTTCTTCGCTGAGAACCAGTTTACCAGCCATAAGCTACTCCAAATGTAAGGAGGGATTTGAGGGAGTGTAGCGTACTTCGAGGGTGGGTTCAAATATCTGAAGAGCGGTGAATCCGATAAACAGTTTCCTGAATTCGAGAATTATGCTCTAAAATGATCTCATGCGAGAAAGGTTAGAAAATGATTCCAGCAATTGATGTTCCACTGCGAACGGACGATGATGGTGTTATTCGGGTTGGGCAAAGCCGCGTGACTTTGCAGACTGTTGTTGCCGATTTTAATCGGGGTGCATCAGCAGAAGAAATTGCACATCGCTATCCTGTTTTGAACTTATCCCAAGTCTATTTGGTTATTGGCTATTGTCTTGAAAATCGTCAAGAAGTTGATGAATATGTGAGTCGTCAACGCCAATTGGCTGCCGAAGCCCGAAATGCTTATGAGGCCGATCATCCAAACGATCCTCTGCGCCAGCGATTGCTGGCTCAATTAGAATCACAACGTCGCAAGACAGGTTCGTAATGCGTTTGTTAGCTGATGAGAACTTTAATGGGGATGTCCTTCGTGGGTTGCTCCGCGTCGAACCCAAGCTCGATATTGTTCGGGTTCAAGATACGGAAGTCTATCAAGCTTCTGATTCGGTCGTTCTGGCTTATGCTGCACAGGAAAATCGGATTTTGTTGACACACGATGTGCGAACCGTAACTAAATACGCTTATGACCGTGTTCGAGCAGGTCAGACAATGCCGGGTGTCATTGAATTGGATAATGATTTGCCAATCGGGCGAGCGATTGAGGAAATTCTAGTTGTGTTGCTCACTAGTCAACACGATGAACTTGCCAATCGTATTATATTTGTGCCTCTTAGTTAACGCACAACTTCCCCATTGTGTAGGCCGCTATTTGTCTATCGTATGTGTGCCAGTGTCATTATCTCCAACACGTTGAATAATCAGATCCACATCATTTTTGGTCAATCCTGAACCAGAATCATAATGCCAATGTGACCCTGATGCAGTTTCAGGCTCAGTAAGGACTGCAATTGCATCACGTAAACTTTCTAGGCCGGCCTGATTGCCTTGCAACAAAATCGTTTTTGTGTTTGGATCGTAAAATAACTCTAGGCGATAGGGTGCTGCGTTAGGATCAGCCGTTTTTCTTATTATCCTTAAAATTTCTTCGGGATCAGTGATTGCATTTTCTCTATTTCGCCGACGAAATTCATCAAGTTCAGACATATTCTGTTCTTTCCGAAGGTTCATCAATCACATCCTTTTACCGTAATGCTTCCTCAATCATGCTTGGGATGATGGTCGGGTTTGCGCCGACCTGACGCTTAAGGGCGCTGCCGTTTTTGAAGGTCATCAAGGTCGGGATCGACATCACTTGGAACTGTTGGGCGATGCGCGGATTATCGTCCACATTGACTTTGACGACTTTGGCGCGTCCGGCGTATTTTTGTGCCATTTGCTCGACGGTCGGCGCAATCGTCTGGCATGGGCCGCACCACGGCGCCCAAAAATCGACTAGCACCGGCACTTTGCTTTTGAGGACTTCGCTGTCAAAGGTGGCATCCGTCACCACTTGTGGTTTGGTGCTGCTGCCGTTGGATGAAGCAGTGGATGTATTGGTGCTTGCGTCAGCACTCGATGTGGGCTGTTTAGGCGCAGGGCCTTTGCCGAGCAAGTAGGCAATATGCGCTTGAACATCGGATGCGTTTACAGTTGAAACTTTTGATTTGACAGTGCGCGAACCATTCTCTTTGCTCAAAGTAACAAGAGCAGGAGTCGATAGATTCCCATAGTCACGTTGGGCTTGAGGATTAGCCGAGGCATCGACACGCACGACGAGCAGTTGCCCCGCATAGTCTTTGGCAGCTTTGGTGATGGCTTCATCGAGTGATTTGTTTGCGCCTAAGCGGTTGTCATAGAGATATAAGGCGATGGGCAAACTTTGCCCTAGCACCTTGGCGAGATTGTTATCATCGGTGTTGATAGGGGTATTGAAAACAGGCATGTTATGAACTCCTTACAATAAAATGGATGCCTATTGTTCCAACTATTTTATCCCCTGACCATCATACAGGCGTAAGATTTTTGGCAGATTTTGGTGTGGCGATGTAAATGGATCGCTTTATTTCCGAAGGGACAAACTCACCACCAGCAGCACGACACCCAATATACCGTAGATGACGCGCGAACCACGCCGCCCGAAGCTGCGCACCATCCAACTAATGGTGAACCAATCGCCGCTGCTCACTGCGCCTGCGATAAAGAACAATCCGAGCATGATCCCGACGACCCATTGATTGTCTTTTTCCATATCAACCGAATTTCACTATAGACTTAATCGCTTACCACGAAATTTTACCTGATGAATAAAAATATCTTATGCGAGCAGGGATTCCAGAATGCTCATCAATTGAGCGGCTTTGGTTTGATCGAGCGTAATAGGCGTTTCTTTGTTAAACGACTGTCCCAATTCGGATAGGAAGTCCAAGCAATACAAGGCGGTATAGAGATTAATGGCTTGCTGTTGTTGAGGCGTGAGTGAGAGTTGTGCCGCCCAATAATCGGTGTAGTCAGTGTCGTAGCCGCTGGATAGTAAGGCCATACGGGTGAGGCTTATAGTTAAAAGTGGATCGCCAAATGCGACCGCATCTACATCAACAATACCACTGAGAAGGCCGTTATCATCGACTAACACGTTTTTGGTGGTGGTATCATCCAGAAAACAAATGGGAAGCACCGTTTTAAAATAATCTCCGTGAGCATCAATGGCCTGCTTGACCTTTTGGATAGCTTGGTAACCCGCGAATCCTGTCGTCTCAAAGCGATGCTGACTTCGCTGGATACTGGCCTCCAAGACATTAAGCCACGTTGGATATAAGGATGGATCATCAGCCGAACGGGCATAGCCATAACCTTTACCCATTGGGAGTGTCGCCACTGACTGTTGAATCGCAATGATTTGATCGGCTATGCGGTGCTTTTGATCAGTCGTGAGATGTGTATAGACCTCATTCAAATCTTTTCCCGGCAGCCGTTCCATAATCATCATAGGGAAGCCATATTGGGCATCGTCAAGTGATGAGAAATAAAGTTCAGGCAGCGGTACATTTTTACGCCGAAGCGGTTCATACCAGTTCAAAGCGCCTTCGAAGAAATATTTGAGGTTAGGTCGTGCTAAGCGGATGACGAGCTTTTCGTTTTCGTCTGTCTCCACATCATAGACATAATGAGCTAGACCTGTGGGAAAACGGTGGATTGATTGAACTTGTTTACCTAAGGCATCATGCAGAATACGGATGGCATCAAGTTCGGTGGGTACTGTAGTAATTTTCATTCCTTAGAGATGGTTACGAGAACTTCACCACGACTTTGCCCGCACTCTTGCCGCTATGCAGATATTCAACCGCATCTGCGACCTGTTCGACACCGTAAAATGGCTTCGAATCAACCTCGACTTTCAGCTTACCAGACTTGTAAAGATCAACGAGTTTCGCCATTTCTTGTGGCACTTGGCGGATGAAGTGCAGCAGAAACATCGAGCGTAGAGAGGCGGATTTGCTGAGAAGAATACGGTATATGCGCGGGTGTGTGACTAATTCGGGTCTGGACATGTATTCGGTGATGTAACCGATAATGACCAGCCGCCCGAACACCGCCAAATTTTCGACACAGGTATCGAACATCGTGCCGCCAACGGATTCGTAAACCAGATTAACTCCATTCGGATATTCGGCTTTGAGTACCGCGCCCACATCTTCCTTTTTATAGTTAATCACACGGTCGCAGCCAAGCGAGTTGAGTAGTTCGGCTTTGTCATCCGAGCCGCAGGTTCCGATGACGGTGTTACCTGCCAATTTAGCCAACTGCACCGCGAATTGTCCGGTTCCACCGGCTGCGGCTGTCACTAAAATGGTTTCGCCACTTCGCATCTCGCCGACGGTATTTAAGCCAAGGGCGGCTGTTGTACCACTCATCACCAACGCCAAGACCTCCGGTGAGGCTTCCGGTGCAGGCATGACGAAACGGGAACGGACGGTAATATATTCGGCATAACCACCGATTGCGGTTGAGATTACGATGTCGCCCACTTTGTAATCAGTCACTTTGTCGCCAACCGCGACCACTTCACCGATCATTTCTCCGCCGAGGTCAAGCGGTGGAACTGCGCCGGGTGTGTATAAGCCCGCGCTGATGTTGACATCAGTGGCATTCACTCCGGCATATCGATTACGGATGGTCAGTTCGAATCCGGTGGGCGGTTTCATTTCCACTTCAATGATTTTAGAGGCTTCACGGAAATTATTACTGAAATGATCCGCAATGAGTTTGCGATAGGTGTTGGGAAGCATAAATAGTCTCCAGTCGTCAGCCATCAACAAAATTAATTGGCTTGTTGGTGATAACACGCTGGCAATTGGAGAGGTTCGGTTAGACGGTTCGGGTGAATATCCAACGTGCATCAGTTGGGATTAAATTTTCCTGTTGAATACAGGCTCGTTTGAGAACAGTTAGAATATCAACGGGGTTACAGTCGTATATCCCAGATGCCCACGCCGGATTAGCCTCAACGACGGCCCATCCTCGCCCGTTAATTTTCCCAATATCAAGAACAAAAGCAGGTGGTAAGTCAATTGAATCATCTTGGAGAAGTGTATAAATGAATTGACTTGCCTCATCTTGAATAGCTGATTCAACAGGCCAACTACCATCTTCGCTACGGGCTAATTGACCGTAACGTAAATATATAGAAAGAGTTGCAAGCTGGCGTTCGACTATAAAACTTCTGAACTCAATTTCCCATGAAACGGGTTCGGAAACTAACACAGGCAAATCACCCGGAAGCGTTTCTGTTGTAGGTAAATCCTGTCCCGTTGCATAAACTCGGGAGTCAAATGATTTGTCGTAAGCGGGTTTGATGAAGGCTGTCTCTCGTAAGTTTCGAGCATCATCCAGTGTTGTGAAACGTACATTACGCAGCAGATAAATCCTTGGCAAGTGAGCGAGGAAATCAAAGGGCGGTTCTAGTAGCGCTAATCCTAATTCGTCTGCGACGATGTTGACAAATAAAGCCTCGCCATAAATGGCAATATCTTTTCCTTTTAAATAAGCAGGTGGACGGTGGGATTGCAGCCGTTCCACCGTCCAATCGGCATCATCTAGAGCAGCTTTCCAAAGTGCATTCGAGTCAGGTGTGTAACGTGGCGACAAGATCAGTGTAGGCATTTCTCACTCTTCAGCTTCAAGCAAGATTTCCTCGTTATTGCGCTTGCGTTTCTCGACTGTTCGGCTGAAGAACAGCCAATAAGCTCCACCGATTTAGGAGAGAGGACGTCAAAGTTAACATGTTCTACTTGTCTGAAGATTGAAATTTTCTTACAGAAGTCCGTCTACCTTGACACTAAACCCCGGTAGGACATCGTCGCCGTCTAGCGTATCACCATATGACAATTTGAGTGGTTCGCGATTTGGACGATGAACTTCAAGCCATTCACCGGGGAAAATTAAGATAGACATTTTCACACCGGCCTCGATATACGCGAGTGCTTTGTCCCGTTGAGCCTTCTTGGATTGTGATTCGGAACGGATTTCGACAGCTACGAGCGGCGGTGTTTTGAAGTAATTGACGGTTGCCGAGGTATGAATACAAATATCGGGCATCATCTTCTTGCCATTTAAGACATGTAAGACTTCGCTGTAGGCTTTGCCGATGGGATTTTGACGGAGGTAAAGCGTAAATTCCGTAGCAAGTTCAGCCTGAATACGTCCGTGAACATCGTTGGGTGACACTTCGACCAACTCCCCATCAATAAAATCAAAGCGCTTATCGTCGTGTTGATCGGCGTAAATCAAGAACTCTTCAGGTGTCATTTCACGTTCTGTAAACACTTTATGCACCTCCCACTCACTTAAACGGATTATAGCATGGTTGGCTCATCATGAGCCGCTTACCTGCTAATTCAACGGTGCGATTTCAATGGTGTCGAAAGTCACATCGCCATTTTGACAAAAGAAAAATAGGCGGTCGCCTAGTAATTCATAGCAGCGGTCAATCAGGCAGCGGCGGTTATCAGCGCAAACATCAATGATGTCATCTTTGACGATGATCTCTAACGAGAAAGGTTGGTCTAGACCTTCGACACAGCTAATTGACTGTCCGTTTAAGGTGACTTTCTTCTCGTAGGGCAAAAAGTGCAGTTGGTAGCCGGTCTCGAAGTTACCCAATCCACGCAGCCAGAGCCCAAAATCAGCCGATTTTGCTTTCGGTTTGACGTTGAGTGTTATGCGTACATTTTGGGGAACATTTTCGACTATCGCTGCTTCTTGCCCTTCATCGGCGTGAAGGGTGATGGTGTTCGCGTGGGTTGATACCCCTTGTGTGAGCGGTTTGTACGCTAGGGTTAAATTGCTGCCTGATGCAGGAACCATTTCTTTAGGAAATTTTGTGCCTAAGGTGCCATCTTGATGCTGGATGATTTCGCGGAACAGGGTGTGACCCGCATATAACCGCTGACCATTATCTTTATTGTCTTTATGACAGGCTAAGTAAGCCACACCGATGCGCCGATTACCGGTGAAGGCAGCGGTTTTCATGACCATTGCTACATTTGAATCGTCGAAGACATCAACGGCTGGTCGAAGCCAGGGCCCCATCGGATTTTTTGACATGCGGTAGTGCGCTTTTCCGGCAAGGCTGAAGACGAGGTAATACCAATCGTTCCAGTGAAAATAGTCAGGACATTCGGGAACGGCATCGTAATCACCGGGGATAATAAAAGGTTCGGCGACTGTCCAATTTTTTAGGTCGGGTGAGGTTAGTCGCACTAAGCAGCCACCTCGCTTATACAGGCGATAATCTTCTACTTCGGCGGTCACCAACATATGAAATTCACCGTTTGTTTCATCTTGGAATACAAAAGGATCACGGTAATGTTTGGGTGAATATCCGGCTGTGGGCGTGGCAAATGGATTCGGCAGTGTTTTTTCGAAGGTAATGCCATCTTGACTAATGGCTAGGCTGAGTTTCTCGGTTCTATCCAATGTGCGGGTAGCGTAATAGCCGTAGAAAGTGCCATTGTGATAAAAGGTTGATCCCGTACAAATCGAGCCTTCCCAAACTTCGGTACAGGGAATCGCCATCGGATGATGTTGCCAGTGAATGAGGTCACGGCTGGATGCATGTGACCATTGATGTCCACCGAGGCCGCCCTTTGCTTGGTGATGATTTTCATCTTGTAGATAATACAGATGAAATGTACCGTCATGAAAAAAAGGCATACAATCACCGACGAAATAAGGTGCTTCAGGCTTAAAGTATTGCATGATGGTCAACATCCTCAATTAATGGCTAAATACAATTTAAAACTGTGGATTTATCCCAAACTTCGTGCCAAGCGGAAGCCGATATTGCTGCCGCGCGAACCGGGTAGATAGCGGGCGCGGTTGGTTGGATCGGACTCGGGCAGCGGGTCGAACCACGAGCCGCCGCGAATAATGCGGGCGTGACTTCCGCTTAAATCTTCGCGACCATCACCGCCGTGATAAGGATATTGAAAATCCTGTGACTGCCAATTTTTACCCCAACGGGTGCTGCACCATTCCCAGACATTGCCGCACATATCGAATGCGCCGCACCACGAGGTATTGCCGGCTTCGGTTACCGCCCACGGATGCCCGATTTGACGCTCCGCTGTATTGTAATTGCGTGGACGCGGTGCCTCAGCATCCGGTCCACGGGCAGCCGCCTCCCATTCGGCTTCGCCGGGCAAACGCCATGAGATTCCTTCGACTTCTGCCAGCCAACGGGCATAAGCATCTGCCTCGTACCAACTGACACCCACAATCGGCTGGTCGGGCGCGTTAAACAGGGGATCATCATAAAAGAATGGCTTGGTGATTTCTTTACCTTCCTGCCAGTGCCAGCCCATTTCGCTCCAATAACGAGGGTCTTTATATCCACCCGCGCTGATAAAGTTCAAGAATTCCACATTGGTCACAGTGGTTTGGGCGATGCCAAAAGCCGGTAATGTAACGGTATGGGCGGGGCGGCTGATAGCGTTCCTATTATCCCCAATCGGGTATGTTCCAGCAGGGACTTCGCAGACTGTAATCATAGGCACAACTCGTTTAACCCTATAGCCAAATAGTCCTATTTATTGTAGTAGACCGTCTCTCAAAAATGAAATATGCGTAACCTCAAGTTTTAATTAGATCATCTTGCTGCATAATAAAGTGTGAAATTAATCTTAATAGGGGTTGGCATGAAATGACGGTGCGTGTGGATTGGGACGATCCTGATCACAGCATTCTACTCTATTCCCTTGGGCGCAACTGGACTTGGGATGAATTGTTTGAAGCTGCGGATAAAGGTATCGCCATGACCGATACGGTTTCGCATAACTTTTGTGTCATTGTGGATTATCAAAGCGGACAGGGGCTGCCTCCCGGAGCAATTACCCACTTTAGCCGCATTGCCCGTTTAATGAACACACAAACTGAAATGGTGATTGTCGCAGGTGGCGGAACATGGCTGCTCTCCCTGTTTAATTTGTTTGTTCTAATTACAGGTAACAATGCATCCAAATATGCTTGGGTATCCGACCTAGATAAAGCTTATAGTACCGTCGCAGCACGGCGTTCTGCTTCCATAACTGAAGCCTGATTTGTACCTCAGGCATAAGTTGAGCCGCGCCATAAGGATAAAATGAGATATGAGCGTACAAGTGGCTTGGGACGATCAAGCACATCGTATTTTGCACTATAAAATGGATGGTCGTTGGCGTTGGAATGAGCTTTACGAAGCCGTAAAAGAGGGACACGCCCTGAATTCTGATACCAGCCACGATGTGTACGCGATTGTCAATTTGGAACATAGTCTCGGTGTGCCTCCCAGTGCGATGGCTCAATTTGGTACATTGTCTACTTTGACGCGCCCCAATACACGGGTGGTGGTATTTGTGGCAGGTGGTGGTTTTGTATCCGCGCTCATCAAAACGTTTAACCGCGTTTATCACGGTGCGGGCGTTCAATCTTGTTGGGTGGCGACATTGGCAGATGCATACGCGCTGATTGCCCGTGAACAAATGTTAGCCAGCCGCGTCAAAGGTGCTTAAATCCTAACCGGACAGCCTCTTAGTCTGGTTTCTTGCAAACACACTATCGTGTTATACTCACCAACATGGTAAGCGAACAACAACCTCCACCGCCCGAATGGGTGACACAAATGCAGGCACGCGGTCTGGGTGATGCGCTTAGCCTTGCGCTGGATGTACTCGAACCATTGGGTGTGTTGGGAGCGCAGTTGATTTGGGTAGCACAGCCTGTGCTCGGTGTCTGGTTTAACCGGCAAACGGTACGCAGCATTGCCCGGACGCTGGAAACACCCGGCGAAGTTGAACATATACGGCAGTTTTTAGAGCATCAGCAGGACGAACGTTAAGATAAGTTTATTCGCGTGATTGTAGAAAAAGGCGATAATGATGGCAGTCCGTTGGAACATAGGTGGGGAACGTGGATAACACAACCCAATTTCTGACCATTGTAATCTTCTTTTTGGCGCTGGTCGTCACCATTATTGTCACGCAGTTTGTGCGGCGGCGGCGCAGCTTGTATACCCTGCGCGAAATCGCCGCTTTCCAGCGTTTGCCCGGCATGATTGGGGAAGCGATAGAGTCGAACCGTCCGGTACATGTTTCGTTGGGAAATGCCGGATTAGGTGGCGAAAGTACATTAGTCTCGTTAGCCAACGCTGAACTTTTTTATCAGGTCGCACGTCGCGCGGTCATTGGTACAGCCGCGCCGATTTTCACGGTGGGTGATACCAGTGCGCTGCCACTAGCACAAGATACACTGCGCCGCGCGTATGCCTCACGCGGGCGGGTGAGCAGCGCGCCCTACACCAGTGCCAGATGGTATCCGGGTGGTGGTGGACATTCACTGGCTTTTGCGGCTGCACTTACGGCAACGGTTGTTGATGACAAAGTCGGGGCGAATATTTTGGGCGGTAGTTTCGGTACGGAACTGGCATTAGTCGGTTATGCGGCTGCCCGCCGTAACCAGAGCATCCTCGCCACCAGCGACCAGTTAGAAGGTCAAGCGGTCGCGTGGGTCATGTCCGACGAATCATTGATTGGTGAAGAAGTCTTTACGGCTGGCGCTTACTTGGGCGAGGCTTCATCGCAAGTGGCTGGTGTTGTTACTCAAGATGTGCTGCGCTGGCTGCTGATTTTCGGTATTTTGCTGCCGACTATCATCGCTCTAGGCAACACTTTCTCCAATGGTAGTTTTGGGGAATCGGTTCAACGAGCCATTAATTTCTTTCAACAATTATTTAGGGGAGGCTAACCTATGGCACGTCTAGGTTCTGCACTCGCCAGCGCTATTGTAATTGTCATCGGTATCATTACCTTCTTAGGGCTTGTGACTGGAACTGGTTTAGGACAGTTTTCTGATGTTATCAACGGATTTGCTCTACCATCCATTGCGAATGTTTTTCTTCAACTGGCCGTGATAACAGTCGCCTTGACCGTACTCATTGGTATTTTTAATCTGGTGGTGGTGCATCTTGGGCGTGTGTTTGGACGGGGTAAACCGTTTTCGCAGCGCATCAATAGTTTGGTGCTGGTCGTCAGCGCTGCTGCGGTGATCGTTCTTCGATTATTGGAGCGAAACGGCACGCTGACAGGCTCACCTTCCCCAACAACCATCCTCTTGGAAGGCGTACAAGTGTCTATTGAGTCGGCGCTGGCGGGTTTGGTGCTGTTCGCGCTGGTTTATGGTGCGTATCGACTGATGCGCCGCCGTGTCACGGGCAGTGGTTTGTTATTCACCTTTGTGCTGCTCTTAATTTTGACCGGAGCGCTGCCTTTTTCGACACCGGGTATGCGTTTGGTAGGGATTGTTCGCGATTGGCTGATGGCCGTGCCGGTGAGTGCCGGCGCGCGTGGCATACTGCTCGGCATTGCACTGGCGGTGACGGTCGCCGGCGCGCGTATCCTCATCGGTCAAGATCGGTCGTACCGTGATTAATTTAACGAATTCAACCTTTGCGCGCTTGGTGTCTTTGTGGGTTAAATCTTTTGAATTTCTCCGGCAAGCGGGGGACGAGGCATGACTGACGATTTCGATAAGCGGCGGCCACCGGACGAGGAACCGGAAGACGATTTTGACTGGCTGAAAAATATGCCAGATGAGTCGTCGCCTAACTCAGATTCGGCTGAAAATTTAGGCTTCACAGGTGAACTCAGTTGGCGGCAAGATGTCGAAGATGCGTTTGACGACCAGCTTAACGAGGCCAACGCCGATATTCCGGACTGGCAGAAAAATGATGACCAACCCCAAGGCCAACCGGGTAAAGCCGGGGGATTAGGTTTTACGGGCGAACTGGATTGGATGAGGGCTTCGGGGCAGCAAGAATCGGCGCCTGAATCAAATGAAGCTGATGTGCCGGATTGGTTGGCACGGATGGATTTGGAGCAAAGCAGTCCACCTGTTGATGACACGCCTGATGACGAGTCGGACGCTGATCCGATGGCGTGGTTGCAGCAGGATGACGATTTTGATGATACCGATGAACCTGAACCCGCCGCGCTGGATGATGACACGCCCGACTGGATGAAGGATTTAGGCGGCTTAAGAGCCTCGGATGAAGAGTCGTTACAAGCTGCTAATACCCCACCGGATACCGGCGCGCTCGATTGGTTGCAAGAATACGCGGCTGAACCGACAGCCGAGCAGCCCCCACAGGAAGTGGACGAATTTGAACTTCCGCCGGAGCCGAGCGCCGAAAATGATGTTCCTGATTGGATGACGGGGGCTTTCGATTCGCCCGAGGCTGAGCCAGCGGCATCTTTATTTACAGATGAACTTGACAGCGAAGTCGTAGACGACGCTCAAGCGGATGTGGATATCCCGCCGTGGTTGATGGAAGATACACCGGCTGAACTGCCGGACAGCGACGATTTGTTTGGGGAGTTTGATACGGGAATGCTGCGCGAGGCGGCTGAGGCTGAATATCCACCCGCGCCGCCGATCCCCGAACCACCGTCATCAGATGAACCGGCTGCCAAAGGCCGCATTACGGATTGGTTGGAGCGCGAAAGTGAAGCGGCTTCAGCCAAAATCGAGCAAGATGATTTCCTGAATACGCTGCCGGAATTTACGAATACTTCGACCGGCGAATTTCCAGTTACGGGTGATTTACCGGCTGAGGGTGGTAATTGGTTTGATGAAAATGAACCCGAACCCTTTGGCGCTGCTGATGGTACGCCCGACTGGTTGACTGAATTGCAGGAACAGGGCGACTTGACGGTCGAGGAACCGGCGCAAGCCGATTCGGCTTTTGACATGCCCGATGACGATGATTTGTTCGCTGGTTTGGGTGACGTACCGGCAGAACCCGCCGCATCCAATGAATTTTTCAATACCGGTGAACTCCGCAATATTGATGACATTCTGTCATCTTATAAAGATATTGAAACAGGTGTCACCGACCAAACCGGTAATCTGGTTAACCAGTCTGATTTTGACATGGACAGTTTGCTGTCTGATGTCGAGTTGGACAAAATCGCCAGTATGCGCCAGTCCGACGAACGCCGCTCTGAAGCGGGCGAACTTGCGCACGAAGCGCCCGATTGGCTTTCGGATATTGGGGTTAGCGTCGGCTCGGACGACGTGTCGGCTGCGGCGATTGTGCGTAAACAGGCACAAAATGAACGCGAATTAGGTGAATTGAGCGATCAGTTACAGGCGCTGCATCAAGCTGGCTTGGATTTGCCCAACCCTGTGGCCGACGACGCACCGGATAATGTGAAAGCACTGCTGGTGGGCGTGCCAGAGATTATCCCACCCGCGCCGCTGCGAATCGGTAAGCCAGCTTTAGCCGAAGATTTGGTGCTGAGTGCAGCCCACCGTGAAAAAGTTGATTTGCTGCAATCGCTGATTGCGACTGATGACCAAAGCAAAGAGCCGCAGCTTACGGCTATTGATGTGACGCTGGAAGATTCGCCAGAACTGGGTGAGCTGACCGGTGCCGGGCCAGTGGCAGCACCGGTGGCCGCTTCAACCTATAAGGCGCGGCGGGCGCGTCCCAAGATTGACCGGTTGTTAATCGCAATCGTTTTGGCGGCAGCCGTCATTCTGCCATTTGTGGTGCGCGGATTACGGGTTGGTCAACTACCACCGGTGAGTTTTACGGTAGGCAGCCCACAGGAAATCGCATTTAGCCGTGTGGCGAATTTGCAACCGGGCGAACTGGTATTGATTGCGGCTGAGTACGGCCTGACGGATGCTTCCGAACTGGATACCACGCTGGATACACTGCTGCGCCATATTTTCTCACGCGGCGCACGTCCGGTCATCGTCAGCACCAACGCGATTGGTTTGCTTCATGCCAAGAATGTTTTGGAACGCGGCGTTGTTTCCGGTCTTGATATTAAGAACGGCGGCACGGACAGCACCGGTAATGTGGTCGTCAATCCCGGTACGGGACTCAACCGCTTCGGGCGCATCATCACGCCCAATGTCGATTATGTAATTGCGCCTTTTATCGCGGGCGATACGGTGGGGCTGCGTAATTTTAGCCAGAATATCGGCGGTGCGCTGGCGCTGGATTACAACAACAAACCAACACGTTTGAACGTGACTTCTTACAATGATTTCGCGCTGATCGCCGTGATTGCGGAACGGGGCGATGATGTGCGGCGTTGGGCGGAACAAGTTGCTCCGTTGAGCAGCAATCCGCTGCTGATTGCGGTGAGCGCCGCAGCCGCGCCCATGTCCGAGCCTTATACCATTGGCAACGTCAATGGCATGTTGGTGGGTTATAAGGATGCCTATACCTACCGCGCCATTCTGGAAGCCCAAGCGCCGATTGCACCGTTCGCGGGATCAACCAGTGTGCCGACGGTCGTACCAACCAAGCCGCCAACGGCGACACCGATCACGCCGACCGCAACCATTACCTTGACGCCGTCGCTGACGTTTACGCCGAGCGTGACACCCACCATTACGCGTACACCAACGATTACGCGTACGCCGACCATCACCCAGACACCGACGATTACGCCGACGGCTACTGCAACCGCAACCGCGACTTTTACACCGACCAACATCAAGGCGACCGATTTGCCGCCCACATGGACACCGACGACCCTCCCCGGTGGCAGTAACGATATTGGTTCGCAAGGTTTGGTGATTACCGGTGTGGTCAATGTATCTGACTCGGTCAATGTTCGTGATAATCCGTCGCGTTCCGGTAAAGTCATCGCTGCGCTGCAACCGCGTTCAACGGTTCAGATTATCGGGCGTAATGAAGACGGTACATGGTTACAGGTGAAGTTGGAAGATGAACGTGAAGGTTGGGTATCGGCACAGTTCATTCGCATCAATGAACCGGGAACAGGCACGCCTACGCCGGTTGCTTATGACGTTGATCAGAATGCTTATGTGTCGCTGCTTTCCGACTCCAGTTATCAATCGTCAGTAAAGGTGAACTTACAAGCCTCGCCTTCACCGAGTCCAACTTTAACGCCGGGTGTTCCATCTGCGCTGGCTGCTCCGGCGGCTGCACCCTTGCCCGCGCAGGGGGCGATCATCCCGACACCGTATCGTGACCAGCGCTGGTATGGCATGACATTGGGCTTACTTGCCGTCATCGCCATCATCAGCTTGGGAACGATCATCAATATCGTGCGCGGACTGTTTCGAAGGGGGCGCAAGTGAGTGGTGAACAGATCGGCTTATGGGCCGGGTTTGTCTTCACGTTAATGGTATTCAGCTACCTGTTGGGGGATAACTTCCTCTACCGGTTGGCGATTTACATCTTTACGGGACTTTCGGCGGGATATATCGCACTGGTTACGGTGGAGAGTGTGCTGCTGCCATGGGTGCGGGGTACGCTGCTATTAGCCAGCAGCGATATGGGTACACGGGCATTGGGACTCGTCCCCTTCATTTTAGGGCTGCTGCTGTTGTTCAAATCGTCACCGCGTTTTGGACGGGGTGGAAATATCGCTATTGGCTTCATCATCGCGGTGGGTACAGCCGTCGCGTTAGCCGGTGCGATTTCCGGCACGTTGATTCCGTTGGCGCGTGCTACTAGCAGCACGGTCGCACTCGATCCACTCAATGGTTTCTTGATTTTTATCGGTGTCGCCAGCACATTGGGCTATTTTCAATATCTGGCGCGGCGCAAAGCCAACGGTCAAATTGAACGCCGTTTGCTTTCACGCGCGATTGGTGTGGTCGGACAAGGATTCATCGTGGTCACGTTGGGGGCAGTCTATGCCGGTGCGATCTTAACCAGTTTGACCATTTTTAGTGAGCGCATCGCCTTTATTCTGGCGCGGATTACAGGAGGCTGATGAGCGTGTCTGAACAACGTTCAGGTTCAATCTTAGCAGTCGATTTTGGCAATGTGCAAACCCGCGCACTGCTTATTGATCTTGTGGATGGAGTGTACCGTCTGGTGGCGCGTGGGGAAACCCGCACGACCGCCGGTTTTCCGGCAAATGACGCACGGTTGGGGCTGAACCGTGCAGTCGAGCAAATCACATCTGTTACCGGACGCAAACTCCTGACGAATGATGGGAAAGTGATTTCGCCGGAACAAAATGACCGTTCCGGTGTGGATTATTTTGTGACGACCGCCAGCACCGGACGGACTATGCGTACGGTATTGGTCGGGCTAGTGCCGGATGTGAGCATTGCCAGCGCCCGCCGCGCCTTAGCCGGAACCTATGTTGAAATTGTCGAGTCCTTGAGCTTGGAAGATGGTCGTTCACTGGAAGACAATGTGAACGCGATTGTCGGCAGCCGACCGGATTTGATTTTTATCACCGGTGGTATGGAAGGCGGCGCGGAAGAACCTGTTTTGCGCTTGGCACATGCCGTTCAGCAGGCGCTGCGTTTGATCAAAGGTGGACGCAAACCGGCCATCTTGTATGCAGGCAATTCGGCTTTATCACAATCCATGCGCGATATGTTTGGCACGCTGGCGACCATGTTTATCGCACCCAATGTCCGCCCGACTTTGGATGAGGAAGAACTCGAAGGGGCGCAGGCACAGTTGGCGCTGGTTTATAACGATCAGCAGGCTAAACGCGGCGGTTTTGGCGCGCTGACCCGTATGAGCCGCAACGGTGTGCTGCCGACTGCCCAGAGTTATAACCTGATTGTCGATTATCTGGGGCAAGCGACCGGAGAAAATGTAATCGCGGTCGATATTGGCAGCGCGGTGGGTATCCTCTCGGCATATATTGATAAACGGGTGACAACCGCTATCCGCACTGACATCGGTTTGGGACACAGCGCGGACTCGCTGTTGAACGTCGTCGGAGAGGCGAACATTAAGCGTTGGCTGCCTTTCGTTACCACCTCGAACCAGATTCGGCACTATGCCTTGAATAAGGCGCTTGTGCCGGGAAGTATCCCCGAAACGATTAAAGGCACATTTCTGGAACATGCTTTCTTGAGGGCGGGAATCGATACGCTGGTCGAAGCGTCACGCCCGATATGGAGCAAGCAGCTTGGTACAACCCAAAATGCGCTTACACCGCACTTTAATACCATTATCGGCGCGGGCGCGGGTCTGACGCAGACCGGTTCGGCGGCTTTCGGCGCACTTTTATTGACTGACGCTTTGCAGGCGACGGGTGTTGCGCGCGTCCAATTGGATGAATTTGGTGTGGTGGCGGCGCTCGGTTCGCTGGCCTATGCCAACCCTGAAGCCGTAGTACAGGTTTTGGAAAGCAGCAGCCTCGAAATGTTGGGGACAGTTTTTAGTGTATCCGGTGTACCCGCGTTGAACCGTCCGGTGATGCATGTTCGCATCAAGACATCGGATGGACAGGTGATTAAGCATCATGTTTCCGGCGGACATTTGTGGGTGTATCCGCTGGACATCGGTAAGACGGCAACGGTTGATGTGAGTGTTGGACGTGGTTTGAACATCGGTGGTAAAGGACGCGTCAAAGTCACAGCTGAGGGTGGAACGGTCGGGTTGATTTTTGACGGGCGCGGGCGACCACTGCCTTTAGCGTTGGATGCACAGGGACTGGCCGCACAGCTCCCGATGTGGATTGCTGAAGTGACGGGTAATCCGCCTATAGCGATTGCTGACGAATGGCTGACCGAAGCCAAAGAGGAAACGTCCGCGTTGGAGATGGAAGCCGAAGACACGATCCGCAAAGCCAAGCAGCGCGGTGGATTATTCGGGGGTGGCAGCCGGCGTAAACCTGAGGCAGACGCTAAAGCTAAAGGGAAAAAGGCTGCTCTGCCGGAACCGGATTTGGACTTGCCCGACGATGAAGTGGATGATTCGAAAGCAGCCATCCAGAACGAACTTGATGATCTGAGGCGACGATAATATGCCCTACTATCCTGATCAGCGCCATGTGCTAGAACTCACGACGATTCAGCGCGAACAGACTCTGCCCGAAGATGCCATAGGTTCAGTGGATATCCGGCAGGGGGCGAGCGTCAATTTGCGCGATATTGTCGCACGGGGGATTTTACCTTCCCGTTACCATATTGTGGAAGCGGCCAAAGCGCTGCGCCTCAAAAAAGATTCTGAGCTAGGCGACTATTTACGGGTGAGCATCGGGGACGGGGTGAACCCCAAAACCGTACTGGCAGAAAAGCGCAACCGTAAAGTGCTGTCACCGGTAGACGGCGTGGTTGCGGATGTGAATGAAGGGCTGATTATCCTACAAATTGAACCGGAAACGGTGGAACTCGAAGCCGGTTTGGATGGGCAGGTGATCAAGGTACAGCCCGGTCAAGGGGTGGTGATCGAAACCTACGGTTCGGTGGTGCAGGGTGCGTGGGGGAACAATCGCCGCGTCATCGGCACCTTGAAAACCGAACCCAGCGCAGGTTTAGAAAGCTTGTACGGCGAAGACCTTGATATTCAATTCCGGGGGGCGATTGTGGTGACACGCCGCCCGCTGCGCCAAACCGGATTAGACGTACTGGAAGACCAGAACCTCGGTGGCATTATCGCGCCGAGCATTGAAGCCGACCTGATTGATGCGGTACTGGCGGTTAAAGGCGCTGTCATGCTGACGGAAGGCTTCGGTTCGCTGCGAATGAGCGGTCTGGTGTACAATATGCTGAATAATTTCAATGGACGGCAGGCTACCTTAGAAGCTGTCCAGCCAAACCGCTGGCAAACCCGCCGGCCAGAAGTGATTGTGAATCCTTCCGGCAGGGGGCAGAACCGGGCGGTGCGTCCCAACGTCAACCAAGCGCTGACGGTGGGAACGAGTGTACGTTTGACGCGCATTCCACACTTGGGGGATGTCGGTACAGTTGTTAACTTGCCAAAAACGCCTATTCTGTTAGAGAATGGGTTACAGGTACTTTGCGCTGAAGTCGAAAGTGTGACCGGTGAAAAGATCATCGTTCCACTGGCCAATTTAGAAGTCTTTGGTAGATAATAAATAATAGTGGGTTATACTAGCAATACGCCGCGCCAGCTTCGGAGGAAAACAAGATGGGCTTCAACAGAAATGACTTGCAAGGTGACGACGACGATTTTAATTTTGACGACGACGACTTCAAGTTCGATGATCAGCCGAACGGCGACGACTTTAAGTTTGACGATGATGCACCCGATATTGATTTAGACAGCGGCACGGATACCGGCTTCGGGTTCGAGTCGGAAGATATGCCCGAACTGAACGAGGAAGGTACTGCGCCGGCGCGGACTAACCGGACGTTCGTCTATATTGCCGCGCTGATGATTATCTTGTTCCTGATTGGGTTGGGCGCAGTGTTGTTCTTAGCCACCCGTGATACAGGGCCAACCTCGGGTCAATTGACGGCGACTTCGATTGTGGCGACCAACAACGCGGTTGAAGTCTTGCTGAATATGACCAATACAGCGGCGGTCGAGATTGCCTTCGCCCAGACGCAAACCGCTAACGCGCCGACGGCCACACCGACCGCAACTTCGACCCCGACCGAACTGCCGACGTATACACCTACGCCGACTGAGCCGCCATTGGATGCGACTCAACTGGCGGCTAATGCGCTGCTGACACAGGTGGCGAGCGACGCGACCGGTACGGCGCTGGCGGCTCAGATTACCCCGACGGTTGCCGCGCCCAATCAGAGTGCGGTGGATGCGACCGGTACGGCGCTGGCGATTTTGTTGGGACAAAGTGGTGGTGGCGCGACTGAAGTGGCCGGTGTACCGACCCAAGAAATTGTCAATGTTGTACCGACGCGGCTTCCGCAGTCCGGTTTCTTCGATGATGTGGGCAGCGGCAGCAATGTGGGTTTGATCGCGCTGCTGGCGCTGGGCTTGTTCGGTGTGATCGGTGTCTCGCGCATGGTGCGGGCGGCGAACAAGTAGGCGCAAGTTACAAGAGAAGTCACCAGCTATCAGTCGCCAGTCTCCAGTAAAGACAAATATTAGTTGATGATTATCAAGGCGGTGGGATGTAACTCACCGCTTTTTGATTCGGAAAATGCAAATGATGCAGTTGATGCTGTTGTTACAAGGCTGCTTTGACGGCGAGATTGAGGGAGCGAAATGCCGAGTATGCGAAATATGCTGCAAATTCTGCAAATGCGGCAGTCCATTTTGTATCGGCGTTGTTGTCGTCGCTCCGACATAACCGGATTTATATGGCGGCAGTCGTCAGAGGCTCAAGACTCTGCCTGAGTATAGAAAGGGCGCTGAAGCGCACTGGCAAAACTGGCAGCAATTTCGGCAATGGCAAAGGTTGGTTTTGTGCCAGATTTGCCATAAGATTTTAAGATGCGCGGTCGGGATGAATCCCGCCCCTACAACACAGTTTAGCAGATATGAGGACGCAATGGGTTACCTTTTGGAAGAACATTTTGTAACTCTTTCGAAGGGTTGGCACTAACTTAACAGGTGATGATTTGGGCTGAAATGTCGTTGGATGGTTAGAAAATGGTTTGCCGACAAACTTAATTTAAACTTTAATACGAATAGTTGGTTATTGAATAACTTCACCCTGTGCCATAAGGCTCGACGTAGTAGCTGGTGAGGTCGCCTTCGGCAAGCCAACCTGTGGCTTCGCGGTAATGAACTTTATACCACTGGAATCCATCGGCGCAGACCGGGCCATCCAAAACCATAAAGAGAGCATTAATTGGTATCGTAATGACCAAGCTGTTTTCTGTTCCGGGCAGTCGGCGAACATTGACCGAGCGCGGGTCATCCGGTAAGACTCGTCCGCGTTCGCCGATAATCAGGCGTTCGCGCGGCGCTCCGGCACAGCTTGCGGTGGGTGTCGGCGGCGGTGTGGGCATAAGGAAGGGGGTTGGCGTCGGTGTTTCGGTGATGAGGCGCACCCGTGTGGAAGTTGGCGTAACGGTCGGCACATTGGAAGGCTGCAAAACGCAGCCCGCCAGCCAGTAGGCCATCATACATCCAACAATTACGCGCCAAACCGGTGAGATTTTCATGGGCATATTGTAACATTGAGTTCAGCAGTACAACGCATTTTAGCCACCAAGTCATTTTTAACACAAAGGCACAATGACTCAGAGACACAGAGTGATAGCCCGCAAGCGATGGAAGAAATAATTCAGCCGATAAGACAGCTCATTTCGAAGGGCTATTTTCAGAGTTGATGTAAAGTTCGCCAAGATATAACTAAAGAATTGGCGGCAATTTTGAACCACTTGACGATGGTCATACGTACAGGGAAATATGACACTCATTTTTCAAGTTGAATATAAGGACTAATGATGTTCGAATTCAATCCACTTGCACCCGAATTCAAAGCCAATCCCTATCCTTTTTACGACATGCTGCGTGCCAGCGCGCCGTTATTTCACTGGGATCAGTGGAATATCTGGTTTGCTACCGAGTACGATACCTGTGTGGCGCTGCTGAAAGATAACCGGCTGGGGCATGAGCTACTGAGTGTGATGACGCGCGAGGAACTGGGTTGGGACGAACCGCCTGCTCATCAGATGCCGCTGGTAGAGATGCAGCGCGGTTGGATGTTGTTTCGTGATCCGCCGACGCATACCCGTTTGCGGATGCTGGTGCATAAAGCCTTCACCCCGCGCATGATCGAACAGTTACGTTCGCGTATTCAAAGTGTGACCGATCATCTGCTGGATGTGGCCTGCGCCAAAGGGGAGATGGATATTGTGGCGGATTTGGCTGTGCCGCTGCCGGTGATGGTCATCGCGGATATGCTGGGCGTGCCGGAAAGTGACCGCCATTTGTTCCGCGCGTGGTCGCGTGATCTGGCTCACACCTTGGAACTGACTGACTCAGAGGCCATTTACAATCGGGGCGCGGCGGCAACGGTCGATTTCTCCGGTTATTTGCGTGATCTGGCTAACGCGCGGCGTAAACATCCACAGCCGGATTTGATGAGCGCGCTGGTCGAAGCCGAAGATCAAGGCGATAAGCTGACCGAGCAAGAATTGATCTCCACCTGTATCCTGCTGCTGGTTGCCGGACATGAAACCACCACCAACTTGATCGGCAACGGTATGCTGGCACTGCTGCGTAACCCCGATCAACTGGACAAGTTGAAGGCCAATCCAGCGCTGGGACGGTCGGCGGTCGAGGAACTGCTGCGCTACGACAGTCCGGTGCAGATGACTTCGCGGGCTGTGCTGCATGAAACTGAATATCATGGGCAGACGCTTAAACGGGGTATGCAGGTGTCGTTCATGTTGGGCGCGGCCAATCATGATCCGGCACATTTCGAAAATCCGTCCAAGCTGGACATTACGCGTGATCCGAATCCGCATTTATCGTTCAGCAACGGCATTCATTACTGCCTCGGCGCACCCTTAGCCCGCATGGAAGGCCAGATTGCCATCCAAACGTTGCTGAATCGCGCGTCCGAAATCACGCTGCTGAATGACAATCCGACTTACCGCGAAACATGGGTGCTGCGCGGCTTAGAATCCCTGCCGGTCAAAGTGGGATAAGATTTTTAACACAGAGACACTAAGGCTCAAAGACACAGAGAAGTAAAATGTGATATTTCCCTTATCTGAATGTGGAGAGCGATAATTTTGGGTATGATCAGCGCCATGATAATAATTCATGCATAAAGGGGGAAGCACATGGATACGATCAGCAAGATACTGGTGGCGATTGTCGCTTTAGAACATCTTTATATCCTGTATATGGAAATGTTTTTGTGGACGACTCCGCGCGTGCGGAAAACGTTTGGCACGACTGAATCGTTTGCCAACGAGTCGAAAGCTCTGGCAGCTAATCAAGGCTTATACAACGGCTTTTTAGCGGCGGGTCTGGCGTGGGGTGTGCTGCAACCGGACGCGGTTTTTGCCCACCAGATACAGATTTTCTTTCTGGTGTGCGTGATTGTGGCGGCAATCTACGGCGGCATCACTGCCAAGCGTTCGATTTTATATGTACAGGGTGGCCCGGCGTTGATCGCTTTGATTGCGGTGCTGGTGGCGGGGTAAATCTAGGGCGGACAGCCGTCCACCCCTACGGAGAATGCTTAAATTTAGAACTTATCAACGTGTTCGGCATTGGGATTAAAAATGAGGCAAATTCCTAGTCGTTATCGCGTTTGCCGCCGGGTGAGTCATCATTCTCATCTTCATCAAAGGCCGTCAGCCGCATGAAGGCGCGTTCTTGCGGAGTCATGTCGGTGGCATATTCCAGATCATCATGGGCTTCCAGAATGCGGTAGCCCTCTTTGATGTAGCCGCGAATGGTATGCAGGCTGATGCCCATTTCATCGGCTGCCAGATGTGCCGGTAGACCATCCAACACACACAATTTGAGCGCTTGCCCGATGCGTCCCGTTAGTTCAGGGAACTTGCGCATTCCCGGCAGCACTGCCGCGTGAAAAATGCGGTGATTAAAACGGTCAGCACAGGCATGAGCGACGCCGGAAGTAATACAAAACTCGTGGTTGAGCGAATAGACAATGCCCCACGCGATTTGTAGGCCAATGTCCTGTTTAAGAAAGTAACCGGCTGCTCCAGCATCCGCCGCTGCTTCGACGAGGTTGACAGCAATTTCTTGACCCAAGCAAAGGATGCGTACCTGAGCGACACGTTTTTGCAGCTCGTGAATGGTTTTCGTCAGGACATCCGAGCCGCCGATATGATCGGCCTCCAGCAGCACAATATTTGGCTGTTCGGCGAGCGGCGTGTTGTTGAGATGCGTCCACATATCTTTTACGGATGACGCCAGATGCGTGACACGGGTACGCCGATCCCACGCCAGAAAACTGTTAATGGCATGGGACGCGTAAAAATCTGTGTCCAAAATGATCACTTTGAGGTTAATGTCTTGATGAGCAGGTGCAGCCACACGAACCCCCTGAAGATGAGCTATACACTTCATCAGTGTATGCGCGAACGGCGTATCAAGCAACCAACTGCTATTTCATCGCTGGCAAGATGCCTTCACTTTTCCATTTGACTTCAAAAGTGTAAGGCCAATACTTGCCGGTAATGAGGAAGGTATCTTTCTCAGCATTGTAAGCGATGCCGTTGAGATATTGGCGGGCATCGGCCTGAATAGGCGCGTCGGGCGGCAGCAGCTTCGAGCCATCAATAATACCGGTCACGATGCCGGTTTCCTTATCGATACGCAAGATAAAGGTTGCCAGCCAAATGTTGGCGTAAATGTCACTGCCCACGACTTCTAACTCATTCAAGTCACCCAATGAGCGCCCGCCCGCGACTACTGTATCAATCGGTAAGCCTTGAAGCGTGACCGGAATGCGAGAAATGATGTCAAAGGTTTTAGGATCGCGCTTGAAGAGTGCCGGTTCGCCGTTGCTCATCCACAACACATCTTCATCCGCGTCGTAGGTTAAGCCCCAACCTTCGCCCTGATATTTGAGCGTTCCCGGTAACTGCTTTAATGTTTTCCAGTCGTACTGGTAGACAATTTCCTGCTTATAGGTCATTTGCAGCAAACGGTCGCCGACGATAGCAATACCTTCAGCGTAATCATCCGCGCCCATGTCGAACTGCTGTACCACTTCGCCGCTAGTCGGCTCAACTTTGCGGACGGAGGAATGTCCGGTTTCGCCCACGCTTTCGTAGAGGTAGCCGTCTTGCAGCAGCAGCCCTTCGGTCCATGCTTTGGGGTCATGCGGATAAGTCGAGATGATTTCAGGGGTGAGCAGCTCGACCTGTGACGGATCAGGTGTGGCTTCCGGCGTGGCTTCGGCGGTCGAATCCGGCGCGATGGGTGTCGATGTTGAGGTTTGAGCGGCGGCGGTAAACGTTAACAGTAAAAAGATGAGGGCGGTATATAAAACAATTTTAGAACGTGCAATCATTGTGATTATGTCGGCTGTATAGTAAACGGTTTGGCTATTTTAACATAAGCGGCAGCGTAATGCGGAAGATGCTGCCTTCGCCGGGTATACTTTCGGCCTCAATCGTGCCTTCGTGAATTTCGACGATTTTACGTGCCAGCGACAAGCCCAAG
Source organism: Anaerolineaceae bacterium (assembly GCA_016124855.1). Taxonomy (GTDB): domain Bacteria; phylum Chloroflexota; class Anaerolineae; order Aggregatilineales; family Phototrophicaceae; genus CFX2. The sequence goes on along the minus strand of WGMX01000059.1, from coordinate 11,877 downwards.
CCAACGCCGCCGCTGTCGGCTTTTCGCGCCCTGTCGGAGCGGTAGAAACGGTCATAGATGGACTCCATTTCCGACGGTTGAATGCCGATGCCAGTATCAGTGACTTCGACCAGCACATGTTTTGGCGATTGAGCGCGGGTTCGTACGGTGATAGTCCCTTCAGCCGGTGTGTATTGAACAGCGTTTCTGACGATATGATTAAGCGCCGCCACCAGATAATCTTTATCCGCCATGACTGTCAGCGGTGATTCTGTCGGGTAATAATGCAGGTCAAGCTGCTTCTGGGCGGCAATCGGTTTTTGCGTATTCAGCACATTATCCATCACCTGATTGATGTCCAGTGGGTGCTTTTCCACATACATTTCCGGCGAATCCAAGCGGGACATCGTAAACAAATCGTCCAGAACACGGCTGAGGTGTTTGGTCTGGTCTTCGAGCGTATTTAGATAACGGGTAATATTTTCTTCGTCGGGGCTGACGCGCCGCAGCAAATATAAACTGGTGTAAAGTGTTGCCAGCGGCGTTCGCAAATCATGCGAGGCGTCGGTAATGAACTGGCGCAGCACCAGACTGCGTTCACGCTCCGCTTGGAATTCGCGCTGCTCGGCTTCGATCTGGCGGCGTTCGGTGACGTCGGTGGCTAGTCCGTCGTAACGTGTGAGTTGATTGGCCGCGTTATATACGGGCGTAATCATGATTTCGACCCACCGGATTTCACCGTTTTTACGGATGATGCGGAACGGGCTTATTTCATGTTGGTCACGGGTAATCTGTAGGAAATCAGATTCAAAATGCGGCTTGTCCTCAGGATGAATGATTTTGTCCCAGATGGTGATGTCGCCATAAAATTCTTGCTCAGAATAGCCATACAGTTTTTCACAGGCGGGCGATATTTGAATCATGTGGTTATCGCGCGCGTCAAACGAATAAAATACGCGGTCAAGGCTGTTAAAAAGGTTTTTGATTTGCTCGCTGGACTGCTTACTCTGGGTGATGTCCCGCATGGCGATCACCCGCACTGCCTGCCCGTGATAGCGAATCATGCGGGAACGCACTTCAACCTCGACACGTCGTCCGTCTTTGTGTTGAAGTGATGTTTCATAAAGTAAATTGTCTTCGGTATGTTCCCTGTAAAGTCTTTCGACCATCGCTTTCATGTCGTCCGTAACCAGATTAATGGTTCTGCTGCCGATTAGTTCATCCTGTGTATAGCCGCTTATGGCGGTTACAGCGTCATTCACATCCAGAATGAGTCCGTGATCATGAATGATGAGGGCTTCAAAACCGGCTTCCAGCAGGGAACGATAACGCCCTTCGCTGATGGTCAAAGCTTTTGTCTGTTCTTGAATACGTTCAAAATCGCGCTGGCGCAAAATTGCAGTGATAGTAATCAGAGCTGTCATACCCACCGCAAATTCCAGTGAAAAACGGACTTCATAAATGGTCAATTTGGGTATGATGATCGGCAGGACGGCCAGCCCGACGATGAAGGCTGAAGCCAGCGTCAGCATAAGCTGCCATGAGACGACTAACCCGCCGATCAACACCATTCCCATGGCCCATGCGGTTGAATCGGTCAAGTGTACCGGTTCTACATAGGCACGATAAACGGATTGGATATAGATGACCGCCAAAACAGCCACAATTCCGATGATGATGCCAAGCCGGTAGTAGCGGGTGCGGCTGAGGAGATAGCATAAGCCCATCACAACGATATTAAAGCCGATGGTATCAATGTTGAAGGTCGATTCCGGGGCGTGAATGGCTGACCGAAAAATGCGGGTTAAAATGAGCAGGATAATCGACATTAAAAATAACCCGGCAATCAAACGGGCTTTATGACGATCTGCGGGTTGTACTAACTCCGGCGAAGGATCGGTCAAACGATGCCACAAGCGAAGCGCAAACGGGGGAATATTGAATTGATCGCCCACCAAAAAATCCGACTTTCTAATAGCAAGCTGCCGCTAATACAATCTTACGTCGAATTACGATTTATGGTTGACGAGAATTCTATTTATCCAGAGATTGTAATCTCTTTCCAGTCTGGTGGATGTTTTCGCAGCCGCCAAATCCATCCGGCGGGATAACCCACCATTTTGGCGATGTCACCGACAATACGGATGACGAGAACCATTATGTTCAGGTAGATCAAATCACTGATTGAATATTGCTTGTGACTGGTGACTGGTGAGTTGCTGCTTGCTACTAACTTACCTAATCGCCGGTAAGGCTGGCGCAGGTAGACATACGCTCCGGGCAGCACCAGCAGCCACAGCAGCGGATGAACCAGATGGCCAAGCAGCAACACGATTGGCAGCGCGACTAAATAGGTTAAGTAACGGGCGGCGTGCCGCTTGCGCCATAAATCGGCTTTGCCATCGCCGCGCGCGTATAAGTAGTACTGCTTGTAGAAGCTCCGCAGTGAGCCGCGTGGACGAAATGCGACAATCGCGTCCGGCTCAAAAGCGATTTTGTCGCTTGGCTGCTGGCTGACGATCATCTTTGCTCTTAAATCAAAAATCAAATCTTCGCAGTAATCCAACCATTCAGGATAACCGCCGACCGCTTCCCATATCGATTTGCGAAAGGCGATGCTGCGGCTGCTGGGCAAAAATGTTGCCGGATTGATCTCGTCACGCAGCGGTAAAACCGTCGCGCTCATCGCCAGTTCGAAGTTATTGGTGATGTCGGGATTGAAGAAGCCGCCGACTATCCTACAGGCTGCCTCTTCAACAAGAGGACGGGTAATTTTTTCCAACCAATCCGGCGCGAGGATGACTCCCGCATCGGTCACAGCGATGATGTCGCCCTGCGCGGCGGCGATGGCTTTGTTACGTCCGGCGCTAATGTTTGCTCCCGTTTCAACCAATATTCGCAGCGGCAGTTGATCGGCGTAGCTTTGGAGGATGGCTACCGTATCATCCGTGCTGCCGCCGTCGACAATCACGGTTTCATCGGGCAGGCGCGTTTGTGCCAGCACCGACTGCATCAGCCGGTGCATACTCTGGCCTTCGTTCAAAACTGTCGCAATCAGAGAGATCATGAGATAGAAACCGCCACACAGAAAAACTAATCGCCAAGAACGCCAAGTAAGCAGAGAGCGCTAAGTCGTTTTGAACATCTATCGCAGTGAGATAGAGCGTTTCATCACATATGTAATTCTGCCTTAGGTGCTGCAAGTAATGCTAGGCTTTAGTGTTATAATGGGCAAATAGTGAATTGGACTCAAATGAGGAGTCATCATGCTTACATTGCGTCTCAAAGGTCAGGTGACTTCAGATGGTCAACTCGTGGTTGATCTTCCCAAGACCGTACCCGTTGGTGATGTTGAAGTCACCATTGAAATTCCAAACGCCGATGAACAATTCACGCCCGAAGAAATTCAGGAGTTGTTGACGTTTAAGCCGGCCAGCGGCGCAGATGTCGTCGCCGAAGGTTTAGTCGGCGGTTGGGAAGATAAAGGCATAACTGATCCACTTGCTTGGGTTGAAGAACAGCGCCGTAAACAACGTGAGCAGCGCGGATGGTAACAGCGATTATCGAGACAAGTGTTGTTATTGATTTGCTTCGCAGCCACCCGCCAGCGATAGCATGGTATCAAGGACAAACACAACCGACAATCGGTATCACGCCGATTATTTGGATGGAAGTAATTGGTGGCGGACAAAACAAAATTGAACGAATGCGGGCTGCACGATTGCTTCAACGCTTTGATATGGTTTATCCTACAAAGCCCGATTTAGATTGGGCGATGCAGCAGCAAATGATTTATGAACTCAGTCATGGCGTCGGCATGATGGATTGTCTGATCGCATCCATCAGTGCGCGATTACAAATCCCGCTCTATACCCATAACTTGAAGCATTTCACGCCAATCCTCGGCATGCTTGCCCAGAAGCCTTATTGACCATCAACACCAGCATCTGAAAACATCACATACGGGAATTTGTCCGGTTGGTGGGTGTCATAGATGCCGTGTGAACTGAGAACCCATGCTGGATGCGGCTGCACTTCTTTTCCGGCGTTCATCAACTTTTGGAATCGTCCGAAGAAGATGCGCCACTCATCGCCATCTTTGGGCGGCAGGCTGCGACCATTCGCCAGATGACTCATCCCTGCCCACGGCAGCGCAATTTCGGCTGTCCAACCTCGGTCGATGTCGCTGTTGTCGTTGAGTGTGCCGTCCATTTGGGTGGCAACTTGCAAACCGGGGAAATCCCAATCAGTGAACGCCCAACGGATGCCGCGTGGGTGCGTACCTTTCCAGAACGAAGCTGGATTGCGGTCGTAATCCCCGCCGAAAGTATAGGCATCGCGTTCATGCACATCAAATTCGGGAAGGTCAAAACGGCTGCCTTTTTTGTAAGCGTCGCGCCAGATGAAGAACACTTCGTAAGGTGTCCCCCGTGCGTTGATCTCTAATTCGTAATAGGCATCACCACCATCAATAAACACTTCGACATCATTTTCTTGAAAGATAACGGAATCGCGCTCGGTATGATGGGCTTCAATAAACGGTTCTTCTACCCAATAAGCAATATATAAGTTGGTCTCGTCCCATAAGGCTGCCATTTTGGTATCGTAAAAACCCGGCGTTCCGCTTGCCATATCCACAAACCGCGTTGATTTGGGTGCTTTGCTCCAAACAGGTTTATCTAAATTTCCATCAATCGTGATCGGTTCATTCACCCGATAACAGGTGTAACGTGCAATTGTTTGATCCTGACTCACTCCATTTTTCTCCTCGAGTTATCTCTGTGGTTAAATCCCTTACTCCGCGTAAACCGCTTGACGCAAGCCCTTCAAATAACCAATCGCGAACAAGCGCCCGATGGAGGAATAACCCGCGTGCTCGTTGCTGTCGCCTTCCATCGTTGGCACATGGTCAGGCCGCGCCACGCCCTCGAAGCCAATGTCGCGATAGGCTTTCAAGCATTCCAGCATATTGGTCTGACCATCATCATGAAACGTCTCGACAAACTTTTCCGGTGTGCCGCGCACATCACGCAGGTGGACGAAGAAAATTTTCTCTTGCTTGCCAAAGTGCCGGATCACCGAAGGTAGATCGTCGGTCATCAGGGCGAAGTTCCCCTGACACAGCGTGATGCCATTCACCGGACTCGGTACGAGATCAAGTAGCCGTTGATAATTTTCGACCGAGCGCATGATGCGTCCCAAACCGCGAATCGGTGACAACGGCGGATCATCGGGGTGCATCGCCAATTTGACGTTGGCCTTCTCGGCAACCGGAACCACAATCTTGAGGAAGTATTCGAGGTTTTCCCACAACTGTTCTTCGGTCACAATGCCATATTCGGTCAAGGGCGCATCTTTCATCAGGCTGTTGTCGAAGCTGGTGACCATTGCTCCGCCGCGTGTGGGAGTCGTGGTCGAGGTTCGCATCCAGTTAAAGAAGGGCATCCACTCGTAGCACCACACGCCGATGCCCAACGCGCCCATGTTGCGGATCAGTTCGCAAGCCGTTTCGATTTCTTCATCACGTCCCGGCAAACCCATCTTGGCTTTGTTCAGCGGTGGACGACTCTCCAGCACATCGAAGTCGAATCCGCCGTCATTATAAGCATTTTTGAGCCGCACCAGCGACATATAACTCCACGGCAGTTCTTCGGCTGGCACGTCTAATCCCTTGCTGAAATCCATCGTGCCGACCACATCATTCACCCCGCACTGCTTGACCATTGTCCATAAGCCGCTTTGTTTGGGAGGCAGCACTTCTGCGATCTTAATCATTATTTCGTCCTATTCTGGTATCGGAAATTCCGACTGATAACCAATCAATGATTTTGCTTTCTCGACGCTGATGATCGAGTCAGAACCTTCTATTTTTCGCTTGACCGGAATGCCGGGGAAGAATAATTCCAGCAGTTTTTCGCTGTTATAGCCGACCCAATTCTGGCTGTTGACGACGAACAGCGGATGACTGCCCTCATAATCAGCGGTCAGGGCTTTTTCGGCGGCTTGGGCAGCATCACGATCATCAATGTATGCCCAGAAGTTGAAGCGCCCACCGTGATAAGCCTGCGTCAACCAATCGCCTTCCGGTTGACTCCAACCTTTGGTCGCCGCCGGATATTCCATCTGCCGGCGGCTGCGAAAATCAACCGTATTTTGAGCGGCAACCGCCAGACGCTTTGCCCGCTCTTCGGCTGGCACTTGGGCAAAGGTATCCAGTAGATACTGCATCTGTTCGCGCTCTTGTAAGAATTTTTTGCTGCTCAAATGCTCCGGTGGATAAACCGCTGGCAGCCGCAGCCCGACGCTGGAAATGCCCGAACGCCGCCAGTAATAATCGCCGATGTCCTCGACTACCTTTTTCGAGAAGGAGTAGGCATCATTGGTCACGGACGGATGCGCTTCATCAATCGGAAAGTAAGGCGGCGCAATATCACTGATGCTCCACGCGCAGCCAATGGCGTTAATCGAACTGGCCTGCACGATGCGCCCTACGCCTTCGGCATCCGCCGCCTCGAACACGTTGAATGTACCGGCGGTATTGATGCGGAACATATCCGGCGCGTTGGTGATGCTCGGCGCAGGAATTGCCGCCAGATGCACAATCGCGTGGCAGCCGCGTACCTGTTCCCGCACTTTATCATAATCATTGATGTCGCACTGCACATATTCTGCGCCTTCCAGTTTGACATCCGGTTCGATGCCAATCACGCGCACAATCCAGCCATGTTCGACGAAACGGGCTGTTGTCGCACGTCCGACCCGCCCCGCGCCGCCTGTGATCAAAACACGAGTCATGTAACACCCCTAAGCGTTCCTAAATTGCTCACTATCATATCGCATCCTGTGGCGACCTGCTTTGCGACCATACAATCCATCAAAGTCCCCTCTCTAAGAATTGGAGAGGGGATTTAGGGGTGAGGATATTTCTCCCCCTTGCAAGTCTTATTGATACATGGTATCAATAAGAAAATGAATTGAACCAAGCACATTATCAAGGAGATCATTTGATGCGACCACGCCTTTTAGCTCTCATTTCGTTGTTCGTCGGCCTAACTGTGAGCATCACCCCGATTGCCGCCCAAGCCACACGCCTCAAAGTGGTGGCGACTTTTAGCATCCTCGGTGATGTTGTCCACAGCATCGCCGGAGACAACATTGATCTGACCGTCCTCGTCGGCGCGGATGGCGATACCCACAGTTACGAGCCCGTTCCACAGGATAGTGTCGCGCTCAGTCAAGCCAATTTGATTTTTGAAAATGGGCTGAACTTTGAAACGTGGTTGAATGATCTGTATACCGCTGCCAACGGGCAGGGACAGCGGGTGGTGGTCAGCGAAGGGATAGTCCCCGGCACAATCACGGTCGGTGATGAAGCGGGCGAAACCGACCCGCACATCTGGCAAAATCCTTATAATTATGTCCACGTCGCCGGACTCATCCGTGATGCGTTATCAGCCGCTGATCCGGCGAACGCCACTACCTACCAGTTAAACGCCAACGCCTATATCACCCAACTCTTGGATGCCGATACCTATGCCATCCAGCAGGTACAAAAGCTGCCCGCCGACCAGCGCAAATTGGTGACCAATCATGATGCTTTTGGCTATCTTGCCACGCGTTACGGTCTAACACTGGTCGGCACAGCCCTCGGCACATCATCGACCGAAGGCGCGTCTCCTTCTGCCGCCAACGTCGCCAAATTGGTGGAGGATATTCGGGCGACCGGCGCGAAAGCCATCTTCCCTGAAAACATCGAAAATGCCGATCTGGTCAATCAAGTGGCGAATGAAGCCGGAGTCGTGGTCGGTGCGCCCTTGTGCAGTGATGCCCTCACCCCTGCCGATGGCCCATGTCCAACTTATCTTCAAATGATCCGCTATAACATCGACAGCATCGTCTCTGCGCTGACGCAATAATCGTCTTGAAGTCCCTCCCCGTTTTATGGGGAGGGATTTAGGGTGGGTAATTTGTGGCTTACTCATCCCCTGCCGCCATCGCCCGTACATCTATCAACATGCCATCTTTATCTGCCACCGCCAGCCCATCAAACAGCCGCACCACGCGCCCAATAATTCCCTTGGCCTTGGTGATCTCTCGTGCTGCCTGAAACGCTTCCTTTGCCTGCTCGATATACGTAGTATCTCCCGTACACAGCGCCAACCCGCACAGTGCGATTCCCTTTGCGTCCAGTGCTGTATAGTATTGCGCCGTCTTTTCCAGAATTGCATCTGCTTTTGCTATCGCCTCACGGAATGCAGACTGCGCCGCGCCGATATCCTCTTGTCGTAACGCGATTACGCCCAGTAATGCAAAAACGTTATGGTTATTTTCTGGCACATCATACTGGCTGGCCGCCTCAACTGCCTTTCGTGCCGAAATATAATCATTAGAATTCAAATGGATAAAGGCCAAACCACATCGAGCATTACTCTGAACAGTTTGGAAACTAATTTCGTCGGCGATCTTGAGACCCCACTCATAAGATTGGGTGGCTTCTACCCATTTTCCTTGATCACTCAATGCATCTCCCATTTGTTTACGTGTATAAGACTCATTACTCCTATCGTCCGTCTCTTGGAAGATGGCTAACGCTTGATCATAATATTGAGAAGTATTCTCTGTATGTCCCATGGCGTGGTAGATTTCTCCAAGAGCCGCTAAATCATATCCTTCACCTTCCTTATTGCCAATTTCACGGTCAATTGCCAATCCTCGCTCATAATACTCGATAGACTTTTCTAGTTTCCCTAAATAAGAATAGGCTGTTGCTAGATTACAGAGCCAGGTACTTGTACCCTGTTGATCATCATGTTCTTGAGCTAATTGAAGCGCTTGTTCGCAATTGATAATTGATCTTGTAATATCACCTAAACTGCCATAAGCAGCACCTAAGTGGCCTACACTTATTTTTGCTAACATCCAATTTGTTATTTTTCCCTGCAATCGCTCATGTGAGACAACCATTATCCTGTAATGTCCCCACATCAGTAGATACTCGAAATCAATGTCAGTTAGTACATCCGCCGCTGTATCCCAATCTTCAGCCTCACAACGTAGATCAAACTCGTCCAACTGCGGGCGCAAATCTTCGAGTTTCTTCCATTCTTCGCGTGGCTTGCGCGTACTGGCAAAATACTCTGCGCCGCGATGATGTAACGCTACTTGTGTGAAAGGCAATGTTCCCGCCTCGAACCGATCTGATTCTTCACCTTTGGGTAACAGTGACAGCGCATATTGCTTATCCACCGGATGCAGATAAAAAAGTCCAGTTTCCCGCCGCACGAAATGCATGTTCACTAACCGTCCCAAGACCGGCGCACTGTTGATACTTGCTATATAAGGTTGCAATAAATAATCCACTGCCACTTCCGGCACAGGCCGTCCATAAATGGCAAGCGCTTGTATTACTTTCTGCGCTGATGGCTCTAAGCGGTTGAAGGCTTCACCGACCAAGACTTGCGTCACATTTTCGGGGAGTTCCTTTTCTGCCAGCATCAGGATGTCGTTGAGTGATGTCTCGCGGTCAGCTGCCAACGCTGCAACCAATGCTTCCAAAGCGCGTGGATAACCCATCACCTGTTCGCAGGCATTTTTCAGCGTTGCCTCATCAGTGTTTTTCAGCCCTAATTTGCCATCAGTATCCATTTCTCGCAGCACATTTTCGGCGTATGGCGATCCCAAACCGCTGTCCAGTTCCAGCGCCGGTAAGCGCTGACGTTCGGGATGTGTCAGCAGCAGATCGCGCGGGGCGACCCGTGTGGTGATAATGACCTTGACACTGTGCTGTGGCGCGTTCAAGAACGTTTTCAGCGCCTCGTTCAATTCGGTGTCCTTTATTTCGCGGTTCTCGTCTAGCACATCTTCAAAGTTATCCAGCAGCAGAACATATCGCCCAATGGGAAAGGCTTCCAGCAGTCTTTGCACTTTGCTCTCGGTCGTCACCTGCGGATTTTTATAGATGCTTTCTAATTCCATCGCCGTTTCTTTAGGCAGCAGCTTACCCAAATCGCTGAATAAATTAGCGACATTCGCTTTGCGTGTTCCTGCCTCACTCAGATATACAATCCCGTCAATCGACATTATTGGCAGATCATCAGGTAACTTGCTGCTTTCTAAACCTTTGAGCAAGCGGCAGACCATCGCTGTTTTGCCTACACCACCGCGTCCAACTACAGTAATTAATCGCTGCGACTCGTGCCGCAGGAAATCCGCCACTTGCTTGGTTTCTACGTGCCGGTCTTGGAAGTAATCCGGCGCGATCCCCGGCGGTGGGTTGATGAATTTGCTGGTATGTATGCCACTGACTGGTTTTTCCGGTTGGCGTTGGCCTTCCATACGCGTGTTAATGCTTTGCTGCGTTCGTGCGGCTACGCCTTCTGGGTCACGAACAATTTCTTCTTGCCGCGCAATCGACTTCTTAAGTTCGGTCATTTCATCTTGGATACGGGCTGTTTCAATCTCGTCCATCGCTCGTCGTAAATCGCGTTCGGCATCTGCCAATTGGTCTTTCAAACGCTGCAATTCACCCTCAGGCGAAGCCAGCCATTGCAAATGCTCTCGCAGCTTGGCAATTCCAGCATCAACATCTTTTGAAAAATCAATGTACTGGCGGTTTTGTAGTCTAAATGGGGGATCACATTTTTTGAGCAGCAGCGGCACGACAGGTTTTTTATACTTGAGCGCCAATGACCATTCATCTTTGCAGTTCGGACTAAGCACACTATCGGGTGTCATCACAAATAAAACGCTGTCGCAGTCACGGATTGCTTCGGGAATCTGATTGTCCCAATCCATCCCCGGTTTCAAATTGTGTTTGTCCAACCACGCTGGAATTTTGGGATACCCGCCTTCCAGTAAGTTGTGTAATTTGGCTGCAAATTCAAGTGCTTCGACAGTAGAATAACTAATGAAGTGATGACGTTGCCCAAACATAAACCCTCCCCAAAATACATCCTATTAATATAACATGTTTTCGCACTTTCGAATGTCGCCATCACTTGACAAATTAAGAACTTTTGTGCTAAAATCATAAACTATGTTAAACACTTTTTCTGACCGCTCTTCTTTCGTTGTGGCTGTGCGAAGCCTTCATGTAGAATCGTGGTCAAAGGTTGGTTATGTCAATCTTGGCGTCCGACATATCCTCCAGTGTTCCAGCAGATTTACCCGAACGAGCCGCCGAAACACGGTCAATGTCGCCATAATCGCCAATCAAATGTGTCAAGATTGCCAAAAACCGCATACGTCAGTTTTCTCTGCGTCTCAGCGGTTCAATATTCTTGGTTTTGCATTTTCGGCGGCTTGCTCCCTCACTTCCACGGCAACGGCGCAGCAACTGCAAAGCGGCGGACACACGGGAGCATTTCGCGGCACTCAGCGGCATCAGCCGGACTTTCCGCCTGCTAATTGTGTCGATTCAGCGGCATTAGCCCAGTTTCCCGCCTGTCATTTCAGCGGATGGTTTGCACAATTTGCATTCTCTGCATTTCTCTGTGACTCTGTGGTTAATCCTGTGTTGGCTTGGGTATGATGCCCTACCGCGAGTATCACCCTCATCCCGCGCTCGCGCCCTACGTCGCCTGTTACTGGAGCATCACCTCGCCCAAGCCCCTCATCAACCGTGTCCTGCCCGATGGTTGTACCGATATTGTGGTCAGTGATACCCTCCAAGTCGTCGGAACCATGCGCCGTGCCATTCTCGTTCCTGTTGAGAGCCAATCCGTCACGGTGGGCATCCGTTTCAAACCCCTTGGAGGCGCGAGAGTGTAAAATAGATTGTGTAAATGGAATGCCAGTATAGAGAGAGAATTCTCGTTATAATACGTCGCATTTGTGACGAAAGAAAGGTATTCCGAATGAGTAGCAAAAACAAACAAGTAAAAGCAAATGTTCAAGATT
>WGMX01000013.1 GCA_016124855.1 Anaerolineaceae bacterium | reverse complement strand
TTCTCGTTGGGGACAACAGACCCGTTTTGCCCTAGCGACTGCCGCCTTTAACTGGGGCATCTGGCTCAATCGCCAGCTTGGACGGCCTGCTTTAGCTCACGCTACTTTACTCTCTTGACCAACTACGGACAAGCCTTATATGCCGTCCCTACGAAAATGAGATTGTGCCAGATGCGACATCAGATAATGTAGGGACGCGATATATCGCGTCCGACTTTCCGATCCATTGTCAGGCGGCTTCTGAGAGATGCGATTTATAGGGCAGGTTGATAATTTGCCCTATAGTCGATGTAACAAAATTGTGTCACAAAACGTATTACTTATATTGAGGGGCAGCGACCACCGTTGTCCCTCCTGTATGTTTATTTCACATAATATTTTAAGACTTTCGTATTATCCTACAGGCTTATATTATCCTTGTACGAATGATTTGTTCGTTATGAGGAATGTAAGGTAGAGTCGCGCAAGCGTGAGGGGCAAACAAGCGAAAGTCTAGCCCTTACCATGATTAATCCGTGTTCGTGATGAACCTGAGGTTGCCGACCTGTGTTTCGATTTTTTGATTTGCTACTGTTCACAATCGAGCGTTTACGAAAGCATTATGTGCTGGTGTTTTGGGCACTTATCGGGCTTTCGACAGCCACAACATTAGCCTTGAGCCTGTGGTTGTATGTAGACGCCGTGAATACAGGTTTACTCACGTCGAGTTTATCCAACCCGCCATATGCGTTCCGCTTCCGTTACCTCGGTGCATGGAACGGCAACATCACTACTGATGATGTCAACAGTGCGACAGCCGCCGTGCAAAATACATTCACTGGAATTATCGGCTTACCATCCGCTCGAGAGGTCAATTTCGCACGCGGCGGCGCATGGGCTGTCCGGCGGATGCCCAATAACCAAGCCCTAGGCAACCTGAGCATCGCGACTCTCAGCGGAACCGAAGACCAGATGGATATTTTCCAAGGGGAATGGCCGCCCAAACCCGTTGGTGAAAATGATCCTATTCCGGTACTCATACCCGAAACGATGCTGTACAAGATGGGCATTCAGTTTGGCGACAAGCTGACGATTACACCGCCCGGTGGCAAACCCGTCAACTTACAGATTACGGCGCTGTGGCGGCCTGTCAACGCTAATGATCCGGGTTGGGTTTTCCCCACCAAATTCTTTGACACCATGCTGATTATGCAGCAGGACGATTTCCTCAAAGCGCTAACCAATGTCAAAAACCCGATTGAGGAAGCGGCGTGGTTTGTGTCCTTTGATGGTAGCAGCGTCAAGACTTCGGATGTAAACAGCTTATTGGGACGAATTGTGGACGGTCAGCGAGCCGTCACTTCAGCGCTGCCACCGATCCGATTGGATTTGTCACCGGTTGATGGATTAAATGCCTTCAACCAGCAAGTCAACAAACTGACCCAGCAGTTGGTTATCATGATTTTGCCTGTGGGCGGTCTCATTTTCTATTTTGTGACGCTGGTCGCTGGTTTACTGGTCAGCCGGCAGTTGAACGAAGATGTCACTTTACGCAGCCGGGGCATGAGCCGGCAGTCTATTCTCAGTATTCATTTGATGACATGGCTGCTGATGGCATTGATCGCACTGGGAGTCGCCATTGGCATCTCGCCCTTTTTGGTGAAGCTCATCGGGCAAACCAGTTCGTTTATGCGCTTTGACAATTACGCGGGGGCGCTGTACGTCACGCCGACGCAGCAGTCGATTATCGTTGGCGCACTGACGGGTTTGATTGCAGCCAGCAGCGGTTTGTTCATCGCGTGGCGTTCGACAGGCGAAACCATCACCAGCTTCAAACGTAACGCGGCACGGGCTAAAGGCGCTTGGTGGCAGCGGATGTATCTGGATGTGATGCTGCTGGTTCCGGGCTGTTATGTCCTACTGACATTGAAGCTGCAAGGCGGCCTGCAAACGGCGGTTGAAGACCCATTTAGTAATCCGTTGAATTTCCTCGGGCCGACGTTATTTTCATTGGGGCTTACCCTGCTCTTCTTGCGCTTATGGCCTATTTTCGTGGGTATCGGTTCGCGGTTGATGAGCTATACGCGCAACATTGCCCTGCTGATGGCACTGCGCGAATTGACGCGTTCGATCAGCCGCTACCGAAATACCCTGCTGATGATGTGCTTCACATTAAGTCTGACCGGTTACACCGCTTCAATGGCAAGCACGATTGATAAGACCCTGCAAGACACCGTAGATTATAAGATTGGCGCGGACGCGGTGCTGGTGGTGGCAAGCGATGCTCAAACCGATGACAGCAGCACGGCACAAGGCAGCGTTACCGTAACCGGATACAACACCCTACCCGCTGATGATCTCATTCGTGTGGATGGGGTTAGTGAGGTTTCGCGCGTCGGGCGTTATCCGGCGCGTCTAGTGTTTGCCAACCAGCGTATCGAAGGCACGATACTCGGCATTGACCGCGCGACCATACCGGCGATTGCCCGCTTCCGCACCGATTATGCAGCCGAAGATTGGGGTACATTGTTCAACCGCTTAGCGGCTGACCGCAGCGGCGTCATCATCAACAGCCAAGCGGCAGATAAAAATAACCTCAAAGTCGGGCAGATCATTACCGTACAAGTCTCGGCGCTAAACACATGGTACGAAATGAAAGTGCCGATTGTGGGGTTGGTCAATTACTTTCCGACACTCGACCCGACCAGCGGCTTCTTTTTGATCGGCAATCTTGATCCGATTTTTGAAACCGTTGGGACAGAACTACCAAGCAACTATTGGATTAGTTTGAAACCCAACGCCGATTTGAGCAAAGTACAGCAGGAAACTGCCAAACTCGGTTATCCCATCCTCAATTGGCTTGACCCGACATCCAGCTTACTGGCAGCGCAAGCCTCACCCTCTCGGCGCGGTGTGCTGGGTTTCCTCTCAGTGGGATTCGTGGCAACAATTTTGCTGACGTTAGTTGGGTCGATTGTCCAAAGCGCGGCTTCGTTCAGCGCCCAAGCCATACAACTCGGTTCGCTGCGAGCGATGGGATTAGGCAGTTTGTCGGTGGCGATTTATTTGATTTTTGTGCAGGGCATCGCAGCCGCCAGCGGTATCCTGAGCGGCACATCTATCGGACTAGCAACCACGCTGCTTTTCCTGCCGTTACTCGATTTTAGCAACGGACTGCCACCCTATCTCGTAAGAGTTGATTGGGCCAACATCGCACTGGTTTATGGGATGTTCTCGCTTGTGCTGCTGATTGTTACGTTAGTAACCACCGTACTCATGAGCCGTGAACGTCTATCCACTGTCGTTAAGTTAGGAGATGCCTGATGTTTGTAAGGGTGTTTAAAGCGGCGCTGCTGCTCACATTGATCGGAATTGTCGCGGCGTGCAGCCCAAACACAGCCAATAATAATGCGGCTAATGGCGCAAATAATGCTCCGGCGGCATTGGCGCAAGCGGCGCCAACCGCTACACCAATCCCGACTGCTCCAGCGGTTGCCAAACCCACTTATCTGGTGCAGCGCGGCGATGTGCAGAATATTTTGGATTTCACCGGACGCTGGCAGCCACGCGATCAAATGACGCTTTCCTTTGAAATTGCGGGCACAGTGCGGCGGGTGAATGTCAAGCAAGGGGATGCTGTAACTGCGGGGCAGCTTCTGGTCGATTACCAGATTACCGACCTCGAAAATCAATTGGCTTCGGCGCAGCTTTCCCTAGAAACAGCGCAAAAGAATTTACAAAACGGCGCAACGGGCGATGTGCAGTCAGTGGCGGATGCCGAAGTGGCACTGGCGAATGCTAAGCTGAACCTCGAAAGTACCAAAGCCAACAGCCCATGGACAAGCGTAGCTTCGGCCAAGCAGCAGCTTATTAGCGCCCAACAAGGGGTTGATAATGCTCAGCGTAACTATGACGACGCGTTGAGCCATCCCGAATCACCGGCATCGACGGTAGACGGTGCTTACCAGCAGTTACAATCGGCCAAGAACAGCCTTATCAGCGCACAAATTAGTTACGACAGCGCGGCACAAAATTTTAATAACCATAATTTCCAAGTGCAGCAGGCCGAAAACAGCGTCATCAGCGCCCAGCTTAACCTTGATAAAGCGCGAGCGGGCGGCGGTGATGCCTCCGCCACTCAGAGCTTGCTTTCGGCGCAGCTCAACGTTGACCAAGTGAAAGCCAAAATCGCACAGTCGTCTTTGTATGCGCCGATTGATGGAACGATCTTGAGCGTGTCGGTCAAACCGGGCGACCAAGCAGCGGCCTTTGCGACCGTCATCACCATCGGGCGGCCTGATCCGAAAGAGGCAGTGGCCTCGATTGCGATCACCGACGCACAAAAGATGAGCGTGGGAACGGTGGGCGTATGCCAAGTGCTGAATCATCCTGAAACGGCGGTTCAATGCGTGGTGCGGCGTATTCCATCGACTTCAAAAGAAGCTGACCAGACTACACGCGTCGCCGCTTCGCTAGATAATGTGGCAGCTGACCAATTAATTGAGGTGCAAATGCCGCTTCAAGTGAGTAAAGATGTATTGTGGCTGCCACCGACGGCCATCCGCACTTTCCAAAACCGAACCTTCGTGGTGATCCAAACAGCGGATGGGCCGCGCAGTTTTGATGTGGTACTCGGTCTGCAAACCACCGACCGCGTGGAAATTAAGAGCGGCATCAATGAAGGTGATGTGGCTATCGGGCCGTAAGTAATTCACCCCCTCCTTTATCCTCCCCGTAGTAACAGGGGAGGAAATTATGTGTCGGCGAGTTGGAAGTAGTGAGATGGCTCCTTTAATCGTTTGCAAGCAGGTCGTTAAAGCCTACAAAGTGGATGATCACGAATTGGTGGCACTGCGCGGCATCGACTTCGAGATGGAAAAAGGCGAGATGGTTTCAATCATCGGGCCAAGCGGCGCGGGTAAAAGTTCACTGCTCAATTTGCTCGGTGGATTGGATACGCCAACCGCCGGACAACTGACGGTCGATGGTCAAAATCTGCTGAACATGAAAGGGCGAAAACTGGCGGATTACCGGCTGCGGCAGGTTGGTTTTGTGTGGCAAAACGTCAGCCGAAATTTGCTGCCGAACCGCTCGGCACTTCGCAATGTGACACTGCCGATGATGATGGCGGGTGTATCACCTTGGGCGCGAGCCAAGCAAGCGCGCGAGTTATTGGACGCGGTGGGACTGAGTGACAAAGCCAACCAACGTCCGGCAGCCCTTTCCGGCGGTCAACAGCAGCGCGTGGCAATCGCGGTGGCGCTGGCAAACCAACCGATTTTATTACTGGCTGATGAACCGACCGGCGCACTTGACCGTCAAAGCGCAGCACAAGTGGTTGAACTGCTGCAAACCTTGCGCGAACGCTATGGCTTAACGATTTTGTTGGTGACACACGATCTGGAAGTGGCGGCACATGCCGACCGCGTATTGACGTTACGGGATGGTGCGTTAGGTCAAGATATGTCGAAACGCGGTGACGACGGTCCGCGTATGGATGATGCAGGCAGCATTAAACTACCGGAAACGGTGCGCTCGGTGCTTTCCGATGCATCCCACATATCGGTGGAAATCCGACCGGAAGGCGTGCTGCTGCGTCCCGAAAATGAAGCTGATGAGGTCATGACGATGGGCGATACATTGATGGATGCGCCACCTCCGCCACGGCGACGATTCGGTTGGCTGCGGCGTAAGTCTGCCCAAAAGGTGCAGCAATGACCGAGTATTTGATCGAAGCACATGGCATCGAGCGAACATTCGGCACAGCGGCGAATCCGGTACGTGTCCTGAGAGGTTTGGATTTATGCGTGGAGTCCGGCACATTGGTGGCGCTCTACGGGCCGTCAGGCAGCGGCAAGACCACGCTGCTGAACTTGATCGGCGCGCTGGATCGCCCCAATGCAGGCACGATTTTGCTGAACGGGCAGGACATCGTGAAGATGGGCGATGGCAAACGGGCGAAACTGCGCCGGACGCAAATCGGATTCATCTTTCAGACCGATACGCTGCTGCCGACCTATACGGCGATGGAGAATATTGATCTGGCGCTGCGACTGCCGGGACTGGGCATTTTTGAACGGCGGCGAAGAGCGCAAGCGGCTTTACAAGCAGTGGGATTAACCGCGTGGGCAAGCCATGTGCCGGATGAACTGAGCGGTGGTCAACGACAGCGGGTTTCGATTGCGCGGGCATTGGCTTTGCACGCCGCGATTATTCTAGCGGACGAACCCACCAGCGGTCTCGATACGCGCACGGCACGCCATATTTTGACGCTGTTCCGCAATATCGCCCATGAGCAAGGCACCACATTGTTCATCGTGTCGCATGATCCGCTGGTGGTGGAATACGTTGACCAAGCCTATGATCTGGTCGATGGGCGGCTGGCTGCCCGTCCGATACCGTCTCGAACTTAAAGGGGGCTGAAGCACACATGACTACAACAATAAAGAGACTTCCCATTTTATTATTAGCACTTGTTCTGGCGATGACCGCCTGCAATTTACAACAGCAAGCGCCTGCATTTCAGGTCACGTTGACCTCATCGGTAGAAACGGCCACAAAGCCTGCTCCAACCGAAACGATTCCACCCTATACGCCGCTGGCAACGCTGACACCGTCGCCAACGCTGCGGCCTCCGCCAACTTTTGAGCCGCCCACCGCAACACTGCCTCCGACGGCAGTACCAAGTATTACACCAACATCCACCATTGACTTGAGTGTATCCATTCCCGGTTTGCACGGCGCTGAAACACCGACGCCGACTTCAACTGAAGGCTGTACACCGCGTAAAGATTGGAAGCTGCGTTACACCGTACAGCGGGATGATGCGCTGATTAAGATCGCGGATAAGTACGGGACAAACGTGCAAGAACTGGCTCAAGCGAATTGTATTGTCGATGTGAATGCCATTGTCATCGGGCAAGAGCTACGCGTTCCGGGAACCAGCCAACCAGTCGAACCATACGTCTGTGATGCGTGGGAAGTGCTTACACCTTTGAATGGTACACAGGCAATTCAAGGCACAGGTTCGATCACCTTTAACTGGCGTGGGCCGCGCGCAGCTCATAACCTGATCCGTGTGGTACGGCCCGACGGTTCAATCTTTGAGAGCGTGGTTGATTTACGGCAGAACCAAGAGGTAGACTTAGTGAATAATCTGGCACAGCAGGGAACGTATACGTGGTACGTCTATCCACTGGATTCGAATTACGTACAAATCCCGTGCCATGAGGGCGGCCCATGGACTTTTATGAAGTCGCTTTCACCCACAATCACGCCAACCATTGGAAAATAAGTTACGCCTCTCAAGTAGGGGAAGGTCATAGACTTTTCCCCTACTTCGAACAATTGACAGCCTCACAACTTCCCTCTATTAAGTGACAAGTACAAAAATTTTGTGAAGTGTTCCTCAATTATTTCAGTATCAAGCGAAACTCAATGCAGTCCTATAATCTGATGCGTATATACTTACATATGTGCATCAGCTTATGGATGGCGGAAGATGAGTGATACCCCACAGGACGATATTTCAAAATTACTGGATTGGGATAACGATGACCGGCGGATTGAAATCGAACGCGAACGGTTACGCCAGCGTGCCCGCCAATATGCGTCCCATGCGACAAGCGATGATGTTTCGACGGAACAAGTTGAAACACTGTTGACGTTCAACCTTGGAACAGAACGCTATGGCATTGACGTGATGCTGGTGCGCGGGGTTCGTGCCGAACAGACGATTACACCTGTACCGGGTGTGCCAAGCTTCTATCGGGGCGTGATTAATGTGCGCGGACAAATCGTCACGGTGTTGGATTTGCGCTTTTTGCTGAGTGTCGGCAGCCCGGAAACCCATACACCGCCGACGGAAGTGATGATTACCCAAGCCAACGGCTTACGCTTGGGGCTGCTCGCCCACAAAGTAAATGGCGTGGAAAGTATCACCAAAAGTGAGATTAGCCCAATCGACCATCTGCCCTATTCACAGGGCGTGACTACCGACCGTTTGATTGTCCTGAATTTACAACGTTTATATGAAGACCCGCGCTTAATGGTGGGAGTAAATGAGTCATGATGAATGAAACAATGAACACCGCACGTCCCCTAACAATGAGCCGCATTGTGGTTTCTGCCACCCATATTATGTCCATCGCAATGGGGTTGGTGGCGGCTGTACCGGTACTCTTGTTTGGCCTGACTACCAACGGGACGATTGAAACGGGCCGCATCATTATTTGGGCGCTGCTGTCGTTTGTCATTGGATGGATTGTCGGAAGTGTCGTCCATTACTTAACCCGACCGGCAACCGATCTGGTGCTGGAAGCGTTCGGGAAGTCGCTGGATATGGTGGTGCTGGGCGATTGGCGGCAGCGCTTAGACGTGAGCGCCCTTTCAAGCAGCCGTGATGAAGAACGAATGCTCAAGCGGCTGGGTGAAGCGGTCAACCGCGTCCTTGACCGTTTGCAAGGGATTGTCACCGAGATCAATGATGCGGTAGGACGGGTTGAAGCGGATACCCAAGAAATCTTAACAGCCATGACGCGCCAGATTGCAATGGCAAATGAGCAGGATGCCGTCGTGACCGAAACAACCGCAACGGTAAACGAAGTGCGGGCAACCGTCACCGAAACGGCTGAACGGGCGCAAAGTGTGGCGGAAACCGCACAAGTCTCGGTTGATATTTCGCGAACCGGAACCGAGTCGGTCACACAAACGGTGCTGGGCATGGAAGTCATCCGTCACCGTGTGGAAGACATTGCCGATAATATTCTGGTGCTGTCCGAAAATACACAGCAAATCGGTGAGATTATCGCGACGGTTAACAGCCTTGCCGATCAATCGCGTATGCTGGCGCTAAATGCCTCGGTTGAAGCGGCACGCGCAGGCGAGGAAGGCAAAGGCTTCGCAGTCGTCGCTTTAGAAGTGCGTAACTTAGCTGACCAAAACCGTGAGGCAACGGTACAAGTCCGTGAAATCCTCGGCGAAATTCAACGGGCGACCAACGCCGCCGTAATGGTGACTGAAGAAGGCAGCAAAGGCGTGGATCAAGGGCAAACATTGGTCAACAAAGCCGGTGATTCGATCCGTGACTTGAGCCATGCGATTGAGGAAGCAGCTTTGGCGGCTATGCAAATCGCAGCCAGTACCCGCCAGCAAACCATCGGCATGGATCAACTGACGCAGGCCATGCGGACGATCAAGAAAGCGACCACCGAGACACTCAATACGACGTTGCAAGTCAAAGCCAGTGTACAAAACTTACGTGATGCTTCCAACCGCATCAACATGGTATTGAGTGGATTAAAGCTGTA
This sequence comes from Anaerolineaceae bacterium, assembly GCA_016124855.1. Classification (GTDB taxonomy): domain Bacteria; phylum Chloroflexota; class Anaerolineae; order Aggregatilineales; family Phototrophicaceae; genus CFX2. The sequence goes on along the minus strand of WGMX01000013.1, from coordinate 139,466 downwards.
AAAAGATGTTGAACCGCAGAGACGCTAAGCACATTAAGAGCAAGCTGTAGCCAATGACTGACCCACAAGATAACGAACTGCTGAATATATTCTGGGTTGAGGTGGGTGATTACCTGCAAAAGCTCAATAGTTTGCTGCTGCAAACCGAGGCTTCATCGCAGACCAACCCCGAAGCCGTGCGCGAGATGAACCGTTTTGCCCACAGCATGAAAGGCGCAGCACGCGCGGTAGGCATCGGCGTGATAGAAACACTGTCCCATTACATGGAAGATATTTTCGGCGCGGCGCTTAAAAGTCAATTGGAACTTACGCCCACCACTTGTGATTTGCTTTACGACTCGCTTGACCTCATTCAAAACGTGGTCAATGGCATTGATAACAGTAGTGATGCACTGGCAGCCACGATCGCACGGCTGGAACAAACCATCGCTTCGGAATCGGAAGCGGCCAGCGAGAATCATACTGAACAAAAAAGATCGACCAATACCTCTGCCATAGAAACGGCAATCGTTCGCGATTCAGATGTTCCAGCGCCCGCCCCTACACCTAAACCGCCCTCACGCACGATCACGTCTACGTCGAACGCCGGACATCCATCCGATGACATGATGACGGTGGTGCTGCCCACAACTGAGGAAAGTGTACGGGTTCCGGTTTCGCGTATGGACCGGTTGATGGGCGAAGTCAGCGAACTGTTAGTCGCGCGGATGCACAGCGAAGAACGGGCGCGGGAATTCCACCGTTTGCAAAAGCTGAACCAACGCTGGCAGCGAGAATGGCGCAGCGTGCGCACAGCATACATTCGGTTGGCACGGCGGATGCAGCACGAACAAGGCGAAATGTGGGAAGAAGTCATCACCCTTTTCCACTTTCTTGAAGAAAATCAGCGTTATCTGCAAGAAACCCAGCGCCAACTGGCACATCTCTCACGCGAACTGACACAATACAACGCCTCTTTAACCATGTTGACCGAGCAGTTACAGGACGACATCAGCGGGATGCGTCTGGTTCCGTTTGACACGGTGGTCAGCAGCTTCCAGCGCCTCATCCGTGATCTAGCGCGGGATACGTCAAAGGAAGTCCATCTGGCGGTTGAAGGGGCGACAGTCGAGATGGATAAAACCGCGCTGGATGCCCTCAAAGAACCGATTATGCACCTGCTGCGTAACTCGGTCGATCATGGCATCGAACATCCGGCTGAACGTGAGCAAAATGGAAAACTGCCGATTGGCAGCGTCCATATCAGTGTCGAGCAGCGCGGCAAGGAAATTATCATCCGCGTCAGTGATGACGGACGTGGGTTGGATACAACCGGCATCCTGCGTAAAGCTGAACAGCTCGGAATTGTTAACCCACAAGCAGCGGCTGATCTTTCGCCGGAAGAAGTTTATAACCTCATTTTTCATCCCGGCCTCAGTACAGCAGCCGAACTCACGGCGATCAGTGGGCGCGGTATGGGCATGGACATCGTGCGTATCCGTGTTGAAAGTTTGCGCGGTCGCGTCAGTGTGCAAAGTGCATTGGGGCGCGGCACGACTTTCACGATGCGCTTGCCGGTATCCCTTACCCGCCTAAGCTGCATATTGCTGCAAGTCGGCGGACAAGATTTCGCGGTTCCATCGGTTAGCGTGTGGCGGATGCTCAAGCTGCGCCGCGACCAGTGGTTTACCGCTGAAGGCCGCGACATGGTGATTATCGAGGAGCGTCCGATTCCAGTGATTTCATTGGCTGGGGTATTGGGTAACGCAGCAGGGCCGGAAGCCGAAGAAATCCCGTTGATGGTTTTGGCATCGGGTGAAAAATATATCGCTTTCCAAGTTGATGATTTGTACAGCGAACAAGAGTTGGTACTTAAACCACTTGGGCCGGAAATCACTAACGCGCCTTATATTTCCGGCGGGGCGCTGCTCGGTACAGGCGATGTGATTATCGTGCTTGATCCAAATGACCTGATTCGTGGGGCGAGTGGACAACCGCGCATTCCTCGCCGCATCGAAAAAATTGCCGAACCGGTCGAAGAAAAACGCCTGCGTGTGTTAATCGCGGACGACTCAATAACGACGCGGACATTGGAAAAGCATATTCTAGAAACGGCGGGCTACGAAGTACATGTCGCAGTTGATGGCATGGAAGCATGGGAACGGCTGCGCGAACTTCAGCCGGATGTGGTGATTAGCGATGTTGAGATGCCTCGCATGACCGGCTTGGAACTCGCAGCACGCATCAAAGGTGATGAGCAAACACGGCGGATTCCGGTGGTGCTGCTCACCTCGTTGGGTAAGCCTCAGCAGCAGGAAGCGGGTTTGAAGGCTGGCGCGGATGCCTATCTGGTGAAATCACGCTTCGAGCAAGGTGAGTTGCTGCGTGTCATTCGGAGTGTGGTGTGATTTTGAGCCAAAAAGATAGCAGAAGCATCATGACTTTAATGAAGGACAATTGGTCGAATTATCTTATTAATACAATCGCACTGATTGCTTTGACTTATTTTGTTCTGTTCGTTGCGCCGATAGGAGGCACTTTATATTGGCTTTATGTCGACTCTAATCCTACTATGATCGGGGATGCAGTTTGCAAGGGAATTCCTGTAATTTCGCTCTGTCTACTTATATTCTGGCTACTATTTGGAATAAAGAAATATAAATCCCCGAATCGTATTCGTTTATTTCTAATGCCATTGATGACAGGTTGTTGTCTAATCTTCTTTTCACTGGGTCGCTTAACTCCTAACTCGACTAAACATCTAGCTGAATTGCGCTCAGGCATTCGCCTGTATCGCGTAGCATTGTGGGTTAGTGGCGGTTCTGCGGGTACATCGGATGTTTTGTTTCAATGTGATCCATTGGGAATTTTATGTTCAGTGATGTGCTCTATCTACACTGATAATTCAAATTTTATATCACAAAAAATATCGATTAAATTTGAGGAAACCACTCAAATAGTATCAATGATGGATGGCGATAATGTATTGTGCCATTCGGAGAATAATAGTTAATGTCTGAACGTCCTCCTATCCGTGTCCTACTCGCTGACGACAGCGCCACCACCCGCAGTTATCTGGCGGGGTTGATTGCGGCTGCCCCCGGCCTGACCGTCGTTGGCGAAGCACGGGACGGCGAAGAAGCGGTGCGGATGGTCGAAGCTTTACAGCCAGATGTGGTGTCGATGGATATTCGGATGCCGCGTTTGGATGGACTGGAAGCCACCCGCCAAATTATGGCGCGTCGTCCAACTCCGACGGTAGTGGTCAGTGCGTTAATCGAAGAAGATGTTGATCTGTCCTTCAAGGCGATGGAAGCCGGAGCGCTGGCTGTCCTGCGAAAACCACCAACCCAACGCGATCCGGATTTCAGCACGCTTCAGCGCGAATTCATCACCACACTCAAGGCGATGGCGGGTGTGACGGTGGTACGCCGCTGGCAAGATGCTTTAGCAGCCGAAAAGGCTTTAACAGAAAATCCAGCGCCTAAAAGCGACACCATTAAGAAGTATCGGGTTACAGGCGCACTCGTTAGCAAACCGGAAATCATCGCTATCGGTGCAAGTGCAGGTGGGCCAAGTGCCCTTTCGAGCTTACTGGCGGGATTACCGGCAAATTTTGTGCCACCTATCGTGATCGTTCAGCACATGCCGGATGAGTTTCTACCGGGGTTGGCACGCTGGTTGGGCAAACATACACCGCTGCACGTCTGTATGGCCGAAAGTGGACAGCTTTTACAGCCCTCCACGGTGTATCTGGCAGCAGGTGGATCACACCTCACCATCGCACGGCGCGGACGAGCGCTTATCACCAATAAGCTGGAAAATCAGGGTGACAGCCGCTACTGCCCTTCGATTGATGTGTTTTTCTCCTCCGTTGCCGAAGTGTGTGGTACAACAGGAGTCGGTATAATCCTAACCGGTATGGGAGACGACGGCGCAAAAGGGTTGTTAAACATTCGACAAGCAAGTGGTCGTACATTCGCCCAATCGGAGGCAAGCTGCACGGTATTCGGAATGCCGGGGGTCGCTTTGGCCTATGGCGCGGTCGAACAATCCATGAATCCCGAACAAATGGCACAAGCGTTAAGGAAATTAACCGAAAATTCATGAAAAACAAAGATTTCGTTTGTTTTTACAAACAAGTGGAATTGCAGGGATTGGCATATAATCAAAGGAAGGGAGTGTGCGGGTCGTAACAGTGTCCGATAGGGCATCACCGCACAAACAATTATGGCGCTCGATGTACTCTTAATTGAAGATAGTAAAACGCAAGCCGCACAGATTAAATCCACTTTGGAAAGTCTGGGTCTTGAGGTGCGTGTCGCCTATGACGGATTAGACGGAATTCGCTCGGTCATGGAGAAACATCCGGGACTGATCGTATTGGATGTTAAGCTGCCGGGTATGGACGGTTTTCAGGTGTGCAGACGTTTGAAACGTTCACCGGATACGGCAGCCATTCCAATTATCATGCTGACCGAACGTGACGAAGCTCAGGCAACCATGTCCGGTTTGCAGGCCGGAGCAGATGATTACATTCCGAAGGATATTTTCGCTACTGAGCATTTGATGACGACCTTGCAAGAAATGGGGCTGCTAGAATAAGTATGGCACACCACAAAAGCCCTTACGCGATGCTGCCACCTGTCCTCAATGTTCAGCTTGAGAGCAGCATGGATGTGATGATTGCGCGCAATACCGCTCGACGCGCGGCTTCCCTGCTGGGATTTGCCCCGGCGCGGCAGGCACAGTTGGCGAGCGTCGCGGCCACGTTGGGTGAACTGGTGCTCAAAACAGGCGCCACCCACATCATGAATTTTAACGGTGTGAGTAACGGCGATAAAACCGGAGTGCAGCTTTCAATCGAGACGCCGTGGTTAAAAGGGGTCGCTGTCGGAAATGTGATGATTGCGCTGCGCTCGAAGCTCGGTGATTTGATCGACGAAATTTTACTGGAAGGTGATGACGATATCCCAACCATTGTGACGGTCATGTGGCGCAACGAAAATGAGAACAGCAATGCCCACAATGAGCAATCTTGATGCGATACGGCTGCCTTTGTTGACTTTTCGGTTGGGCGAAAGGCGCTATGCACTTTTGATAGAGGATGTGGTCGAAGTGGCAGCAATGGTGGACATGCTGAGCATACCGGCTGAACGTGAGGGAATACTGGGATATGTTAACCGGCGCGGTGGCATTTTACCGTTAGTGGATTTGCGGAACATTTTTAAACAGCCGATTACCCCCATTACCAGTGCCAGTGTGTTTATTGTGGCGGCGGGGGGTAACAAGCAGATTGGTCTCGTGGTAGACACGGTTGAACAGGTGGAATACGTGGACGCACTACAACTCAGTGACACCTTAGCTTCAAGCCCTTATTTGCACGGTATTATTAGTCATAACGATGATATGATTTCGATTATTGCACTGCCCTCGCTAATGGCCTTAGCGCAGTAAATCCCGGCAGGAGTATGGGTCAGGAAACAAATTAAAGATGTCAGCAGCAGAGATGCATTCAACAGGTGAACACATAAACGGCAATAATGGGATGCGGCGTAGTGACCGGATTTTGATTGTTGCACGTGATAACGAACTGCGAACCAGCTTGATTGATACGCTCGAATCGGTGGGCGGTTATATGGTCAACCAAGCACGAACGTTTGAAGAGGCTCTCAGTGAAATCCTGCTGACCGAATTCGATTTGATTGTGACCGAGGCCGAACTTCCGGATTTGAGCGGCGTCGACCTGCTGGCGGTGGTGGGCGGTTTACGTCCTAATGCCCGTGTCATTATCATTGATGATGACCTTTCGGCAAGGAGCGCGGTCGCTGTTTACCGGCTGGGCGCGGTGGATTATTTGTATAAGCCACTAAATATGTCCTTCGTGGTGATGCAAATCGAGCGGCAGCTTGAACTGGGACGCGCGCTTCAGAACCGACCACAGCATTCGGACGCGCCACAGGTTAAGGACAACAGCGCAGACCGTGCCAAGCGGCTTGATCCTCAAACACGTCCGGCGGCGCTGGTATTGGGTCGGGTGCAGTTCAACAAGATTAATGCCGAGTTGAAAGACCTGCTGGAACATGTGAAGGCCAGCTTCGTTGGCTTGATTGATGCAGATGGCAACATGGTGGGCGCAGCGGGTACGCTCCAAGAGTATGACTTGCAACTGCTGACACGGGCGTTGAACATCGACCATAAGGCACAGAACTCCTTAGCAAGCATCCTCGAAGAAGCCAAGTTCCATTCGACGTATTTTGAGGGCGCGCACAACGGTGTGTATATCGTTGAATTTGGTTCGCCTTACACCGTTTCATTGGCGGTGATCTGCGGTACGGATGTGAAGGCGGGTATGGTGTGGTTGTATACCAAGCGCACCGCCAACGTGATTGATGAGGTTTTGAAGGCGATTCCACAACCGCGACGCTTCCCCACGTTTTAAAGACGAATACGGATTTAACCACAGGGACACAGAGAAATGCCAAGATGAGAGTGGGGTACACTCTCATTTTTGATTCGGATTTTTCGCAAACTTCACAAGTTGTGCATAATTTGCAATACTTTCGCTGAAATGACCGGCGAATTTGAGAGAGCAAGGCGCTGAATTGACATTGTTGACATGCGGCTGGCTCGGCTGATGCTGCTGAAATGACACAAGTGAAGCGGATTAGTCGGGTGTGTCCACCGCGTGCCAATAGGGATGTCCGATGCCATCGTTGCCATACGAAAACTTAAGGCAAAGATTTTTAACACAGAGGCACAATGACTCAGAGGCACAGAGAGCATGATATAGTGTGTAACTCAAAAATAGGTTTGCTTCTGTAATCAGTTTAGCAAAGAAGAAGACGCAATGGGTTACATTTTGGAAGAACATTTTGTAACTCTTTGCGGAGGTCGGTACTAACCATTTTGAGGGAGTGTGATGGTTAAGGCGGTTGGAGATTCGTTAGGATTTGGTAGAGAAGGTTGGTGGATTCTAACGGATCAAAATAGGATGATTTAGCGGCTAGTCGATTTCTGTTTTGATAATAGCCTAAAGGAAATTGGAAACATATGAAAACAAAATGGATTTACATCTTCTGTATGTTTTTAATACTACATTTTGTCATCCCGCTCAAAGCACAAAACCCTGAAACAGGCATTTCATTCAACAAGTTACAAACCATTACCCGCGACAATGCTGCCAAGATTAGTCTGATTATGCCAACGACGTGGGAAACTAAGTATGTTTCCATGAGTCCTAATGCGGAGATGATTGCGAAGGTTAACGCAAATTCGGATGTTTCATTCAGTATATTGATTTATGATGCCAAAACCGGAGAACGAATTAGCAGTATGCAGGGGAGAATGGACTCCTTTAAAGATTTAGAGTGGAGTCCTGATAATAAGCGAATTGCAGTTGTCAGCGGCAGACTAACCGGCAGCGGTGTAGAAGAACAAACCCTCAAAACGTATACGATAGCAAAAGGTGCAAACCCCGTATTTTATATTGACGGAAATCGTGACGCTTGGTATTACAATTATGTCGATCTTTCCCTCAATCTAGAAACTAATCCGGTAAAAGTAGCGTGGAATCCATCAAGCAATCTAATTGCGGTAGCATTTTATGAGAAATTGGAAATATATGACGGGGACAATCCCGATGCACTTTTTTCACAAACTGTCGTCGGTATCAAAGATGTGAGTTGGTCAGAAGATGGCAAATTCATTATTGCCAAGGTCATGCCTAATAACGTGAGTATTTGGGGCATCCAGTAGTCTATTAAGAACGATTATTTAGCAGGGATAAACACCCAATTCAATTAATAAGTTACGCTGCTCGATCCTTCGAGAATCATTTAGATGTAGTACAAAAATAGTCGCCCGACCTTCGGGAGTAAGTGGTTGAATGAGCGCACCCTCTAATTGGAAATGATCCTACCAATTATGACGGCGTGGGTGAAATAAGAATGTGGGATCACCTATATATGGATCAGCAGCAGCTATATTCACTCCCTTATACAAATTACAGCGCGAACAACTTAAAGCGAGATTATTAACTACCGTTTGGCCTCCATGAAAAACCGCAATGATATGTTCAATATTATAGCCAACCCCACTATCATCCTGTCTAATGCGGCAATATTCGCAACAACCACCCGATTGCGCCAAAACAGCCCGCCGCAAATCAGCAGGAATGTAGCTCACACCTTACCTGCTAATTTAAGTTTAGCCTTGGCTTTTGCTAAATCCATGACATCAGCAACAGCCAGAATATTTTCGAGTTCCAAGCGTTCATCTGGCGATAGACGACCCTCATTATTCTTTCGAGTAAGTTGTCAATATGTGTCTGTATGTTTGCCGGTAGTTGATAGGCGGCAATCGCCTCTAATCTGGGTTGGGATACCAGAAAATCTGCCAATTCATTAAAAATGGACTGTTGTATCATGACTTGATGCCTATAAGTCGCCTTTATAAGTTGATGACCAACCAAATATCGCTCTGAGGCGTTGAGCAGGATTGAACTTGAACACCGTTCCAGAACGTCGTGAGTCAATATAAAACGTACCAAAATTTCGCAGAGTGACTCCCTCGCCCTGTTTAAGAGACTCATAAATTTCTTCTATAGTTGCATCAACAACCCTTTCGATAGTAGATGAAGGCAATGGTACACGTTGAGCTATTCGATTGACCAGTTCTTTTTTGTCGATATTATTGCTCAAAATGTTTAATCTTTCTTTGATTACAACCATTTCAAAATAGGACCGATCATTTAGTCCACATCTCAAAGTGTTACCGTTGCCATTGAACGTTTCATAATTGAAAACGTTCCAATTACGATTTCTTTCCTACTAACAAAGCGCGGTTGGTTTGGAGGTGGAGACAAGCAGTTTCAAAACCAGCTTGCTTGAGCAGTTGAAGGTGACGCTCCAAACTCATCGGAAGGTCGCCGCGTTCGGCAACAATGCGTTGATGATCGGCAAAGGTTTCGCCTTCCCAACTATGGACATTGGTCTGGTAAAGCGCGTCCTGCCGCGCCCACAAACTCTGATAAACACTGAACAAATTCCCCTGCTTTACTGCGATGCGATCCAACAAGATGAACAATCCACCTGATTCAAGGGTGTTATAGATGAAGTGGTAAGCGGCTTTCATTTGCGTATCGGTGAGGTGGTGCAAGGTTTGGACGCTAAAGATGACTTGATACGGGTGTGATGGCAGTCGTAAGCTGTCAATGGCACTGAGATCATGAATGAGTGTGGTGTACTGGCTGGCATACGGTTGCAAACGGTTGTGGGCGAGTTCGAGCATCGCAGACGATGCATCCACGCCGACAAGCTGCGCCTGTGGAATCCGCTTGAACAACATTTCTTCAACCAAGCCTGTGCCAATGCCCAAGTCGAGCATAGTTTTACCCGGTTGATAGTGATCGGCAATGATGCTCAGGAGCATGTCAAGCTGTTCGGAACGAGAGGGGTTACGACCCTGATTCCCTGCGTCCCATGATTGGGCGGTGGCAGGGTTTTTGAAATCTTGGTAGGGCATGGGAAAGCCTCCAGTCGATAGTCTTTAGTCTATAGATTTAGAGAGTGCTGTTTGGACAAACCTCTTTAGCATTACAAGTTAAATGAACCTAGCATAGCAATGAACAATAGAAATGAGCAAGCACAATAGGGTTGGCAAGCGGTTGACAAGTGCGAATATATGTTCCAAACTCTACATATGAACAATGGGATGGGCACAAAAGTATTATGGGCAGCCAATCATAGGGAGGATTTATGGCAGACGAACGTATGACGGTAGCCGAATTATTAAGCAATATTGATCAGGGATGGAAAGAGTTCAATGCTTATCTGGCAACGCTGACACCAAAAGAATTGACTGAGCCAACTGACCCATCCGGTTGGACAGCGCAGGATCATGTGATCCACATCGCCGATTGGGAGCGCAGCCTGATTCCATTTCTCGATAAAGGGAACCGTCTGCCGGTGCTGGGCGTTGATGCAGCCACATGGGCGGAAGGCAATTGGGATAAGATCAACGGGATTATGCAGCAGCGCAGCAAAAATTTGACGGTCGAAGAAGCGCGGGCCTATGCCATGAAAGCCCACGAGCAGTTGGTGGACAAAATTAAGACGCTGGCTGATGACGATTTATACCGTCCCTACAATTATTACCAGCCTGAATCCAAGTACGAAACGCCGATGATTCAACTGCTTCAGGATGATACTTACCATCATTATGAGGAACATACGCCGTGGATTGAGGCGATTGTGGCAAAGGCCATGAGTAAAGATGAACTGTTGAAGAAAATAGATACGGGTTGGAATGATTTCAACGCTTACTTGATGACTTTGACTCCTCCACAAGTGACCGTACCGACTGACGCGGCGGGTTGGCGGGCGCTTGACCATGTGATTCATCTGGCAGATTGGGAAAACGGCGTGCTGGCGATGCTCAATAAACAAGAGCGCGCGGCAGCGATGGGTGTGGATAAAGCGACATGGGAGAGTGGAGACTTCGATAAGATAAACGACATTTTGCAAAAGAGAAGTAAGGACAAAACGCTGGACGAGGCACGCCAATATGTGATGGATATTCATCAACGCTTCGTGGCTAAAATCCAGTCGATGAGTGACGAGGATTTGAAGCGCCCATACAACTATTATCAGCCGGACTCTGACAGAGAAGCGGCTGTGATCCGCTGGGTTCAGATGAACACCTATGAACATTATGCCGAGCACATGCCATGGATCGCAGCGATTGCGGCAAAAGCGCTTACGAAGGCTGATTTGGTCACCCAAATTCAAAAGGGTTGGCATGAGGTCAACGCATTCCTTGATGGTTTGACGGACACGCAAAAGACGCAACTGACAGACGCAGCCGGTTGGACGGTCAAAGATCATGTCATTCATATGGCGGCATGGGAAGATGGCTTTACCGCCCTACTCGACAAGAAAGACCGGCGCGCGTACATGGACATTGATGAGGCGACATGGAAAAGTGGCGATGATCCGATCAACGCCATTCTTCAGAAACGCTATAAGGATTTAACTTGGAACGAAGTCATGCAGAAACGGCAGGCTATCCACGATAAACTGCTGCAACAAATCGCGGCGCTGAGCGACGAGACATTACAAGCCCCGTATAAGGACTACAATCCAAATTCCAGAAACAAATATGCGATCAGCCAACTGGTAGGCGGCTCAACCTTCAGCCATTATGCCGATCATATGCCGTGGATGGCAGCGATTGCAGCAGGTAGAGAATCATGAATAAGGCAGAACTGCTCGACAAAATCCAAGCTAGTTGGGATGAGATCAATGAATTCCTAGCAAGCCTATCGACCAGTCAAAAGACCCAACCGACCGATGCAGCGGGTTGGACGGTCAAAGATCATGTCATTCATATGGCGGCATGGGAAGATGGCTTAACGGCTATGTTGGATAAACAAATGCGGCGTGAACATATGGGCATTGATGAGGCAACATGGAAAAATGGCGATGATGCGATTAATGCCATGATGCAGCAGCGGTATCAAAATTTGACATGGGATGAGGTCGAACGAAAGCGGCACGAAGTCCACAACCATGTGCTGAAGCAGATTGACGGCTTGAGTGACGAATCGCTGCAACTCCCTTATCACGAGTACAATCCAAATTCGCCTAGCACGCGGCATCTCGACAGCCTCATTGGTGGCTCGACCTATTATCATTATGATGAACATCTCCCGTGGATGGCAGCGATTGCAGCAGGTAGAGAATCATGAATAAAGCAAACCTCCTCACCAAGACACGCGCCAGTTGGGACAAGCTCAACGCTTATGTGGCGACTCTCAACGAAAACCAGTTGACAGTGCTCACTGATGCGGCGGGTTGGACAGTTAGAGATCACCTCATCCATCTGGCGGTGTGGGAGGATGGCGTATGGGCGCTGCTGAACCACAAGAACCGCCGTGAGCAAATGGGGATAGATGAGGCGGCGTGGAAACGCTGGAACTTTGATGAGATGAACGCCATCATCCAGCAGGCACATGTGCATCAGTCGTGGGCGGACGTGGAGCGCGAACGGCACATGATTCATGACCGCTTCGTTGCACAAATCGACTCGATGAGCGAAGCCGATTTAGAGCAGCCTATGAGTGATTTTAATCCGGAATCTACCAATAAACATCCAATCAAAGAAACCATTGTCGGAGATGCTTACAGTCACTACGACGAGCACCTGCCGTGGATCAAGGCGATTGCGGAAAAGCAAAACACAAGTTGAACCGCCAAGATCAATGCAGAGAATAAAGGGAGAAGGTGCTGCTTCTCCCTATCTGATACACGCGATTAGGATTGTTTGAGGTGGACTATCGTCACTTTGAGGTCTGGCACTTGGCTGAGTAGTACGGTGTTATTGGCGGCCCAAATGATAGGCATACGACCACGGCCTGACGGCGCAATGAAACGCCCCGGCAGCACCATTTCTCCGGCTTTGCCCGGTTGGCTGGTGATATACAACCCTTGTTGATCTTCGTTGGCTGGATCAAATGTGGCGTAGGCTAATTCAGAACCTTCTGGCCCCCAACCTGCCGAGAAAACATAACTATCCACATTCAACTGCTGCTGGCGACCACCCGACACGGGCAGCGTATAGATTGGGCTGGCCTCCGGTGGACGGGCACCAACGACACCGGTTATATCCACACCAATGGACAGGAGCAGATTCCCTTCTGGCGAAAATTGATATGCCCAAGGAGCAGTTTCTTGAACAGCAGCCGCCGCAAATTTGGCTTCTTTGGTGGAGAGGTCAAGAAACCACGTTCCATCTTTTTCATGCCCCTGAGTATCAAGGTTATAACCGATCTTTAAGCCGTCCGGTGATAAGGCAAAGCCATAGACGCTAAAGGCAAAATGTGTACCCGCCGGCGCGACTTCTTCAACAGCGTTATCTGTGAGGCTGACATTGTAGAATACCGGTTCGGCATCGCCCAATTTGTTGAAAATATATCGGATGAAATAAATTGATTGACCGTCCGACGACCACTGCGGACTCAAATCGACGGTGAATGTGATGTTCGGGTCTTTATTTGTAAGGAGTGTTATTTCGCGGTTAGCGGTGGGGGTCATATCGGTGAGGGTATTGGATTCAGCCTCGTAAACCCAAATATCGGAGTCACGGAAGCTAAAGAGAAAATCTTCTGAGAAGGCCAGTTTCGTACCATCCGGTGACCAGCGTGGGCTATCCAAATCCATGTGAATGTCTTTATCCAGTGTAACGCAGTCGCCTTTTTCGCCGTCAATCGAGTACAGACACAGGTCACTTCCCTTGACGTAAGCAAAGCGGCTGCCATCTGGCGCGAGGTAGGCGGCAGTACGTGCGGGACCAGCAATCAAGTCCAGTACATGAGCTTCGGCTGTCCAAGTCGTTTGACGGGCAGCATAGGCCGGACTCATCCCTAGGATAATGCTGGCAGCCAGCATCAAAAGCAGAATTGATAAACGGTGCATTCAGTAACCTCCAACGTTTATGGTTATCACACCCTATCACTTTATAAACGTTGGCGAATCACCGCAAGTTCCACTAGGCGGATTTTTGAGTCCGACTTTGGAGCAAGCGTCGGTAAAGCTCAACGACTTCATCCATCATGGCAGGCCATGATTGGGTTTCGGCAAAAGCGCGGGCGGCCCGCCCCATTTCGGATAGATGGTTACGGTTGGTGGTTGCCAGATGGACACCATGAACCAAAGCGGCTGTATCGCCGACATCGAAGGTATAACCGGTGCGACCAATCTCCACCACATCCGGTATGCCGCCGACGCGTGAGGCAACAACTGGCAAACCCGCCGCCATAGCTTCGACCACCACAAGGCCAAAGGTTTCCATCGCTGAGGGGAAAACAAATAGATCGGCACTGGCATAGGCTTGGGAAAGTTCTTCGCCCTGCATGTAACCCATGAATACAGTGTTAGTTCCAGCGAAGTATTTTTGAAGGTCATCACGGGCTGGGCCGTTGCCGACTAAAGCTAAGCGGGTAGCGGGGATTTGTTCGAGGATGGCACGGAGATCACCGATGCGTTTTTCAGTGGACAGCCGCCCTACATACAGCAGTAAGGTTTCGTCGGGATGACCATCACTCATACGGTTACGCATATCGGCATTTTTGTAGCGCGGATTGAAGCGTTCTGCATCCACACCACGCCGCCACAGGCCAACCTCACGCACACCGAGTTCAAGCATTTCGCGCTGGATCAACTTGGACGGCGCAAGCGCATAATCCGCCTGATTGTAAACGGTGCGGGTGAACCAATTGGTGAACGGTTCGATGATACCGATATTGAAATGATGAACCAGCCGTGACAAATCAAGATGAAAGGAAGCGACCGTCGGCACATCTAACCACTTTGCCATGAGTAAGCCTGCCCCACCGACCAGCGCCGGACTGATGGCATGGATAATATCGGGCTTGAAGTCGCGTACTTGGCTGTAAGTTGAATAGGTGGGTGGGCCGACTTTGAGTTCGGGATAGGGTTTCAGGGTCACACCCGGAATACCAATGACGCGGGTGCTGCGATATTGTTCACAGCCCATTTTCGGTGCAACGATGACCGTTTCGATGCCCTGCTTTTCGAGATGATCGAGCAGCAGGCAGGTCACGGTGACGATGCCGTCAATTTTGGGTAAGAAAGTTTCGGTAAAAAAGGCCACACGCATATTCGATTTCCGCTGTCCCATATTTGATAGGAAAACACCAAAATATGCCTGCGGTGGCGGGAAAGCGAAAATGCATATTTACCGCAGAGACGCGGAGGGTACGCAGAGATCGCAAAGAATTTCATTTCGGTTGATAAATCGACATAACGACTCCATTGTCATAAGGACGAGTTCGCAGGAGGTTCAGCTTGAGTCGATTTTCGATATGGGGGAATAAGGGCAAGCCGCTGCCCAAAACCACTGGATGAACGCGCAGGTGATATTCATCAATCAAGTTGTTTTGAACGAAGGTGAATATAATCTTCTGGCCTGCATACAGCAGCAAGTTTTTACCAGATGACGCCTTCAGCTTTGTGATTTCTTCAGGAATATTGTCGTGGATGAGGCGGGCATTGTTAAAAGTTCCCCATTGGACTTTATCCAGCGTTTTTGAAAAGATGATTTTGTCGGCGTGGTTAATTTGTGAGGTGATTTTACTGATAGTCGTCGGGGCGCTCATATCAGCGAAAGGCCAAAAAGAGACGAAGTCTTGATAGGCGACCCGACCCAATAAAATCGTATCGACGGTATCCAGAAGCTCACTGGCTTCGCTATTCATCGTTTCGTTGGATGTCACCCAATCCGTTTCGCCGCTTGCGTCTGCAATGAAGCCATCGAGCGTGACATCTATTTGTAAAAAGACTTTTCGCATTGTCGCCCCGATAAATTTCATTTTCAGCATCCAACAACAGATTACTATACATGTTCTACAATGGCGAACCAATCCGTTTGAATTTGGGAAGCTCAAACATTACATTGTTGCAAATTTGTTTCATGAGCAATTGAGCGAAGAATATAAAGTATTAAGATGCCCATTCTTGCCGTCAGCGCTTTTGCAATCTACAATTACAGTGATGGACTTATTCCCCTTCATTATCAGGTTTGCGAATGACTAATCCGCTGGATGTAACTGTTCGATTAGATGACCGTGTGCGGTTGATGTCCGCTGTGCTGGGTGCGACCGATTGGCCGCTGAAGTCCCAGACCAAAAAACCACACGGTACCCATTTACACGCACGTTCGACCCGGAAGTTTTTAGAAGTGGTCAAAAATCACCCGGCAGTCCAAGCGATGCAGGGTTTGCTTGACCAGAACGCGCCGTTGGAAGCCTTTTTCACCTATGCCTTACAAGCCAGTTGGCCCAACATGACGATGACGGACACGCCAAGTTGGGTTCCGCCACGTTGGGGTGAACAATTGGCTGACTTTTATGTACAGGCACGGTTAGCTACATGGTGGAAAAATGAAGAAGCCTCATGGCAAGCCAGTTTGTATGAGTCACAGAAGATGTTTAAGGATGTGGCCTTCAAGCCGATGCTCAAAACATTTTTTGGTGACGTTCCCGAAAACTTGATCTTCATCCCCAACATTTCCTATCCAACGGATATTGACCTTGCCATCCGTGCGGGCGACGAATTGGTGTGCGTCGCGCCGCCGCGCCTCGCATGGGGTGACAGCCCGCCTTGGCCCTATGACGAAGACCCCGGCTATATTTATCGCACAGCTTTGCAGCAGTACGGCAAGCTGCTGGTTCATGCTTACCTGCTTAAACATGCTGAAGAATTAAAAAGTGTGATTGAAACGCCAATGCCGGTTAGCGACCAATTTAAGGGGCGCTATCCGACGTGGCAGGAACAGTTCACAGTGCTGTTCGTGGCGGCGATTTCAGCGCTGTACATGGAGAAGCACCTGAGCAAAGCGGAAATCAACGCCTATGTGTTGATGGAACGAAAAATGCATGGCATGACTTCACTACCGGGAATGATTAGCGTGCTGCGGCGTTATCTGGCAGCCTATGAAGAAGGCAAGTATAAAGAACTAATCGACTTCTTGCCCTCGTTCCCGCGCCAGTTCAAAATCGCAGCCAAGATTGTGTCGCTTTAGCGCGGAGGGCCGGGGAAAAAGGCGTTGGTGGTGGCGATATAATCAGCATATTCCGGTTTGGTTTTTTTGAGGTTTTTCTCTAGCAGCGCCACGCCGGAAACGCGCATGAGCATGACGGTCATGAGGATGGGCGAGAAGATGGTTATGAAGCCGTTGGAAACGCTCAACGCGATCAGAAAATAGCCCCACCAGAGCGCAGCATCCCCGAAATAATTTGGATGGCGGGTGTAGCGCCACAATCCCGCCCGCATCACCTTACCCTTATTGTCGCTTTCAGTTTTGAAGCGCGTAAGCTGCCAATCTCCGACCGCTTCAAAGAGGAAGCCAACTAGCCAGAGTAGCATGCCGAGCAAATCAAAAATGGTTAGTGTGGTTGGTTCAGGTGAATATTGAGCGACTAGCAGCGGCGTAGAAATAAGCCACATCAAGAAGCCCTGTAAAGCGAACACCTGAAAGAAACTTTTCCACCACCAGATTGCACCGTTGGCTTTACGCCAAGCATTATATCGGTAATCTTCTTCGTGGCCGAAATTACGCCGACCGATATGCCAACCAAGACGCAATCCCCACAGCGTGACAAGCGCGACCATCAATAATTTACGGGGTTGAAAGCCATCAGGTGTCAGCCAGAAATAAATCCACGCGGCCAGCGCGAAACCCGGCCCCCAAAAAATATCCACAATGCCCGAATTTTTCATGGGTAGGCTGACCAACCACAGGACAGTCATGTAGATCATAATGGCAGCTAAACTGATCAACATGACTTGCAACATAGATCACTCCGCATCGTTTAAAGGCATTAGATAACAGCGCCTATGATACACAATGAGGACAAAACATAAGCAAAAGGTGATAAACAAAGAAAGTTTATCTGAGATTATGTCAAATCAATTCAAAGGTGATGTCCTGTGCGCCGTGCCACAAAACCAAACGGCCTAAGTCGGCGAGCTGATCTTGCCCTTCGATGACGGTCAGGAAGTGGTTACCTGCCAACGATCCGGCTTTGCTGGCGAAGGCGCAGTGACCATAGGGAAACAGGATTTCCGTCTCGCTAATGCCACCGGGATACAACAAAATCTCACCGGGCGAAGGATAGCTGACGGCATTTTCCCACTCAACGCCGAACTTGAAGTCGCCCAAAGGAATCCAAGCGGCTTCACCGCTCCAACGGGCTTGAATAATTTTCTGATGGTAAGGCACAACTTTTAGGAAAGCGGCACAGGTCGCGGGCGCAGCTTGTTCTTCCAGACGCACCTTAAAGATGAATTTGGCGACAGTAATACGCAACTGTGCTGGCATGGTTATCACAAGTCCCGTAGCTGCATAAACAGCGCTCGTTTTTCACCGGGGAGTGTGTAATCAAAGCCGCAGGCCATGAAAAAGGCATCTGATGAAGTAATCGCCATGACTTCGAGGATATTAGCAGTGCGGGCGCGATCCAAGCAGGCATCAACCAAGCGCTTGCCAATACCCTGCCCCTGAACAGCGGACGACACAGCGAGGCTGCGAACTTCAGCCAGCTTCCACGAATAAATCTCCAGCGCGGCACAGCCCACAATCGTGCCATCTTGCTCGGCAACAAACAGGGTCGGCAGCAGACCCCGCAGTTCATCAAAAGTACGCGGCAGCAATTTGCCCGCCTCGACAAACGGTGTCAGGAAGATTGTCAGCGGTTCGAGATCATTCGCGGTCGCGGAACGAATGAGGATGCCGGTTACGGTTGTTTCCGTCGCCATACAAAGAAGTTTCCAATCTGCGTGTCACGCTCGTAGTTGTAGACCAACCAATTATTTAAATCAGTATACTCCTGAAGCAGCGAATTCGAGTCTTCATGACTGCCTGTCACCCACGGCATATAATCAACCTGAAGCACCAGCACATAAGGTGGCAACGCCGCCCACAGCGTATCGACATTTTCCTTGCGCCATTCTTGCGGATACCAACTGCCGACCAATGGAAATTGGAAAATGAAGCGGGATGCCGGATTTAATCCGCTGAGGTAATAGACTTCGGGACGGAAGCCCCAAATGTAAAGCGAATCCCCTTGAGCAACCCGCTCACGCAGCAATTGCGCCACTTTCAGCGACTCATCGGCGACAAATTCGCCCGCTACAAAGCGACCAAAATAGGTCACCTGATCTTCTTGTCCAGTCAGGTATTTCAATGTGGTGGGCCAGATGCCATTAACCATAATCGCAATAAACAATGCTCCAACGATAAATACACTTAGACTACGCGTGTTTTTGTAGGGGTTTGCGGCTGGCAAACCCTTTGTGAATATACGCATCAGCAGTTCTAAAAACGCATCAACACCAGCCGCACCCAACAATACCAATGGTGGCAGCATCGGCAGCCAATGGTAATCATAACCTTTGGCCTGCACGAGCATGATTATTAGGCCAGTGAGTAACCAAACGAGGAGGAGAAAAAGTACCGAATATCGAGTACCGGGTACCGAGTTAGAAGTACTGAGTGCTGAGCGCGGAGTGCTGAGTTTAGGATCAGTAGGTTGATTAACAGTTGATGTTATTTGGCTTGCAACTTGTAACTTGTAACTTGTAACTCCCGACAACGCTAACACAAACAACAGCCCCCAATAATGCCAGCGAAAACCAATGGCGCTGGTCATCAAATCACGGAAGTCATTGAGGTTAAAGGTCAGCGCGGTATATTGCGAGGTGACTTGTGCACTTAACAAAAACTCGTTCCACGCGCCCTGAGCCATCAACAACAGAACGCCGCCGCCAACCGTGACAATGCCACCGATGATGAAGGCCAGAATCGCAAAAATATCGTGCCGACCGAAAGGGGTTGATGTGCGTCCATTCCAACGCAGCCAGAGGTAAATCAGGCCAAGCAAAACACCAAACAACGCAAACGGGTATTTGTACCAAACGATGTAACCCGATAGCGCTCCTGCAAGAAAAGCACTGACAAGAGCAAGCGACATGTCTCTTGATTTTTCACTTGTAACTTGCAACTTGTCACTTGTAACTACCGTCAATACCATCGCCAACAGCATCGGCACAAGGACAATGCCATCATTTTGGGTGAGCGTCCAAAAAGTTTCGGTGAAGTAAAAGACAGGGAACAACAGCGCCGCCCACAGGCCATTACGACGACTGCTTAACCGCCGCCCAATCCAAAAGAGGCACGCGCAGCAAATTGGCACGACAAAGAAATCAATTGCGCGAAGGGCTATCGCCGTTTGTCCGAATAAACGCAAGGCTAAGGCATAAACATAAAAAACGGCAGGTGGCTTGGGATTCCACAACTCGGTATAAGGCACGCGACCGTTGAGAATACCACGCCCGATGGTGGCAAATTCACCTTGATCGCGCCCCAGAGGATAAGTCAGCACGGGCAGCGCGATGATGCACACGACCAAAACCAGCAGCGCAAGCAGCAGCAAATCCCGTTTGAAGAGTCGGGCTAACAATTCAGACTCTCATTCTGTGGCAAGAGTCTTTGCCATCCATACACCGACACGACCGGGTTCGAGCGTTTCGCGGTGTGTTTCGGCATAACCGTTCTTGCGATAATACTCTTGATTCGAAAGCTGCAAGGCATTGGTCACCAGAGTCATCTTATTCAGTCCGGCTTCACGCGCTTTTTCTTCAGCGAAGGTTAGTAACCGCCGCCCTAATCCATGCTCCTGATAAGCTGGATTCACGCCAATCGTATCCACGTAAAGCGCATCATTAACCGGATAAATAATGACCAGCCCTGCGAGTTCGCCTGTCTGATGACCATCGATAACATAGATTACGTGGCGGTTGATAAAGTCGTGATAATCGGCAGTCAGCGCCATCGGCTTCATGCCAATAATGTCTATCCATTTGGTGAAGGCCGCCTGAACACAATCCACTACCGCATCATAATCGTCAGGCGTGGCAAGGCGAATAGTGAAGGTATCCAACGTCATATATGAAAATATCCTTTAGCCGCCGCTCACAATTTTTACGATGAGGAAGGCGATCACAATCGAGAGGCCGATGAGCATAATCAGCAGCAAACGTCCGGTTTCGAGTAAGGGCGCGGAGTCCGTTTGTTCAACGGTGACGTTACCCAAAAATATATCGACATAAAAATCGAGGCTGACCCGTCCACGCGTCACCCGTGCCATGTAATTATGTCCGGTGACTTTCGTCCAACCCGTTTCCTCGTCATCCCAATGATCTCCCAAGCGCTCACGGATAGCCGCATCAAGAATCTCTTGGGCGCGCTGCGGGGGAATGGGATCAATCTCATCTGTCATATCTTGCTCACCCGTAATTGACCAACGATCTTCATTATACTGGTCACAAACCGCCGCGCTCAATACTGTGCCGTCGCGCCGCCTGCTGTGTTACCGCCGTCAACGACCAGCAGTTGCCCGGTCATATAGCTGGAGTCGTCACTGGCCAGAAACAACACTGCCCGCGCGATTTCTTCAACTGCCGCGACACGACCGAGCGGAAATCCCTTGCCCATTTCAGCGAACCACTCCCCACGTGTTTGATGAGCAGGTTTGCGATTATCCCAACGTTCGACATACGTATCACCGGGGCAAACAGCGTTGACGCGAATCCCCTGCCGACCATGATCGAGCGCCATCGCTTTGGTGAGCTGTACCACAGCGCCTTTACTGGCACAATAAGCCGCCGCATCTTGTCCACCCACCACCGCCCAATCCGAACCATTGTTGACGATGATGCCATGACCTTGCGCGATCATATGCGGCAGCACCACTTTACTCATATAGAACGTACCGCTAACGTTGGTGGCGAACGTATCCTGCCATATTTCAAAACTGGTATCCAAGACGGTGCCGCGTGGGACAATACCCGCGTTATTAAACAGAATGTCGATTTGTCCAAATTGGCGCAAAGTAACCTCGACGGCATGTTGGCAATCTTGAGCGCGGCGCACATCACAGGTTACGGCTGCCGCGCTGCCACCCGATTGCCCAATGGTTTTCACCAGTGTTTGTGCCGAAGTCACGTCACGGGCAGCGATCATCACCCGTGCGCCTTCGCCTGCAAACAGCAGCGCCACCGCTCGTCCGATTCCTTTGTTGCCGCCTGTGATTAATGCCACTTTACCGTCTAGTTTGCCCATAATAATCCTCTATTTTGTCGTGACTCTTACGGCCCGCCGCTGCCCGTATGCCGCCACATAATCCGCGATGGTAATCCGATCAACTTCACCGAAATAATCCGAAACTTTGAATTGCGCTGGCAGTCCATCCGGTAACTGCGCGGCTGCTCGTGCTAACGAATCTTGTTCCCACAAGCCAGCCGGAACCCGTCCATAGGCTTCGGCTGGTTGTTGCAGAATGATGATGATACCTTGCGACATGATGATGAAAAGGATGATCCAAGTCCATCGCTTGGTCTTCATCCACTTCGTTTCAAAAGGCAGTGCTGCCAGCAAGACCAAAGCTGGCAGCGCCGATAAATAACGCACGTATAGAGGTGAGGCTGTCCAGATAACCCCACCGAAAATCGTGGTCAAGATTAATGTCATGATGATGACTGCATGACGCGCATCAAACAGGTGGCGGATACAAATCACCAAACCTACAGCGCAAGCTGTCAACGCAAAAAGGGGCAGCAAAGGAGCGCTGCTCAACCAAAACGGTGAAATATCAGGCTGCCCGACCCATGCCAACACGGAGCGCACGGCATTCGCTCCCAGATCAGCAGGCAGGCGCATGGCGTTGAGATTACCGGTTAGTGGCAGGCCAGAAGTCAACATTGGTGCATAGCGTGGCAAACTCACTAAGAAAAACACAAACAGCATCGTGACAAGACTCATGAACATGCTGCCACGAAATTGAGGGAATTTATCCTTTGCGCCTTTGCAACTTTGCACCCTCGCGTTAAGAAGGACAATTAGCGCGTAAATGAGGATCACGACTGGCAAAAGCCGCGAACCATGATAGAAATACTGGGCGATGCCAGCCAACATACCCACCAACACAAAATCAGCTAATCGTCTGCGACGCAGGGCGCGGCCCAAGACAGCTAATGCCAGCAGCGCGAAAAACGGATCAATGATGTTGTATAAGGCCAAGCGGCTGAAAAACACATGTGCTGGAAACATCGCAAGAAACGCCGCCGCGATCAAACCGGCTTGCCGTGACCACCACGACCTCCCCAAAACATAAGCCGCCGGAATGCTCAACGTGCCGAAGGCCAACGCCACCAACCGTATGGCAAAACGATTTTGCCCGAATAAAGCCATCGAACCGGACATCAACCACGAAAAAGTGGCGGGATTGCCATTATGCCCCGGCGCGAATATCGGGATGCGCTGACCTTGCAGCATATCCGAGGCACGGGCGGCAAAACCAATCTCATCGACCAGCAAGGGCAAATGGTCGAGGGTATATAAACGCAGACCAAAGCCCAACAAAATGATGAGAATAAGCACGGCAATATATCGCAAAGTCCAGTAATTTGGGATATTTGGGATATAGGATTGCGTTGAGCTTGCAAAAGCCCACCATAAAGCCAGCATTAAGCCGAGCCACAGGGAAAACTGAAGCCCATAACTCGGCCAATTGTAATCAATAAACTTTGGGATATATTTCCCAAATTGATCTAAACGCGCCCAATCACCGCTTGCTGTGGGCGGCACAATTGTGATGATGGTCAAGGCGATGCTGCACACCACCGCTAGATACAGCCCTAAAGCACGCCGCATTTCAGCGGATATCAGCCTTTGCATTGGATGGGACGTACTGGCAGTTCAGCAATATTAAGCTGCATCCCGAAGTAAGGGGAAGGATCAATGGTATTACCGATGACTGCTTCGTTCTTGAACGTGCCATCATCCTCGCTAGTAACCAGACTAAAGTGAACATGCATCCCAATTGGCGGGCGGCCTACTCCGGCATATTCACCTTGATAACCAAGCAAGTCGCCGCGCTTGACAGGGACATCTATAGTATCCGGCGGAAAGTCCGGCACAATGAACGAACGCGAACCATCACGTGCCGCCATGTGCGTATAATAGCTCCAGATGACACGTCCGGTTTGGAGCGGGTCGTCGTGCTTGATGATGACCGACGACAGCCAATCACTGCGGCGAGAAAGCAAACCATCATATGCGGCATACACCGGAACAGTGCCGGGTTCGCCATCCCCGAACACGTCGATACCGGTATGAGGATTCAAAAGCGTATAAGGGCCAGCGGGATCATCCCACAGCAGCCCGATTAGGCCATCGGACGGCAGGCTGAAGAATGCACCGGGGCAAGTCGTGCGCTTCATGGCCGTCGTCAACTTGGGTCGTGATGAAGGGTCTGTAAACCACTGCTCAATAACCGGATTGCTGTTGCTGCGTGAATTGCTGTAGCGTGGCAGCAGCCAGCGGTAAGACACGAATGCCAGCAGCAGAAGTATAAGGATAAAGCCACCTAACACTGCGAATCGCCTCTTCAAAAGCTCACCTGATCAATTCCCAAATAGCGTGAGTTTGAATTATGTAGGGAGAGCAGCGGCTCTGCAACCCTATAAACTTGAACCATTTTAGGAAATTGTACGTTTAAATACTTGAAAATACGTTTCATTTTCCACACAGAGAATCGCCGTTTGCGCTAGAATGGTATGGACAGTAGCTAAAGGAAAGTAATTTTATGACTCAGGTCGCTGCTGCACCGGCCTTATATGGCAGGCGCTATCAAACGGGCAAGATGCTCGGTCAGGGTGGTATGGGGTCAGTTTATGAAACCGTTGACCGCCTGACGGGCAAAACCATTGCCCTCAAACGCGTTACCGGATTAACCGACAACCAGAACTTCACCTCGCCTGATGACAGCATGAACTTCCGGCTCGCACTTGCCCGCGAATTCAAAGTGCTTGCGTCACTGCGCCATCCCAACATCATCAGCGTGTTGGATTACGGTTTCGACGAACAGCGGCAGCCTTACATTACAATGGAACTGCTCGAAAACGCCACGAACTTTGTCGAGGCTGCGCGCGGAAAATCCCCTGAAGAACAGATTAACCTGCTGATTCAGTTGTTGCAGGCGCTGGCCTATTTGCATCGTCGCGGTATTTTGCACCACGACCTCAAGCCGAGCAATGTCTTGGTGACAAAAGAGGGACACGTCAAAGTCTTGGATTTTGGTTTGGCGGTTGAACCCGATAAGGCTGACGGTGATATCGTAGGGACGTTGGCTTATATGGCTCCCGAAATCATTCAGGGCCGCGAACCGACTACCGCTATCGACTTATATGCCGTGGGGGTTATCGCCTACGAAATATTTTCTGGCAAACATCCTTTTGATACCGATAACGCCCAAAAGCTGCTGCAAGAGGTTTTATTTAGTGACCCCGATTTGACCACGATATTCTCTAACACCAGTAATTTTTCATTTTCAACAAGGGTGGTCGACAACAATCCACTTGAATCTGACGAATTCAAAACGATGCCGTTGGAAAACTTCAGAACCAATATCCTAGATAACTTTGATACGGTGACGATTGATAATGATGCGGCTGATTTGACCCAGTTTGCAAGCCCGCACGACAGCATTAGCTTTGACTTTGACGATAGCGACGATGTCACCACGGTCGCTGGAATAATCGGCAAGCTGCTCGCCAAACGCCCTGAAGACCGTTACAACGACAGCGACCGCGTGATTGCTGATTTAGCGGCAGCAATGGGCATCAACGTGCCGCAAGAATCAGCCGCCATCCGCGAAAGTTTCTTGCAGGCCGCAACCTTCGTCGGACGCGAAGAAGAACTTAAGCGCCTCGAACATGCATTAGAGGAAGCCGTACATGGTCGGGGCAGCGCGTGGCTGATCGCCGGCGAAAGCGGTGTCGGTAAATCCCGCTTAATCGAAGAACTCCGCATCCGATCACTGGTACAAGGTATTACCGTCCTGCGCGGCGAAGCTGTTGTCGAAGGCGGACTCCCCTATCAACTATGGCGCGAACCGCTGCGCCGTTTAGTACTCAACAGCAGCATCAGTGATCTTGATGCCAGTATTTTGATGACCATCGTCCCCGACATTGATGACCTGCTCGGTCGTCCGATTGCTGATCCGGTGGTTTTAGAAAGTGATGCTCAGCAGCGGCGGCTGTTCGGAGCAATCGCCAGTCTCTTCCAAAACCAGACTCAGCCCATCATGTTGATGATGGAAGACCTACAGTGGTCAATCGAAAGTTTGGAAGTCGTCAAACTGCTGTACAGCATCTGCAGCACGATGCCGCTGCTCATGGTCGGCAATTATCGCCATGAAGAACGCCCGACGCTGCCCCAAGACCTGCCGGGAATGCAGGTTATGCGCTTGGAACGTCTGACTTCAAACGATATCGCCGCGCTCAGTGTCTCGATGTTGGGCGAGGCAGGCCGCCAACCCGATGTGCTTGATTTGCTCAACCGTGAAACCGAAGGCAACGTGTTCTTTCTGGTGGAAGTGGTACGTGCTTTAGCCGAAGAAGCCGGTGGCTTAGGTCGAGTCGGCAGCATGAGTTTGCCTGCCAATGTGTTGGCGGGCGGCATCCAAACCATTATCCGGCGGCGCTTGGATCGCATTCCAGAAAATGGACGGGCACTGCTGCAGTTGGCAGCAATCAGTGGACGACAGCTTGATCTCGCTGTTTTGGAGCAGGTCAAGGGCGATGTTGATTTAAACGATTGGCTGACGACCTGCATCAATTCCGCCGTGATCGATGTCCAAGATGAAAAATATCGCTTTGCCCACGACAAACTGCGCGAGGCCACTATCGCTGATATTCCTTCTGATGTAGCCGCAAGTCTACATCGCCAAATCGCGGAAGCTCTCGACATCGTCTACCCCAATATGCCGGAACAAGCCACCGTGCTTGCCCAGCACTGGCGCGCGGCGGGCGATCTGGCGAACGAATTCCACTATACACAGGCAGCCGGTGACTATGCCCTGCGGATTAGCGCCCTTTCAGAAGCCATCATGCACTTCGAGCGCTGCCAAGAACTGCTGCCCTTGGTCGTTACGGATGTTAATGAACGCCGTTTCGTCAAAGCCGAGTTATACGTCAAGCTGGGCGAAGCGCTGCAATATACCGGCGCATATAGTGAAGCGGCTGTCGAAATTGCTGAGGGTTTAGCCCTTTACGAAATTATCGGTGATCGCGCTGGATCGGCCCGCGCCCTCAGCTTACAGGGGGATAACTATTGGCGTACAGGCAATTATGAAGCCGCACTCAAAGCCTGCTCGGAAAGTTTCGCCTTATACCGCGTTCTCCACTATCCTGACGGCGAAGCCCAAACCCTCAACCGTTTAGGCATGGTCGCGCTCGATCAGGGCGATTACACCCGCGCGACCGAACAAATTGAGGCTGCGCTCAAAGTAGCCGAAGCGGCCAACAATCCGGTGGCGCGTGCCGCCAGCATGAATAACCTCGGTTTAGTCGGACTGCGACAGGGTAATTACGCCGATGCGGTGCGCTACTTTGAAGCAACGCTGACGCTGCACCGCGAAAACGGTGAACGCTGGAAAGTCGCCAGTACACTGCATAATTTGGGCACACTTTCAGGCGTACAAGGGGACTTGGACGGCGCAACACGTAACTTTGAACAAGCGCTGCAAATGTGCCGTACCATCGGTGACCGGCGCGGCATTGCGCTGGCGTTGGAAAATCTAGGTTTTGTCGCCCAGATGCGCGGCGAATACGACAAAGCCACGACTTACCTTGAAGAAAGCCTGTCGTTGGCAAAAGCTATCGGCAACCGTCCCGGCAGTGCCAAT
The DNA here is from genome assembly GCA_016124855.1 of Anaerolineaceae bacterium. GTDB lineage: Bacteria > Chloroflexota > Anaerolineae > Aggregatilineales > Phototrophicaceae > CFX2. Next base: position 112,159 of record WGMX01000013.1, on the reverse strand, counting down.
GTCCTCATCAACTTGGGGCATGTCGCCAGCGCCCAGCATCTTACTGATCGTGCCGCCGATTTGTTCCGCCAAGCCCTGCAAATTGCCCGTGAAATTGATGCCGCGCCTATGATGTTGGAAAGTATTTGCGGTTTAGCCGGATTGCAACCGGATGATCCACAGGCGTTAGCGTGGTTAGGCATGGTGCTGAAGCACTCCGCCACCACCCAAGAAACCCGTGATATGGCGGCCAAAGCCCTTGAAACGCTTAAAGCGCATCATCCTCCGGCTGCGGTGAATGCCGCCGCGTCACTGGGTCAAGATTTAAAACTCGAAAAAGTCGTCAAAGAAATTTTGCGTTAAGCAACATCCTACGCTTGATGGGAATCAATGCGGCGACTTGTGAAGTCGCCGCATTTTGTTTATCAGTTAAGGAGAGCGAGTTCACGCTCTCCTTGATATGTGTTGGCTAGCGCTTCAGTTTGAAGCTGCCTACCTCACTCCATGGACTCAATGTGTTGATGGAGCAGTCCGAGAACGCGACCCGCCAGAAGTAAGTACCATTGCTCAGCGGGATTGAATACAACGATTCACGGTCCACTACAATCGCGCCCTGTACCATACTGTTGAAGCTCGCACTCTTGGAAAGTTGTACAGCGTAACAAACGTTATCGCCCTCTTCCCAATCTTGGTCATCGCTCCACACCAATTTGACCAACAAATCTTTGACGGTTTCGCCATTGATTGGTGATACCAGATGCGGCGCACCCGGAGTCACAATCGACACTTTATCAACGCCGCGGAAAGCGAGGCCAAATACCGTCTTACCCAACAGTTCAGCTTCGGTTGAGGTGTCAGTCAGTTGCAGCTTCTTGGCTTCAAACCACAGAATACGGTCGCTCTTACCATCGCGGTTGAGGTCAAAGGTCAGGGTATAGAATTTACCGAACAGCTTGACCGCGGGCGCACCCGCCAATGTAACCGTAGACGGATCAATCAGCGTCGCATCAAACGTCGAGCTTCCGAAGATAGCAACCGCCACAAAACCGGATGACTTGAGGTTAATACGATTGCTGGGCGAATACGGGCGAATGTCAATCTTGACGCTGGTCAACGCCGATGTAACCTCCCACTGGAATGTCACAGGTGTCGCGCTGCCAACCGGCGTACCATTGTCGGTTACCGTTATGGTCACGTCATAGGTCTTGGCCGAGTTATTGGCAATCGTCCCGCTGATTAAACCGGTAGTGTGGTTAATGCTCAATCCCGTCGGCAAACCTGCTGCATCATAATACAAGGTATCGTTTTCGGGATCAGTCGCCGTCACTTGCAAGGAAACGGTGTCGCCTTCTTTGTTGGTTTGTTTGCCGATAGTGTTAATCGTCGGATTGCTGTTGGGCTTGCACGAAAGCGGCGTCAAATTCGTCAGGCCGATGATGGCGTTGCTCAGCGTCTTACCATTATCCAGCGGCGGATTGCCAGCGCTAAACTTTAACCCATTCGGTACGGTTGAACACATACCCACCAGCACACTGAAAGCAGGTGCTGCGAAGGACGTTCCGGCTGCGAATGTGCCATCTGGCAGCGGATAACCCACACCGGGGGCAACTACGTCAGCATTCTGCGAGAACGACCAAATCGTATTGGTGTCCGCCAGCGTCGCACCAACAGCAATGGTTTCTTTCCAACTAGCTGGCGCAAGCGGCGCATCACCCAACCATGGACGAAGATTACCGGAAGAAGCCACCGTCACTGCCGTGAAATTCTTGGAAGGATCAGCGCTGTCGCTCAGATATTTACCCAGCAGCATACGCAGTTTCTGGAACTCATCAGTGGTGACCGACTCTGCCAGATGATTGTAGTAGGCGCTCACCAGATTATTCGGCACACCCAGATTTTGGGTCAGATAGTCGTTGATACCAAAGCCTTGTTGAATCGGGCAGGCCACAGTACTGGAATTGGCCGTCACGGTAATTGTGCCAAGCGTCCAGCTTAAGTTACTGCCGTCAAAAGTGACCTTAAATACATTCGTATGTTCACCCGGCACAAAGGTCGTCACCTGATTACCATCGGCTGATGAGGGTGTGAACTTGTTCTTGGTTCCGAGCGCGATATTGGAACCCACTTCATTCGGGTTTTTGTAACCGAAACGCGCTTCGTAGACACCGGCACTGGGATTTGCCACGCATTCGACCACCGGTGTTATGGGGAGTGTCGGTGCGGCTGGTACGGGTGAACAGGGTGTTGAATACTTGCTGGCAGTCACCGAACGGATCTGACCATCCGGCCCCTTAACCGTCCATGTTAGGTTGCTGCCGCTGAACTTCACACTGAACACAAATTTCTGTCGACCGGGTTCGAACTGCGCCGGTTGAGACAGATTGGTTGAAGTATTAAACTTGTTGTAGCTTCCAATGGGGATTTTGACCAGTTGATCATTGTCGTTCTGGTAGCCAAAGTAAGCGATGTAACTACTATCACTGCCTGTACGCTTGTCAGTCACGCGTGACCTGCCACCATAGTGATGATCGTCATCATCGGTTACGCGAACCACGCATTCCAACAGGGGCTTCAACGCTAGGGTAGTATTCGGCAGGTTATTAGCGGCAACCACCTGTGTAGCTTGACTAAAATTGAAAGCCGGCAGCTGCGTCCCGTTAATCATGGGGCCGGGGTCAGTACAGGAGATCAACCCAAAGCTCATGTTAAGCACAAAATGGTTGTATGACTGCAATTGTAGATCAGCTACTTTGGCCGAAATAGCGTTCGCGATGGCATCCGCGTCGTATTTTGGTGTAATCGCGTTAAGGTCAATCTGGAAACTTTTAATCTTTGAACCGGCAGGCAGTACACTCAACGAGTCATCAACAACCTGCTGCACAATGACGCCGTGCGGATGATCGCTTCCTGTAAATTCGTCCACAATGATGATTGCAGTCGAATTGGTATTAAAGCCCAAGTGAGTCAAGAAGAAGTTGAGACGATCACTCACCCACTTACCTTTGGGAACGGGGTTATCGCGGATTTCTGCCGCTACAGCCAGCGGATCAAGGTTAACCTGCTGTCCTGACACCGAGAAACCTTGCCCCGATACTGAAAAGCCTTGGCCTGATACCGAGAAACCTTGACCTGATACCGAGAAGCCTTGCCCCGATATTGAAAAACCCTGCCCCGACACCGAAAAGCCCTGACCGCCGAGCAAATTCGGTGTAACAGCGCAAGCCGCCGGACTGGTCGTTCCTTGTGCCTGTATCACGCCGCTCGAAAGCGACAGCGCAGCCACAAACAGAGCGACAATGAAGATGAGACTATACTTTCGTTGACTAAACCGCCTCAATTGACTAAACATTTAATCCCCCAGCACAGACAAGTAATAGGCGAACAACAAAAATTTGCCGTTCAATTTTTAGGTACAAACTTAATAGCTACAACATTACCTTTAACACCCTAAATATTACCTAAAGGGAAGAGGACTAAGGTAACCTTGCATGATAGAAAATTCTTACTTTAGCAAACCAGATTCCAACCTTACAAACCTTACTTTGCTGATAAATGAGGGTTTGTATGAATATGGGTTAAGAATTTGATATCTGCTGAAACCTAAATTTTGCAAGGTCGGGGGAATGAGGGGCGTTTTTCTGACGGGAATTGTTAGAAAAGTAAAGACGGAACGGGCAGATTAATTCGCAGCCGAACGGATGGTTTTTGCCATCGTGTCAATCGTTACATTTTTGAGCATGTAGGTCTTTGCACCCGCATCCAGTGCCTGCTGAATAATATCCAGCTCAACCGTGCTGGTTAAGACGACGATCTGGATATTGGGGAATTTTTGCCGGATGATGCGCGTCGCGGTAACGCCATCCATAACCGGCATGACTAAATCCATCAAAATGATGTGCGGTTGTAAAGTCTCTACCAGCGTGACAGCCTTTTCGCCGTTATCAGCCTCACCGACCAATAGAAAGTCGTCCCACAGCTCCAAGAATACAGCTAAACCGCGCCGCACTTGAGGGTGGTCATCAACGATCATTACACGAATCACTTGAGAAGATGTCATAGCACGTCAGAATAACCTAGCGATCTTTTCATTCTAAAAGCATTACGCCATGCTCGTATGGGAATTAAGGACATTATTTACGTTCAGGTCGTCTGCAATTCACGAACCGGCAGTAACTGCCTGTGGCAAGGGCATCGAAACCTTAATTTCGGTTCCTTTACCCTTCTGACTCATGAGAGTCAAAACGCCGCCTAACATGGCTGCACGCTCACGCATACTATCTAAACCAAAGCCGGCTGTTTGTTTGTCCCCGTCAAAGCCTATGCCATTATCGGTTATTTGCAAAATCAGTTGATCATCATTCGCAGCAAGTTCGATTCCGGCCTCGGTCGCTTCACTGTGCTTAACGATATTATTGAGTGCTTCTTGAACAATCCGGTACAGCCCTAAATGGACTGCTTCGGGCAGTGGCACAGCCACATCCACTTGCGTAGTAATGTCGATCTGGCGGTAACCTCTGGCGGCAATCGCCAGTTGGTCGAACAAATCCACAAGTTCCATGTGCTTCAAATTACCGGGGCGCAAATCAAATAACAGAACCCGCATTTGAGACAGGGCCGAGCGATTCAGTTGTATCACTTCTTCAAGCTGCATTTTCCCTTTGGCGGCATCCTTCTTTTGCACATGCGGAAGCGTCTGCGCCAGAGCACTTGCCGAAAACAACATCTGGCTCACCGTATCGTGCAGCTCACGCGCCAGCCGCTGGCGTTCATTATAGGTTGCCTGTTCAGTGGACTCGCGGTACAAACGAGCCAGCTCAACCGACGATATGCGGGTACGCAGCAGCATTTCAACCCGCGCTAATAATTCGACCTTTTCAACAGGCGCGAATATCATCTCATCAATGCTTTTCCACAGTTGGCGGGTCATTAGATTCAGGTCTTGGCGCGAAGTCACCAGCAAAATCGGCAGAAAGACATTCAATTCCTTATCCTGCCGTGCGAGGATTTGTTTTCGGTAGCGGCTGAGGCTCACACCATCAAAAATACCCAAGTCAAACGGCGCTTGAAGATCAGCCTCGACTTCGAATAATCTGACTGAATACCGCCGCTTGAGCATTTCGCGCAAGAGTTCTCGGTTCGTCTTATTCTCCATCACCAATAAAATCGATCCATTTGTCATCGTCAGCTCTCCAAAATCAGGGTCTTGACCAAGTTCATCAACTCCGGTACCGCTAAAGGTTTGCCGAGGACACCTTTTGCACCGTGCGCCAGTCCCTCTTGCCTCACCACAGACAGATGCTGCGGCGCAGAAATCAGCAGCAGTGGAATACCTTTATTTGCGCATTGTTCACACGGTTCCCAAATTTTGGGGTTAAAGCCAACGATATCAACCAATGCTAATCCCACACTCTGTTCGGTGTCTAGTTTTTCAGCAAAACCTTCTATAGTCGTTGCTGCAATTGTTTCATAACCTTCCCTGCTCAAAAATTGGTCAAGGAGTTCAAGATTACGGGGGTTACTGCCTATAATCAGGATAGGCGGCTTACCCATCTCTATTCTTCGATTGCATCTTCACTGCTTTCAGGCACTCCGAGTAAAACCCCTCGTAGTTTGGTTAATGGTTTACCCACTTTCAAACCATAACGGGTTATTTCATATTCGCGCAACGTCTTCTGAAAGTCAGAGTGCCGCTTCTTCAAGACACCTACAACGCGCCGCAATTCTCCTTGGAGTTCTAAGTAACGCATAAAGATAATCGTGTCCGCCATATAGCTAGCCGCAATATCGGACACTTTGAACTGCCCTACAATGTCATCCACCTCATTTATCAAGATGACAGCGACGTTCTTGCTTTGCAGGTATTTTCCAATGGCATGGATATGACGTAGCAGGTCTTCGCCACGCACCGACAAGCGGTAGCCCGAAATGCTGTCGATCATGACAATCGACGCGCCATTTTCCTCGACATCTTTGCGCACCATACGGGCAAATTCGTCCGGCGTGTAGCGCAGCGGTTCAATCTGAACTACTGAAAGTGTCCCGCGTTCGATCATGGAAGCAATCGGGATATTAATGCTGCTGCTGCGGCGTACCAGCATATCCGTCCATTCTTCAAAGGTGTAAATGACTGAACGTTCGCCCCGCCCCGCTGCTTCTTTCATGAACTGCATGCCGAGAGTTGTTTTACCCACACCCGTTGGCCCTGTAATCATGGTAATCGTCCCGCGTTCGATGCCCCCATGAATGAGTTCATCCATTTCGGGAATTCCAGAAGATATTACTGATGTAGTAAATTCTTGCTTTATCTCGATGCTTGGCAGCAGCCGGGGGAACACTTCCATACCCTTGTCACTAAGCCGGTAAGCATGTACACCGTTTACAAAGTCTGACCCTCGCAGCTTGGTCACACTGATGGTGCGCCGTTCATGATTGTGCTCAAGGCGAATAATGCCATCACTCATGTATTGCAGGTCGTTATCTGGATGCGAAGGGCTGTCTTCTGAGGTAAACAACACCGTCGCGCCGCTGTCACATAAGAACCTTAAAAATGAATGTGTTTGACGGCGAAACTGCAAATCATCATTCGAAAGATAGCGGAAGTGCGTCATGGCATCAATAAACACGCGAATAGGTTTCAGGCGCTCAACTTCCGTCGTGATGCGTTCAGTCGTCGGCTCACGTTCAACATCAGAAGGTGAAAATATGTCGTAACTCTGAACTTCCGCGAAAAAATCGGGGGAAGGGGCTAAATCCAAAAACTGTATGCCAGCTAAATCAAATCCTACCACAGCAGCGTTATTCCGGATTTGCTGCTCGCTTTCGCCCATCGTAATGAACAAGGCTTGTTCACCTTGCTTTACACCCGTTGTCAGAAAATGTAAGCCTAAAGTTGTCTTTCCACTGCCCGGATTACCATGCAAGAGGTACGCCCGTCTCGCAATCAGCCCCCCATTCAAAACTTCATCTAAACCTGCAACACCAGTCGGTACGCGCTCCAGCCTTTGTGCCAAAACAGGTAAAGACGATTTTTCTTCTTGAACCATTTTCAACTCCTGAAGTCATGACGTGAATATCCTAATTCACTGGTTTAGGCGGACAGATGGGTATAAATTCGGCACATCACGAATACTTGTGTGAATGACCTGTGCACCTCTCGTAAGGCATCGGTATTTCATTGAGTAAAAGTTCGAACATCTAGTTTTTTATAATTACACTGCATTTCGATCCACGCAAGCAGCATTCCTCCTATTAACAATAGGTAAACTTACCTATCAACCATAAAATCGAAAACTGCAAAAATGGGCGAAATTATTACATTTTATATTTCATCCAATATCACCCGCCAACCATCGAGACTTATGCCCCGATCAACACATCAAAGCACGTCACACATGCCGCCTGAGTCCGTTTATCCTTGTCATTGAGCATATCCCAAACCGTCATCGAAACAGCCGCGACTTGGCCGGTATCAGCTAAATGCTTCATGACTGTTTTGACGGCCTCCAAGTTTGGCCCGCCCTCACTGGCATAAACCATCGCGGGTGCGTCATTCGGATTAAGAAGGTCGGTATCAAAATGCACATAAAGGGGACGGTCACCAAAATCGTGTTTGAGCAGGTCATCCACATAATTGATGTGATGCAGCTTGGATGAGCGTATTTGAACACCTTCAACCAGATCAAGGTTACGTCCATCCGAGAGTATAACTTGCTCTTCAGCCAGCGGTTTTGCTCCTGCCATCTCCATCAATTTTTGATCCCCACGCCCGACAATCATCGCCAGCGGCATCCCACCGATAAATCCACTGGGCGTCGTTTCAGCCGTATTGAAATCGCCGTGTGCATCCAACCAGATCAGCAGCGGATCAATCCGTGCGCGCTGCAATCCCGCCAACATGCCGATTGTCACGCAGCAGTCGCCGTTTACACTGATCGGTCGACAGCCCGTGCCAATCGTATGAGCTACAAACGAGGCGAGATTTTCGTTTAGTGCCGCCATTCGCGTATACCGGTCATCGCCGGTTAGTTCCGGTTGGTTCACCTGCCAACCGGCCTGTGCCAGTTCAGCGATCTGCGGCTGCGGTTGATCAATGAAAAAAGGCGTATACATAAACTTATTTTGCACGTTAGTAACCCTTCCATTCTTTGGTTGAGTGATTGAGAGACGACAACCCGATTGGAGATAGTCTATACTATGTCCAACGCAGGCGAATAGGCATATTGGCTAGTTAGGTCGAACAACATGAGCGAAAATCGTACTATCCCTTCTGATGAACTGGAAGTATTCAAAGCGCTGGCAAATGAAAACCGTTTGCTCATCTTGCAGTGGCTCAAGCACCCTGAACAGCACTTCCCACCCCATAAAGAGGTTGAAGGCTTCGACAACGGAGTCTGCGTGGCCTTTATCCAAGCCAAACTGAATCTCTCGCAGGCCGCAACCTCGCAATATCTGTCGATACTTCAAAAAGCCGGCCTGCTCATCGCTACCCGTATCGGCAAATGGACGTATTACCGCCGCAACGAAGAAGCCCTCGCCCACTTTGTTGACCAGCTCAAGCACACCATTTGACAGATCAGCAGCGACAACATATCATCATATCGCGATTTGACGATATATTTGAAGAGGATATGAAACATCATGAGTGAGCAAATAAACTACAGCATCAACTTACAACCGAAGTTCGGTTCTCTGGAATTAATTGACGTTCCAGCACTTGCGGCCTCGGTCACCGAGCAATGGTTTAACCAGACCTTATGTGGAGTCAACGATTGCGTGGTGCGACTCGGCGTGATGCAAGGCGAATTCCACTGGCATAAACACGACACCGAAGACGAATTCTTCTTCGTACTAGATGGCGAATTTTTAATTGACCTTGAAGGCCAAACGGTTAGCCTTAAACCACACCAAGGTTTCACCGTACCCAAAGGCGTTTTACACCGTACACGAGCGCCCCAACGAACAACGATCTTGATGGTCGAACAGAAGTCGATACAACCCACCGGTAATTAGAGCGCTTTAAGAGGTTGCCATGTCCGAATACGAAACCTATTCCCGCCTCATCTCGTATCTTGATGAAAACAGCGTTCCTTACCGCCTAATCGACCACGAAGCCGAAGGCCGCACCGAAATTGTCAGTGCCATGCGTGGCAACCAAGTGTCTCAAGCTGCAAAATGTATCATTTTGATGATTAAGATTGGCAAGAAGGTCACACGATATGTGTTAGCAGTCGTTCCCGGTAATGCCCGTGTCGATATGAATGCCGTTAAAGCGCTGTTGGGCGGAACTTACGCGGCATTTGCGTCCAAAGAGATTGCCGAGCGTCTGGCAGGCAGTGTCGCCGGAACGGTACTGCCCTTTGCATTTGACCCTGAATTGGAATTAATGGTTGATCCATCGCTCTTGGAAAATGATGAGATTTATTTCAACGCGGCACGGCTTGATCGTTCAATGTTTTTAAAAACCAGTGACTATGTGAATTTAGTCAAACCACGCCTTGAACATATCGTGCAGATAGAAATCCCATCTTCTGACGGCAGCACTTAAGCCGTCCGCCAGAACTCAGCGGCGCGTGGAAGATGACGCAGTTCGCTCCGTGCATCCGGCTGCCACTTGGTGTAGTTATCCAAAAAGGCGCGGATCGCATCTTTCTCGGAAGTGGTAAACGCCCCGACGCGGTTTAGAAAATCCGTGATCTGCGAGTGCTTCAGCGGATCAGTCTTCTTCTCCAGATACTTTTGCAGCAGTGTCGGATCGGGCGGCGTGAGGCTGTGCATCAATCCCATTGGCATGGTGCTGACGTGATGATAGTAAAACATGGTCGCCAGCATAAACGCCGGTACGTAATAGCGGAAGGCTTCGGGCGTCATCAACGGCAAATCCACATGATAATTGGAAAGCGTCGTCAGTTGGACATCGCGCCAATTTTTACCCCAGAACGCCCGCGTCAAAGCCGCTCCGTCTGTATCCTTCTTCGCGATATTCTCATCGCCGGGGTAAGGCGTTGAGGCAAACGCAACTTCAATTTGTGCCGCGACCCGCTGTCGCATCTCATGCGCCGGGGAAAGTTCAACTTTTGGAAAGAGTTCTGTACTGGACATAATGCAATTCCTCGCCTCGCACTTACCAGTTGCACAACATCGGGGTTAATAGGCATGTGCAACCGCATAACATTTCTGTTATAGCACAATTTTAGCCCCAAAAGGCTTGGAAAAGCATTAAGCGTAGCGCCAGAACTCAATGGTTTTGCCGACGAGGTCGATGTCGTAGAGTAAATAACCCATTGGATAAACGGCTGCGAAGGTGTCGAGGAAAGTTAAAATTGCCATTTTCTCAGCCGCGCTAAAGGCTGCCGCCCGCCGTGAGAAATAATCGTTGTATTCACCCGCTACATAATTATTGACCTGTTCTTCCGATTGCGGTGTCAGGCAGAAAATCAGGTTATCCGTCACGGTTCCGATCTCATCATGGTTCAGCAGTGCCGCCCGCATCATCGCCGGAGCAAAATAACGGAAACCGGCTGGCGTGAGCAGAAACATATCCCAACGAAATTTGTAGAGCAGGTCGTGGCTAATATCCTGCCAGCGTTGACCGTGCAAAGCAGTTGCCATCGCCTCGCCATCCGCACCCACCAGTGCTTCACTTGGAAAAGGGGTTTCTGCAAAAGCCAGTTCAATTTGTCGCGCCACGCGCGCTTGTAAAGTGTCTGCCATGTTATCCGTCATTTACTCGAATATCTTCTCAACTGCCAACTCAAAACCGGGCATAATATTACCAACGGTTAGCGTATCACCAACCTTCAACTTCTTATACGAGTCCCTTCCACGCACTGTTACCGTTTTCTGTTTGGGATCAACGACCCAAACCAATTCAACACCATCATGAATATAGAGATCAAATTTGGAATCAGTTTCTACAATTTTACCATCATATGGAAGTATATTCACCGCAATGTCAGGAGCAATCATCATCGGTAAATCAAGCCAATTGGGGGTTGCTGCTTTATAGGCTGTTAGCCGTTCGTGACGGATAAACTGTACTTCCGTCAATCGGGCGTTTTGGATAAAGCCATTTTGATCAAGCAGCACATAAGGCAATCGAAAATGCACTTGCCCGACAGACCGCCACTCGTCCAATGCCCGATCAATTGCCATTGCAGCCATCCCTTGACCAGCCACCATCGGCATCAAATAACTTTTGACTCCGTTGATGATTTCAAGTGGTTCTTGTTTGCTATATACCCGTATATATTCGTCAACTGTCATTAAGCCTAGCATCCAATCGCTCCAGTCCATCTACTGCCCAAACCCTTGTTCGCCAATCTGGATCGTCTACCATCCCTTCAAGAGTTATTCTTGCTCTTTCATCTTGTAGAATCGCCAATTGAGTAACCGCAGTGGAACGGATACTTATATCAGGATCGGAGACAGCATCAAGCAAAGGTTGTATATCATGTAACGTCCCTAACAAGCGAAATCCGCAGAGTGCATGACAACGCAACTCAGTATCCAACAATTTGTCACTCGACACACGTGTAAATACATTAAAAGCGCGATCATAATCTATAGATGCTAACGCTTCAACGGCTCTATATCGATCATTGATTCCTACAGGATACAGCATAAATTTCTCTAAAAGAGGGAATGCACGAGATACTCGCAACTTACCCAATGCTATTATAGTCTGGTACCTCGTCACATCATTTGATGTCTGTTCCACAAGATTAATCAACGAAGATGCAGCTCGCTCGTCCCCCAACATACCTATCGTTTCGGCAGCCAAGGCATGAACTTGCACAGCTTCAGGATCAGCTATTACTTCAATAAGTGGTTCGACGGCAACTTCTCCAAGTTTGACTAACGCCGCACCAGTAACGTGGGCTGTTGTTAAATCTCGCCGGAATTGTTTCACTAAAGGATCAACTGATTTTGCATCGGCAATTCTTCCGAGAGCAACAGCGACTTCAAAGGTAAGTTCATCTATTGGAAGCAGTGGATGAAGATATTGGATGGCAACTTCTGATTTCAAGCGACCCAATGCCTGAATAACTCGAATTTTTTCAGGAATAGCACTCAACTTTAGACGATTTAAGAGTATAGGAATCGATCTTTTATCTCCGATTGCACCTAAGATAAACGCAATCATCGCATTTAATGCCGTTTGATCGTTATCAAATAATGGAAGTAGTCTATCGCTGGACAATTTACCAAATGAAATCAGAATTTTTGCGTAGGCTAGAACGTACCACTTCCTAAGGCCTACCGTATCTTCCAAAAGCTTAAAACTCGGATCAATATGCTTGGTTGCATCCTCTTCAGAATAGTCAATGCCTTCGAGTGCCCAATAAATCGCGGTATCTTCGACTTTGGGAAGTTCAGCAATAACAATATCAATCACTGAGTCACCAATAGCGATTAATTCCGCCATTGATTGAAGTTTCACATTTTTGTCACTATCCTTGAGATTCTCAACCAAGGACTTAGTATTCACAACTACCTCCGAGATTTTGGAAGATGATACATGCTATATCAAAAAGGACGCGCCGCAGCGCGTCCTTTCATCTCTATGTCTTTGTGTTAAAAGACTTTGCGTCCTTGCGTCTTAGCGCCTTTGCGTTAAAGACATTTCTCTTTCCACTTTACATCTCCAGATAATCCCGCAGTTGACGGCTGCGCGTTGGATGCCGCAACTTGCGTAAGGCTTTGGCTTCAATCTGGCGGATACGTTCGCGCGTCACGCCCAGATGCTTACCCACTTCTTCCAGTGTATGGTCTTGACCGTCTTGCAAACCGAAGCGCATTTCCAGCACTTCACGTTCACGTTCGCTCAACACACCAAGAGCCGACCGGATTTGCTCTTTCAACAGTTGGCGGCTGGCGGCATCCACCGGCCCCATGATCTTGTCATCTTCAATGAAGTCACCGAGCAAGCTGCTATCCTCTTGACCAATCGGCATTTCGAGGCTCATCGGCTCTTGGCTAATCCGCATGATCTTACGGACTTTTTGTGCCGCCCGCCGCAGCTTCCGCAGCAAACCGGGGTCAATCTTCTCGCCGCTGGATCGCAGCATTCGGATGGCTTCGGTTTCGTCTTTGGTCAGGAATTCCATTTCGAGCGCGATCTGCTCGGCGCTCGGTTCACCACCCAGTTCTTGGATCAAATCACGCTGCACCCGCATCAAACGGTTGATGGTTTCCACCATATGCACTGGAATACGGATGGTACGCGCTTGGTCAGCAATCGCTCGGCTGATGGCTTGGCGAATCCACCACGTGGCATACGTGCTGAACTTATAGCCTTTGGTATGGTCAAACTTTTCCACAGCCCGCAGCAAACCAATGTTCCCTTCCTGAATCAAGTCCAAGAAGTTGATGCCGCGTCCCATGTAGCGCTTGGCGACGCTCACCACCAAACGCAGGTTCGCCCGCGTCAATGACTCGGCTGCCAATTCCGCCCGATTTTCCAATTGTTCATAAAACTCCGGCAGTTCAGCGATGCCGTCCTCATCCGCCATCAAATTGTCATGGAAGGCTTCGGGTGTGGGCAGCGTTTGATTCTTCCTGTACTCGTTGCGGATGAACATCACCTGATTAAACGGAATCAGATAAAATCCTTGGAACACATCAAATAAGCGACGTGCCAACTCCGTCCACAATTCATCCCGACCCCATTCACGCTGCCGCAGATAATCACGGATGTAAGAGCGTGTGGTGCTGTCCCAATTGTCATTCACCAGCATCACTTCTTCGATGATCTTTCGCAGATCAGGCGGCTCGACACCAAAAGCCTGTGCGCCTTCGATGGCTTCCTCCCAATTGCGGTAAATATGCTGGTAAGCCAACTCGACGATTTGCGCCGGACTGGGCAAACCGTCCCCCGTCGCACCGTTCTCGACCTTCGACAGCGTGTGCATGAAATTATCCAGCAGTTGCTCAGCGGCTACCTGCGTACTCAACCATGTTTCGCGGTTGGTATCCAGCAGCGGAACCAGACCGATTTCCTTCAGATACATCCGCACCGGATCATCAACCAGTGCCGCCGAATCCAATGCGATGCTTTCGCTGCTCAGGTCTTCGTCGTCAAACTCTTCGTCGAAATCCTCTGGCTCATCAGCCGGGAACTCGCTGGTATCCGTTATACCACTATCGAATATACTGTCATCATCATCCAGCGCTTCGTCTTCGACTTCGAATTCGCCGTCTGCGTCCTCCCCGCGAACCTTTTGCATTTCCTGCGACTCATCGCGGTCGTCTTTTCTGCCTTGTCGTTTTTTTGGCATTCTATTCACCTATTCGCGCACAGAACTCTTGAACTTCTGAAGATTCTTATCCAGCAATTGTTGTGCCTTATTGAACAGAAAGATGAGCTGCCCGTAGCGCATCATGGCATCCTCATCGTCATTGGCCTGCGCGTCCATCTGCAAAAAGACCAATTCTTCCCGTTCCCGTTTTACCCGCCGCGCCCGCAGTTCGAGCGCTTGGTTCACGATCACATCTGTGCTATCTGCCCCCTCTAATACCCGCCGATTATGGGAATATATCCGTTCCAAATCAGCCGTATGGCTCTCCCGAACGCGTTTTCTCATGCCTGTAATATCGTCAGCAAGTATAACATCAAGCTGCGGCTGTAAGGAAATGTCCGCCTGCAAGCGCAAATAATCCAGTGGATCAAGCTCGTCTTGTTCCAGCGATGCTTGGAAGGCTTGCATCAGCGCCCGTGCATCCACATGCGTGAAATCATCGGCACAGCAATCACTTAATGGCCCATCAATCATCGTCCGGTCATCGTTCGCCAGTTCACGCAGTTTACGGTTGACCATGTAATAGGCCATCGGCTGCCGGAACAAACCACGCAGCACCACCACCTCAATCATGGTCTCCTCAATCGGAGCGACCCGCCGCGCCGCTGGTCGCGCTATCGCCGCCGCGTAACTTATGGATGGTTCAGGCGACGCTGGACGTTTGACGAACGCCACTTCATCCGGCAGCAGCTGTTCATCGTCTATGCCTGCATCCGGCGGAGGCCCAAGCACCTCATAATCCATTGGCGGCACATCCGGCGGTTCCCCATAATCAGCGGTAGACACTTCATTATTCCCTCCCTGTTTACGAGGAGGGTTAGGATGGGGTTTCTTTTCAGCCGGCGGCGGTGTTCGCGGCTTCTTCGCTTTTTCAATGCGTGTTTGCTCGTCTGCCCACGCCAACAAGTCACGCTCGGCAATATGCAGCCGCAGCGCCAACTTCTGGATATTATCGCGTTTATAAAGGTTATTCTCAGAGGCAACCAACAAGGGCAGCACATTTCGCGCCACCGCCTCCCGTTCCATGACGCTGGCATTTGCTGGCAGTGAGGCCGCTTCCATATCAATCACGAAATCCGCCACGGGCAGCGCATTCGCCACCAGCTCCGCCCAACGTTCCGGCGTCTCACGGATTAAATCATCAGGGTCTTTTGCATCTGGAATTTGCAGCACCCGAATATCAACCGACAGCCGACCGCCAAAATCTGCTTGCAGCGTCGTTCGCGCCGTCTCCAGACTGCGGCGTGTGGCATTTTGCCCCGCTGCATCCGAATCCAGCGCCAGAATAATCTTCTTCGCCGAACGGGTCAGCAGTCGCAGTTGAGTTTCGGTCATCGCCGTACCCATCTGTGCCACTACATTTTTGAATCCGGCTTGATGCGCTTGAATCGCATCCATATACCCTTCGACGATCACCGCCTCTTCGCTCTCACGGATACTCGCCTTAGCTGCATCCAAACCGAATAGTGTCCGGCTCTTATCAAACAGCGGCGTTTGCGGCGAGTTCAAATACTTGGGGTTATCCTCGGCTGCCAGCGCCCGCGCCCCAAACGCGATCACCCGTCCTCGTTCGTCACGGATCGGAATCATCAAACGGTTGCGAAAGCGGTCATAAACCCGCCCCGTTTCCTCGTTCTTAACCGCTAACCCGACTTCGATAATTTCTGACTCGGTGTAGCCCAGCGTCTTGAGGTGGTCGAGCATGTTCGTCCAACCGGCAGGCGCAAAACCGATTTTATAAGCGGTAATGGTCGTGTTATTAAAACCACGCTTCTCACGGGTATAACGCAGCACGTCCGGCTGACCTTCAACCGTCTCATCAAGTAAGCTGTTGTGGTAAACATCGGCTGCGGTGTGCATCAATCCGCGCAGCTTATCCAGTCGTTCACTGTTTTGGCGCTGTTCGGGGGTCTGCCGTTCGACTTCTACGCCAGCCAGTTTGCCCAGTTCTTGTAATGCCTCGCCAAACGACCAGCCGTGATGACGCATCGCAAAGCCGATGACATCGCCTCCGGTGGCACAAGCGCCGAAGCAGCGGTAAGACTGGCGATCAGGATCAACACTAAAAGAAGGTGTCTTTTCTTGGTGCCACGGACAACACGCTTTGTATGTCCTTCCAGCTCGTTTAAGTGGCACATAGCGTTGGATGTAATCGACAATATCGATTCTGGCTTTTATTTCGTCGGCGACCGACATGACTTTGCACCCCTTGCATCCTGTAGGTGCATTATACGTATGCCTAGCCGCTCATGCAACTCGCAACAAATTCCTTTAAAGATGCCGCTGGCAAATCGATTTCGCTATCACAAATCTAAGGTCTCGGTTCCCCTCTGCCATAAATTTGAGAGGGGGATAAGGGGTGAGGATTTGAATTTGCAAGCAGCAAATAGCCCTAAATCATCCCGCCGACAGTTGATAAATCGAAATGCTCGGCCCGCCGCCGGGACGTTCAATCACCGTCAGCAGCTTACCCGGAACAGCTTCCGGCACATACGGAATCTTTTGCAGCAGCACAAATACATCCCGCCCCTGTTTCTGGTTCATCAGCTCAACCAAACCCGGAATACTTGACCCGTTCGGATTGAGCGCAGGGCAGTCAACGCTATAGCTGCTCATCGTCAGATAGCGAAAGGCTTGGCAGTTGCTCACTAACCCGATCACTTCGCGTACATCATAAGCAGCTAGGAAATCCCGCACTTCTGGATAACCTGTCCCTGCCGCGTCGGAATTGATGTACTGCGCCACATCGACCGCAGGCAGCGGCGTCTCATTTGGCTGACGAACCTCAGTTATAGCAAAAGGCAGCCACTGCGCCGCCGCCCATAACCCGATAACCGCCACAGCCGCAGCTTGCACCACACGGTTGCGATCACGCACCAATCCCGCCAACACAACCGCACCGCCCAACAGCAGCAGCGCCACCGGCACAACCAAAAACCGTGACTCTTGAATCAAACTCGCCCAGATAGCCACCATCGGCCCGAATAAACACAGCACCACATAAAACTGCCGCCGGAAAATCAAAACTGCTTGAGCAATCAGCAGTAAAATAACCGTCATCACACCTAAATAACCACCGAGCAAGTCAAAGCTGGCCTGAATGTTCCCGATAATTCGCGCGCTATCTACCATGCCGCTAATTGGCGCATTCCCCCGATTCGTCAGCGCATACGATACCGAGTTGGTCACGAAGTCATATCCGAAGAAACGCAGTCCTAACACGAACACGCCGATAAGTATCCCTGCCGTTCCCAGCGCCACCGCCAACCATATCACCCGCCCACGTATCTTATCTCTGAATTCCTCTGTGTTCTCTGTGTCTCTGTGGTTAAATCTTGCATTCTTCTTCTGACGCAAACACAAAACCGCCGCAATCGGCACACCCAAGAACGGCGCGACATTAATCTTCGCGACCACACCCGCCGTCAGCAAGATTCCCACCATCAGCGCATCGAAGTGGCTTCGTCGTTTGCTCAACCGTGCCGCAAAATAAATAGCTACCAGCACTGCCGACCCCGCAATTGGATCAGCCAGCGCCAACCGTCCAAAAAATAGGTGATAGTTACTGAACAAAAACAGCAAACCCGCCAGCACCGCCGCCCAATAACCAGCAAACAACCGCGCCGTCGCCATCAAAGCAGCCATCCCCGGCAGCAGCGCCAGCACCGTTGCCACCCGCGCAATCCATACCGGACTGCCCAAGTGCGCCTGAAACAGCATCATCCACCAGATGGTTCCCTGTCGCCCAAGGTCAGCATTCACCAGCGGACTAACCGTGTAGCCCAACTCACTCCCATGCACATGAATCATCTCATCAATAAACGGAGGGAAATGGTCAATGCCAATCAGCCGCGTTAGCCAGATCAGCAGCAGCAGCCCGACGCACACCATCAATCCGGCGGATGATGGCTTAATTTTCAAGCGCATAATGTGCAACCTCTGGCAAAAACAAATTTCTGCCAATTACTTTAGTACCCTTATTACACAATACAAACGTTCCCTCACCGAAACAGCCGAACATGCAGTACTAATCGCCCATCGTCATCAATACCATCTTCATTATTATCTCATCTACCTGACAGCCAACAAATGGGATACAGATGACGACAAAAACAACATTCCCCAACTACAACAACTTGCGCCAACGGGTGCCGCAAACCATTTGGAACATCAGCCGTTTTCTTACTGTCGGCATCGGTTATGGCCTCATTATTACGTCCTTCACCCGCCCGCAGGCTGCCTTATTCATTTTCTGGCGCATGATTGTACCCGTGCTGCCGATTATATTCTTCATTGCACCCGGTATCTGGCGCAACATCTGCCCGATGGCTGCGCTCAACCAGACACCCACCATATTCAAGTTCGGACGCGCCCTTATTCTGCCCAACTGGCTCAAAACTTACGCCTCGCTCATCGGCATCATCCTGTTCATCATCATCGTACCGACCCGCAAAGAACTCTTCAATAGCAGCGGGCCAGCCCTCGGCTTATTACTGCTCATTGCATTTACAGCCGCTTTGTTCGGAGGCTATTTCTTCAAAGGGAAAAGTGGATGGTGCAGCACCTTATGTCCGCTCATTACGGTGGAACGCCTTTACGGACAATCCCCTTTTGTCACCGTCCCCAATAATTACTGTCAACCGTGCGTGGGATGCATCAAAAATTGCTACGACTTTAACCCCGCGCTTTCCACTGTTGCCGATCATTACGACACCGATCAACGGGCCAATACGTTTCGTCGTCTGTTCGCAGGAGCATTCCCCGGCCTCATTCTGGCCTACTACATCCTGCCCGATGCCCCGCAAATCAACGTCGTCACCCTCTACAGCTTGATCGCGCTCTTTATGCTCATCAGCCTCGGCATCTTCCTGATCTTGAATTTTTTCCTGAAGTCACCTTATCGCCTGAGCGCGCTTTTTGGGGCAGTGGCGCTCAACTACTTCTATATTTTCAATATCCCGCTTGCCGCCGATACGCTGCACCAGCTTTTCGGAATCACTGTTCCGGCACTTGCCCTACTCGGCACTTACCTTGTTATTTTCGTACTCAGCGGCATTTGGCTCTACCGCACCTATCATAAGCAGCGCCAATTTGTCCCCGTCGCCCTTACACGCTCCGCCATCATGCGCCGTCTCAGCAGCACCAAACTTGTCCCTGTTGTTGATTCGATTATGGATACCAATCCGGTCTAGCCAATAAACGAGCGTTCGCAACAGACGACCGCAATCTTTCACGCCACAACGCTTTTATGACGCGTTAAATTTTCTTCGGTAGGGAAGGTTCTCAGAGCCTTCCTCTTTTTCTCCTTAATTGACCAAAACTGCTGTATCGTAAATCTCCACCGAACGATGGAGATCGCTTTCGTACCCTCGCATGACGAAACAACTCTCAAAATCATGTTCAATTTGAACATCAAAAATCCGCTAGTAGAGAGAATGCGTTATGCGAAACCGATTCTTCCTGTTATTTCTATTAACTTTATGTATCGGTGTGGGTCTGGTCGCGGGCCAAGATGATCCTAATGATGTTCCAATGCCCTATCCAAGTTCGACACCTGTCGTCCGACCTACCATTGATATTGATCCTGATGAATTGCCCTTTCCCCCCACTTCAACACCTATTCCCCGGCCAACTGTTGACCTCGATCCTGACGATCTGCCAATGCCCCCAACCAAAGAACCTTTATGTATTACTGGCAATGATGGGAAAACCTACTGTACCTACCCGACTATGGAGGCCTGTATAACCGGCGCGGATGGTCAAACCTACTGCACCTACCCGACGATGATTCCCACCAGCACCGTCCAGCGTCCGACACTCACGCCAGACTCATCCCGCATTGTACCGGGCTATTGGCGGCAAACGCGCTCACAAACAACCATCATCGGCACTTGTAAGGCAATGGGGATTGGTCATAATCCCGATGGTGACGGAGATGGCGCGACACCTGTCATTCCGCTCATTCCGATCTATCAATCAAGTACAGCGGATTTCCTCTTTATCAATGACTATGCCTATCCGCTCGTACAGCCGCAGCTTTATCGCACAGCCACCACCAGCCGTAATTTGAACTTGCAAATAGGTTCATCCGGTGGCTCTATCGAAACCTCAACCATTACCGAATACCAAATTATCTCACCCGACGTAATTGCAATACACTACATTTACAAGGAAGATGGTGGATGTTCGGTCGAATCCAGCAGCAAATTTGAACTGGCGCAAACCGATGCTTCCGTCATTCACGCCACGGTCAATGACATAGCGACCCTTCAGCCGACTCTCACAGCCATTGTCGAAGGAACAGCCGTCCCGCCCCAACAACCCGTTCCGCCCGGAACATACCCCGTAACGTGGACAATGGACAGCGGCACATGCACCGCCAAAACGCAGCCAACTTTCACTCAGGCCAAAATCGACTATGCCAATAACGGTGACATGCTGCTGCGTTTGGGTGATGATCAACACACCTTGTTTCCCGTTGGCTCTGATAGCAGTCTCCGCTACCAACTGATTTCCTCCAAATACCAGATTACGGTTCAAGTACTCAGCGGGGTCATCAAAATGGATTGGGGCAAATTTGCCAGCGTAACAGAGATGTGTTTTAAGAGTGGAGACTTAAGCGCGTCCACATCATCCGCTCCTGCCGCCACATCAGCGCCCTTCATTGATCCTACGGCAACACCGCTCGCCACCACCAATAACCAGAGCTACCAAATCAGTTTCCAGCCCGATGAGCAAATGTGCCCCGCTGCCATACAAGAAAAACTGCCAAACTTTAATGGCGCGACCTTCGAAAAGCGCCTCGATGGCAGCTATCAGCTCATTGTGGATGGAAAAACGTTGACCTTCAAAGACCAATATGGATATGCCACCTATGATGGTTCCGAACCCTCAAAAGGCATTACCTATCAAATCGCGGCGCAGCTTAACGGGCAGGGAGGAATGCTTGGCCTGACCTATATGAATACCTCTGGCGCAATGTGCCTCGCCCAAATGACACTCTCCGCCAAGTAAGTGAATCCGCAATCGCGACAAAACAATAAAAATGGGTGGCTGGTATCTGCCACCCATTTTGAGTTTATCGGTTTGAATAGCCGTAGGAAGAATTTTACCCAAATTTAAAATCTTGTTTTTGTATGGGAGCTATTCACCACTTCACTACCCATCAAATTAGAAATCCGCGTTCTTGAAGCGCCTTTAGTGCGCTTGTCCGGTGGTTAGCCGAGCGGCTTTAGCCCTCGGCGAGACAAAGTAAGGCATTTTTGAATACAGGACAACACGATATTTAGTTGTATAAAGGCTAATCGCATCCAATTCTTGGATTCTTTTCCGAATTCAAAAAACGGGTAATAATGGGCACATTAGAATATGCTGCAATACGTCCTTTTTTACGCTAGGGAGCAAGAATCTGATGTCCGAAAACCAACATCCGAAGGTCGTTGTCATTGGCGCTGGCAGTTTGTTTTTTGGCAGGCAGGCCATCTGGCAAATGGTACATTCACCGGTTCTGAATTCCGGCACTTTAGCCTTGGTTGACAATCAACCGGATCGCATCGAACGCATGGCGAAGCTGGCAGAAATGGTCATCGCTGAAACCGGCGTTTCGCTCAAGCTGGAGGCTTCAACCGATTGGAAAGACGTCCTTCCCGGAGCCGATTTCGTCGTCCTCAGTTTCGCCCGCAATACGGTTTATTATCGCGGCATCGACTGCGCCATTTCAGAAAAATTTGGCATCCGCATGTGTTCCGGCGACACCATCGGCCCCGGCGGCATCTTCCGCACCATGCGTGAGCTTCCCGTCATTATGAAATGTATCCGCGATATTGAAGCCCTCTGTCCTGAGGCATGGGTCATCAACTATATCAACCCCTCCGCCATTAACGGCATCGCCCTCATGCGCTATGCCCCTCAAATCAAATCCTTTGCCCTCTGCGACAGTCTGCATATGCCCCACATCAAACGCAACAACGCGCTTCGGGCGGGCATCATCTCAAATCCGGCTGAATACACTGATGAAATCGATGCCGCATTCGACATGCGCATCGCCGGTGTCAATCACTTTACATGGATGCTCAAGGCCGAGTATAACGGCGAGAACGTTATGCCCGCCATCGCCGAGTCGATTAAGAAACTCGCAGCCACTGAAGACGTGGGCGGCGACAAAGGCGCGAAGGCCATTCACAACAACCGCATCACCCATAAGCTCTTTGAAATCTATGGCAGTATCCCCGTCTGCGTCGCTCACACCAAAGAATATCTTCCCTTCTGGCAGGGAAAAGGCACGCTTGCCGACGATATTCCCCCTCTTTCGATTTGGGAAACAGAAGATCGCTACGACCGTCATGCCGAAATGTGGCAGCAGGTCGATAATTTCGTCAGCGGTGAAACACCCATAAATACCTATATGGAAACGTTCGGACCAGATCACGCTACCGACATCATCGAGAATATGGTTGGCGATTTGGGCAAACCCTTCTACATCAACACACCCAATCGTGGTGCGGTCACCAATATGCAGGATGATGCCTTCCTTGAATTGCTGTGCGATGTCGATATGAACGGCGCGCGTCCCCGTCCGGTGGGTGAGATGCCGCGTGGCCTGCGTGCCCGTCAAGAACTCATCTTGGATACCCATGAACTCACTGCTGAAGCGGTCATACGTGGTGACTATAACCTGCTGCGTCAAGCCATGATGACCGACCCACTGGTCACATCCATCGCCGATGCCGATGCCATCCTTGCCGCTCTCCTCGACGCCGAAAAAGAGGCCATCCCGCAGAATTGGTTTGCGTAGAACTCCCATGAATTGCCGTTTGCAGTAAGAAAATCATCTTGGGCTTGCCCTGACAAGCCCAAAATCCATCCATATCATTTGCTCCTAACATAATAGCAGGTCATAATTACTGCTATCGTTTTTTGCAAGGAATCCCAAATGCCAAACATCTTCATCAGTTATTCCAGTAAAGACAGGGATTTTGCCAAACACGTTGCTTATGAACTACGAAAGCATGGGGCGGATATTTTTATTGATTATCAAAAACTCGAGGCTGGAAATTTTGTAAAACAAATTGGGAATAAGATTGAGCGCTGCGATCAGTTCATAGTGATTCTGAGTCCAAATTCGGTCGAATCACAATGGGTACAAGATGAGGTTGCATGGGCGCTGATACGTAACAAAACAATAATTCCCCTCATACTTGAAGTATGTAGTATGACTAACCTGTTTGCTGTAGCGAGCAGAGAACAAGTAGATTTTACTTCTTGGCGCTTAAATGGGGATATAAATGAAGCAATAGAAAAATTAGTACGTTTACTCGATCTTCCTACCAATATTACACAAGGCGATATTGTTCATATATTTTCGTCCGATTCCGGTAAAGGGATAGAAGGTTATAGCATAGATATTCTTGTCGAGACTCCTTTAAACAAAAAATCTGAACCACTCAAAACAGTGGAAATTAGCAAAACATTTGAAGGGAGCGACTTATTTACACTTTTTACCTCCGCAACCGAGATGGAAGGTGAAAACCCATTACAGGCATTATTTATATACCAACGCATACTTGAAACTGATCCAAATTATATGGATGGTACAATTCAGACTTTTGTTGATAGAAGAAAAAAGCAACTTATACCAGCAATTGTAGAAGAAATGATGGGCAATGCTTACGTCGCCATAGCAACAGGAGAATGGAAGAAGGCGAAACAATTTGCCCAAGATGCACTTCAGTTTGATGTTGATGCTCTCGGAGCCGATTCTGTAATAGAAATTTGTGATCGAAACATTCCTTGTGAAGCAGTATATAAACAAGCTATTGTCGCTGCTCAAAGTAGTCGATGGCGATCCGTTTCTGTCTTGCTACAGGATATTCGGAAAACTTGCCCCGACTATGGTGACCCATCAAGACTTTTACCCATAAATAGTGAATTAATTCGGTCATTGGATCTTGGTTTGCATTTAGTAATTCCTACAGAAACTAATCAAACCCCGTTCTCATTAAAATTCGATCCAAGTGGACACAGCCTCGCTACAGGTTTTCGTAATGATCGTATTCAAACTTGGGCTATACCTTCTGGAAAAGTTGGAAGCACTTTCTCAACTCCCGAGGCCGAGAAAATTTCAAATAATGGTTGGAATGTCGGAAAAATTTCCTATTCATATTCAGGTGAGTATTTCGCCTCAATCTCCTGTGCTAGAGATCTTCAGGTATGGCGTTATTGGGAAAGACATTGCAGATTAGATGGAGGTGACGGCGCTATAAGTGCATTCGATTTTTCTCGTGATGAAAAACGAGTTGTAACAGGATCTAATGAGGGGTTACTTAAAATTTGGTTACTTCCTGACGGTTCACCAACTGCCGTGATAGCTAATTTCGAACAAAAAAATATCAATTTTCTCAGTTTTCTATCAAATGAAAATACTGTACTGTCAAGCGCAAATGATGGGAAAATTCTTATTTGGGATGTCAAATCGAATACGTATATTACATTGGTCGATGACAAAAACGATTCCCCTATTGTCACGACTCTCTCCAAGGATCGAAATTATTTAGCTACTGGCACAAATGATGGGTTTATTCATCTTTGGGATTTAGCATCTAGAAGAAAGCTAATTAAATTCAAAGCTCATGAAGGAGCTGTTCGGGCTTTATCTTATGCGCCTGATAATTCAATACTTATTTCAGGCGGAGGTGATAGGAACATGAAGCTGTGGCAAGTTCCAGAAGGAATTGAACTAGCATTTAAGGAACATCCTTATCCAATATCCGCACTTGATTTTTCTCATGACGGAACTCTTATTGCATCAGCATGTAATCAAGAACCCAAAATCAATATATGGGGCATCATCTGATAGATTCCCTCTTGACTTTTCCGCACTTTTGTTCTACAATTATTCTCTCAGTAGAGTACTCTTTGAGCCAATTTCACTGATACACAAAAAATGGATTCTGAATCTGAAGAAATTGAAGAATTTTCCGAATCTTTCTTACAAAAGTCCAATTCTCAACTGCAACAACAGCATTAACAGCATCATTTGACCGACCGCCAATGTCAATGCCGCCGCCACTGCCGCCAATCCTACACTTGTATTACACTGGCATTGACGGTTCTGAAGACATTTCCGATAAGCGAAGCAATCCTTTAGGGCAAATCTTCATTCGCATTTGCTGTTTTTGCAGAATTCGCCGCATTTTACGAATTATTTGTAATGTTCCGTAATTTTCGACTAATATCTAAAGACTACCGACTATCGACTTTCCCGCCGCCTCACTTGTAACTTGAAACCCAAAACTTTATACTTCTCTGCATGGAAACCCTTACCGGCGCAGTCGAGCGCATCACCTTCTATAACGAGGAAAACGGCTACACCGTCCTCAAAATGACCCCCGAAGCCAAAGTCACCAACGGCGCTGCCGCCCGCGATGGAACGGTGACGGTCGTCGGCGCCATGCCCGAACTGGCTCCCGGCGAGTCGGTTCAATTTGACGGCGCATGGTTTAACGACCCGCGTTGGGGGATGCAGTTCCGCGCCGAACAAGTCCATCCGGTTCCGCCATCCACTACCACTGGCCTCATCAACTATCTTTCCAGCGGCATTGTCCCCGGCATCGGCCCGGTCACAGCCGAGCGTATCGTCAAGCACTTTGGCCTCAAAACCCTGCTCATTTTGGATACCGACCCCCAGCGTATTGAGGAAGTTCCCGGCCTCAAAACCTCGCTGGCGAAATCGCTGATCAGAGCATGGGCGGAAAATCAATCCGTTCGCCGAACCATGATTTTCCTTCAAGGTTACGGCATCAGTGCTCGCATGTCCGTCCGCATCCACAATGAGTACGGCGATCAAACTGTCCAGAAGGTTCAAGAGAACCCCTACAACCTTGCCGATGAAGTCTTTGGTATCGGTTTCATCAAAGCCGATGTCATCGCCCAAAAAATGGGCGTGGAATTTGATGATCCCAAACGCATCCGCGCTGGATTACTCTTCGCCCTCAACAAACTCGCTCAAGATGGACATACCTTTGTCCCGCGTCAGGTTCTCGTCAACACCACCTCGGAACTCCTTAAGGTCGAAAACTCCAAACTCGTCACCGAAGCACTTGAGGCGCAAATTAAGGCCGGCGAACTCATCAGCAACACCGCTTACGATGAACACGGTAACGAACTGTTCGCGGTCTATCTGCCCGTTTATTACTACTCGGAAGTGGGCTCGGCTGAGCATCTAAGGCAAATCGCCAACTCATCATCCATGATGGCCTCCGTCTGGAAGAAAACCAAGTGGCCTGAATTCCTGCGCGAACTCGCCAAAAAGAACAACGTCACCCTCACCGAACAGCAGCAAGGCGCGGTCAAAGCAGCCCTCACCAGCAAAATTTCAGTGTTAACCGGCGGCCCCGGCACAGGCAAAACCACCACCTTACAGATGGTCATCAATGCTCTGCTTGCCGAGAAACGCACTTTCCGCCTCGCTTCTCCCACTGGACGCGCTGCCAAACGCTTAGGGGAAGCCACCGGACAGCAAGCCAGTACCATTCACCGGATGCTGGGCTTTATGCCCGACGGCGGCTTTGACCTCGACGAAGACTCGCCTCTAGAAGCCGACATCGTCATCGTGGATGAGTCCTCGATGATCGACCTCATTCTGTTTTACAACCTGCTCAAAGCCATTCGCCCTAATTCGCACCTCATGCTTGTCGGTGATATTGACCAGCTTCCCAGCGTCGGCGCCGGCAATGTCCTTCGGGATGTTATCGATAGCGGCCTCGCTCATGTCACCCGCCTTGAAACCATCTTCCGCCAGAGTGAAGACAGTCTCATCGTCTATAACGCGCACCGAGTCAATCACGGCGAGATGCCCGAACTCAACAATCAGAGCAGCGACTTTTTCTTCTTCCGCGAAGAAGACCCCGAACGCGCTGCCGAGTTAGTCGTAGACATCGTCCAAAATCGCCTACCGAATAAGTTTGGGATTGATCCGCTCAATGATATTCAAGTGATTGCTCCCATGTATCGCGGTCCCGCTGGCGTAACTGCCCTGAATGACGCGCTCCAAATGGCGCTTAACGGCAGCAGCCGCACCGCCGAGAAAAAACTTGCCGGTCGCACCTTCCGTGCAGGCGATAAGGTTATGCAAATCCGTAATAACTATGAGAAGGAAGTCTTTAACGGCGACATCGGACGTATCAGCGGCATCGACATGGACGACAACCGCCTTGAGGTTATTATCGACGGACGCTATATCGACTATGATTTCACCGAAGCCGAGGAACTCACACTCGCCTATTGCATCAGCACTCACCGCAGTCAGGGCGGCGAGTATCCGTTTGTGGTCATCCCATTATTGACGCAGCACTACATGATGCTTCAGCGCAATCTGATTTACACCGCCATCACCCGCGCTAAACAAACCGTCGTCCTCGTCGGCACGCATAAAGCCTTACACATCGCCGTCAGCAACAACCGCGTCAGCGAACGTTACTCCGGCCTCCTCGGTCGCCTGCGAGAGTAATCACTTCTTAACCTAACCGTCACACCAAAGAGTTATACTACCTTCTATTGACTACAGACTATCGACTAAGGACGCTCACTATGCCCACTATCACACTCGACAATGGTTCAACCATCGAAGCACCCGAAGGCAAGCGCCTCGTCCTTGCGCTCGAAGATGCCGGTGTCGATATGCTCCATCGCTGCGGTGGCTTCGCCATCTGTACAACCTGTCGTGTAGCCTTCGCTGACGGTGAACCCACAACCATGACCGCAGCCGAGCGTGATCGTCTTGCCGATGCCGGTCTATTCGGTCAAATGCGCCTGAGCTGCCAGATCATTTGTGACCATGATATGCAGCTTGCCACCATCAACCACCTCATCGGCAGCCCTTACGATTCAGCCGGAAACCGCCCTCACAACGAAGTCACCCCCCAACCACACTGGATTAAACGCCCCTATTAAACAATCGCATCTGAAATCATCAGCAACTCCAAGCAGCTTCCGCGTACCCCGACATTATCTGCAATAACCCCGTTTTACAGGTAAAATAAACCGCCAAGCTAAGGGGATTATTATGTCTCGCCCAATCGTCCATCAACTCCCATCGGATTATCACGAGGCCGAACACCTTGTTTTGCTCGAACCCCGTAAACTGTTACTCATTAATCTGCTGGCGCTCATTCCAGTTGTCATCGCGCTTATCTTTCTCGGCGCGTGGTGGATACTTGTACTGCGGCTGCGTGGATCAGTCTCCGGCGGCTTTGGGGTCGATTGGCCTTGGTGGTTATGGATTACGCTCATCTTCATTGTCAGCATTCCCATACATGAAGGATTGCATGGCCTCGCCATCCTTCGTACCGGTCATAAACCTCGCTTCGGCATGATGCTCAGCAAAGGTGCATTCTACGCCACTGCCGACAATGCCCTTTTTTGGCGGAATGACTTCATATTCATCGCCCTCGCGCCAATAGTGGGCATCACGGTCATAGGTCTAGTGTTGATCTACCTGCTGCCTGATTCACTTGGATACTATGTCGGTTTAGGAATAGTGTTCAACGCCGCCAACAGCATCGGCGACTTGTGGATGACGGTTGTTGTTCGCCGTTATCCAAAGGATACTCTGGTGCGCGACCAAGCCGATAGTATTCGTATCTACACAAACCACTAACGATTAGGCATAAATCTTGGGCAGCAATTTTCCCCTTCAATTCAATACCATTCCCTACCCCATCTGGCGGCGCAGTCTCCCGTTGGGCTTAGGCAATTTGCTCCAACCATTAGCCGCGCATTATCTGGCGGCTGAAGCTGACCTTAATCCGCCAAAACTGCCTGAAGAAATGCTAAATTTTATGACGCGGTGGGGGCTGCTCCACTACAGCGATTTATTAACCATCTTAGATGCTTTGAGCGATGATCTCCCTAACCTAGAACGGACACAACCTGAACACATCAAGCCGACTACCCTCTTCGACACCAACACGAAGGTTCGCTTACCCGCCCAATGGGAGCCGATTGACACCGTTCTGCTCACGTGGCCTTCAATCTATCCGTCACTTTGGGAGCAGCACGCCCAAATGGTGGAAGCGATTACACCCGTTTCGTCGGTCAGTATCCTTGTGACCCATGCACTGTGGGCCAACGCTGCCCGCTTGTTCCTCGGTCTGCGCGGGAAAGCGGATTTGAGCCGTATACGCTTCCTCCTTTTACCCACTGACGATGTTTGGGTACGGGATTATGGCCCGGTGGTCGCCCAAAACGAAAAAGGAGAGCAGGTCGCCGTCAAACTGGTTTTCGATCCGCTGCCCAATTATCCGCAGCAGCTTGATAACACAATGGCCTTACGCTGGGCTGCCCACGAGGAAATTCCAGTTCATCATCTCGACCTCCATCTTGAAGGAGGCAACATCTGGTCGGATGGACGCGGCACATTCATCATGGCCTCGCAAATCTTTCATAGCAACCCCGGCCTCACCCGTACCCAACTACTTGACCAACTCCACAGCGTTTTTGACTTCAGTAAACTTATCATCACGCCGCGCCTCGAACGCGAGGAAACCGGACATGTTGATTTATTGGTTAAACTGGCTGACGCGGAAACTGTCTTGATTCCACATGCCAGCGGCTTTAACCGTGCGGCCCTTCATCAAACAGCCGGAATTTTTAGGCGAAGCACGAACGCATCCGGTCAACCGTATCGAATCTTCGAGCTCCCCAATCCGCCCTTATATCTCAATTGGGGTATTTATCCGGTTTGGCGCACCTATACCAACTCACTGACAGTTAACGGGCGGGTTCTCGTTCCAGTATTCGGCATCCATAGTGATAATGAAGCCTTAGCTGTTTATCGCCAAGCCATGCCCGACTTCAACATTATCCCGATTGACTGCGCCCCCGGAGCCAATGGCGGCGGAGCAGTTCACTGCCTGACCAAAGAAATCCCCGCGCCACGTAGGGGATAGAATAGTTTGCCAACCGTACCCGATTCCACATACTCTATGGATGTTGGTTGGATAGAGATTGCGCCATGTTTAATACACGTCTCAGCGTCGAAGAATTTATGCAGATTGCTCTCGCGCCGGAAAGTGCTGACCGTCGCCTACAACTCATTGATGGTCGAATCTTTGAATCGATTTCGAGTAACAAGTCCTCAAAAACCGCAGCTCGTATCGCCACCTTTGTAAATGGTTTCATCCTGCCTCGAAACTTAGGTGAAGTGACAGGTGCGGATGGCGGTTATACCATTAAAGGGGGAGCAATACATTCCCGATTGCGCCCTTATTTCCTACGCACGTTATCCGCACAGCACAACCGAGGCTTATCCCGATATCGCGCCGGATTTGGTTGTCGAAGTTCTTTCCCCCGCCAACATGAGCAGTTCTGACGAGCGCGAAAAAATGTATCGCAAAATTGGTAATTATCTCGCGGCAGGTTGCGAACTCTGGTTAGCCTATCCAGAAGAAGAAAAACTCGAACGTTACATCCAAGGAGAAGCCGTTCGAACCTATCGCAATGGTGACATATTAGAAGGTCGCGGTATCCTCGAGGGTTTCCGCCTCGAAATCAGCACTATTTGGCCACGTTAAAACCCAATTCTTCAATTAGTTGAGCAGCAAGATCTCGACTTAAAAATGGGCATGTCACAAACCGGATAGCGCTCCTGTCTTATTTCATGACAACGAATAACAAATCATGAGGTAAGACAAATGACCACAGAATCGAAAACCCGTATCATCATCATCGGCGCAGGCTACGCCGGATTAGTCGCCACCGTGCGCCTCGCAGGAAAAACTCGCAAGCAGAATGTCTCTATCACCTTGGTCAACGCGGCAGATGTGTTTGTAGAACGTCTACGTCTGCACGAGATGGCAGCTAGCCCAACCATTCCCCAGAAACGTATCACCGATATTCTAGATGGAACTGGAGTGGACTTTATACAGGGTATCGTCACCAACATTGACCTGCAAACCCACTCAATTTGCGTCCAATCAAACGGGAACGACATACACATTGAATACGACAAGCTGGTCTACGCTCTCGGCAGCACCATTGACCGCGAGAGTGTAAAGGGCGTGGGAGAATACGCTTATCTTCTAAACCCTTCAGGAAAGCGCTCTGTTGAGCAGCTTCACCAACGCTTGATTGAGACAAACACAGCAGGTGGACGAATGCTGATTGTTGGCGGTGGCGCAACCGGTATCGAAGCAGCAGCTGAATTTGCCGAAACCTTCCCCAATATCCACATCCAATTGGCGACACAAGGGCAAGTCGGTGACTTTACCCGAAAAGAAATCGCCGATTATATGCGCCAATCCCTGACTCGCTTTGGCGTAACCTTTCAAGAAAATACCCGCATCACCGAATTGAGGGCCGACACAGCCATCACTGAGAACGGCTCGCCCATTCCCTTTGATATTTGTTTATGGACGGGCGGATTCGCAGCCTTACCACTGGCACGCGAATCGGGTTTGACAGTCAACGAGCGCGGTCAAATCCTGATCGATCCTTTCATGCGTTCCATCTCGCATCCTGATGTTTACGCAGTGGGTGACTCGGCTCAACCTGTCGAACAGCCCAACGCGCCTTACCGCATGAGCGCTTTTGTAGCCGCCATCTCCGGTGCACATACCGCCGACTGCTTAAGCAAAGTCCTACGTGGGCAAGCTCCGAAACCGCTCAGCTACGTTTTCTACGGTCAAGCCATCGCCTTAGGTCAGAATGACGCAATTGCGTTTATGACTTATCCCGACGACAAACCGAAACATCCCTTTCTCACGGGTAAAGCGGGTTACAATCTGCGCGGGTTTTTCCTGCGCTTTTTTGCTGTATTACCGGAACTCGAAAAACGGATGCCCGGCGCTCTATTCTGGACAGGCAAGGGACGTTTCGAAGCGGCAAAGCGACGAGCCGGACGTAGTCAGGCCCAAACGGTTCAGATTCATATGATCGACAAACCGGAAGCGCAGTAGTTGGGAGAAGGTTCAGATGCAGCCACTTGACCAATTTGAAGCCTATCGTCCACTCATGTTTTCCATCGCCTACCGCATGTTGGGCAGCGCGATGGAAGCTGAGGACATGGTACAAGAAACCTATCTGCGCTATCAGACTGTCAAACCGGAGACGATTCGCTCACCCAAAGCCTTTTTGAGCGCAGTGATTACACGGTTGTGTCTGAACCAGCTTGAACTCGCCCGTACCAAACGTGAAGTCTATGTCGGTGAATGGCTGCCTGAACCGATTTCGACCGATAACGAAACACTGCTTTCAGCCAGCAATCCATCATCACTCTACGACTCAATTTCGATGGGGTTTATGGTACTGCTCGAAAATCTGACCCCACTTGAACGCGCTGTGTTTCTCTTAAGGCAAGTTTTCGACTATGATTACAACGAAATCGCCGACATCCTCGGTAAAGAGGCGGCGGCCTGCCGGCAGTTGTTCAGCCGTGCCCAGAAGCATATCGACGATCATCGCCCGCGTTTTAAACCGACACCGGAAGCCCATCAACATCTCTTAGGGCAGTTCTTGCAAACCGTCAGTGCGGGTGATATGGACGGCTTCATGGCGCTATTAGCCCAAGATGTCACTTTACATACCGACGGTGGCGGCAAGGCAAAGGGCGCGGCTACTCGCATACTGCAAGGCGTTTATCCTACCGCGACATTTATCCTGTCATCATTACGCCTTCAGCCCGATCCTTATACCGCTCAGGTCGAACAGATCAATGGCGAGGCGGCGGTTGTGCTGCGCTCCACGAACAGTGGAAAGGCGGTAGTGGTGGTTTTCCTTGAAACTAGCGCTGACAAAATCCAGACCATTCGCATCGTAGGTAATCCCGACAAGCTGCAACATGTATAGATTACTTTAATGTCAGTTATCGATAACACCAAATATGAAATTGATCAAAAGTTTGAAAACTCGAACGCAATCGCATTGACGGCATTGAACTTTTGTTCTATAATGATGTATGAGATAAATGTATTTGGAGAACGCCATATGCTATCCAGTGTTAGGTATCCACCGCTTAAAATGAGTGCAATTACAGCAGCGGCGGTGCCAAATGCTACAGCGGTGGCATTAGCCGAACATTCCGCCGCAAAAGTGTCATTTCAGCGGCATCAGCCGGGCTATCCGCTGCACAAAATTGTCGATTCAGCGGTTTCTCCTCTGTCTCCCGCCTGCCATTTCGGCGGATAATGAGCACAATTTGTGCATTTAATGATCCAAAACGGTTACGATTTCTGGCGTTAATTTAACCGACCAGCGTCTCCAAGAAAATTTCAAGCTGCTCAAGCGACTGCGCCATGCTTTTGCGACCATAACCGATGCGGAAGTGACTATCGCCGTACTCGTAGTTGGCGCTCGGAAGAAGTAATACTCCTTGTTTTTCCACTGCGCTAATGCAAAAGGCTTGGGC
Source organism: Anaerolineaceae bacterium (assembly GCA_016124855.1). Lineage (GTDB taxonomy): Bacteria > Chloroflexota > Anaerolineae > Aggregatilineales > Phototrophicaceae > CFX2. The sequence goes on along the minus strand of WGMX01000013.1, from coordinate 78,481 downwards.
GCTGATACCCTCGCGCAAACGCGGAAAAGCGGTTGAGCTTGCGCGGGGACGCTGCCACACAAACACATCTTTGAGTTGTGCGAAAAACATATCCAGCAAATCGAGATTGGCTTTGATGATGCTCATGTTCCGTTCGACAATCTTGTCTCGATGCCACAGGGCTATCACGCTCAAGAACTCGCTCGGCGCACTGTTACAAATGGTGGTGTAATCTTTAAACGCGGCTAATTGTTGGTATAACTCGTGATCGCAGGTAGCCAGCCAACCGATACGTAACCCCGGTAAACCATAAGTTTTGGACATGACCCCTAACGAGACGGCCTTTTCGTACAAATCACATGCCGCTGGCAGTCGATCCGCTGGATTGTGTTCCAAACCACGATAGACTTCATCGGAGAACAACCAGATGCCGTATTTCCGCACAATTTCGATGATTTGTAACTGCTTCTCCGCGCTCATCAAATATCCAGTCGGGTTATGGGGGCAGTTGACCACAATCGCCCGTGTATTCGGTCGGACGTTCGCTTCTAACCAGTTGATGTCCAGTTCCCAATTATCCTCGTCACTGGTTACCCAATTGGAAACTTCACAACCAAGCGCACGTGCCACCTCATGCAGCGATTGGTAGCATGGCGTATGCACGATGATGTGGTCACCGGCCTTCAACACCACATTCATAAACGTGAAAATGCCTTCTTCCGCTCCACTGAATACCAGTACATCCTCTGGCTTAACCGTGGTATACAGCCGCGTAATCCCCTGCCGCAGTTCAGGGCTGCCCTGCGATTCGGTATATCCCAGCCAGTGATTTTGAAATTTCTCCGCCGCGCCGGGTTCGAGTGCTAGGACCTCGCCCACGCTCATCGCCTCGCAGTCCGATTGGCTGAGCAAATAAGGTGCTGTAAATTCATATTGGGCATAAAACCGTTCGATCTGAAAAGGTCGAATTTTCATGGACATTCCCTCAAATAAAAACGCAGATGCGTTTGTATCATCTGCGTTTTATATCAAATTGCCAAGACACAACTCAGGCCATCACAAATTATTCTTCGTCAGATAATCTTGTATGGCCTGCGGTAGATTAACTCCATCGAGAAAACCGTACCATTTCTGAATAACCGCCCCTTTCGCATCAATCAAAAGATACTGCGAACGGTCTGTGATGTTAAATTGGTCGCGAACCGATTGCGTTTCAGGTACGTCAATATTCAAATCAATAACATCAATCTTATCTGCGAATTGTTCCCGAACACCATCCACTATCGATTTGTTGTGCTGGCAAGTCGTACACCAATCAGCATACGAGTTGAGCAGTTGAGGTTTGCCGGTCGTGGTGACCAGAGAAATATCTTGAGGGGGATACAATCCACCTTCCTTACCCACAATCTGGGGAACGCGCGCAGCCGGGGCTGGTGATTCGGTGGTTTCCGGCGCAGCAGTCGGCGCTTTGATCTGCCCGCCCTGTGCAAGACTATCTGTCGGCGCACACGCACTGAGCACCAACCAACTCATAACCGCCAGTGTCAAAAAAACCAATAAACGTTTCACAGCGTTTCTCTCTAAAACTAAGACCTCTATAAGCCAAGTATCACCCAAAAATCTTAAAATTCGGTGAACAACTCTTGACAATGTCATTCTGAAATTGCGCATCTAGTCTTCGCCGCCAAAAGTTTCCAGCCAACGCCCGCGTGTGAGCGACTCGATGTATATGTCTTGCTTCCAGTCAATAGCTACATCGGTGGCGCTGAGTTCAACATCCTCAATTTTGACACCTGTGTTGCGGACAATTGCTAAAGGGGTAGCTTCGTCGCGTTCACCCATCACCAATTCAGCCGCCGCGCAGATGGTATCCGCTACACCGCGCACAGTGACTTGCATCAAGTTACCGAACAAATCAGCTTTTCCGCGTTCGTCTTGTAATGGGCGGAATCCCGCAGTTGCTAAAGCGACTCCTGTTGTCCCTAAACGACCCGGCATCAACCAACTGTCAGTGACAATTACACCGATGTCCACGCCCAGCAGGTCGCGCATTCCGCGCCGGATACCTGCCGCAGATTTATAAGGCTCTTTGGGAAACAGTACTACAAAGCCGCTGGGAATATTGGAACGATCCAAACCAGCGTTAGGCTGCACAATCCCATGCTGTGCGGTCAACATAAATCCGTGTATGCCACCCAAGACATGATCCGATTCGCGCATGACGAGTTCTGCCATTTGCGGAATCATGTGGTAGCGCGCCGCTAAAGCTGCCCCCTTTTCACTGACGACCACATCAGCCAATTTAACCACACGACCTTCACTAATCGCCGTATATTTGCTCGAAACCGCCAACACATCGCCATCATGTAAGGTTTCGCCGCTAGCATGAATAGCATCGGCTAACGTCTGGTGCAAATCAAAAACTGCGCGCTGAACAGGTGCACGAACAGGAATAATCGTTAAATGTTTTGACGGCATATCGAGGCTTTAACCCTACTGCTGAAGATCAGGATGATCGCGTCTAAGGGTTAGCGATGCTACCATTCTCATAAACTCATTACCATATCGAAAACGGTTCAGCCATTGGTGGACTATGCGCCACTTGCTTTTTCACATATCGCAGGGTTAAGATTCGCAGCAGTTCGAAGGTAAAAATAGCAAAATTTAGGAGTGTGTCATGGCAAGAAAAATGAAAAATTATGTGGGTGGCGACTGGGTAGACTCTTCCGCTAGTGATTACACCCCTGTTGAAAATCCTGCCACCTGCGAAATGATCGCTGAAGTGCCTGAATCGACGCGCGCGGATGTGGATGCAGCGGTCAAGGCCGCTCAAGAAGGTTTTGAGGAGTGGCGGCGCACTCCGGTGCTGAACCGAGTCCAATATCTGTTCCATTTTAAGTCGTTGGTCGAAGAACGTTTTGAAGACCTCGCCAAGATGGTGGTCGAAGAAAACGGCAAAACCCGTGACGAAGCACGCGGCGAAGTCCGGCGTGGTATCGAAAGCATTGACTTTGCAACCAGCGTTCCAGTTCTCATGCGCAGCGACGGCGTCGAAGACATCGCGGCTGGCATCGACGAAACTACGCTGCGCCAACCGGCAGGCGTGTTTGCAGCCATCACCCCGTTTAACTTCCCGGCGATGGTTCCCCTATGGTTCTTGCCGACAGCGATTGCTTGCGGCAACACCTTCATCCTTAAACCTTCGCCGCAAACTCCGTTGAGCGCCGAAGTGCTCTACGAAATCTTGCACGATCTTGACCTACCCGAGGGTGTGGTCAATCTGGTTCAGGGTGGCAAAGAAGCCTCGATGGCTGTCATGGAGCACCCCGGCATCAAAGGCGTTTCATTCGTCGGCAGCAGTCCGGTTGCCAAGCTGGTTTATGAAACCTGCACCAAAGCGGGTAAGCGTGTTCAGGCGCAGGGCGGCGCGAAAAATTACATCGCCGTCATGCCCGATGCCGATATGACCGCTTCGGTCAAGAACATTATGGGCGCAGCTTATGGATGCGCGGGTCAGCGCTGCCTCGCTGCGGCGGTGGTCGTCGCCGTTGGTGATGCTTACGACAAACTCAAGGACGAACTGGTCAAGCAGGCCAGCGGTTTGCGCGTCGGTTATGGTCTGTCCGAAACCACACAAATGGGTACGGTCGTATCAGCCGCCGCTAAGGAACGCATTGAGCGTATGATTACGCAGGGCATCGAACAAGGCGCAACCGCCGCGTTGGATGGTCGCAACCAGAATGTTACTGGCTACGAACAGGGTAACTTCGTTGGCCCAACGATTATGGAAAACATTTCGCCTGATAACATCCTCGCCAAAGAAGAAGTCTTTGGTCCCGTTCTCGCCATGATGAAGGCTGATGATCTGGATGGCGCAGTCGACATCATCAATGGCAGCAAGTATGGTAACGCCGCCAGCATCTTCACCAACAATGGTGGTTATGCCCGCGAGTTCAAGTACCGCGTCAATGCTGGCAACATCGGTGTCAACATCGGCGTGGCCGCACCATCGGCTTCCTTCCCCTTCGGTGGACAAAAGGACTCGTTCTTCGGTGACTTGCACGGTCAAGGTATGGACTCGATTGAGTTCTACACCGAACGCAAAATCGTTATCGAACGCTGGGTTTAATCTAATTAAAATGGGGCGCATCTTCGGGTGCGCCCAATCTTTACGCTTAACATGTCCTCTGAACCTTATCCTATTCCCACGCAAGAAACGCAAATTGAACTCATTGTCGTGAATTCGCGCTTTATCGCAACGGCGATGCTGGCAGATACAGTGGTTTCAGCACGCGAGTCATTGGCACGCATCCGTGCGGCGATGCCTGATGCCAACCATCATGTGTATGCCTATCGTGTCGGTTATGGCAACAGTGTCATCGAAGGGATGAGCGACGACGGCGAACCGACGGGTACGGCTGGGCCACCGGCTTTGGCAGTGCTGCGAGGCGCAGATATTGGCGATACGTTAGTGGTGGTGACGCGCTATTTTGGTGGCACAAAACTTGGAACCGGCGGGCTCGTTCGCGCCTATTCGGATGCGACACGCCAAGTCTTGGAAGCACTGCCGCGCCAGCTTAAAATCCCGCGCCAGCAAATCGGCATCGAATTTGCTTACTCATTTTACGAACGCATGAAGCTGCTGATTGCTGAATATGACGGCACAATCGACGATGAAACCTTCGGGCAAGACGCCTCACTGATTATCACCCTACCTCAAGCGAACGTTGAAGCTTTTAGCGCCCGTATCACCGATATGACAGCGGGACGGGTTGAAATTATTCATTTTTAAGGAGAGAACTTTTGATGATTACGTATACTACATCGCTCGATGGAATCACTGCTGATCAGCTACAAGGCTTTTTCGTCGGCTGGCCTAATCCGCCAAACCCCGAAACGCATCTCAAAATTCTACAGGGCAGTACCCACATCCTTTTAGCGATTGATGATACGGATGGAAAGGTCGTCGGTTTCATCAATGCCATCAGCGACGGAGTCTTAAACGCGTTCATCCCGCTGCTTGAAGTGCTGCCTTCTCATCAACATCAAGGCATTGGTGCCGAACTGGTACGCCAAATGCTCGACACGCTGCGAAATCTGTATGCCATTGATTTGTTGTGTGACGCTGACCTGCAACCGTTTTATGAGCGCTTTGGGATGCGTCCTTATAGTGCCATGCTTTACCGCAATTATGACCGGCAGTCTGGTGTGTAACTGCGGTTCACCCACTTGTCCCATCTCAAATCCCCCACCTGCCTGATGACGGTTCGCCAGCGCCGTTTTACTATTGATGAGTATCGAAGTACGAGCGCGAATTTAGCGGCAGCCTTTGGGGTAATGAGATGAACCGTCTGAAAAACTTTTTCGATTTACTGCGACAAACATTTAATGAGTGGAATGAAGACCATGCGCCACGCTTGGCTGCGGCGCTAGCCTATTACACGGCTTTCTCGATTGCGCCTTTGTTGGTTGTTGTCATCGGGATTGTTGGGATCATTGTCAGCCAAGATACAGTGCAATCACAAATCTTGCATGAAGTCCAACGAAGCGTTGGGCCAGATGCCGCTCAAATGATCGGTGAGTTAATCACAAATGCTTCTAAACCAGCGGAAGGGTTATTGGCAACGATTCTAGGTCTTGTCACGCTTCTGCTAGGCGCAGGCGGGGCGTTTGGTCAACTTCAGGATGCACTCAACACGATTTGGGATGTTGATCCATCATCGACAGGTAAGCAAAACTCTGGCGTGGTATACCAAATCCGAAACAAGTTTCTGACGTTTGGCATGGTACTTGTGGTTGGATTCTTTTTGATGGTTTCGCTCGTGATTAACGCTGTCATCGCCGCAGTCAGTGTCTATGTGGTCAATCTCGTCCCCGGTTACGAATTTCTGTTATCGCTGGTCAACCTCGTCATTTCATTGCTTGTTATTACCGCTCTATTCGCCATGCTCTATAAGTTTTTACCGAAGATCAAGCTGGAATGGCGGGATGTGATTGTCGGCGCAGCTATGACTTCGGTGTTGTTTACAATCGGGCGCTTCTTACTCGGTTGGTATTTGGGGAGGAGTGGAACTGCCTCAGCCTATGGTGCTGCCGGTTCCTTCGTTTTGATCTTGCTGTGGATTTACTATTCGGCGCAAATCGTCCTGTTTGGCGCAGAATTCACACAAGTTTACGCAAGACGGCACGGTTCGCTGCAAGGATCGAAAACGGTTGCCACCTCCCGCAGCACACCAGCGCCCGATGCTAACTCGAAAGCTGCTTTACCTGCTTCCGCCGCTCTTTCACCACGCCCAGCAGGCGGTGTTCTTTCGGGCATCATCTTTACAGTGGGTGTATTTTTAGCGGCAATGGTTGCGGGCATCTTCAACAAAAAGTCGAATAATACCCCTGTCTCCTAATCCGCTGGTTGCCAAAGCTGCCGCCTATCGGGTATCCTTGACTCATTTAGTCGCACTCACAAGATGCGTTAGCTTGCCTTCTTTGTGAGTGATTTATATGGCTTTTCAGTAAGGAATCCGCATGTCATCTCTGAATACCTTTGGCGCTATTTTGACCTATGCCATTGAACAAGAATCGCGTCTGGCTGATTACTACAAAAAAGCCGGAAATGCCGACCAAGCCAGTGCCGCCGACAAACGCCGCGCCAAACTGGAACGCGCCCGAAGCCTGTACGTCCTTGAAATCACACTTGAGCCGATTGATGGGTTAGATGAAGCCAATTATGCCTTGAATCTGGATGACACATCGGCTGCTGGCCAAAAAGCCGCTGCTGCGACTGCTGCCCGTTTTTACAGTGAAGTAGCCCCGCACATTAATGTGCGCGATGCCCAGCGTACGCTCGAAAAATGTGGCAAGGAATACGCTGGCTTAGCCTAAGCCCTATTACATCTCCGAAAGGTGGCTAACCAGTCACCTTTTTTGTTGCACCATTCAAAACGCCGAGTCAATATCTGCATAAAATATAGACGAATAGGAGTTTCTTACAATGCATTATCGTGATTTAGGCCGTACGGGCTGGAAAGTTTCAGAGATTAGTTTTGGGGCGTGGGCAATCGGTTCGGCATGGGGTGAAGTTGACGACCGTGACTCGCTCGCCGCCATGCACAAAGCCATTGATCTTGGCTGCAACTTCATTGATACGGCTGATGTTTACGGCGATGGACACAGTGAAAAGCTCGTCGCGCAGCTCAAGCGGGAACGTCCCGGCGAGGAAATCATCGTCGCGACCAAAGCCGGTCGCCGTTTGCCGCAGCAAGTGCCCGAAGGCTACACACCCGAAAACCTTAATGCGTGGATTGACCGCAGCTTACAAAATCTGGAAACCGACTGCCTCGATATTGTGCAGTTACACTGCCCGCCCACAGATGTTTATTACATGCCCGAAGTGTTTGACACGCTTGACAGCATCGTCCGGGCTGGCAAGATTCGCTTCTATGGCGTGAGTGTAGAAAAAGTCGAAGAAGGACTTAAAGCCATTGAGTATCCTAATGTCCAGACGGTACAAATCATCTTCAACATGTTCCGTCACCGTCCGGCTGAATTGTTTTTCCAAGAAACCAAACGGCGCAAAGTTGGAATTTTGGCCCGGGTTCCCTTAGCCAGCGGCTTGTTGACCGGTAAGATGACAGCCAACTCCCATTTCGCGACAGATGACCACCGCAACTTCAACCGCTACGGCGAGTCGTTTGACCGCGGTGAAACGTTCTCCGGCGTTGATTACGATACTGGTTTACAGGCGGTCGAGGAATTGAAAGCGCTTGTGCCAGAAGGTGTGACTTTAACCCAGTTGGCGCTGCGTTGGATTTTGATGTTCGACGCGGTATCGTGTGCCATCCCCGGCGGCAAGCGCCCTGATCAGGTCGAGCAAAACAGCAGCGCTTCCGACTTACCGCCGCTCAACGAAATTCAGATGGCAAAAGTACGTGAAATTTATGGGCGCTACATCGCCCGTCAAGTTCGTCACCGCTGGTAAGCAAAACAAAAGAGGCGGATATCATAATCCGCCTCTTTAAAAATTTGATTGTCGTTGGGAAGCTGATTTAGCGCACTTTCAGTTCACCGATGCCGCCCTCATAATGAATGGTGATTTTTTGTGAGGCGGAAGCATAGTTGGCGGTTTCCCACACACCACTTTTACCAATACCCCAATCACCACCACCGCTCACCCGACGGAAGTTTGAGCCTACATTTATATCGCCGATGCCATTGTTCGCTTCCAGACGTACTGCTGCATCAGAAGGCAGGCGAATCACCGTTTCGCCAATACCGCCCTTCACCCGCGCATTCAAACTCGCGTTGGTTGGAACCGTCAATTCCATGCGCCCAACTCCAACCTCAGCACGGACATCAAGTGAGTCGGCCTTGCCGGGTAAGGTCAGCCGAATTTCACCGACACCGCCGGAAACATTTAGATGACTGGAATTTATGCGGCTCAAATCAATGCGTGATTCGCCGACACCACCGCTAATATCCAATGTCATTGGAACGCTTGTGTTCAGGCCAATGGTTGAGTAAAGTTGTTTGCCAGCATCCCAATTCCAGTTGCTCGGATTAGCCCAATTCTGCCAAGAACCACTTGTTTGATGCAGGTTGACCACTTTTTCAGGTTCGCCATCTGCAGAAAATTCCATTTCACCGACGAATCTCATGTCGGCATCAATCAAGGTCGAGGCATCATCCAAGCCTCTAACGGTGGTTTCGCCAACCGGCAGTGAAATTTTCACCCGGGCAGATGTCGCGTCGCCCACTGACGCTGAATAATGTTCGTGTTTGATTTCCATCTTTGTTCCCTTGTGCGTTAAATACCAAACGCCTCCACCAACCAATGCCAGAGGCCACAAACTCAAAATACCACCTAAAATGCCCAGATTACCGAGCAGCAGGACCGTGCCACCGCCGATTACGCCCCACGCAATCGTGTTGGCGTTTGAATGATGTTCTTCACCGCGCTTGGGTTTTTCGTTGAATGTGTCCATTTTCAATTCCCTTTCGGAATATCTGCACCTAACCATAAATTAGGTGTGCAGCAAGTCGTTATATCCCTTCTAACGAACGCCGAACGGATTTGTTCAAAATTGGTTGAAAAGATTTATTGAGTGCTATGCAAGACAAATGAAAGTCATTAATGAAAGAGGGAGCACACACAGGTGCTCCCCTACAGTCGGCATACTTTATTTGTGAAATTTATCGGACGTGGGTTTAACGAGGTCTAAACATAGGATGACTTCAGGTAACAGGCGTTGCCGGAACAATGGTCGCCTGCAAAGAACCAGCGCTGCAACCCGGCGGGCCTTCGGGCGGATAGGTCCATGTTTGTTGAACCGATGCATCTTTCGCCATCGCGCGGAATTCGTTGTAGGTTGCTATGAGATTCGGGCAGTCCCCTAGAATTTCGGCGGCTTGACCCTGCACATACCAACATTCGAACTTACGCTGTCCGGGTGGCACGTTCTGCATCACTTGGAGTGATGAACAGCGGTGCAGCGAATCTTGCGCGGCTTTGAAGTTGCCCTGCAAAAAATATTCCATGCCGAGTTGATACCAACCATCGGAAAAACTGGGGGCGCGTTCGGTCACTTCTTGGCAGTACTTGACGGCTGCATCCCGTTCGCGTAATAAGCTGGACAATTCACATAAGCGCAGACGCGCTTTCACATTATCGGGGTTATAGGTGAGCACTTGAAAGTAGGCGGCGGTCGCGGCATCAGCATCGCCAATCTGCATGGCGTACAGTGCACGTTCAAAGTACAAGGGCGTAAGGAAACGATTGAGACTAATCGCCCGCTCGACCGACTCGATAGCCTGTTTATAGTCACCCAAGTCGCCGTAGCTGATGGCCATCGCCCGCTGACCTTCCAAGCGCCACTCGTTTAACTCAGCGACCTGCTGGCTTTCGCGCAGAGCGATTTCAAAACTGCCTGCCCCTCCATAGGCTAAGGCTAAAGCCACCCGCGCCAGACCATTATTAGGGTCAAGCCGCAGCGCATTCTCGGCGGTTTTGGCTGATTCCGCGACTTTCCCAACGGCTTGTAAGGCATATGCCTGTATAGCCATCACTTTCGGATCATTAGGGAATCGTCCGAAGGCTTCGGTAGTCAATTCCAGAGCCGAATCACGGTCAATCGCGCGGTCGTAATCACTGTAACTGCGGTAAATCAAGGCTCTTGCCAAGACAATCAGCGCGTCGCTGTCAGTTGAGTCCTGTGTAAGGGCCTGCTGCGCGTAGCGCACCGCATCATCCAATTTTCCCTGTTCAAAAGCAGCCTGCGCCATGCCTAATGCATCGTCTTTTACAACGGCGCTGCCAAAGGTCAGATGTTGACCAATCCAGTTCCATGACACGACCACAATGCCCACCAGCACACCTAAAACGACAATTGTAGATAAGCCAGTGGAACGCCGACGACGTTGCCGACGAAAAGATAACCGTGATTGTTCTCGGTGAAGACGCATATGAAATTGCTCATGGGAAATTGTGCAATGTATGACAACAAGCATAACGGATTTATGAAAAGTATGCTGCAAATTAATGGTTCATTTTCAAAAATCTAAATGGTTGGACTGAAAGGGAAAACGGATGTGCTATAATAATATATCCGAAGATTTTGGGAGGTCTATTTTGTCAAGTAAACAATCCCAAGAACGATTTGCGATGAGTGTTCCCCACCCCTTTCGTCAAAGTGAGCAATACGGCTTTTGGCTCACTACTACCGAAAAGCGTCTATTAACCGCCGTTTACGCGATGCGCTGCGTCGCAGGCATGAAACGTCACCGTCCGAGTGGGCGTGTATTGGTCGAAATCAGCGACGAACATGATCCTGACGAGGCGTGGCACTGGATACGCAGCGAACTCGAAGATGCTGTGAACTACGTAGAATTGGACAGTATTTGGGAAGAAGCCATTAAGTGGATTCTCTAAACTCGCCGTCATTCTCCTGATATGCAAAGCTTGTATGGGCGTTACCGCTGAGGAAACCTTATTGGTTCCTGTTAACATCACACTTGATACGCCCATTATCACACTGAACTTCGCCTCATCCACGTTAAAACTTGCCCCAAACTAAGCGTCTGATGTACAACTCTCGATAAACCGATTCTTTGAACTTATACACGGGCGGATTATTGAGATGACTTCTGAAGCCAACGATACGATTGCGATGCGTCCCGACGAACAGCTTGACGAATCACGTTTAGGGAATTATCTACGCGATAAGCTGCAAGGGGCAGATCAAGCGTTGAGTATTCGCCAATTCGGTGGTGGCGCGGCTAACCTTACTTATCTGCTTGACTATGGGACACAGCAGTATGTTCTGCGCCGTCCGCCTTTAGGGCCGGTTGCACCATCGGCACATGATATGGCACGGGAATATCGGGTGCTTTCGGTGCTGTATCAGGCTTTCCGGTATGCGCCACGTGCCTATCTATTATGTGAGGACAATAGTTTAATCGGCGCGCCTTTTTTTATTATGGAACGGCGCAACGGCCTTGTCGTCCGCCGTTCAATTCCCGGTGAATATGCCGCCATTATTGACGCGCCGCAGAAAATGAGTTTCGCCTTGGTTGATGCACTGGCAGAATTCCATGCGGTTGACTACCAAGCATTAGGACTTGAAACGTTAGGCAAACCGGATGGCTTTATCGAACGCCAAATTGAGGGCTGGTACGGACGCTGGAACAAGGCCAAAGTAGATGACATCGCCGAGATGGACGGCGTCTACAAGTGGCTGAAAGATCATTTGCCGCCAGCGAGTGCGGCAACGCTAGTACACAATGATTACAAACTGGACAATGTGATGCTGGCCTATGATGATCCGGGGAAGTTGGTGGCGATCTTCGATTGGGATATGTGTACGTTGGGTGATCCACTAGCTGATCTGGGCGCGCTACTGACTTATTGGACCGAACCAAGTGATGCGCCTTATCTACAAATGACGGCTATGATGCCGGTAGGTGATGAACGCTTTCCCAGCCGCGCAGCTTTGGTTGAACGCTATGCCCAACGCAGTGGACGGGATGTCTCGCATATTCGCTTTTACCACACGTTGGGCATTTACCGGCTGGTGGTGATTTGCGCCCAAATTTATATTCGCTACAAACGGGGGCAAACCCAAGATCAACGCTTTGAAAGTTTTGGGATGATGATCCCGCTGCTGGCGAAAGCGGCGTGGGATACGGCTAACGGTTAAGCAGAGCCATTCATCACTATCATTTACTGCACAATTTGCATATTTCCCACCGAAATGACAGGCGAGATGTTCGCGTGTATCCGCTGAATTGACAATTTGTGCCGGCGGGTGGCTCGGCTATGCCCGCTGAAATGGCGCAAGTGCAGCGGATTGTTGGGGTGTTTCCGCCGCGTTGCAATTGTCGCAACTGCATGGCGGATGTCAGGGAGAAATCCGCTGAACGTGCAAAGGCGAATGCGTTTTAACACAGAGACACAAAGACACGGAGAGAAACGCAGAGTTTTAGCACTGAAACTCCAACAGCAAGAACTTTCAGATATATAAAGGATAGCAGAAAAGAGGAGCGAACGGGTTACCAAAATGTAACTCTTTCTTGACCAATTTACCAACGATTTTGAGGGAGAGATGAGCCGATTAAGGTTGATTGAGGGTTAGGAAATGGTTTAAGAGTATTTTGGGGTCATTTAGCCGTATATTGTCCTCAGCGGAATGGTCCGAGACCATTCCCTACGTTAAAGAGCGTTGTAAATGGTAAGAAACCTCATATTAGGCTTAGCGCGGGCGGGATAAATCCTCGCCCCTACAAAATCGAATTTCAGGTTAGGAAAGTACGAATCTTGTAAGCGCTCGAGTACCGGACAAGCCTTAAAGGTCTCACTCAATATTTTCTTTTCAAGCGGCTTCAAACGATTCTCAAGGCAACTCGGATTACTTCTCAGAAGATGAGATCAATAAAAGTCTATTCCTCATTTATAAAAACTCACAAAATTCATAAAAGACGAAGTTTTTGTGAATTTTGTCAAGAATTAAGACTCTGGCGACATTAATACCTATATGCTCATAAGTAAGGCGGCGTGAGTAGTCATTAAGGCAGCAAAAATTCTCACCACAAACGGTTCTGTAATAGCTTTACAAAGTTTTTCATTCAGGTTTTCGTCCGGGGCACTTTCAACAGACAATCTTAAGGATTATTAACGGCATTCAGCCATTATGTTGAAAGTACACACAATTAATTAAGGAAGCATGAAGAGCATGAAGACGATCAATCATACAAACGCTGGTGCTTATGTTCTCATCATCAATGACCAACCCAAGCTCACACGGAGCATGGCGTTTCTACTGGAAGTCGCTGGTTTACATACGATGACCGCCAGCAACACCGAGGAAATCGCCCAAGCGTTGGGTCAACAAATGCCTGACTTAATTCTTTGTGATGTTGATATGACCACGACCGATGGCTACAACGCCCTACGCCGTATTCACAATGACCGCCGTTACAGCCATGTTCCCTTCATCGTTATGTCCGAAAGCTACGAACTCCACGACCTGATGTATGCACTTGATCTAGGTGCAGCAGAATACTTACCCAAGCCCTTTGACACCTATGACCTGATTGATGCCATCCGTGATACATTAGCCCAAAACGTACCTTACCGCGCTGCCAGCTAAGGCGTCCGGCTTTAATCAGCAACTCGCGTCGATACCACCTTTTTTGCACTTATCGGCTGGGACATTTTCATTCATTTATCCAACCCAGTCCTTTTTTAAGAGGCGAGTTCCAACACTCGCCTCTTGTGTTTTTTGGTGCCTCCGCCATTTGACGGATCAGGATATGAGACCGAATGTCAGTTCCCTGAGTCTCAAATCTGATATATAGTTATTTTTAACACTCTTACTTTGGAGGTATGCATGTTTCGACCCAAGTTTATTCTTGTTACATTACTTCTTTTATTGTGCGTCATTCCCGCCGTACATGCACAGGATATTACACCGATCCAATATGGCGACAGCGTTCGAGGAAAAATTACGAACCCTGACAATGGTGTGCTGTACTCATTTGAAGCCAAAAAGGGCGATAACATCACTGTCAGCCTCGAAAGTTCACAGGTGGATGTTTATTTACGGTTAGGAGATTCGAAGGGCAACCAAATCGCTGAAAATGATGACATCAGCGATAGCAACGTCAACGCCAGCATTGAATACACGATCCCTAAAAACGGAACGTATATCATCGCCGTACTGGCTTACGACAAAGGCCCGTACACGCTGAAATTAGATAGTGATGCTACCAGTGGAGCGAGTAACTCGAACGTCAGCGAAGACAAGAACATCACTTATGGCGACACGGTAACAGGTCAAACGATTGATATTGACACACCGGTCGTTTTTACGTTTACGGGCAAGGCCAATGATACCGTCAATATTTCGTTAAGCAGCGACGAGGTTGATACGTATCTGGTATTGGCGGATGTTAACGGCAAATCCATCGCTGAAAATGATGATATTGACGATAAGAACACCAATTCGTATATCGAGGCGGTGCTGCCTGCTAACGGTGATTATTTAATCGGAGTTTTTGGTTACGATAAGGGTTCGTTTGAGCTGACATTAGATAGTGGAAATGGCAGCGGCGGCAGCATTCCGGTTTCGGAGACAGGCGATAAAGGTCAAACCTTCAGCGATACGATTGACGATGGTCAGTATTACGTCCAATATCCGCTGAATGGTGTTCATGCAGGCGATACCATCACGATTGACGCAAAAGCCACCAGCGGCGATCTCGACCTCTACACAGGTATTTTCTTTGGCGACACGGTAGTTGCCGAAAATGACGACTGTGACAAATCTACCAAAGACTCTTGTCTAGTTTATCCGCAGGCAGAAGCCGGAGATTATACACTTGTTATCACCCGTTACGGTTATGAACAGGGTGAAACCAGCGGCGAGTTTGAGGCCAGCGTCAAAGTGGGCAAGGGTACAACGACTATTGCCTCGAACAACAACAATACGACTACAACCATCGCAGCAGGTTATCCTGTTATTTCTCCCACCCCCAACATCGCCGATTGGACGGTGCTGGTTTATATGGGGGCAGATAATAACCTTGAAGATGGTCTGATTAACGACCTTGATGAATTCGAGCGAGCAGGCGGCAGTACATCGAGCGTTCGTATTCTGGCGCTGCTTGACCGCACGCCGGATTATGACCAATCCAACGGGGACTGGACAGATACAAGACTTTTCGAGCCGGGGCCAGATATTAGCAAGGACTACCGGACAGTTTACCCACCAACCATCGACACCGAGCCGTTGGGTGATTTAGGTGAAATTGATACCGCGTATCCCGGCAACCTTCTCGACTTCATCGTTTGGGGTGTAAAGAGTTATCCGGCGCAGCACTATGCCATTATCCTCAATGATCATGGTGGTGCATGGTACGGAACCGTACAGGATGAAACTACGGGTCATGGTTTGCTGACGATCCCCGGAATGTCGCAGACTTTTGATGCGGCGCTCAAGAACACGGGGTTAAAGAAATTCGACCTGTTGATTAATGACGCTTGTTTGATGAGCAGTGTCGAACACTACGCGGCTATGTCACGCTACTTTGACTATGCATTGGGTTCGCCTGAAATCACGCTCAATCCCAGCTTCGACATGACGCTCCTTACTAAACTGTTGAACAAGAACCCCAACATGGATATCGGGCAGTTGGGCAAGCAGATGGCTGATAAGTACATTGAAGATATGACCGATATTTCGGCGGATACTGAACCTGTGCTGGGCGCAGATGTAACCGATTTGCGCAAATTCGGCAATGTCATTGATGCACTGAACCAGTTCACTGAGATTGTCAACGCCAATCCACGTGCGTATATTTCGCTGTTGGGTCAGGCGCGCGCGAATACCTATGCTTATTCTTTCTTCCTGCCAGAAGATCAATACGGGCCGCCTACGAATATTGATCTTGGGGACTTTATGCGGCGGGTTTCGGCGAGTACAAAGGATAAAGCGCTGAAGAACGCTGCCGACAACGTGGGTATCGCCCTCGATAGTGTGCGTATTTACGGTACAGCGGGACGACAACTGAGCAAATACACCAGTTACTACAACATTTACTTCCCGCAGCGCAGTACGGATGCCGACGGCAATTACAGGGAACAAAGTCCGCTGCAAAATTGGACGGATATGCTGGTGGCCTTCTACAGTGGAGCCAGTCCACAATCACGCGCGTTCCGGGGGCCACAAGGTTCTGCAGCATTAGCACCGAGCAGTATTCCAGTGGTGACGATTACGAATATTTACCCTGAAGACGTTACGAGCATTGCTGTACCGATCACGATTTCGATGGAAGTCACCGGACGCAATATTTCACAGGGTAAGTTCACAGTCGATAAGATTCAGGATGATGGCACAGCGGTACGCCTCGAAACCTCGCGCATCATCACCAAAGTGGTCATCGACAATGTGACACAGGAAGTCAACCAATGGAACCCCGGCGTGGATGACAGCGACTTTACATGGGATGCTGAAGTTCCGTTCGTGACTGATGGCAAGACGAGCAGTTTTGAACAAGTGGTGACTTCTGAGGGTGTATCATCTCTGGCAGGTCGATATAAGTACCCCGGCAGTCAGGAATGGGTCGATGTTACAGTTATGTTCAACGATGACGGCGGAGTCGCCAACGTCGTTAGCAGTAATGCCAGCGGCAACGCGCTCGCCAGCGTCAAAGTTGCGACAGGCGGCGAATTCCAGACTTATAAATCAGTGGTGACAGCGGATGGCCGCGTCCTGCAGCAAGAAGGTACGACCTTCACATGGCCTGCAAATGGCATCACGTGGGATTATGCGCCGGCCCCTACCGGACAATATAACCTCGGCTTCCTGATCGAATCAGTGGGTGGTACAACCGGCTTCTCTTCGGCAAAGGTCAATGTCAATAACGACAATGTTGATACCAGTTTGCGCGGATATGTCGATAACGATTGGGGATTGATGTTCCAACGTCCAGTCGGTTGGTTCGATGTCGATTACTTCCCTGAACAAAACTTCTTGCAAACCGGCAGCCGCGACAACAAGCAGTATATGTTCGTGTATCCGGGTGATAATGATGTCACTGATTTGAAGAAAATTGCGCAGGGTGTGATTGATAAATTCAGCCTTGAAAGCAACGGCAAATTCAAGAAGATCACGGTTGATGGGCGAGAGGGTCAAGAATTTACTTACACCTACACCAATGATGCCGGTAAATACTTCGGACGGGCGGTGGCTGTTTACCAAGATGATTTGCAGTTCGGTTTGGTCTTTGCTTCGGAAGCGATGAGCAAGGCCGATATGGATGCCAACTATCAACTGCTGCTTGACCATCTAACGCTTTTCAATGCGACCGAAGTTAAGTCGAAGGATACGGGTGTTTGGTCAAGTGACCATTTCACCGATGAAACTCATTATCCGGTGGCGACGACATGGATGCCGGGCGGCGAAGATGTCAAAGATTCGAATTGGTGGTATTACCATCCGAATGATGATAAGAACGACCCGACGTTTGCAGCCGTAGAGGTTTATGGCGAATCGGAAGATGATACCGCTACATGGGTGGATGATATTGTCAGCGACAAAGTATCGGAAAAAGATGGCTTCAAGCTGGTAGACACTGATACCTACTACGGTGAGAAGAATGAATGGGCTTACCAGACCTTCACCTACAACAATGACGATGGTGAGGAAATCACAGGGCGTGTGTATGTGACGATTAAGAACAAGATTCCTTATGCGCTGTGGTTCGAAGCACCGACAACCCAATTCAAGGAGGTGTTCGTGAGTACCTTCACCATCATGTTGGATGGCTTCCGCATTGACGATCCGAAGCCAGCCGAAACGTCTTAAGCGTTAATCTAGTTATGGAAGGGCGATCATAAAGGTCGCCCTTTTACTTTTAAATGACCCAATCACCTCAACAATCACGAATTGCCCTTGTGACGGGAGCCAGCAGGCGAATCGGTATCGGCGCGGCGATTTGTAAAGCGCTTGCCGCTCAAGGGCTGGATATTGCCTTCACCTATTGGCATCCCTATGACCAACAAATGGATTGGGGAGCCGATGAAAATGCGCCTGACTTGCTCACCGCTGAATTACAAGCAATGGGTGTACGCTGCATGGCGATTTCGGCTGACCTCAGCCAAGCTGATACTCCTGCTCGACTACTTGATCAAGTTGAGGAGCAGCTTGGCAGCGTCAGTGTGCTGGTTAACAATGCGGCGTATTCGGTCAGCGGTGATTATCAGCAGTTGGATGCCCAAAGTTTAGATGCCCATTATGCGGTCAACATTCGCGGCGCATTCTTGGTGAGTGTGGAATTTGCGCGGCGCTTCAAAGCGGGACGCGGCGGGCGAATTATCAATATGACATCCGGTCAATCACTTGGCCCGATGTCGGGCGAATTGGCCTACGCCGCGACGAAAGGGGCAGTCGAAGCCTTTACCCTATCATTGGCAGGTGGTGTTGCCAAATTGGGTATCACCGTCAACGCGGTTGATCCGGGAGCAACGGATACGGGCTGGATGACTCCTGAAATCAAAGCTGCTATCGCCCAAAGTATGCCATCCGGTCGGGTCGGGCTTCCTGAAGATGCCGCGCGATTGGTGGCGTTTTTAGCCAGTGAAGAAGCTGAATGGATTACCGGAGAGATTATTCATTCTCGCGGCGGCGCTGGTTGGGCATAAAGCACATTTCATTTATCGAAGGACACAAGTGCTGTGATTATCGAAACCGAAAATTTGCGCCTGCGTTCGTTTGTGCCTGATGACTTGGATGCGTATTTCATCCAAGTTTATGGCGATGCCGAGGTCATGCGTTATATCTCCGGCGGTCAAGCACGCAACCGCGAACGCACCGACGATGTGCTTCAATTCGCGATGCGTCACGAAAAAACTTACGGCTTTTCACTTTGGGCGCTGCTAAACCGCGCGGATAACCAGTTCATTGGTCACTGCGGGTTGATCCATCCACAAGACAAGCCGGAAGTTGAATTGGTCTGCGCGTTAGGTAAAGATTATCAGAAGCAGGGGCTAGGGCCGGAGTCGGCTAGCGCTGCCCTGCGCTACGGGTTTGAAAACGCTCACCTCGAACGGATTATCGGGCTGGCGTATCCTGAAAATGTGGGGTCGCGTAAGGGGATGGAAAAACTGGGCATGAGTTATGTCGGAATGACCGAGGTGTACTATAACGCAACCTTGACCTTATATGAACTTAAACGAGCGGATTGGCGACCTTCGTCTGCTCATTACCGCCTGATTTCTGAATAGACAATCCTCTAATATTGCACATTAACTGCCGATCAATTCCATGACACGCGCGGTCAACACCCACATCAGTACGCCCCGCAGCGGTGTTCGAGCTAACAGATCGACGCGGGCTACACCGCCCTTTTTCATTTCGATTTCGCCACCCCCTATCAGCGCACCGACAGTGATGCTCAAATCCGGTTCATGACCGACCAACAGAAGTGCGCTGTCATTAGGGATATCGTTAATGAGGGCGGGAATTAGCTGCGGATTAAACCCAAAATTAAGTTCCTGCTTGGCTTCGGGAACGACGCCTAATTCGATTGCGAGTAAGTCGGCTGTCTGCCGTGCCCGTAAGCGTGGGCTGGTATAGATACGCGCAGGCTTAACACTTAACTTATGGAGCGCGCGTCCGGCGGCGCGTGTACGTTCCACGCCTTTATCGGTTAGTTTACGCGCAAAATCATCAAAATCAGGGCCTTGTGCATCCTCAGCATGTCCGTGACGGAAAAAATAAAGTTCCATGCATGTTTGTCCTCCACTATGTTCGCGCCGTTGATTGTAACAAACACCCGGTATTTTCATAACGCCAAGTTTGTCATGACGGGTTTCGGTGAGCCGAAAGCCACCTGATATAATCTACGCTTCCCCGACGATTCAAGGCTGCAACTCGCAGAAATCAGAGGGATGCGCTACAGTAATTACTTTGTTTGAGCGGATTTGAACGAGGAGAGTATTTATGCGGATAACCCAATCTGGGCGTTGGATGACCCTGTGTTTGGCAATAGCACTGGTGCTGATGGTCAGCGGCTGCAACCTAGCCAACACGCCCGGTCAAAACACGGCGGCTATCAGCGGGCCACCCACCGTACAAATCGCTGCACCTCCCGCAAACGCGACCTATCTGGAAAATGTTGCCGTCAATATTCAGGCACTTATCGGCAACGCCGGAACAGATATTGACCGCATCGAAATTCTGGTGGATGGCACGATTATCCAGAACCTGAAGACACCTAATCCCGGTGGCGCACCGAGTTTTAGCATCGTCCAAAGTTGGCAGGCCGCCGGTGCGGGACAACATACCATAAGCATTACGGCATTCCGGGCAGATGGTTCGAGCAGCGCGCCCGCAACTGTGGTCCTCAATGTGATTACGTCACAACCTTCACCAACGAGCGGCGGAGCCAGCCAAACTACCGGCGGATCGACCGTGCAACCGACAAATACACCATCGACGAGCAGCGGTGATAATAATCCACCACCGACAACAGCATCCGGCGGCAACAACCCGACGGCGCAGCCTGCCCAACCAACCAATCCACCAGCACCTGCTGCATCGGCTACCCCCAGCACACCTTATACCACGACTACGCAGGGGATTAATGTACGGAGCGGCCCAAGCACACTTTTCAACCCACCTATTGGCAGTCTTGCAGCCGATCAATCGGTTGATTTGCTCGCTAAATCGCCTGATGGACAATGGTTCAAGATTAAGTATTACAACGGTTCCGGTTGGGTATTCGCAGCTTATACCAAGCCTTCAATTGATGTGGCAAACCTGACGGTCGATGCTGGCCCGCCCGTCCCGACTTTGACACCTGTGCCACCGACTGCCGCACCGATTCCGCCAACAGCCGTTCCGCAGCAGACGACGGCTAATCTGGTACTGGGGAATGTCAATATCAATCCGGGTCTGCCAATTGTATGCGGCAAGACGGTTGGTATCTCGATTGATGTGGCGAACCTCGGCGGGCAACCAACGACGGCAAGCGGCAGCATCAGCATTAAAGATTATCTCGTGAGTAATAATCAAGAAGTGGCTTCGACCAACGGTGCTTTTGGTCCGATTAACAATGGTCAAACCGTCAACGTTTCCGGCATCTTCTTGACTGTGACGGCATTCGTGGGCGAACAGCATAAGCTGGTTGTTACCATCAATCCTGACGGTGGAGTTCCTGAAACGAGCAACAGTGATAACAGCCGCGAACTCACTTACACCTTAGGGAGCTGCTAAACTTCCGCACGCAGCACAATCTATAAAGCAAAATCAGACAGGGCAGGCGACAAAGTCAGCCCTGTTTGATTCTTGGGACTTCAATATAAGGATGTTGTGAAAATAAAGTAGCCCCCTACCCCCGGCTCTTCCCTGTAGTAACAGGGAAGGGCGCAAGAGAGTTGTATCAGGGTTATTTCAGAGGAGAAGATTACTGGATGCTGCTGTAGAGCACTGATGTTAACAAAGGTTCGTACAAACGAGCGCCAACAAAATCGCTGAGGAGTTTATCCAGCACATCAAGACCCTGTGTGGCTTCGGTCGGCCAAACAATTTCGGCGGTAATGACAAAATTACCACGTCGCCAATAGGTCATCGCATGAACAACCGATTTGGTGCAGATAGACTCGCTGGCAATGAAATATGGGAACGTCAGATTACCCGATGTTTTCTTCTCAGTCAGCCCGCTTTCTACAGCAATTTTCTCCATTGCGGGGTCAGAGATGGCTGCTGCCGCATCTTTCACTGTCGCATAAGCATCAATGGTATAGCTGGCAACGTAGAATTGAAGCTGAGACACATCACAGGCTTTGTTATTCAAGGTGCTGCTCACCCGATATTGGTGATGATTGGTCGTTAACAAAGTCTCCAAGTCTTTACGAGCCGCTTCGGGCGCGCTGCTTATGACTTCGGCTGTCGTCTGGCTGAGCTTTTTGTTTTCAATGATGTTCGCGAGTTCGGTGGTAATCCGCGTATTGATGCCATCTAGCGCTTTTTCGACATCGGCTTGTGTGGGCGGAGGATTATCAGTCAACAACACTTTGGTCGGATCGGTGATAATCAGCACAGTATTGAGGGATGTACCGGGTGTGGTCGGATTTTTATCGGGGTCACGGAGTTCAATTTTGCTGACATTGGCCTGCCCCTTAACCACCAAGCCAAAGATGGTGTAGCCGCCGTCGAGATTCGGTTGGGGCGCAACCGTAATAAAGAACTGACTGCCATTGGTATTCGGCCCAGAATTCGCCATCGCTAATTTACCCGGCGCATTGAAGGTCAAGGCCGGACGAATCTCGTCATTGAATTTGTAGCCGGGATCGCCTGTTCCGGTAGCGGTCGGGTCGCCACCCTGCGCCATAAAATTTGCTAAAACTCGATGGAAGGTGGTGTTATTGTAATAGCCCTTCTGCGCCAGAAAGACGAAGTTATTAACGGTCTGCGGCGTTTCTTTTTCGGTAAGATCAACATATACCGGGCCGACGGCAGTGCAGAAAATAGCCCGATAATCGATTCCCGATTGGAGGACTTGATCTGCCGCCGTAAACTTGCGTGTGTCGGGGTCTTTGGCGGGTACTGCTGCGGCACACAACTGCTCGGGTGTTTGGGCATCTGACGCAGCGGCATATTCTGCTACGACCACCGGAACAATGGGTTCAGGGGTGGCAGTAGGGGGCGCGTTCTGGGTCATATAGGCGCTGGTCGCGAGATCATTGGCGGCTTTAGTGCTAAGGGCGATATTAGCATCGGTCGTTCCCATGATGGCGACGGTCGAGGGATTCGCGTTCGCACAGGCGGCAAGCAGAATCGCAAGAACTGCGGCTGCCAGTACAATGGATGAGCGTTTCAAAATGTGGACTCCTCACTTAAAAAGGAATATGACTGACAAAAAAAGGGGCAAGACTGATTCTTGCCCCTCTTATACCACAATCCTAACGAAATTTGGCTGATTACTTCACTTTATCAGGGTAAACTTGCTTGGCAAGTTCGGCTTCTTGGTTCACCAGATCCTGAATGGCTGCGAGTCCTTCGTTCCAGAAATTGAGGTCGGTCAGGTCAACACCCGCTTTGCTCAGAATATTTTCCGGCCAATCGGAGTCGCCTGCCGCCAGCACCTCGACAAATTGCGGAACAAATTCCGCGCCGCGTTCGCGATAGACCTTGAATAATCCCAAGACCAGCAGTTCGCCAAACGAATAGGCATAAACGTAGCCGGGGGTGTGCAGGAAATGCGGCACATAACTCCACCAACGACCATAGTTTTCACCGAGCCTGACGCTGTCACCAAACATGGCCTTCTGTGAATTCATCCACAGTTCATTGATACGGTCGGTGGTTAATTCACCCTCACTGCGGCGGGCCGTGTGCAGCGCATCCTCGAAGCGGTTCATCGAAATCTGGCGGAAGACGGTGGCGAAGGTATCTTCGACTTTGTGGGCCAGCATGGCTAACCGGACTTCAGGATCAGACTCTTTGTTCATCAGGTCGGTAAAAACCAGCATTTCGCCGAAGGTCGATGCCATCTCGGCAGTGGTCAAGGGTGTGTGCATCCCAAACAAGCCGTGTGCTTCGGCGGCCAAGTAGGCATGAACACCATGCCCTAACTCGTGGGCAAGTGTTTGCACATCACGGGCTTTGCCTTCAAAGTTCACAAAGACATAGGGATGGGCCGAAGGCACGGTAAAAGCGCAAAATGCGCCGCCGCGCTTGTTCGGCAGTACAGGCGCATGAATCCAGTTTTCGTCAAAGAAGCGCTGAGAGATTTCGGCAATACGCGGGCTGAAGGCGCGGAAGGCCGTCAGCACAATTTCTTTGGCTTCATCCCACGTATAAAACGCATCGCTCTCTTTGATGGGCAGCGGCGCGTAACGGTCATAATCCGTGAGTTCGTCCAAACCAAGGAGCTGACGCTTGAGGTTGTAATGCTGCGCCACAATCCCATAATGGCTGGTGACGGATGATATCAGCGCGTTAACCACTTCATCCGGCGCTTTGTTGGAAAGGTTACGTGCTGAAACCCACGACGGATAGCCACGCTTCTTGTCATCCGAAGCTTTGTCGGCTGCCAAGACATTGAAAATATAGGTCAGCTCCATCGCTTTTTCTTTAAGGCCAGCGGTGATGGACTCAGCAGCTTTGCGGCGAATCTCGCGGTCTTCGCTGTACAGTTTGGTCAGCACCTGCGTCATGGTTAGCTTCTGACCTTGAAAATCAAGGCGAATGGCACTGGTCAACTGGGTAAAAAAGCGCGTCCACGCGCTGCTGCCGGTGACAGACTTTTCAACCAGAAGCTGCTCCTCAATTTCACTGAGTTGATACGGTTTGTAGCGGCGGGTGGCTTCCAACATGTGACGATAGGGAGCGATTTTCGAATCATCTAGGAGCTTTTTTGCCACCGCATCATCGGTGTTGTTCCATTCAAGATCGAAGAACACAATCTTCTGACTGAGGTCAGAGTCAAATTCAGTGACCTTTTGCACCAATGCACCGTACTTTGGATCAGCCGTATCGGTGCTGTAAAGCAGTGAGGCAAAACTTCCAATACGTCCCGTTTTGTCGTAAATGTTTTCGATGGCCTTGACAGCAGCTAACAATTCGTCGGCTGAAAGTGAGGCAACACGTCCTTTATAGGTGGCTGCAAAACTATCCACGTCTTTGGTAATGGCCTTCATATCCTGTTCGATGGCGGGATCATCCACGCTTTTGTAGAAAATGGATAAATCCCAGATGACATTCTCTGCGCCCGTTGTTCTTTCAAGAGGCATATCAACCATGTGTAACACTCTCGCCTTTCTATACTGTGCAAAAAGACTGATGCCTTATCTCTGTATTCGTTCAGGTTGTTAACGGTTCAATCCTACCGGATTACAGGTTCGCTTTCAATCGGCAGCGTTCGAACTATAATGTTACTTATATCTAATTTCAAATGTTCAAAACGGAGGTACGTAACATGGCGACTACATCTAAGTCTAAACCCAAGAAAACGACACCGGCAGCTAAGAAGCCCGCATCTGCACCGAAGAAACCCACACCCGCAGCACGCAAACCGATGACCGACGAGGCGATTGCCAAAGCACTCAAAACCCTACATGGCTGGTCACATGAAGGGGATGTGATTCAGAAAACATTCAAATTCACCACGTATTTGGCGGGATTGGCCTTCGCTACAACGATTGGAACGTTGGCAGAAGGCTTCGATCATCATCCCGACATTCTTATTAAATGGCGCAAGGTGACGGTTTCGTTTTCGACGCATGATGCAGGCGATAAAGTCACGGCGACGGACATCAAAGTGGCGGAGGCCATTGAGGCTATGTCGTATAAGCCGGATTTCTAGGGCTAAAGGCTGATTGACTTCGAAGCAAGGTTTGCTATGATGACACTGGAATGATGTTAGGAGTGTTATGACTATGTTTTGTTTGATAGATGACTTCAACAAAATATTATTCATGGAAGTTTTGGGGCGCTATAGAGAAGATGCGTCCGCTACTCAGTAAGTGACTCACTAACAGTTTTTCATTACTAAACGGCTGTGGACGCATGTGTTCACAGCCGTTTTTTATTGCCTATTTGCCGTCGATGGATACACACAGAAAGATAACAGGATGACGCAACGATTATCTCACCTCAGCGGAATGCAAAAGTTTTCGCTCATCTGGTTCGCGCAAATGCTGTCGCAGTTTGGCACAGCGACTACCCGTTTTAGCTTGATGATCTGGGCTTACCAGCAAAGTGGACAAGCCACCCCGTTAGCCTTGATCGGGTTCTTCTCGTATAGTCTATACATCCTCATCAGCCCGATGGCGGGTGTGGTGGTTGATCGTCTTGACCGGCGCTTGGTGATGATCGTCAGTGATGTAGGCGCAGGGTTAATGGTTTTGATCCTGCTGCTGCTGTACACGTCGGGGCAACTGTTGATCTGGCATCTGTACGTGGCGGTGGCTTTAACAGGTGCGTTTGAGGCTTTTCAAGTACCGGCTTATACGGCCTCCATATCACTGCTGGTTACTAAAGAACAATATGGACGTGTCAGTGGGATGCGTTCGTTTTCTGAAGCCGCCTCACAGGTGATTGCACCTGCCCTTGCAGCACAACTACTGATTGCATTCGGGTTGGGGGGTGTGATGTTGATCGACTTCTTTAGCTTTTTCGTTGGCATCATCCCGCTGCTGTTCATTTCGATTCCACGCGTTATCACCAGCAATGAACACGAGCAAGCTGATCGCCGTATCCGTGCTGATCTGGTCACCGGTTTTAATTACATTCGTCAGCGCCCCGGTTTGTTCGGATTGCTGTGCATCTACGTGGGGATCAATGTTACGGCGGCGCTGACCTATTACGCTATTCTTGCGCCGATGGTGCTGGCACGAACAGGCGGTGATGAAGTTGCACTGGGCAATGTCCAAGCCGCAATGGGTGTCGGCGGCATCATTGGCGGGATCATCATGAGTATTTGGGGTGGGCCAAAACGTCGCATTCATGGCATCTTCCTTGTGGGCGCATTTTCGTTTTTGACGGGTGACTTTCTGATGGCGGTCGGACGTACACCAGCGGTTTGGATGTTCGCGATTTTGTTTGCCACGATTTTCGTACCGATCATCGTCGGTTCTAAACAAACGATCTGGCAGTCAAAAGTTCCGCCGGCTTTACAGGGACGGGTATTCGCCGCGCGGGGAGCGATTGAGCAAATCGGAATGCCCATTGGTTATTTGATCGCTGGCCCGATAGCCGACAAATTACTTGAACCAGCGATGCGTGAAGGTGGTGCGCTGGCAAACGTCTTTGGTGAACTGCTGGGTACAGGGCCGGGGGCAGGCATGGCGCTTATGTTCCTTTGCACGAGCATCGCTGGAACAATCATCTGCTTGAGCGGTTATTTGTTTCCGAAAGTACGGCAGATCGAAGGTGATTTGCCGGATCATTCGATAGACGCTTTACCTACTGTAATATAGTACCAATGGAGGGGGGCAGGCGTAGGGTAAGCACCTTGCGCCTGATCCGCTTCGTGCGTAAGCTGAAAGTATTGATGTAATCGAGTTTACGACTCATTACCAATCTATTTTTTGAAGGAGGAATACCGATGACAAATAAAGTTCGATTATTGGGGCTGTTTATGCTGATGGCTATCTTGTCGGTCACGGCGAGCGTATCCGCTCAGGCGACACCCACATCGACACCGATGCCCAACCCAAATGCGAATATTACATGGCCGCCTCCGGTTTATGTGGTGCGGGGTCTGTTCACCGTTTATGGAACTGCCAATCTGCCAAATATGACCGGGTGGTTCCTTGAAGCCCGCCCAATTGACAGTTTAGCCAATGAGGACGAGGGCTGGACACCCGTCACACTTGTCAGCCGTACGCCGGTCGAGAATAGTGTTCTGGCAGTATGGGACACCTCGATTGCAGATGACGGTGTGTACAGTTTGCGCTTAAACGTCAGCCTGTCGAACAACACACGCGTTTACGCACTCATCACGCCTATTCGAGTGGAAAATGACCCACCGCCTTTCGCAGGCATCGCAACCGGACAACCGGGTAATTTACCTACGCCGGGTAGTTTGCCGACCTTACTTCCAACACCAACGGCTTTTAGCACCTCACCGCAGGCGACCGCCCGTATTAACGCGAATGTCCGACGGGGCGACGGTACAATTTTTGAAGTCATTGGTAATTTACCTGCCGGAACGACAGTGCAAATCATCGGTGTGAGCAGCCTCGGAACCAACTGGTATCTGGTTGTACTGCCCAATGGTCAACAAGGTTGGGTCGCGCCCAGCGTGGTCGATGTTTCGGGCAACCTTGCCAGTGTACCGCGTGTCAATCCACCTACACCGCCGACTCCGACACCGATTCCGGTAACAGCGACACCGACCAGTACCATCAATCTGGTAGCCGGCAACTTCCGTTTTGACCCCGGTTCACCGAACTGCGCCCAAACATTCAATATCTACATGGATGTTGCTAACTTTGGCAGTTCATTCAGCCCCAGCGGAACGATTTCAATTAACGATTACCGGCAGGCAGATGGCGCGTTCCAGACCAGTACGGTTGGCGCTTTCCCTGCAATTGCCCCCGGTCAGACCATCAATGTTGGGCCAATTCCGCTAACGGTCAGCACATACTACAACGAAAATCACCGTTTGCTGATGACCGTCGATGGCAGCAATTTGATCTTCGAAACCAACGAAAATGACAACACCAAAGAGGCGATCTATCTGTTAAATAAGGCTAACTGCCCGTAAGATCGAAACCCATCATCGTATAAAAGGACGAGGTGCTTGCATGGCCTCGTCCTTTTGCTATATAGTCACCGTTCAGACGTTTTATCAAACCAAGAAATCAATTTCAAAACGGGCGGGAAAAGTCCCGCCCCTACAATTTGAGATGAAAATTTATTTTCTCAAAATAGGAAACGGAACGCAAATGGCTGCGGGATTGTTGTCGATTGATTTTGGTGGAACACGGACACGCGTTGGGTGGTATTCTGAGGCGCTTGAACTCATCGCACGCGAAGAGGGTTTGTCACACACTGAGGAGACGATTGACGCGGTGATCGAGCGGATTATCCAACTGGCGCGGCGAGTCGTGCCTGAGGGTGAAATTCCCGACGCAATTGGGATTTGTGCGCCGGGACCACAGGCGTATACGGGTTACATCCGTTATGCCCATACCCTGCCGACATGGGACAATATTCCACTGGCGCAACGTATCAGCGCAGCTTTTAACAACGCTCCGACCTTCATGGAGAATGACGCTAATCTGGCAGCTTTAGCTGAATATCGATTTGGCGCGGCACAGGGGGCAGATCCGGCACTTTATCTAACGGTCAGCACTGGAATCGGGGGCGGCGCAGTTATCGGTGGAGAGCTGTTCACAGGTTGGCGCGGCCTTGCGATTGAACCGGGGCATATCAAGTTTCCGGCGAAGGACGGAAAAATTTACAGTCTCGAAGCGCTGGCTTCTGGCACAGGTATCGGGCGGATCGCGCGGGAAATGTTAGCGGCAAGTGATGACCCTTCTAGCTTGCGAAAGCTGGATAATGTAGACGGAAAAGCAGTCGGTGAGGCAGCAGCACAAGGGGACGCTTTAGCCATAGAAGTTGTGACCGAGGCTGGACACTGGTTGGGATTAGGACTGGTAGCGATGGTGCACCTGTTCAACCCACAGGTGATTGTCATCGGTGGAAGTGTGGTGAATTTGGGCGAATTGATATTTGCGCCTGCCCGACAAACCTTAGCCGAGCTGCTGATTGATCCGCTTTTCAACCACGAGCATTTAATTAAAGTGGCAGCGCTGGGTGATGATGTCTGTTTGACTGGCGCGGCTATTCATGCCCAAAGGCAGCTTCAGTCAAAAGCCAGTAAGCCCTGAAGCTGTTCCATCAAGGACGGTCCAATGCCGGGAACATTATCGAGATCGGACATGCCCTTGAACATGCCGTTGGCATCCCGATAGGCAATGATGTCGCGCGCTAAAGTGGGGCCGATACCGGGGAGCGCATCCAACTCCTCGGCGGTGGCGGTGTTAATGTGAACCACAACACCACCACTGGGCGTTGGCAGTTCAACGGCCTGTCCCTTGACCGGCACATGCACCTGATCACCGTCATGTAAATAGTCCGCCAAGTTGACCTTTTCCAAATCGGCCTCAGCGGTTGTGCCACCGACAGCGTTGATTGCGTCTTGAACACGGCTGCGATAGGGCAGCGTGATGGTTTGGTCGGGCTTTTGCACCGCACCGGTGACATAAACGGTTATGGGGGCAATTGTAGCCGTCGGAAGCGGTGTTGAGGTCGGAACAGGTGGATTAATGGTAATCTGAACGGGCTGCGGACGGCTGGTCAATAATAAAGCCGCGCCACCGATCAACGCCACCAACACAATGGCGAAAGCGATGATGGTATTGCGCGGCGATGGTTCAGGACGAGGGTTGTCATTCATAAAGCTTGACCGTACATCATGTAGGGAAAATAGCGCTCCCCACATTATACCGAAAACGCGCTACTTCTTCGCCATCGTTTCGTTGAGCTTTTCCAACTGGGCAAGCATCTTTTCTTCAGTGGTTGGGCCGGGTGGTGGGGGCGGTGGTGGGGGCGGCATAATCTTGTTGACGGCACGGACAATAAGAAATACCACAAACGCGATGATCAAGAAACTGATGATCGCATTTATGAATAGACCGATACCAATGGCGACTTCCGGTGATGGTGTACCATCCGCCAGCGTTTTGGCCCCTGCCTGCTGCAAGACGATCTTAATTGCACTGAAATCTACCCCGCCGAGAATCACCCCAATTGGCGGCATAATGATGTTATTCACCAACGAGGTGACGATTGCCCCAAATGCGCTGCCGATGATGACACCGATAGCAAGGTCAAGGACGTTACCCCTCATAATGAACGTGCGAAACTCTTTAATCATTCTGGACTCCCTTATGTGTAGTCATGAAGGTTCGTATTCGCAGTACATTTCAGACTTAGTGGTGACAACCCTCTGTGTTCCGAAATGTTGCGTAATGTATACCATTACTGATTGAAAACAGCAATATATTTGGACACTTGTTTTGAGTCTGCTCATCTCAAAGCGTAGTTTTGGCGCAAGAGATACCGTGACAATTTGGTAAAACACTTGCTAATTGTTTAGGAGCGTTGGGGTAAACAATTTTAAGGGTTATTTTCGCACACGCTCAACAAAGCGCGCGGTAGCTGATACAATGCACGGTAGCACAACTTGAGGCACAACACATGACGAGTTATATCATTCGTGAGGCCACACCGGATGACGCAGCAGCGGTCATTTTTCATAACGACCTGATCGCAAATGAACCGCGTAACGGAATCATACGCGGCCCGGGCGAAAGCATGTCATTAGAAGACGAACAAAACTATCTGAAAAATAGTTCAGTCGCAGATAATTCATGTTTCCTTATCGCGATTACACCAGCGGGCGAAGTGATTGGTGTATGTGGTTTTCAAGGCGGCAAACGCAAAGCGGTGCGGCATCAAGGTGGACTGGGAATTAGCGTGAATATAGAGTGGCGCGATAAGGGCGTGGGAACGGCGCTGATGCGGCGGCTGATTGACTGGGCAAAAAACACCGGTATTATCACGCGCATGGAACTCACCGTTATGGCGCACAACACACGCGCTATCCATGTATACGAGAAATTAGGCTTTCAAATAGAAGGTCGTCAGCGAGCAGCGCTTTTCAAGGACGGTGCTTATGTTGACGTGTACATGATGGCACTGCTATTTATGGATTATCCAACGACTTAAAAGACGAGGACATGCATGTTTAGACAGCTTGTAAACCGAATCGCTGCCAACGAGCCTACTCCACCGTGGGGTGTGTGGGGTGCAATTGGCGCGATGATCGCTTCGTTCGTTGCTATTATTTTAGGATCGGCAATATCAATTATCTTATTGCCGCAGTCGCAGTACACTTACTTACTCGGTTGGTCAATTGGGGCACTATTGGTCTTCGTGTTTGTATGGATTAGGCGCCGGTCGCCACACTATTGGTCAGCGATGTGGAACGGAACACCGGCAAGCAGGGGACAAAGTATTTTCTGGTATTTATTGATCGGCGTTGGACTCGCTATCCTGCTTGATCTCGTCGGGCGAAGTGTGGTTGGCCTGCTGATTCCTGACCCTGAACTGCTCGACTTATACGCTGCTGTGCAGTTGAGGCAGCCAATTGCTCCGCTGTCATGGATATTTGTGGTTTTGTTTATGGTGATTCTGCAACCTTTAGCTGAAGGATTGGTATTTCAAGGATTACTGCTGCCCTCTTTGAGAGCGACGATCTCACCTTGGGGGGGATTCATTTTATCGGCAGCAGCTTATACCATGTTTCATTTTGTCTCGTTTCCGGTTCCTGCATCAGCCAATAATAACGCCCTGATTTGGATTGGATTGGTGCAGCCGCTGATAGGCGGTCTAATTTTTGCGGCGGTGCGGGTTTATACGGGTTCAACCCGTGCAGCGGTTTTGACGCACATGGCGTTCGGATTATTTGCGGTAGTCAAACTGCTGACGCTGGTCAGTAGTTAACTGATAACAACCACACTTTAATATTGTTTCGTGCGAGGCTGATGATTCCAGCTTAGTTTATGCCAACCTTCTTTTATAACCATAAAATATGAGTGTTTTAAATCATCGTCACAAACTTTAGGGAATCGATTTCGTGATGTTGTATGACGTGCAAACGTTGTCAAACCTACCCCCCACAAAATGGGGGGATATGGGTTAGAGAACCGTTTATTTTTACTAACCCCTAAATTGTAGGGGGGTATACAATAATATTCTTCCATATAATCGAGGGTGTTGAGTGGGAACATATTGTAACGTTTGAACGTCTGTAGAGTGTATGCATAAAACGAATAGAACCTGATAGATACTTACTCGATCCAGCCATAGCCGTTACCCAAAAGGTACAAACGCCATGACGAACCCTGAAATAATGCTTCTTACGAATTCAAAACAACCCGTCGGGCGCTGGTTAATACGTGATGAACAGAAAAGCGAAGCTGGCATTGGACTCCAGCTCGATATGCTTGATCCGTTTGCCACTCACGCACTGGTGGAGTACCTCGGGCAGCAGCTTTGCATGTCGCGCAATCCTAGCCTACAACGTAAAGCGGCGCTGGAGCTATCTCTGATCGGTTTGCCGGCAGTTGACACCCTGATCTATGCGCTGTACCAGAAGTGCAAGACCTGCCAGACAATGGCGGCCTATGCCCTATATAAGATGGGCGAAAAAGCTGTCCCTGCGCTGCTGGCGGTTCTGGA
Source organism: Anaerolineaceae bacterium (assembly GCA_016124855.1). Lineage (GTDB taxonomy): Bacteria > Chloroflexota > Anaerolineae > Aggregatilineales > Phototrophicaceae > CFX2. Next base: position 45,689 of record WGMX01000013.1, on the reverse strand, counting down.
CAGATGTCCGACAAACGTCCGCCAAAAACTGATGTGGGTCCTTTACTCGATTGGCGGCGAATACGTTTTTGATGAATTAATCGCACGCCTGCGTGATCCAGATCGCAAGGTGCGGCGTTATGCGGCATGGGGCTTAGGCTACTTGAAAAATCCAGCCGCCATCCCGGCCTTAGTGGTGGCACTCAATGATCCTTTCAACAAAATGCGGTTTGATGCTGGAATGGCATTGGTCAAAATCGGTGGCAATGACGCGATAAAAGTCTTGCTCGATACCCTGTATAACGGTAAAAGCCGCGCTCGTTCGCAGGTAACAACGATCCTCGCATGGCTGCAAAATGATATGGCGCTGGAAGCTTTGTCCGAGGCATTGAAAGATAAAGACCCGCATGTACGGGCTCAGGCAGCACTGGCATTGGGTTGGATTGGCAACCGTCGCAGCGTTATCCCGCTTATGGATGCGTTATACGACAGCGAACCCGAAGTCAGAATGCAAGCAGCGGTGGCATTAGGTTGGATTGGTGATGAGCGGGCCATAGATGGTTTGATTCGGCTGATTGATGATGAAGATTATCTGGTTCCGTTCAGCGCTAAGGATGCTTTGCACAATATCGAAGTCCGTGAGATGCAAGCGATAGTCACCCAAACCCGCGCACGGCATAAGCTTAACCCCTCTGTACGGCGAGCGTCACAAACGGCGCTGCGGCAGTTGGGCTACTTAATCAACTAATGGTAGGATTGTAGCCGACATTCAAATCACAAAGGCTGCAATCCAATGTCCAATACACGCTTTATCAATCCGCCCGAAATCGCCCCTGCTAACGGTTATACTCACGTCGTTGAAGTTTCCAATAGCAAACTCATTTTCATCGCCGGACAAGTGGCCTTTGATACAGCAGGCAATCTGGTCGGCAAAGATGATTTGCAACAGCAAACGCAGCAGGTCTTTAAAAATATACAAGCCGCTTTAGCAGCCGTTGGCGCAGACTTCAGCCATGTGGTGAAGTTCACCTATTTTATGCTCGACATTTCGCAAATTCCGGTGGTGCGCGAAGTTCGAAATCAATATATAAATGTGGCACAGCCACCTGCTAGCAGTGCGGTTGAAGTTCGCAAACTGTTCCGTGACGAAATTCTCATCGAAATTGAAGCTGTCGCCGCGATTCCAGTCTAAGGATGCCTCATGACACCTGCCATTGAAGATTTAAACCACGCTGAGATGACCATTCGTTATGAAACGATGCAGGCCTATGTTGAGATCGGTCATGCGGCGGTTGAGGCATTAACAGCAGCGCTTGGGCCGGAAGACGAAGAAATTCGGTGGCGAGCAGCGGCAGCGCTGGCATGGATTGGGAATTCGGCGGCTATTGCAGCGATTGAACGCGCAAGTATAGGTGCGGACTACGCTCTGAAATACAACTGCATTTGGGGATTGGGGCAAATTGGTGACAAGGCGGCTGTGCCTGCTTTGCTGAATATCGTACAAGCTGACGAAAGCGAATCACCCGATGTGCGCTACAACGCGGCTTTGGCGCTGCTGCGACTGGGAGAGCGTGCCTATTTGGAAGGTGCGGTCAACAGCGATAACGAGGGTACTTATCGGGTTGCCAACGCGGCGCTGGCAGCATCGAAATGGCTGTGAAGTCTAAGCAAATGAATACCGTTTCACTCTAGACCGATATAGACATCGCATTCACCCGATGATGTTTCACAAGTTGCTATCGTTTGATCGTTATGTACAACATCAAAATGATCGGTATTAGCCCAGAACATAGCTGTTGGGCCGACTTCGATTAATCCATAGATGTGATTGGCGCAAACAGCCGGTGGCGTGTGCAGATTGCTGCTGCTATCACGAAGTCGTAGACAATTTGCAGCGGGTAAGTTTATATAAATCGAGGGTCCCCATTTACGGGCATCCCATGTTCCGCTGGTACTTCGGAAAGTCACACCCGCTAATGAAATTGTGTAATCACTCTGGTTCAACAGATTAAAAGATGCTTTGTCAAATAGTAATTTGACGTTGGGAGCGCCACTTGGTATCGAGCTAGTATTGGGAACCGCTGTGATTGGAGTCGTCACGGCCAAGCTAATGAGTGTTGGCTGAGCAGGTTCTGGTATTTGAGTGTCGGCAAGCGGAGCATTGGTTGCAACAGGAATAGACGTGGGCAAAGCTGTCGCTGTCACGACGATAGGTGTCATGGTAGGCGTTGGAGTTGCGGAGGCAGGAAGTAAATGCGGTAAAACGCCGATCAAAGCCGCAACAATCGTTACCACACCACTTATCAACGCCAAAATAATCTGTGGGTTTTTCAACACTGAGGTCGATTGAGGGGCGGGCTGATTCGACATACTATTTCTCGCAGGCAGGTGGATATATGTTGATTATAGAACGCAACCCACAACAGAAAAGTTAATTTAATCATGCTCCCTAAACAAAAGAGTAAGCCGTTTGACTTCCTCTTTGGGATAAACTTGGGTTAATTTGGGATTCCGTCAGGTTCAGGAAAATAAAAAGAGACGCTTTCCAGCGTCCCTTTCATAGTAGCAGAGAATACAATTAGTGAGCGGCGTCGGGGAACAACGTCCACTTGACCTGCTGCATACCGACGTTGATGGCGGAGCGCAGCGCACCGATATTCCGCAGCGACTTCAAGTAGGTAATCACTGGCCCCGGACGGAACATCCACTCGCGCATAGCACGGCGGGCTTCGCTTTCGAGGTCTTCCGCGCTGAGGTTGCTATATTGCAGCACGGTTGACTGATCCATATCGACCTGTTCCCAACGTGTGCCGGGTTTGAACCAGTTGTTCTCCATGACCATGAAGAAGAACGGTGTGCCGGGGTAAGGCGCCGCGATATGGAAGATCGCCAGATCGAGCGGCAGTGTCTTGCTGAAGTCGATGGTTTCCTGAATGGTTTCCCGCGTTTCACCGGGCAGACCAACGATGAAGTAACCAAGATTACGGATTCCGGCTTCCTTCGCCCATGTCACACTCTGGCGGGCGCGTTCTGGAACAGTACCCTTACGAGCCTTCTTGAGGATTTCCTCATTGGCGCTTTCAATACCCCATGACAAAACGGTGCAACCAGCCTTCGCCATCATCTGCAACATTTCTTTATCGACATAATCAACGCGGCTGTTGGCGGTAAAACCAATCTTGATGCCACGGTCAATAATCAACTTGCAGATGCCCATAACCTGATCGCGATTGGCTGTAAAGAGGTCAGCATACATGTGAATGTTTTTCACACCGAGCTTAACCAGCATTTCGATTTCAGCGACCACGTTTTCGGGACTGCGGAGGCGCAAACCTGCCTGATAGCTCACATGTTTGATGCAGTAGATGCAGCCAGCGGTGCAACCACGGCTGGTGACGATAAATTGATATGAACCGTCAAGTACCGCTGTACGATATTTATCCAACGGCAGCAAGTGGTGCATCGGCAGCGGAAGATCATCCAAATTCGGGATGAAGTTGCGGTCAACATTGCGGACGATTTCCAAACCACGTCGCCAAACCAAACCCTTCACATGTGCCAAATCATAGAAGTCGCTGTTAGGAAGGCGTTCGGCTTTCTTAGGTTCCCATTCAGGATCGCAGCTCTTATAGAGCTTAAGCGTACCTTCACTAAAGTCGGTGGTACGGCCCGTAATGGTATCAACGACTTCACGCAAAGTGACTTCCGGCTCACCGCGCAAGCACAAATCCAGTGATGGATGCGGACGCATGGTTTCGACCGCTAACGGTGTTACATGCGTACCGAAAGCGATGGTGATGGCACCTATTGACTTGGCGAGGAAACAGCCATAGTTGTCGTTGGTCAAAGTCGGCGCGGTCATCTGCGTGACATAGAACCGCGGTTTATAGTCGCGCAGCTTCTTCTCAAAATCAGGCCAGCTCATGCGCTCGGCAATCGCATCAATGACGGCAACCTTATAATCAGGATGCATGACGGCAGCCATCTGTGCCAGCGACACCTGCCCCCAAATCATGTTTTCACGGCTGCGGCGGCCTACACGGTGCTGGCTGCGAATCCAGATGTCACCATCAGGCGACGGCGGATTCACAAACAGAATATCCACACCGTATTGACGATATTCCTCAGTAAATTTGGCGACAACCGGATCGGCATCCGGGAAGCGCACATTGCTCAGCTTGGGCACACGGCGTGAGCCCAGATTTTCACGCAGTTCATCCGGTAAATCGCGGCGACCGGAAATCTCACCGCCGATAAAAGGCTCTGGTGACTTCGGGTAATTATCTTTTCTCTCGTCGTAGTTCATGTCAGACATTACAGCTCTCCTCATTCCTCTAGGATGTTCCGTAAGGGATGCCCCTTACATGTATTGCACTTTTAGGGTTGTAGTAGTTAAACCATCGCCTTGTTAATTTCAGAAGTCACCTTCCGCATCTCATTGGTGCGGCGAATAATCACAGCATTTTCATCGTTTACGTCATTGGCGATCAGATCACCGGCAGCTTTAATTTCACGTTGGCTCAAGGTCATGAGGGTTTTAATAATCATCCAGACCGTACCCAACTGAATACCGGTAATCACAAACATTGCGCTGGGAACCAACAAGACCCACTCTGGATCACCGCCGCGACCGGCAATGATAGCAGCAACAAACAAGATCACACCAAAGACGATCAAACCTGCCCCAATCGTGCCGAACTTCATTTCGAAGGGTTTCTTAAAGAGCGGGCGACCGAATAACCCTTGGCGGATGGGGCGACGATGGAACAAACTCACAATCCAGTTAAAGGCTGTACCCATACTGAATAGGTTGACAGCGGCAATGATGCCCATCATAGCGATGAAGACGAAGTAGGTGTAAGCAGAACGATCCTGTACGCCACTCGTGTAAGCGATAAACCACGGGATGAGCGCCAGTATCGCCAACACCATCGCTACAATCGCAAGCGAACCCAACAACCGTACCGGATTGTAGGTCGAAGCCGTACCGAGAATGGTGAACAAAAAGCGCAGACCATCTCGAACGACGCTCAGTTTGCTTTCACCTTCGCGCTCTTCATAGCGAATAGGCACTTCGATCATATTCAATTCTTCATGAAGTGCACGGGTACTCATTACGGGGGTAAAGTTCAACCCATCTGGCAGCGGGTAAAGTTTTTCCAGCACTTCACGCTTCAAAACGCGCTGACCGCTGGCACTATCCGTAATGCGGACGTTGCCAATCATGGTCACGAGGCCAGCAAAAAGTGTATTACCAATACGTCGGGTCAGCGGCATGTCACTTTCAACACCTGCCATGCGCGAACCAATCACGAGGTCGGCATTCTGTTCCAACATGGCTTGCACCATACGCGGGAAATATTCCGGCGGGTACGTACCATCGGCATCCATGAACGCCAGCAGATTACCTTTAGCGTGATGAAAGCCAGTTTTTAGTGCGCCACCATAATTCCGGTTCTTCTTGTGTTGAATAAGAACCACGCCCCGGTCAATATACCCTTTAACGATTTCGGCGGTGCGGTCTTTGGAACCATCATCAACGATGATCAATTCCATGCCGTCCAAACCAAGCTTGCGAAGTTCTGGCTCGATAGTCAGCGTCCGGTCGATAACCGCAGCGACTCCGTCTTCTTCGTTATATGCTGGGACAACTATTGATAATATGTTACTCATGAATGCTTTAACCCCTTACGTATGCGCTTCACGATACACTTTGCCATGTGCGACCTAACGTACTCCTAAAATGAATTTTTTTAGGGGCTATCTTTTTTATTAAGTCACTTCTCAGGTAAGGGGGTTAACGAGATGAACCTCATAACCATGATCGCCAATTCGGATTCAAGTGTGCAAGATATAAGGCGATACCCCCTAACAGATGCAGTGAAAGGAGAACCAGACTCGCTGCAAGCCGCCAATCCAAACGCCGCTGACTCAATACATCCCTGTTTTGTCGTATAAGAAACATAATGCTGGCCGCGAACAAAACAAAAAGGGTTATCTGCCCGCTCCATGTAAAGTTTCCCGAAGAATAATTCTGGGTCTCTGAAAGAAAATAGGTGTAAAAGGCGCCAACCGCAAAAGAAATCCACGCTAACCCCAGCGCACTATCATTACGGGCATTCTGCCAATATGCAGCCATCACACAAATGGGAAACAGAATAGAAAGAACAAACTTTGGAAGAAGATTATTGGGCGAAAGAAGCTGCATCACCTGAAAAGATGCGATGACAAACCCACTCAAACTTGAACCGCGCACATAATTCAACTGCCACACTAAAATTTCGGCAGCAGGAACAAGAATACCGATTATCAACAACGGCCAATTAATCGGCCTTTTACGCAGCAAATAGTAAGCAACTACTAAGGCGAATGCCGGTAAAAAGGCAATCGCATAATTGGGCTTCGCAATCGTGCCGAGAATGGTGACTATAGCACAGCCTACGATAGTTATGCGGGAAGCAGATGTGCTATTCAAGGTACGAAGTGCGAATAGAAAGAGCAGCAAAGCGAAAGGTTTGAGCAGCACAATCGTGGGATTGTTATAGGCATTCGTAGGGATATAACCAAATGACAGGTTGGTACTGCCCCAAAGGAAATTAATCGGCCCGACTAGCATAACGGCTAAAGTCGTCAAAGCGGCGACCAAAGTTCTCATATGAGCCGAGCCAGCACCATAAAGAGGGTAAATCAAAACAAACAGCAAAATGCCTGTTGTGACGTAACACAGGATTCCTACGAATACTGCTGCCCCATCATAACTGTTACCGGGAAGAATATGCTCGAATACAATGACCAACACTTGATATAAGAAGTGCGGCAGCGGTTCGGTTACGAGCCCGGTCTTATCCCAATACCACGCCCACCAAATGTGCATCGGGTAATCATTACCGGCTTTAATCATCATCAAGAGGATAGGCGTAAAAATTACCGTGAGAACAATTGCCAATATCCCGATGCTGAGCGGAGACACACGAGGCCGCCGACTAACAACCTGTTTCGAGTCTTGCCCTTCATAGTTTACGCTTACGCTTGTCATCATCAATTTTCCTGAGATTGGTTGTACTTCGTTAAGCATAAAGCATGAACAACCTAAAATACTTCAATGAATTTTCTTTTGAGCGAAGAAATAAAAAGAGCGCCTGAAAGCGCCCTTCTAGGTTTATGTCATTTGTCTATTTACCCACTTCAAGTGCATCCACAATACGGTCGCAAACACCCGGTGCGCCGTAAAAATCAGGATGTTCGGCAGGCGGCGGACGCAGCGCCTCGGCAACTGCCGCTTTAAATGCCCCCGGTTCAGTCAAGCGATTCCAACCTGAAGTCACTGTCTCCACCCATTCGGTGGTGTCACGGACAGTCACGCCGGGGCGCTTCATCATATAGGCTTCTTTCTGCAAGCCGCCGCTGTCGGTGATGACAATCGTACAAGCATCCAGCAGCGCGACCATATCAAGGAAGCCGATGGGTTCAATCGCGCGAACATTGCCGCTGAAACTTAAACCAAACTCATCCATCATTTTGCGCAAGCGTGGATGAACCGGCAGTACAACCGGCAAATCTAGTGTATTGAAGGCATCGACAATCGCCAGCAGCCGTACCTGATCGTCAGTATTGGAGGCACGATGTATCGTTGCCAGCGCAAAGGGTTCACCTGATTTCAGACCAGTTTGGGCGAAAAGATTAGTCTGTCGCGGCTTGGCACGCGGCACTGTATCCAACACCACGTCAACGCGCACATCACCCACTAGATGCACACCTTGCGTAATCCCTTCTTTTTTCAGGTTATCAACCGCAACCTGCGTTGGCGGGAATAAGATACTGCTCAAGTGATCGGTCATGACACGGTTAATTTCTTCGGGCATCTTGCGATCATAACTGCGCAGACCCGCTTCAATATGGGCAACTGGAATGTGAATCTTGGCTGCCGCTAAAGCCGCTGCTATGGTTGAGTTTGTATCGCCGAAAACAAGCACCCAATCCGGTTGATGTTCCTGCATGGCCTGTTCCAGCTTCATCAACATTTGTCCGGTCATGCTGGCATGGCTGCCGCCGCCTACACCGATATTAATTTCCGGCGCAGAGATGCCCAGATCACGGAAAAACACAGCGGACATATTGTCGTCATAGTGCTGTCCGGTATGCACCAGAATCTCGGTATGCCGTTTGCGAATGGCGCGAGTCACCGGTGCAGTTTGAATAAATTCCGGCCTTGCACCAACAATGTTCATGATTTTCATTGTCAACATCCAAATGATTATGGGTTCAGTATCAAAGGGAGAGCAAATAACCTATCGACAAGCGGATTTGAATCCGGTTATTAGAGGAACGGCGGACAGGAAACATCACGTCCACCGCCCGTAAACGCATCAACTAGCCCGGAACTTTGAATTCGTCGATGACCACCACATCCTTGCCGGATTTGACGAAGTCCAAAGCTAGGCGCAAGGTTTCCAAACCGTCCTGTCCGGTCACGGTAGGCTCGCGATTATCACGCACTGACGCCACAAAATCAGCCAATTCAGCCGCCAGCGGTTCGTGACGCTGAAGCTTTATACCGATGACATTGCCTTCGCTGACTCCACGCAACACGCTCAATGCATCCCATTGACTGGGCGCAACCTCGTTTTCGTAGAAAAACAATTCCTGAGAAATCAGATTACATTCAAACATCCCACGAGCGCCTGTCACAGCTAAGCGGCGAATTTTGGTGGGTGTCATCCAATTCACATCGAGTACACCTACAGTTCCATTGCGAAAGCGCAGCAGCCCATTGAACATATCCTCGCGATCAGAGTTAATCGACTGCACTGTTTCGCCGTAGACACGGATGATTTCTTCGCCTGTCAAATAACGCATCAAATCAATATCGTGTGAGGCAAGGTCAATCACTACGCCTGCATCTTGAATGCGTGACGGATAAGGACTTAAACGCTGGCAGTGAATTTTGTAGACTCGTCCGGCATAACCTTCCTTCAAACGGCGGCGGAGTTCCATGACCGCTGGATTGAAACGTTCGATATGCCCGACCGCCAGCATGACGCCCTGCTTCTTAGCCTCGTCACACAATTCTTCGGCCTGTTCCAACGTGCTGGTAATGGGCTTTTCCACCAATACATGCAGCCCGCGTTTTATCATGTCCATGCCAACCGAGAAGTGTAAACTGGTCGGCACGGAGATCGAAACCATATCCGGCTTTTGTTCCTCTAACATTTTTTTGACATCGGTGTAGTAGGGCACGTTCAGCCGGTTACCGATTTTGGCGGCGCTGCCTGCATTGGCATCCGTCACGCCTACAAGCTGTATCCCGTCCATCTCGCGGTAAACACGCGCGTGGTTTTGTCCAATACTGCCGACACCGATGACCGCTGTTTTTAACATGCTGCATTGACCTCCTGCACCACGTAAGCGCGTTCTTCTTCAGTCAGTGTTGGGTAAACCGGCAAGCTAAAGACCTGCTTGGTTAATTTTTCAGTCACCGGCAGATGCACATCGTTATATCCGCCCATGTTCTGGAAAACCGGCTGCTGGTGAATGGGCAGTGGATAATAGACCCGCACGCCAACACCCTTATCATTGAGATGTTTAGCGACCGCGTCACGGTCAACACCATCGGGAACACGAACGGTATATTGATGATAGACGTGGGTGTAATCTTCGGGGACAGTCGGTGTCTTGACACTTTCCAAATGGGTGTTGTAGTAATTGCCGTTGCCGACGCGCGAACAGCTCCACTCCGGCAAACGTCCAAGCTGCACCAAACCAATAGCGGCGGCCATATCAGTCAGGCGGAAGTTGTAGCCCACTACCTCATGATAATACTGGGTGTTCATGCCCTGTGCGCGGATCATCCGCAATTTACGGGCGATTTCATCATCATTGGTCAGCACCATACCACCTTCGGTCGTGGTCATGTTCTTAGTGGGATAAAAGCTAAATGATGCCGTTCCCCATGTGCCCACATGTCGTTTGCCAATCGCCGCGCCGTGAGCCTGTGCCGCATCTTCGAGCAAAATTAGACCATGTTTCTGACAGATGGCTTCAAATGCTGGCATATTAGCGGGCAAACCGTAAAGATGTACCGGCATAATCGCCTTGGTCTTGGGTGTGATGGCAGCTTCAGCAGCTTCCGGTGACATACAAAATGTATCTGCATCAATATCAGCGAATACAGGGCGCGCACCCGTACTGAGGACGCAAGAAGCAGTCGCGAAAAAACTGAATGACGGAATAATGACCTCATCGCCGGGGCCAATACCATGTGCCATCATGGCAGCCATCAAGGCGGTTGTGCCATTACTAGTGGCGACACCATGTTTCGCACCGTGATAAGCAGCGAAGGCTTTTTCGAATTCAACGACTTTCGGCCCAGAGGTGAGCTGTCCACTGCTCAAAACCTGCATGACCGCTTGCTTCTCTTCTTCCCCAATAAAGGGCTTTGCGATTGGAATTTGCATTGTTATGACCTTAGTTCTCTAGCACAATTAAAAACGCTTGCGCTTCTCGCGTTGAGCTTCTGCCTTCTTTAATATAGAGGCGATGTCAGCGGGTTTGGGTTTAGGTGGCAGTGACGGTGTTGGCTCGGATTGAGCGGGCGTTTGCGGGGCAGAGCTGGTGTCCGCCTTTCCGCCGCGACGCTCGATTTCCGCTTTCATGCGACCATCCTGCTCCATTTCCCAGTAAACCGCATTCCAATAAATCTCTTTGGCTGCTTGCTGGGCAGCTTCCTTAACAGCGTCGGACTTATCGTCAATAAAGGCCGCCGCCAGATCGGGTAAGGCTTCGGGGTTATTCACTAACCGGGAGAGACTCTGCGCAGCACCGACTCGTTTGGCAGCATCTTTTTCCTCCCGCAGACGGCGCACGTAGACGCGAATGTCACCGTCGCTGGGTCGGGTCGGCATGATACGCTGCGCGCCATGCTGCGGACGATTACTATCTAGATTAGATGAAATGAAGTTCGCGCCGCTAGGTGACGAACTTCCCATACCGGACATAAAGCCCGAAATGCCGAACAAAGCGGTACTCACGGCTGTATTGGCGAGACTTTGTTTTAAGTTATCATCCTGCCGCTGGATGTGTTCCATATCAGCTTTGAATTTCATCTGTTCCATCAAACGGCGTTCGCGTTCATCTTCTGCTTCTGCCAGCGCACGGTCAATTCTGAACTGCTTAAAGATGGCCTCTAAGGTCGAATAACCGGATTGTCGAGCCTCCTGCAAACGCTTACCCGCCCATGCGAGAGCCTGTTTGACGTCTGGTTCTCGCTCGGCCTTAAAAACTTCGATGAGTGTAGGGATTGCTTCGATTTCATCTACCGTGCCTAGCACAATAACCGCATTCAGCCTTTGAAGTGCATCAACTTGCTGAACCCCATTTAGCAGATTGTCCAGAATCACGATGAACCTCCGAAAATTATGATCCTTGTGCCGCCTCTTCCTGCGTCGCTACCCGTTTACCTGCCGGAGTCACGTATCCGATGATACGGGCTGGATTACCGACCACAAGCGCATAATCCGGCACGTCTTTCGTCACTACACTACCCGACCCGACCATTGCCCAACGTCCGATGGTGATGCCACAGACGATGGTCGAATTTGCACCGAGCGCCGCACCGGCTTTAATGAGCGTTTCGCTCAGCACCCAATCATCCGCCGCTTTAAGGGACATATCGACATTCACAGCACGCGGAAACATATCGTTGGTGAAGCACACATGCGGCCCGACAAACACGCCATCCTCAATCGTCACGCCGTGAAACACCGAGACGTAATTCTGGATTTTGACACGATTGCCGATTTGTACACCTGCGTCTACAAATACGCCGCGCCCGATTACACATTCACTGCCGATATGAGCGCCGCGCCGAATGTGACACAAATGCCACACCTTGCTCTCAGCGCCGATAATGACATCAGCTTCGACTTCCGCGCTAGGATGAATAAACGCCATAACAACCTTTCTGACTCAATACAAGCACATATAGTCCGTTTTGAATGTGATTGTCTCGTCTAGACATATCATAATCCTAAACGGAAGATGCTAAGTAGAAGATTTTTACTTATTCTTCGCAGAGGGTTAATGGAGGTTGTACCGATACAAATATCGGGGCCACCCGTTACTAAAACGCTTAGGCAAGGTGGCAAGGGCTTTAAACCGATCTCCAAAATCCGTGTCAAGAACATAATACTGCGTCAAGAAGCCAATCAGCGGATCGCCCTCCAGACGGTAGGGAAGAATCATATAAGCAGGTTTATCCGGCTGAATGACTGCCTCAAGCAGCTTACGGGTAGTCGGGTGATTCTGTTCGTCAATCCCCGGCCCGCGAACCATATCTTCCAGCGCGACCCAATGCGCGCCCGGAACAAACACATAATCCGCATTCAACTGCCCAATGTAAGGGGCGTAAACCTGACCGTTCAAATTTTTTAGGGTGCTTATGAATTCTTGGTAAATTTCATCTGCCTGAGGTGAAACTATCACTGTAGCGGGGATATATAGAAATACACCAAAAGTGGTTATGAAGGCCAACGACGCTAAATGGTGACGATTTACAGTAGCCACGTTTATCGTCACGTTGTACAGGCCAATTGTTCCTAAAATGATAAACCATAGACCCATAGGGATGTAGACATTATTGGCCGAACCGGGATCAAGTGACCCCATCACACCTGTTGCTAGCGCCGCAGCAAATTGAAAATGCCAGATGGTTAAACGTCTATATTTGGAACGCGCCGTCCAGACAGTCTCTAATGCGGCAAAGAATGCCAATATGGGATAGCTCTGCAAAATGTATCGCAAATAACGGTAAAAAGTGAGAAGATTAACTTCAGTCCAGTGACGCGGAACCTGATAAGTGAAGTACAAGAAATAAGGCCCAAATACAGCCGATCCCCCAAATAAATAAGCAGCTACACCCAATAAAACGACAATTAAACCGTAGCCGATCATAGGCCGCCAGCCATCGCGCCATAATAGATAGGCTAGACCACCTATCACAAAAATCACTCCATGTTGTTTAAACCAGAAACTTGCCACCAAAATCACTACGCCGAGCAAGTTATTCACGTAGGAGCGATTCTTACTAATGACATATGTTCCGAGCAGCGCCGAGAATATGAACCACCCATCGGAATGGGCGTTGTCTAGAAAGGTATCCATTACTCGATAGGCGGCGGCAAAAAGCCCAACACCAATAACCGCCCACCATGTATTGTGCGTTTGATCGCGCACGATCAAAAAAATCATGACGCCGATGCCGAACATGCCCACAATTGCCGTAATTCGCAAACTGACAAGGTTAACACCAAAAAGTTTTACAAGGGGAAGAGAAATAACGTAGAACAGTGGGTTATAGGCAAGAGGAACATATTCAGGTGTTGGAGCGACATAAACATATTGGCCAGATGCTAACCGAGTAACATGCTGCAATATGGTGCTTTCCATTAAATCCAAATTGAGGGGAAAAGTAACGTGGTTGAACCACAGAAAAACCATGAAGGCAATGCTGCCTACTGCAAATAGACCAACAGCCCAATCGGTGATGGCGTTTGTAAACGGAAGCAACCGTACCCGCCAATAACCAAGTCCTACCACAAACAACGCAGCCAAAAAGGTAATGGAACGCAGCAGTTCAATCAGCATGATTTTTGGGCTTCTTTATAATCTGCTTTAAATATTGGAGGCGGTGAATAAAAAAGAAGCTGCTACCGGATGCCACTCAACCATTATGATAGGTTTAAGCAGTAATCAACGAGCAATCATAAATTAATTAATCATATATGAATATTAAGTGACTTCATAATAACATCTATAGCCTGACATTTACCTAAAAATCAGGTGTAAATCGACCTCTTTTTCTGCTTTTAGACCAAAAAAATAGAAAGGAATTACGGTCTTGTTGGTAACATTACGCTGTGGTAAGCAGGCTGTCGTACATCTGAGGACATGCACGACTTACGCCTTTTCCAAAACCTTAACACTCAATTGTCACAGAGTTGATGTAGCATACAAAAAGATCAATAAACAAATTGATCTCCAAAAAAGCTATATCCCCGACTCCCCCAACGGTATGCCGCCAGCCTCGAAAGACGCTGGCGGCATCATTTATGGTCAATGACAACCATCCGGTCTAGACCCGCGTAATCCAGTTCGATACTGACATGCGCAGTTGGAAAGGCTTCTTGTGCCAACATCTGTGCGGCTGCCCCTTGTCCAGCACCAATCTCTAAAACGATCAATCCATTGTGATTTATCAAAGTAACGGCTTGCGATAACAATCGCCGTACAAGCACCAAGCCATCTGCACCACCGTCCAAAGCCATCAGAGGTTCATATTTACTGACGGCAAGGGCAGGCACTTCCTCACTGGGGATATAAGGCAAGTTCGCCATAATCAAATCCACATGAGTGTCGCGATCCAACAAAGGCTGTAACAAATCTCCTTCAAAGAAGGTTACTTTTGCTTGATGTAAGGCTGCATTTTGTCGGGCAATCGCTATCGCTGCCGGACTTAGGTCGGTAGCGTATACGGTCGCTTGGGGACAATTAGCGGCGAAGGTCACGGCTAATGTACCGCTGCCGGTTCCTACATCAACCGCTGTCAAACTGGCGCGCCCTTTAGCAAAAGTCAGCGCTCGTTCAAGTGATAATTCCGTTTCGGGGCGTGGTACTAAAACGTCAGGCGAAACAATCAAGTCACGGTCATAAAATGCCCGCCGTCCGATCAGATAGGCCAGCGGTTCGCCCGCCGCGCAGCGTTCAACCAACGAGGTAAATCGAGAATCTTGTTCAGCCGTGAGCGTTTGTTCGGGATGACTGAGTAAATAACTGCGGTCAACACCTAAAACATCAGCTAACAAGACTTGTGCATCTAACGAAGCGGAGTCCGAAGCCGCCTGAATCAATTGACGGGCGGCTTGCAAGGCGGTGTGAATACTACGGGTCATCATCGTTGTTAAGGCCAATCTCACGCATTAAGCAGGTGAAAATATCTTTTGCAAGGCGACTCTTGTTCACATTGCACAGGAAGATCGAACAATCCTTAAACAAAACTCGCATTATCCATAATGATAATTTGTTATACCGTAAGGAGCGTGCAAGGTAAATTGCATAGATTGGAAATCAAAGGTTCAGTAAGTTTTAGTTTCAGGGGTAATATCATTATGATGAGTGATCGTCACCAACCAAAGCAGTACGAGGAATTCGCCAAAGACTCATGCCAATATTGCCGCCGACCTGCCGTTTGGCAGCAAATTGGCAATGAAAAAGTTTGTACCCACTGCGGTACACGCGTATATAGTCCCGTATTGACATTGCCCGCATCTAACGAAAACAACCGGCGCTTAGGCCGTTAACGAGAATGTGGAGCGAGGCCTTATCCCCTGCCTCAACTGACCGCTTCGCTCCCACCTGCTAGATGCCCCAATGTCTCGACCACACCGTGCCTTACCTTCACGTCGGTATCGGTTAACGCTGTCAACAAATCTGGTAGTGCGCCCTCGCCCAATTTCACCAAGGCTTCCATGACATGCTTCCGCACGGGCGGGGTTGTATTCATCCCCGGTATGACATCCCAGCGACGGCGGAACACGTTGATGAGCGTCGAAGCAGCCTGCGCGTCACCTAATTTACCGAGCGCTTGGGCAGCATTAATGCACATTGCCCAATCCGTATGGGGGCTGGCGAGAATTGTCAGCAAAGCGGGAACGGCTTGTCGGTCACCAATATCGCCTAGTGCCTCGGCAGCGGCATGGCCCACCGCTAACACTTCATCGTTCAACAGCGTAATCAATGCTGGAACAGCATCAGCATGTTTTTGCTTGCCTAACAGAGTCGCCGCTGCCCGCCGCAAATCAGCGTCCGGGTCGCTCAACATATTCATGAGAGTAGAAACAGCCTGTGGATCTTTCATTTCGCCCAGTGCGTGCAAGGCGAAGTCATATACCAATCCACCCTTATCATGCAGTGCCTCAAGCAGCGCCGGAGTCACCGCTGGGTCAGCCGTGCGTCCCAACGCCCGTACCGCCGCACTGCGTACCATATGATTATCATCATGCAAGCTCGTAATCAACGCCTGCACAATATCCTGTTGATTCGTCATGATCTGCCTCAATCCAATTCGTCACATGATGCCGAGTCTAGATCATTTTAAGGTCACTGAATAGGGAAAATAAGGTGGAGCGAGTGAGTAAAATGTCTTATCAACGGGTACAAACAAAATAGCTATCGTATAATCATCATTTATCAAATCATTAGGATGACATCCATTTATGCCACGCAGTACATCACCGAAAAAGCCGCTTCGCAATCTGTTCAACCTACTGCTCGTACTTGGAACTCTTTACAGTATCGGCCTATCAGCGGTTTTACTCCTGCGAAACCGGCTGACCGAAAACTTCAAATGGATTGGCCTTTTCAATTCGTTCGCTCATATGCTCATGCTGCCTACGCTGATCCTGCTGCCCATTAATCTCTTATTCCGTCCGTGGTTGGGGTGGTTTCAAGTGATACCCGTCGCCACGTTCATCGCGGCTTATGGGCGTTTATTCACCCCGCGTCAGCCATCGACATCATCTGTCGCAAAGCGCACCATCAAAATCCTAACCTTCAACTTGCACGGTGAAGCTCACCTGTTGGAACCTATTCTCGATATTCTTCGCGCCTCGGATGCCGACATTATCTCGGTGCAAGAGTTAAGCATAAGTGCTGCGGATTGTTTTAAAGCCGTCCTTGCCGATCTCTATCCCCATCAAGCCTTATATGCGGTTGAGCAAAGCAGTCGTGGGCAGGGCATCCTCAGCCGCCATCCGATTAACAATCCACATTATTGGCGCAATCCACTGATCGCCCATCATTCACTCGGACATCTACGCGCCGAGATTGATTTCGACGGCACACCGATTATTGTCTATAACACCCATCCGCTGCATCCCGGTATGGGGAACGAGGGTTTTAGCACACGTCCACGCGGTCAGGAAATTGATGTGGTCTTGGAACTCGCCGACAATGACACCGGCCCAGTTCTCATCATGGGCGACTTCAACATGACTGACCAAGCTGAAGATTATCAGCGCATCACTCAGCAGTTTAAGGACAGCTTCCGCGAAGTTGGCAGTGGCATGGGCTTCACATTTCCTGACCTAAGCGACTTTCAATCGCTTCCGGCGTATTGGCCGTTACCGATTCGTTTGTTCCCCTTTTTGAGGTTGGATTACATTTTCCACAATGCCGCATTCCGTCCCATCAAAGTGCATGTTTGGCCGACTTCCGGGGGTTCCGATCATCGTCCGGTGTGGGCTGAGTTCGCGCTGATTGACGAGGATCGTGAATGATCGACGCGCCGAACCCGCCGCTGGTTGTCAAACGTGTATCCACTTCTCGGCGTTCCATGCTGCGACGCATAGGCATGAATACTTATATTGCGCTGGTGGGTGGCTATGGTCTGAACACCACCCTTTACCTCCTTCTCAGGGCCATCATCGGCGAACGCTGGAATATCATCGGCTTCTTTAACTCTTATTTTCATTTGCTGATTTTACCTGCTGTCGTTTTGTTACCTCTCAGTTTGATCTTGCGCCGACGCTGGTTAGTGATCGAGCTGGCAGCGCCCTTTTTCTTTTTCATCTCGACTTACGGTGGACAATTCCTCCCGCGCAGCATCAACGTACCCGCCGAAGCACCGCGCTTGCATCTGCGCTCCTTCAACATCAACAAAGACAATCAGCAGGTTGACCAAATGCTTCGCGTCATCCGCGAGTCAGATGCTGACGTGGTAGCGATTCAAGAATTGAGTCCTTGGGTAGCCCAAGCCGCTGACGAACAATTGGCTCAGTTCTATCCCTATCGTGCCTTGCACCCACAAACCGATTTTTCGGGTCAAGGCGTACTCAGCCGATTTCCACTTTCCAATGATGAATTCTGGCAGATTAACCTCGGTCATCAACATGTCGATATGGATTGGAACGGTCAAACGATTACCCTCTTTAACGTCCATCCGATTCATCCACTACGCGGTTTCCGATTCGATGGTGAGGCACGGGCAATGGAAGTTAATGATGTGCTGCGCCGCGCTGGAAGCGTCACCACTCCATTGTTGATTGTGGGCGACTTCAACATGACCAACCTCAGCGATGATTACGCGCATGTCACCGACCATTACAGTGATACATATGAGCAAGTTGGTTGGGGAATGGGCTTCGGCTTCCCGAACTTTGCCAATGCCTTTCATATTCGTTTCGTCCCGCCACTTGCCCGCATCGACTATATTTTCCACGACACGCACTTTCAGCCGCTAGAAATACACGTCGGCAGCGACTCCGCTGGCTCGGATCACTTTCCGGTTTATGCAACCTTCGCGCTGGTGAATCCATCATGACCAGAGCCAAACGTTACTTGGGACGCGCCCTACTGCTCCTTATCGCGCTATACGGTCTCCTCTTATGCCTGATGCTCCTGCTGCGATCATTCATGGATGGCGAATCGACACTCATCGCCGCCATAAACGTGTCGATTACTATCCTGCTGATTCCCACACTTTTGTTATTTCCAATGCTACTTATCCTGCGTCGATGGTGGGTCGCAGCGATTCTCGCACCACCATTTCTCGCCTTCATGATCGCTTATCTGCCATTTTTCATGCCGCGTCCAATCGACATGGATAAAAATAATCCGCATCTGCGTTTGCTAACCTACAATCTTCATGCCGAGCGCAAAATTCTCCAGCCAATGGCTGACCTTGTCCGTCAAGCTGATGCCGACATCGTAGCCTTCCAAGAAATGAGTCCCGAAGCGGGCAAGGCTTTTGATACCCAGCTTGCTGATGCTTATCCCTATCGAGCGCTCTTTCCCGCCCCTGACGACAACCCATATCATGGACGGGGTTTACTCAGCCGTTATCCTATCACCGAATCAAAATCGTGGCCTGTCGAATATCCGATTCCGGTTCGCCTGATGCGTGCGGTTGTCGATATGAATGGCACACCCATCACCATCTATAACTTTCACGCACCGCCATCATATCCCATTTACGGACAAGGCTTTGACATTCATCCACGCGGTCAACAAATTAACGACATCCTAAGCATGATCGCCAGAGACAACAGCGCGGTCTTATGGATGGGCGACTTCAACACCAACGATACTGATGTCAATTACCCACATATCGTTAAACGTATGAGCGACACTTTCCGCGAAGTCGGTTGGGGCATGGGCTTCACCGGCCCCGATTGGAGTCATCCGCAGTCACAGGAAGGGTCTCCCTTTATCCCCATCCACCAGCGTATGGACTACATTTTCCACAACAAGTGGTTTCTACCCATCGAAACCCACGTCTGGCCCACATCTGGCGGTTCGGATCATCGGCCTGTGTTCGCAGTGCTGGCGCTCGCCTCTTAATTTGTTGCGGGATGTGCCTGCATAGGTTTTAATTAGGCTCGTAGCAACCTCAATCACAACATCAAAATTTCCTTTATATCTTGCGTAAGAATCGCCATTTTGAGCGCTTCTGATACCCATCAACGCCTATCAGGGAGAAGTGCATGTCTCAACTTGTCATCGGCATGGGAATTATCGCCATTGTTTTAACGGTGTCCGCGCTGGCCTCCGGCTTAGTCGAGCGCGCGCCGCTCTCGTTCCCTATTATTTTCTTAGGCTTAGGGTTTTTGTTAGGCGGCGGTGGCCTAAAAGTCATCGAAATTAATCCACATAATCAATTACTCGAAATTGTCGCCACCGTCAGTTTGTCATTGGTCTTGTTTCTGGATGCGGTGAAGCTGCAAGTTGACGAACTCAAAAGTGATTGGCACATCCCGTTTTTGACGCTTGGCCCCGGCACGATTATGGTCATCTTAGGTGTGGCGCTCGCGGCTTATTTGATCGTCGGCACAACACCGCTGCAATCACTTTTGCTCGGCGCAATTTTAGCCTCCACCGATCCGGTTGTGCTGCGCGATATTGTCCGTGACGAACGTATCCCGCGCTCGGTTCGGCGCGCGCTCGGCATCGAAGGCGGTATGAACGACATCGTTGTGCTGCCAATTGTCCTGATACTGATCGCCATTCTGTCGGCTCAAGGCAGCGAAGACATGAATTGGCCGCTGTTCTTTTTCCGCATTTTGATCCTCAGTCCTGCCGTTGGCCTTGCGGTGGGCGGCCTCGGCGCAAATTTGATGGGACGTGCCGATGCCCGTTTTGGCATCCGCCGTGAGTATCAAGCTTTATACGGAATCGGCTTGGTGCTGGCTTCGTTCGCCGCCGGTCAAATGATTGATGGCGATGGCTTCCTCGCCGCCTTTTTCGCCGGTTTAGCCGTCACCTTATTCAACGTGTCGCTCTGTGACTGTTTTATGGAATATGGCGAAGTCACTGCCGAGATGATGATGCTCTTAGCATTCGTTCTTTTTGGTGCGATGCTCTCGACTTTGTTAGGTACAATAACAGTCGTTCCAGCGCTTGCCCTAGCCGTGGTCGCGCTGGTATTCATTCGCCCCGCGTCTTTAGGAATCATCCTTCAAAAAGCTAAGATGAGTAATACCGCCCGCTTATTCATGGGTTGGTTTGGCCCGCGCGGACTCAATTCGCTGCTCTTAGCGCTGCTGGTTGTCCAAGCCGGTGCGCCGGATGCTGAAAAGCTGCTGGCGATCACCGGAATGGTGGTGGTTGTGTCGGTTCTCGCACACGGGATAACAGCTACGCCGTTTGCTACGGTTTATGCCAATCGTGTCGCCAAAGCCCAACTCACAATGGCTGAGGAACGCGAGAGTTCATTTGTCGGCTTGTTCGAACCGGATGCCAACGAAATTCGCCGCATTTCGCCCGATGAACTAGCAGCACAGCTTGCCAGTGAGACACCGCCGCTAGTTTTGGATGTCCGCTCGCGGGCGCATTACGAACGTGATGAAGGGCAAATTCCCGACAGCATCCGCGTGCTGCCCGACCAGATTGAAGATTGGGCATCCACTGCGCCTAAAGATCGTCCGATTGTCGCTTACTGCACCTGCCCCGATGAGGCTTCCAGCGGTCGTGTATCCCGCCACCTTGAAACATTAGGCTTTCAAGCCAGCGCCTTGCAAGGTGGCTACAAAGCGTGGGAAGCCAAATATCCGGTTGAACCCAAAGGCATGGCGGCTGTCCAATTGGCGTAATTAATATTCAAAAAACAAGGCATCGACGATTTGTGGTCTTTAAAGCCCCCTCTATGCAATGGGAGGGGGTTGGGGGTGAGGATTAACAACGCCGTTACCGCGGCTGAATATCGGCCAGCTTGACGGCTACTTCACATTCCCATTTTGACTTGAGCGGCTGAATTTTCGGATCGGTGAGATAGCGCTCATAACGCGCGCGGAACGCAGTACCTTTAGGATCATCCCATTGATCAAAAGTATAACCGTGTTCGATAGCCCATCTCGTCAATGCCCCGCTGCCCGTATAACCCGTTCCCACGTAAATTAGACTGGCGTAGCGTCCAGCAGGCAGCACTCTTGGACAAATCCGCCCATTACCCGGCAGCCCTGTGACAACCGGAATTCCAACTTCAACGTCCATTTCGCCATCCATATTGATGACGTAATAACGGAAAAACGGTTTACCATCTGGCTCTATGCCTTCCTGTTTCATCCAATCTCTGAGCTCCTTAAAAAGATGTTTATCAATCAGCGTAAACATCCCCTTGAAAGGAGTCTGAACTCTGATACCCATATAGCGCTCATCGGGTCGCTCGTAGATTCTAGGTTCGCTCGCCCATGTCCTTGTCTTTCCCACCAATGTCATTTCTGCCGTTGTCATGGTTATTTCTCCTTCAATCAATGCCTGCACCGAATTTGAAATAAGGATAAACCCTAAGCCAACCTGAGAGTCAATACGTTTGTTCTACGGAAATAAAATAGGGATTAATGGGGTAACTCGCACTAAAACATTTTATGCTTCAAGCTGATTTCTGTAGGGAAAAGGCGTGCCTTTTCCGGTATTTAAAGCCCCTCCCTGTGTTTTGGGGAGGGGTAGGGGTGGGGTACATTCGACAAATCATTTCACCACTTAACTTAATCTCACCAATTGATGCCCCTTGACCAATCGATTTGTATAAGTTCACCCTCACAATTAAAATCTCCGCAACTGTGTGCTGAAATATTTTTCTGGAGAAATCTTTATGCCTACTGGAAATGCCCTACTTACTCAAATGAATACCATACCGATTATCCCTAACAGCCTCGCCTTCTGGGGCATGGGGCAAATGGGAATCGCCATCAAAGGACCTGATGCCATTCTGTGTATTGATCCCTGCCTGAGCAACATCGTCGAAGACCAAGCAGGCAGTTGGTGGTATCGAGCCTATCCACCGCCCATCGAACCCGAGACTGTCACCAACGCCACCTATCATCTCGCCAGCCATGAACATGAAGACCACTTTGACACCCATACCGTTAAGCCCTTAGCCAAAGCCTCACCAAATGCCCGTTTTGTTGCACCCGCTTGGTGTCGCCCTTTGTTTACCAAAGCAGAAGTCGCTGAGGAACGCACCATCATTCCGAAGGCACTTGAACCGATAACGCTGCCCGGCACAAGTATTAAACTCACAGCGCTGCCCTCGGCTCATTATGAAAAAGAATATGATGAACAAAAAGGTTACCGCTGGTTCGGTTATCTCATCGAGTGGAATGGTGTCACGTTCTATCATTCAGGGGATACCGTGATTTATCCCGGTTATGTCGATATGCTCAAATCCTACCCGACTGCCGATGTAGCCATGCTGCCGGTCAATGGACGCGATTGGTACCGCGAAACGTTAGTTGGTGCAATCGGTAACCTGCTGCCGGAAGAAGCCGCACGGCTTGCCATAGAAATAGGCTGGGGAACAGTCATCGCCGGACATAATGATCTCTATCCCAATAACACCATTTCAATGGGCAGCATCGCTGACGCCTTCGCCAAATTCGCGCCGCGCCAGCCGTATAAAATCTTGCAACCCGGCGAACTCTTTTATTTTGTTAAATGAAACCTGACCGATATTCTAACCGGATTCGAACTTGATTTTGTAGCCTTTTTGTTCTATACTCATATCTACAAAATACGGGGTGAGTCATTTTCGTAGGGACACGACATGTCGTGTCCCGCATTTAAAGCCCGTCCCTGTGTTTTGGGGTGGGGTACATGTGGACAAACATCATCTCCGCCACTTAATAGAGGCCTACCATGTTTTCTACTCTGTGTCTTTGCGTTAAAAATCTCTTGGCGGTTAATTATGCTTTCACTTGTAACTTGAAATTTGCCGCTTGAATCTACTTATTGGCAATCTTGGCGTCGGACATGCCACTAGCCGATTGCCGCAATTTTAGCCGGGCAATCCGCCGAAATGCTGCCACTTTTGCCATATATCTTTCACGTTTTGCCAATAGTTCGCCAAAAAAATTGCATTCTGAATCTGAAGAATTTGCAGAATTTTCCGAATCATTTTGCTAGATCATAATCACCCATCATCAGGAAATGCTTTTGTCTTCACTCAGCACTCGGTACTCAGCACTCAGTACTAAACGAATTGTCCTCATTCTTCCCTGCTGCATCGGTGACGTGATACTCGCCACGCCCACACTCATGGCCTTGCGCCGTGCCTATCCGCAGGCACACATCACATGGGCCGTTGGTACATGGTCGAAAGGCGTCATCGAACATCATCCACTTTTGGATGCCGTTATAGATACTGGTTCACAAGCGCTGCCTGTTAAATCAGTCGGCGGTTTTTTCCAATTTGTACGCCAGATACGCTCAGGTCATTTTGACCTCGCCGTGTCATTGGTGCGCTCACCCTTGATGAGTGCCGCGCTCCTGTTATCAGGCATTCCAAATCGTGCCGGTTTAGACAGTTCCAGACGGGGTTTCGGCTACACCATTCGTGCGCCCATTGATCCCAATCAACCGCGTCATGAAGCCGACATTTATCTGGATGTGCCGCGCGCGCTCGGCTTGGATGTAAGCGGCTGCGTCGCCAACGTTCCAGTTACGCCGGAAAATCGAACATCAGTCAAAAATGAACTGTTAAAGTCCAATGTTACCGAATCCTTCATCGTCATCAATCCTTCAGGTGGGCGTAATCCCGGCATGACGATGGATAGCAAACGCTGGCCGCCTGCTAACTTTGCGGAATTAGCCAATCGTCTCGCCAAATCGCTTAATACCAAAATTGTATTAATCGGTGGTCCAAGTGACGGAGATATTGTCAACGCCGTTGTTGAAAAGTTGGAACAGCCTCCTATCACTTTTGTGGGCAGCCTGAGTTTTGGTCAGATCGCGGCACTTGCCAGCCTAAGCTTCCTATATATCGGTAACGATACCGGTATGACGCACTTAGCCGCTGCCGCTGGTGCACGAACAGTCATGATTCTTGGCCCATCTGATCCCATCCGTTACGCGCCATTTACCCCCAACAGCCTCGCCCTTTGGAAGCCTACACAGGTCAATCAAAAGGGTGTTGCTGGAAATCCTGCGCTGGATTGGAACTGGACGCGCGATGGCATCAGCGTCAGCGAGGCCGAAGCAAAAATCAAAGCGTTCGTAGAAGATGAAACATCCGCTTAGGTCAGGCGAGGTGACTTACGACTCCACCATAAGGCATAGGCTTGTGCAAACAGCAGTACTTGGTTCGTATCAAACATGTACTGCCGAATTTCGCTGGCAACCTGTGATGGAGTCTTGTCGCGCAAGCCATGTAGAACCCAACTTTTCATGACGATGTCACCTTCGATAGCCGCTGCCCAACGATCAATTGTCTCAATCGGTTGGCGAAGGTTATTCACAAATTGCAAAATGACATGTTCTATCGAGTCAGAATCGCGCGGAATATCAATCTGCATCAGGTTATAAGCTTCAACCGCACACAACTGTATGTTACGCATAATCTCACGTAATTCTGTGGGAATCTGAAGCACGGTGTTCGGTACGTAGGTGAGCCGCAAATCAATGGTGGAAGGTAAGCTCAACACAATCTTGGTATAGACGTTAATAACCGTATAGACCGTATACATATGGTCGCGTAACGTGCCAAAGATGACGTACTCCATAAACTCTGACGGGAGTAATTCTTGATAACGCGCTAAGGTTTCTTCGTGAAGGAGTGTCACGTTCGAATCTCGGATCAATAGGTTGGTATTTTGTGACATCTAGTATGACACAAATTAAACCAAAACCCTAACGGAAAACTAAATAATGAGCTGTTTCCGAAAGGTTAATCCTTACACTCACTTTTAGGGTTGTGACTTGTTCGTTCCAGAATTCGCTGGGCGTAATTTTGGGCAAAGTCCAATATTTGGACAATTTCAAACATGTAACCGTTTATGTCACTGGCAACTGAACTCGCTAAACGACCATTAGAACCGGGCATTGGAATATCCATCAATTCCGGCGTCGTCTCAATTCTGGATACGCCGCGCTCTATTTCTTGAATAAAACGGCGGATAGTCGTTACGAGGTCTAAAATATAGCCTTCATCCGTATAGCTAGAAACGGGTACCGTCGGCGTATCATCACCGTGCAGCGCATTGTTTGCATCGCTAATCAAAGTCCTTAACTGTTTCAATAGACTTCGAAGTTCCACTACCGATTGATGATGCACAAGTCCTAACGTCTGTGTGCGAGGAAGGTTATGCATAATCTGGGTATAGACAGCAATGAATGTATATGCCAGCTTGAGCTGATCACCGAGCGCACCATATAAAACTGTGTTGATAAATTTATCAGGAGCGAGTGCTGACCAGCGATTGCGCGTTTCCTCACGGAGGACAGCCATATAACAATTCTCTAACTAACGATAAGTGTTATTAGTTGTATTACCTTAGCCTAAAAAAACCATAACAGAAGTCCTAACGAAAGTAAATTAACCTAACAATTGTTTCAAACGTGACTAAGGTACTAGCGGCCACGTCCCTTGTTAATCAGTTCTTCGAGAGGAATTCTATCTTCATCATCTTGGCTCATCAACCGGTAACGCAGCTCCTCAATATCATGTTCATTCAAATCATTCATAAGGCGCTCAACCCGGCTGTGGCGTTTAGCTTTCTCGCTGGCTTCTCGACTATCACTTTCTGGTTTATTACTTGTCCAGATAGCCGCCGTACCAATAGTCGACCCGATAATGAGGGCAATCATCATGAATGTCAAGTTACCACTGCTAATGTCAGTTTTTGAAACCATCATGGCTACGCCCAAAATGGTTAGCGCCGCCCAGATAAAACCGGTTGCGAATACCCGACTTACATTGTTCATAGTTGTTGTCCCGAATGTCTATCCGACTTTTGTACATGCGTTTATACGTAGGACACGGGAGTCCGGTTGCATAAGTTGAGCCAAAAGCAAAATCATCCGGTATTGGACTGGCTTACACGCGGGTCAGTGGGTGCAACCTGTACTACGGCTGCCCATGGAAGGTAATGTGTATAAATGGTATCGGTACGAATTTCCTTACCCGCCGTATCTAAAATGCGCCGTGTAAAGGTTACATCCGCGCCATCTTTTGACCAGTCCACATATTGTTCTTGCCCTAACTGCAACTGGGCATTTGCTTGATAAACTGTCGGGAGTGCAGGTACAACAGACTTAATAACTGGCCCTTCCAGAATAACCTGCCGACCGGGATTGGTGCTGTAGAAACGGAACTGGATGGACTGGTCAGCCGGAAAAACCGATGTCTCGATCAACAGGGAATACTGCGTGTCATTCAAGAATCGGAAGTCCGCCGTTGGCTGGAAAATAGCCGCGTCTAATCCGGGAGGCGCACCGTTAAGTTCATAAAAACCAACTCGATAGCCGTGTGAGTTACGCTCAACAATCGGATAACCCGCCTTTAACGCCGCGCGAAAAGCCGTAGTGCTGACCTGACAAACCCCACCGCCTACACCGTCAATCGTGCGACCACCAAAAATAACCTTACCCTGTACAAAGCCTTCTTCGGGGCTGATATCACCAAGGTAATTGTTGAAGGAGAAAGTTTCACCGGGAGCGACGATAATCCCATTCATGCGAGAGGCTGCTTCAATAATATTCTTGACGCGACTTTGAGTTGATCCGGTGTAATAAGTGGTTGAATCACCAACCAATTGGGTAATGCCTAATTCGCTGGCTGTGACGTTGCTGCTGTACTTCGGCAAATTATAGGCAAACACCAACGGTACAAGCCGGTTGGTGGTGCTAAATACGGTGTCGCTCACCCGTTTGAGGGTTTCATCAACATCTAAGGCTCGACCGTTGACGCTATCCTTAATCATTTCAAGTTGACGTGAACTTTCATTGAAATGGAAACGTCCATCTTTCGGTTGGCTAATTAAACCCGGTGCGAGACTCTGTAGAAAACCGCGCAAAGGTTCAGGATTAACCGTTACATCATAGCTTTCCGTGCCATCACCGTTAGGGATCAGTTTAAGGATCAACAAAGACTTAATTTGGTCAACATTGGCTGTCCAAGGGCCGAGCGAACCACCTTTCTGATCATCCGTCACTAAGGTTAATGGAGCCGAAAGCGCAGTGTTTATTTTGGCTGCGGCTGCGCTGGCATCTGTAACTAACGGTTTGGCCTCTTTGACCACCAGCGCAATTTCGCCACCTGTTTGAAGCTGGCGCATTAAACCTTCAAGTGTGTTGAGCGTGGTGCTTACATCCAACGCTAAGCCAGTTTGTGCCGGTGTTGTAACCACCACTGTTCCACTCATGTTGAGGGTGGCATCGACTGCCGGACGGTCAAACTCGGAGGCAATGGCACTTAGGCGCTGTACGGCAATTTGCTCATCGTAGCGCACAATCGGGGCGATGCTGCGACCATTCAACCAAATACTGGCTTGCGTGCCAAGGTCAGTGAGTATGCTGCCACTATGTCCGGTCAGGTAAACTTCATCCAATGTTTTATCAACATCAAAGGTGATACCCAGTTCGCCAGCCGTGGCTTGCCAGAACTTTTCGTTATAACGAAAGGTGAACACAGCTTGCTTATCATAGGTAAAAGCATTTGTAAGGGCGGTTTTGGCTTGGTCACGAGTGAGTCCACCCAAGTTAACGTTATAGACGGACAAACCCGGCAGGGCTTTATTGCCGTATTCGAATTGGAATACCATTAGCAGGGCCAATAAGGCCATCACCAATAATACGCAGCCGCTAAAGAATAATATGGGTATGCGGACTAACCACGGATTGATGTTGGATTCAGGTTGTTGAGGAATGTAATAGTCGTTAGAGGGATAGCCTGTCATGGGTGCGTGACCATATTTACTTGTCTTACTCAGGTCGCAATTGTACCACTATTATAGAACAAAACGTTGCAAGAACATTTGTTTTGTTTGAATTTCTCATATTGTCTGAGACTCGTACTTGTCGTAACATGTTTGTAATACATATGGACGCAACAATAAAACAGCCATGACCAAAAGTGTATTCATCAGCAGTACCAGCCTTGACCTCAAACGTTATCGTAAAGCAGCTATAGAGGTTTGCAAAGACCTCGGTTTCGAGCCAATTGCGATGGAAAACTTCGAAGCAATGGGCGTTGGGGCTACGGAAGGCAGCAAACGAAAACTAAAAGAGGCCGATTTATTCATCGGTATTGTGGCGCATCGCTACGGTTATGTTGAGGACGGGCACGACCGCAGTGTAACCGAAAGTGAATTCGACTATGCTGGAGAACGCGGGCTTGATCGGTTGTGCTTCATTGTCGATCCTGCTTATACATGGCCTAAACGCTCGATAGAAAAGCGGCAGGTCGTGCGAATAGATGCTTTTAAGGCGAAAATCGAAAAGGCTGTTATTCGCAATCACTTTACTGATGTGAATGATTTCCGGCAAAAATTGACGATGGCACTGGTCAATTGGCAGGAATGGCGCACGGCCCGCAGCGGTGAGTTGGATGCTATTCATGCTACGGTACCCGATGATATTCCCGGCAGACCAGAGCGATTAGTCGGGCGTGAAACGTTACTCACTGAGATCAACGGCCTGCTGGACAAGGGCAAGCGTGTTCTGCTGCAAGGCTTCGGTGGAATGGGGAAAACCGCGCTCGCGGCAGCTATCGCGGCTGAACGAATTGCAGCTGACAAAGGCTCGGTGTTGTGGCTGCGCGCAGGTTCGGAAGACCGCGACGGATTGATGTTAGCATTAGCCCGACCTTTCAACGCTCAACACAGCATTATTAAAGAAACAGGCATCGCCAACCAAGCTCGTGTGGTACGGCTTTTGCTGACCGAGCACAACGTCAAACTGATTGTGCTGGACGACGTGTGGAATGCGCGTGCCCTCACCCAACTTTTAGCCGTGAATGCCGTACCGGGCGGCGTTCCGATTATCGTGACTTCACGTCACCGATTTACAGGTCTGACAAGAGTGGATGTTGGACGTTTAGAACGCAAAGCTTCGCTGGAATTATTATGCCATTACGGGCAAGCCGAATGGATGGATGACCCCGACGCGCATCAACTGTGCGAAAAACTAGGCGATCACAGTTTCGCAGTCAAAATAGCCGCGCTCACACTGGCGTTGGATGATCTCGCGCCCGGTGAATTACTGCGGCGTGTGGCAGCGGCTCCGTGGAAACTGGCTGCACCAGAGGGCTCGGACGAAGAAGGTCGCAGCAGTATTGAAGAATTACTCACAACCAGCCTTCACGGATTGGACGAGGAAGCACGAACGGTATTTCTGGCCTTCGGCGCATTTTTTACGTCAAGCGCTACGCCGGAAATGCTGTCTTTATACATGCATCTCACAGCAAGCGCGGTTGAAGATGCTTTAAATCGCTTACAACGGCGCGGATTAGCTGAACGGGTCTCGGAAAGCAACGAGCGCACCGGTGAGTTCCGCATCCACGATTTAGCTTATAGCTATGTGCGTTCGCAAGCGACCAACAATGACCATCACAAAGCGCTCGACGCCTGTTTAATTTATCTCAAGCGTTATCATGAACCGAAGCCGGAAAACTTTGCCGCGCTGCGAACCGAACTCGATAACTTTATCGGCGCGAGTAGTTGGGCGATGAGTGCCGAACGTTATACTGATGTACAGCAGTTCACCAACTGGCTTTACCGTAACTTTGACAGCGATACTTCCGAAGGCTTTTTGCATTTGCAGGGTTATGGCAATATTGCAACGACACTATTGGAACAGGCCGCGAACGCCAGCGAAATGCTTAAGGATTACAGCAGTCAAGCACAGTATTTGGGCGGTTTAGGCAGCGCTTACCGTGACTTGAGTATTATTAAAATCGGTATGAAATATTACCGCCAAGCGCTAAAGATTTATCGTGATCTGGGTGATAAAGCCGGTGAAGGAATTACATTGGGGCGAATCGGCATCGCGCATCGTCTGTCGGGCCAAGCACAGCCCGCGATTGAACATCTAGAAGAAGCGCTAACAATCGCCCGGGAAGTCGGCAACAAGCGTACAGAGGGGATTAACCTCGCCAATCTCGGCATCGCTTACCGGTTGGTAGGGAAGTCAGACAAAGCAATTGACCATCTAGAACAAGCTTTGGCGATTGCACGGGAACGTGGAGACGTGCGCGGCGAATCCATAAACCTCGGTAATATCGGTGATATTTACCGTGAACAAAACCAACTGGAAGATGCTATCCGCACCTATGAACAGGCTCTGGCGATTGCCCACAAAACAGGTGACAAACGCGGTGGTGGTATCAATCTGGGACGGCTGGGAGATGCCTATCGCGGACTCAAGCAATATGCCCGTGCAGCCGAGTATCTGGAACAAGCGCTGACGATTGCCCGCGAAACAGCCGATAAACGCGGGGAGGCTATTAACCTTGGACGTTTAGGCGACACTTACCGTGATCAAGGGCAAATCGAGGCCGCTATCCAGCAGCACGAACAAGGCTTAGCGCTGACCCGACAAATGGATGATAAGCGCGGTGAAGGTTATGGATTGGCAGATTTGGCGACCGATTACTGTATGGAAGGTCAATTGGAGAAAGCAGCGAACACCTTCCAGCAAGCACGGGCGATTTTTGATGGTTTGGGAATGCAGCACGTCGTCAAATCGTTGGACAAGCAAATTGCTGAATTAAACAAACAACCCGCGTAATAAATTTATACCGGTATCAGTTGATAGAAAGTGGCGGACACATCGACTTCGCCACCACCTTCTAATTTGGCTTTGAAGTGGATGCTGCCTGTCACCGGATCGACCGATTCAAGCGTTAATATACCTTCACTGATGATTGAGTAACTATCAATACCGTTGGTCGCGTTACGGATGCTAAAGGTAGCTCCAACCGCAGTGATTTTATTGTTTGTACTGTCATAAGCATCAGCATACGATTTGGGTGTATACGTTCCAGCGGTTGTTCCGGCAGGCAAGATGATATTGATTTCCAGACCGGTTCGCCCTTGTGTGCCGATCAAACTGATGAGAATGCCGCCTCCACTTTGCTTAAAAGGGCTACCTGTACCGCTGAAATCACCACTAACTGCGCCGCTCACAGTCGCCTTAAAACCACTTACAGGAATACGATCTGCCCCACCAGTTGGCGAAGACGTACCGACACTTTGAGAAGCAGCACTGCCGCAAGCAGCTAACAAAAAGGCGAGGCAGAGGATAACCAAACGCTTCATGAATAGGTACTTCCTAGCCGTTCGTCAAGATTGTTTTGAAGGCTTTAACAGCCTCTAGATGTTCTTGGAGGTTTTTGTAACCCATACCCATTGTGTTAATAGCGACATGAGAAACACCCATCTCAGCTAATTGGGCCGCATCATTCGCCCATTCGGATTGCGGTGTACGATTAGCGCTAATTCGAAAATCCACGCCAAATCCTTGTGGGTCACGGCCTGCTTCAACAAGATACGAACGTAAAGTTTTCAATCGGAGACGCAGTTCAGACACCGGCATGGTATTGGGCAGCCAACCATCCCCCAAACGAGCACTTCTGCGCAAGGCAACATCCGCATCCCCACCGAACCAAATCGGGATTGGGCGCGCAGGCAGTGGATTTAGACCGGCATCGGGAATTTTGTCAAACTCGCCCTTAAACGTGACTAGCGGCTTCGCCCAAAGTTCACGAAGCAGTGGTATTTGCTCCTCAAGCCGTTTGCCACGTGTATGGAAATCCTCGTTCAGTCCTTCATATTCGACTGTATTCCAGCCTACCCCTACACCTAAACGAAAGCGTCCGCCAGAAAGCACACTCAATTCAGCAGCTTGTTTGGCAACCAGCGCGGTTTGACGCTGAGGAAGAATGATGACACCGGTTACAAATTCGAGGTGCTGAGTGAGCGCAGCCATCCAGCCAAAAAGCACCATCGGTTCATGAAACTGAGTTAGATAAGTATACGGGCCGGACCAGCCACCGGGACGATCCGGGTTCGCACCCAAAACATGGTCATAAACCGTCAAGTAATCGTAACCGAGTCCTTCGACCGTCTGTACGTATTCACGGATTACCGCTGGATCAGCACCAATTTCGGTCTGGGGAAATATCACGCCTAATTTCATGATGAGTCTTTCTTTAAGTGAATTCAGTTAAGCCGTTCATTATCCTGATGCGGTTGGCTGTAAAGTCGGCAGGGACTGCGATTCTGTTTGCCTAGACGCACTGGGCGTTAAGGTCATGGCAGGTGCCGCCGTAACAGGTCGTGTGGTGGGTGTCGGCGTTGGAACAGGTGTTAACGTTGCAGGGGGCAAGGTCGGCACATTCAGCTCTTTGACCAAATCAGCCGTGTTAAAGGTTTGGGCGCAGGCAAACTCCGAACGAATCCCCCAACCAGAAAGCCCTCCCTGTAAACGCGCCCGCAGCCACTGACCGCTTCCGTCCTGAGCATCAACAACGACCACAGCGCCCGCCGGGACTGTTCCCACTACTTGATAACGTACATCAGGTCCATTGTACAAGGTGACGGGTGGGCCAGCGGGCAGACATTCGGGATTAATGACGGGAATATCAAGCACCTGCTGTTGTTGATTTCCCGCAGTATCTTCGGCGTACAAAACCAGATGGAGTGCTTGATCGGGGATACCAGCCAAACCAGTTAAATCGCCTTGAGCGCCATACTCGGATTGAAGCGGTGTATTGGTGAAGGTTTCTAACCCTGTTAGACGTGTCTTGATTGCACCGGGCACCGACCAACTGATGGTCAGGTTCTGGACAACGTAGCGTATCAATTGGTCGGGCTTACTGGTAAACGTGATTTGACCGAGCGGTTGATAAACGGTGATGGTTTGAACGGCTGAGGTTTTCTGCGTTCCATTTTCACCGACTAATTCGAGGACAACGTTACCAGACAGACCACTTGTATCTAATGTTAGGCCGGTGGTTTCGGTGCTGATACGCTCGATGACCGTTCTGCTGTTGACACTCAAACTGAGGTTACTGGCATCTTGGACCACCCAACTGAGCGAAATATCTTCCCCTTGCGCGACCTGCGGTTTATTAACCGTAAAGGTGGTAATCTGCGGTGGGCGAACAGGCCGAAACAAAATCGCCAACACCACCAAAACAGCAGCAATCCCAACAATGGCAGCACCGGCTAAAGCTAAAGGTGTCCAAGCGGGCAGCATCGGTTTTTCGATAAATTTAGCACGGGCGACAGCCAAGAAGTGAGCCGCATCACCGGACGTAACTTTAATATCAAAGGTATGCGAACGCGGTTTACCCCACAACAATGGTTTCTGAGGTACGACCGAGCCAGACAGTATAAAGCGTGCACCCGGCATGAGTGTGGATTGAGGAGCAGGCAGGACAAAGCGTAAGTCGTTATCTTTAGCGCGGCAGGTGACATTCAAGGGTAAGGGCGCACTGCCCTGATTATGGAGATGGAGACGAAAGTGTTCGCCCCTGTTGATAACCGGTTTTTCGAGCGCCATGCCAAAGCCACTGAAAGGCAGCACACGCACGACCATTTGGGCATCTAATTTGAGTTCAGGCTTATCGGCTTGATAGACCCGCACCTGCACTTTGTAGTCACCGGGGCGACTGTCACTGCGGCGAACGGGACGGAAATTGATGAGGATTTGTTCACTCTGCTGAGGCTCAACCAGAATTTCGGTGCGATCAAGCCGTATCCACTCCGAGGGCATTCCCGTGACATCAATACGGTAACGATGGGCTTCGGCAGAGGTATTGGTGACGTTGACCTCGGCAGACATATGCGCGCCGGGTGAAAATGGCGCAGGCGGGCCAATTACATCCAAGCGGAAATTAAGCGCGGCGACTTCGATGCGCTGGGTGGTTTCTTCAACGGCCTTCATGGGCTGGGTGGCCATCTCGTCAAGTTGATGGTAAATCAGGCGTAGATCACCGATTTGGATCTCATCGCCACCATCTAATTCACGTGGTGTATTCGGGGCGAGGCGCTCACCGTCGACAAACGTCCCATTAGCTGAATCCATATCGGTGATGAAGGTTTTTTGACCATCATGAGTCAGGCTGAAGTGGTAGCGAGAGATGGTGTTGGTTTCGAGCGCAACCCTATTCCCGGTTGAGCGCCCAACAGAAATTGAGTTTTCGACCAAGGGGAAGGTCATAAACTGGCCCTCAGGCCAAAATACATCCAGCCGACCATATGCCATAGCGCTAACGCTCCATTGTGTACCCAATACGCTGATTGTAACCGGAGGACGGGCATCGGCAAAGGTGGACGGTGGTACTTTTGCCCAACGCTGAGGCTACGTTAGGATGATGGTAATTTGTTTTCTGCGTCCAGACATGGGCTAGGAAGACAGATTCGTTAGTTTTGGAGGGCAATAAAATTCAACAAAAAGCTGATTGTAAATTTGTAGGGTCAGGTCATGGCATCCAATTCAGGAAGGGGAGATGATTTTATGAAACTATTTTTGCGGAGGGAATGATGTCTGCACTTATGCGATTGGCGACTGAAGATGACGCACCGGCTATTCTTGATATTTATGCGCCGATTGTGCGGGAGACAGTAATCTCGTTTGAGTATGAAGTACCGAGCGAGGCAGAAATGCGGGGACGAATACGGAGTAAGCTGGCTCATTATCCATGGTTGGTGATGGAGCGGGATGGGATGATGCTCGGTTATGCCTATGCGGGGCGGTGGCGTGATCGGAAGGCATACGATTGGACAGTGGAGACGACGGTTTATGTGAACGCGGCGGCGCGACGAGGTGGGTTTGGAAAGGCCCTTTACGCAGCATTATTTAAAGCTCTGCGCCTACAAGGGTTTGTGCAGGCGGTAGCGGGAGTGACGCTCCCGAACGATGCGAGTGTGGGGCTGCACGAGGCGGTAGGGTTTGCAGCGACGGGTGTGACCCACAACGCAGGATACAAGTTTGGCGGGTGGCATGGGGTGGCATTTTTTGAGATGACGTTACAGCCTCCACCGGACGTTCCGAGTCCGACGAAGGATTTGGCGAGTCTGGATTGGGAGTCGATAGTCACCAGTCTATAGTCGCCAGTCTCCAGCTAAAACAGAAGACAAAATAGGATTGAGAATAGTTGCAACATTTACTGCATATTTTGCAGATTTCCCGCCGAAATGACTGGCGGATGTGAGGGAGCGAGGCGCTGAATTGACAATTTGGTGTGGCGGCTGGCTCGGCTGCTGCCGCTGAAATGACGCATTTGCAGCGGATGTGAGGGAGGAAGCCACCGCTGTGCAAATTGGGGTGTCGCTGCGGCGGGTATGAGGGAGCAAGTCGCAAAAATGCAATTGAACCGCCAAGCCGCCAAGAACGCAGAGAAAATACCGAGCGATTTAACACAGAGACTCCAAGACACAGTGGCACAAAGATAGGAAAATCTTAGCACAGATTAAGGGATTTGGGGTTACCAAAATGTAACTCTTTGCGAGGCAATTTCGTAACCAGTTTGAGGGAGGAACGAATGTTAAGAGGTTGATGGATGGTTAGGAAACGGTTTATCACTTTCTATTTGCTTCGATTTTCACTGAATTTCCACCCTTATCATATGATTTACCGCTAATTCTTTTGCCATCAGACGATAGAACCATTACATAACGAAACAGATCAATGATTCCGTTCGGATCATCTTCACTGACACCACGAAATGACATGGTCCTTGTTTGATCATTGTATGCACCTGAAATGTATTCAATTGCCGTTTGCTCGACTTTTGACCGATTTGGCCCGACGAGCAAAGTCCACTCAATTTGACCTTTTATCTTACCAGAGTTAGTTATATCAATTTGATATACAGCCCCATACAAATATTTGCCATCGTTGGATGCCCATTCTCCCTCAAATGTTCCACCAAGTGATTGTAAAGAAGCAGTTGCAGTTGATGGTATTGGTGTGTTAGACACTGGTGTAAGCGTAGGAACTATCGTTGGAGTAAAAGTCGCTGTGTAGGAAGGCATAGGAGTAAATATGGCTGTATTAGTTGAAGAAGGAGTAGGCGTGTTAGTCCAAGCTGTGGCTGTTTTTGTTTGATCAAATATTTTTTCCTGTGTGCTAGCAAAATAGGCAGTAACGCGGGCAACTAGGCTAGATTGGACAATAACAGTAGCCTGTTCATTGGTCGCTTTGGCATCAAGCGTTTGTACTTGATGAATAACATCAATAGTGGGAGTATCCGTTAAGGTCGGGGGCGTACTAGTAGTAATACTAGTTGGTATAGCAGTGTCAGTCAAAGTAGCGGTAATGCTTATTTGAGTGAGAACAGAGGTCTCAGATGGCTTGATTAGTACATTAGTGACAGATGCAACTAGTGAACTCGGTAAATTGGCGACAGCTAAAATTGCTAAAGCAAGCAAAAAGATAACAATACCAATAATAACTGCGATTTTACCATAAAAAGGAGGCCACGACTTCGGCGCTTGAGAAAAAGACTTGGCAGAACTTGTGGAAATGGTCGTAGGCACAGAGTTCCGTATCATTACTGCAAGCTGAGCAATAGCTTCATCAACATACAAATTCCGAATATCAAGAATATGAACACCATCATATTGAAGGAGTGCCTCAATATGAGGGGCAGGCGGCGAATTTGGGGCGATGTAACGCTCTTGAAATATAGGAATCATAACCTTGCCAAGATCATGTGCATGTTCAATTTCCGTAAGTACCCAAGGTGATTTAAGTGTGTCAGCACCAAGCAGACAAACAAATACCTCTGCTCGGTCTATCGCTGTACGCAACCTATCCGGAAATAAACCACCACTGTCGGTATTACGGGTATCAACATACGCATCAATGCCGTGTCTTTCTTTAAGTTGGACTGCAATAAGGGTAGCTAAAGAAGCACTGTCTTCGCGACGATAAGAGATAAAAGCACTTGGCATATTTGACTTTCACTGGTTCGGAAGCAACAATTAGTAGGAAAGCATTATAAGCACTACAAGTTAAAATCGCAAAGTATTTTATCTTCATGCTTGATCATAAAGTAATTACTTTTAGCTCGATAAACGACGAGCGCTAGTAATATTTACAAGCAATTCGACGGCGTAGTGATCAGAAAGTTCGACGTGTTTGTTGTTATGGGGGATGACTTCTTCGAACTGAAAGCGGCTTTGGACATCGACGGTATGCGTTTGAGGGGCGCGCCACAGGGCGAAATCAATGGGCATGATATAACGGTCGGGCAAGATGGAACGCGGGCGCAAGGTCGGTTGGAGATTACCTGCCAATGGATCAGTTAGGCCGCTTTCTTCGAGGAAAGCTTCGTACATCCAACTGCCACGCGGAATATTAAAATCACCGCAGACCAGTACGAGCGCATCAGAAGGTTGTGCTTGGACGCAGGCAGCAAGCTGGCGCAGTTGGTTATATTCGTGCTTGGCGAAGGGGTTGGTACGACTCCAATCACCCATGTAGTTGGCGGTGAGGTGAGTGTTAATCAACACAACGGGCATATGTTCCCAATCAATGCGGGTAATTAAAATACCTTTGTGGAGAATCCAATCGGCTAAGGCCGGTGTATACCAGAGGCCGCGCTCGGTAAAGAGATTGAACTCGGAATGAACAATCGGGGAGCGGGAGAGCGTTAGCAGGCCACCTTTGGGCGCATGGATAAACGGCTCGTAGGCACGAGACGAGTAACTACCACATTCACGCTCGAATAGACGACGATGACGATTAGACTGCACTTCTTGCAAACAAACCGCCGACATATCCAGATGATTAAGGTGGTGAGCAAGCAGCTTCAAACGTCCGCTGGTGCCGGGTGTTGGCACGCCATAACAGTTAAAGGTGAGTAACGAAAATGTGGGCATTGTCCTCCATATGGCTCAGGACTCATTTACAGACGAGCGTTATTATAAGGCTAGTTGTGTTGGATTAACGAAAGAGGATTGGATTGAAGCTACCTGACCTGCTGCGTTACGGCATCTGGGGTGTACTGGCGGCTACAGCCGACGCTAACCGGCGTGAGTATCATATGTCAACGACGTGGCTGCCGCATTTGATCACGAACTCAATTACGCTGCTGCTACCGGATGTACTGCGGCTGTTGATTCCATCGAAGCGGAAGCCTTCCAATTTGGTAGAGGACGTCATGGATGAGATGGTGCGCGATAATCCCAAGTATGTGGTTTATGTTGCGCCGCTGGCAGCCGGTTATATTCTGTCGCATCCCAAGTTCAACATTTTCAAAGGGGATATGGGGGATATTCGAGTCGCGGGTTTAGGATTGGACGCCATCCCACACAGTGCGACCGGTTTTGCGCTGACGGTACTGGTACAAGATACCCTGCAAACGGCGGCAGAGCTTGAACCGACCAATAAAAGTTTATTCACGCAGTTTGTCCGTTGGTGCAATGAGCATCCGTCTTTAGCAACGTTCGGGGTATTGGCGGCGCTGACATTTATCTGGGAATATGGGGAGTATCGGGTACATAACCACGAATTGGAACTGCAAGGCGGCGACATTAGCAAAATTAATATGATGTGGAGTGCTGATGATACGGCGCGGGATGTGATTGCTAATTTCTTAGGATGGTCAGCGGCACGGCTTATCGGACGGCGATAAATATTTAGTGGATTGAGTGAATTTCTACAATCTCGCCGCTACTGTATTCAACCAGTGTTAGCCCTGCCCGTTTGCTACAGGTGAGGTGTCCACCGTAGGGTGCCTTATAGCTGCCGGAAGTCGGTGATACATCGCGATAATCTCGACCGACAGCGACAGTAATATAACCGAGATGTGGTTGGCGGTTATTGGTGGGATCAAAGGCAAAGGCG
Source organism: Anaerolineaceae bacterium (assembly GCA_016124855.1). GTDB lineage: Bacteria > Chloroflexota > Anaerolineae > Aggregatilineales > Phototrophicaceae > CFX2. Next base: position 6,587 of record WGMX01000013.1, on the reverse strand, counting down.
CTATAGCCTCTATCGGTAGGCAGCAGCACTTCTACCCATGCGTGTGATCCGCCTTCACCGAGCAAGTGACCGGAAACGTAACGCGCGGCTAAACCAGCGCTGCGACAAATGGCGATCATGATATGGGCGTAGTCCTGACACAGGCCATGTTCGATTTCGAGCGCTTCGGCGGCAGTGGTGGCAACAGTGGTGACCCCCTCGGCATACTGCATAATATCGTAGACATAATCGTGGATGGATTGTGCAAGCTGCTGCGGCGTGCTGGCCTGACGCTGCAAATCGCGGGCAATGGTATTGATCTGGCGATTGGGCGCCGTAAGGGGGGTCGGCTGGAGATAATATTGACGTTTGGACGCTAATACTGAAGGACGATGCTCCGGCATAAAGTGATTTTCGATTTCCAGCGAGATATCAAAAGATACGGTGTGTTCGGCAGTCGGAATTTCGAATTCGAGAATCCGGTTACCAAAACGGTCGGTTGCCTGCCGTGTAGTGATGGGGGTTGGGTCAACGGTAAGCTGGTGATGTCTTAGCTGCTGCGTACCGTAATGGTCGGCGGGAATCACCACAAGGCGCTGTTTTAAATCGTGGATGGGGCCGGGATATTCGTAGTGAAAACGGTTATAAAAGCGACAGCGTACCCGCCGCACATCACCCCAACTGACGCTGTGGTGGTCAATAAAATCAAAATGTTGGGACAAGTGTTGAGTCCTCATCTTATGCTTTGATTGGCAGCGGCGCATCGCTGAGATGTAAATCATCAGCGACCTGATCAGCCCATACTTTGAAGTTAATCAACTGTGCTCCGCCATAAATCGTCGCGAAAGCTGTATCTACCGCATCACGCCCACGCGCAATCAACACGCGCCCGATACGCGGGATATTGTGCCGCGCATCGAATGTACGCCACTCTCCATCTATATATACCTCAAACCATGCATGAAAATCCATTGGGGTTGGATCAAATGGTACATTGATGTCTGGCAGATAGCCACAGACATAACGCGCGGGGAAGTTCAACGCCCGACAAAAGGACACGCCGAGATGGGCGAAGTCACGGCAAACACCGCTGCGCTGCTGGTAAGCATCCCAAGCAGTAGTTGTCGAGATTGTCCCTTTGGCATAGGTGACGTTGGTATGCAACCAGTCGCAAACGGCTTGCACCTGCGCCCATCCACCGATAATATTTCCGAACAAAGCCCAAGCGTCAGGAATAAACAAATCGGACGGACAGAGACGACTGGGCAAGGTGAAAACAATGACTTCGTCGGGCAAACTTTCGACAGGCGTTTTGGGCAAGTCGGGCAGCACTACATCGCCTGTAGGGGGTACATCCGCCAGCGCGTCATAGACAACAGACAAGCGTCCTTGAGGAGCCATCAGCCGCCATATCGTGTTGCGGTAGCTATCGGTGTAGTCGTGCAAGGTCACGTTGGGCGTGACAATGCGTTGTTCTTCTATAAGTCGATGGTCATACATCTGCGGCGGGCGGATGGCCATCAACATAGGGGTTGGCTGAGGGAATTCATATTCAATGCTGCAACCAACACGGACGCGCATAGAGAGTGACCTCGATGATATGCCATAGAATGGCATTGTAGTCGGTCTAAAGAGAGTTCGCAATCAGTAAACAGCAACAATGATTCGGGCAGGATGTTGGATATTTATTTATTAGGCCAAGAAAACAGGTCAACCAAACGAGCTGAAAACCAAGGGACCACAGGAATGATGAGTTTCATAAATCTCAATTGTTAATCCGCGAAAACAAACGCAAAACAAACCCTAGTAAAACACAATTACTACAATAAACCCCTTCATTGTAGGGGGGCGCACATCCGAAAAAATACGTTATACTTTCTTTAGGAAACGTACGTGAAGGGACATAATATGAGTCCAGCCGATAATAATTTGGTCGCCCGTCCAGCCATATACCAAGCCCGTAAATGGACAGACAGACAACTTGTGGAACAGGGATTCCAATACTACCGCCCTGTAAAGCGAGTGACAATGGCACGGGTACTGCCACAGTCTGAAGCACCCAAGATCATCAAAACACAATGGGATACACTGGTAGCGCGTGCCGGATATATTATTGCTTATGTCGCGGGCGACACATTGAAACACAGCCTTGATGAATACGAACCGCGCCCGATTGAACCCAAAATTTTCGCCAAGACCTATAAAACGTGGGATGATGCGCGCTGGAAACCATCACAAACTGAGCGCCATCTGATGAGTTTAGGTTGTAAGCCCTTTTATAAGGTGGCCGGTGTTTGGGCTAAAAAGCTCAAAGAAAATACCTACGTGCAAAGTATCGAAAGTTCGAAACCGGTATTAGCCTCGGCTGGCGCGTGGTTATGTGTGGGTACGGAAGGCGAACCGTGGACAGTGGATGATAGCTGGTTCCACACGCGTTATTTGCTGCCGGGGAGCACTGTTGGCGGTGTGCGGTAGAAAGACTATAAAATGGAAGTAGGCTGCAAGACAAAAATATAATTGAACCGCAAGACGCAAAGAACGCCAAGTTAAATGCTGAGAGTTTTCACTACAAAATCGCTTTCAGTTTTTCGCGGTCAATGTTGCCACCGGATAACACACAGACTACAGTATTGCCCGCTGGAACATTGACCTTGTGAGTCAAGAGTGCTGCAAATCCGGCTGCACCTGATGGTTCAACAAACAATTTACCCCGCTCCATAATCAAGAGCATCGCTTCCTTGATTTCGTCGTCGGATACCAACACCACTTCATCTACATAGTGCTCGACATGTTCCAGTGTATGCTTGCCGGCAAATGGTGCTGCCAAACCATCCGCAATCGTATTGAGCTTTTCTGCGGCCATCGCTTGATGATGCTGCAAGCTGAGAAGCATTTTGACTGCGCCAGTCGGTTCGACACCGATGATCTTTGTGGCAGGATGCAGCAGTTTAACAGCCGTCGCCACACCGGCGATTAATCCGCCACCACCCACCGGAACAAAAATGAAATCCGGTGCGGGAACGTCCTCAAGAATTTCCAAGCCAACCGTTCCTGTTCCAGCAATCACCATCGGATCATCGAATGGATGCACGAAGGTTAAATGCTGTTGTTCAGCCAATTCCATCGCTTTAGGCACGAGGTCTTTACCGACACCGTGTAATAAGGCGGTTGCGCCATAAGCACGGGTCGCGGCGACCTTGCCTTTGACAGCGGCTTCGGGCATGACGATGGTGGCTTTTACACCCATGATTGAGGCAGCATATGCCAAGCCTGCGGCAAAGTTCCCTGCTGACATGGATACCACGCCGTTGGCGCGGGCTTCAGCAGACAAACTGTTGAGCTTGTTGATTGCTCCACGCGGTTTATACGAACCCGTTTTCTGAAATAACTCGGCCTTAAAGAGCAAATTGACACCGAGCATGTCGCCGAGGAGTGAGGCAGTTAAGATGGGTGTGCGGTGGAGTTTTCCAGTGATAACCTGACGTGCATGTTGAATATCGTCGAGTGTGATGAGTGTCATAGATTTATTCTTTACGTTGTGGATCGATAGATTCGGCTTCTTCAGGTACGAGGAATACCTGCCATGCGCCGGGCATTCCGCTATCCGTCACCCCATAGTAAACGCGCATCTGGCCGTCCACGCGCTGCACCAAATCATAACGAGTCTCGCCGTTTTTGACGTAGCGCTGCCATAAGCCGATGTCACCATGCCACGTCACTTTATCTTGACGGGGTAGATTGCCTTCGTGCTGCTTGATGGCATAATGCCACAAGCGCCGGGCAGACGAGCGTGTAACATTTTGGACAATGTTGCTGTTACGCAAATCACGCATGGTGTAATAGCGTTCGTCGCCGCGCTGTTCCTCGCCGATGATTTCGACACCGGCTGTTGGAGATGGCGTTTCCGGCGGGACAGGCTCAATGACCGGAGCCGTTTCATCAACAATCGGGGCGAAACGTTTCGCTTTCGGACGAGGCGGATCATTCGGGATAGGCGGCGGTTCCGGCGGGGAGGCTTCCACTTGAATCTTCAAGCCCTGCCGCACCAAATTTACAATTTCATCACGCACAGCCAAAGTGGTATCGGCCTCATCTCGAACATAAATTTTGTTGTCATCGATGGCATAGGGACGGTCACCGCCCGACGGGACTTGCAGACGAATGATTGGTTTGCCTTGCGTTTCCTGCATATCAATTTCTACGTCCAAGCGCGGGCTAATCATGCGACTGATTTCTTGTTGGAGGATGTCGATTCCTTCTTGTGCATTTTCGATCCCGCGTGGCGTACGCTTAGGGTCGGAGGTGAGGCCGACATAGATAGTACCGCCGTTAGTATTGGCGAAGGCACAGACATCGGCAATGATACTGTAGAGCCGACCACCTGCTTTGGTCATGATCTCGTGAAACGATTGGACGAGCGAAGCGCCCTCTTCCCGCGCCGCCTGAATATAGTCCAACGGCTGGCGACTGGGATTGTAGGGCCGCGTGCGCGAAAAATCTGTACCTTGAAACATTTCCAGAAGCGCTTCAAAGCTGCGTTCTGGGAGCAGCACTTCGGTTACACGGTCACCCACGCCGAGGTTCGCATTTTTGGCATTTTTATCGGTGTTGGGGAGTGCATTTAGTCGGTGCGCATCCGAACCTTGAATGCAGCGCATCCGGCGGTCGTAACCCGATTTTGTACCATTAAAAAAGCGTTCGGTACTGTTACGATCTTGCCGCCCCAAGTCCGTGACTTCGAGGGCATGAAGATAACGATCTTGAGTATAAGCGATCTTGGTTTGTCCGCCGAAGTCGAAGCCGCGCATGGCGACACCGTGACTGCTATTGACGTGAGCCGCGATGCAAATGCCACCGGATGTATTGATGGTTTCGTAAGCGGTCAGCACATCAGCGGATGCGCCTACTTCCGAATTGCCTTCGTCCAAAACATGCGGCGGTACATTCAAGCTCAGCAGCAGATGCTCTATTAAGCGCACCGGCGTTGAGGGCGCAAATATACCGAGGATATGAAAGCCAAAGGTGGCGGTGAATTCAAAACCGGGCAGCACCAAAATTTTCTCAAGCAAGCGGCGATATTCGACCAGCCGTTTGAGCTCGTCCGGCTGCGCCCGCCCTAGACCTTCCAGATAGGTAAGCTGCTCGATGTCGCGCATCATGTGCGAATAACCTGCCACTGAATTGTGGTCGGTCATAGCGATCATGTCGATGCCGCGAAACTCTGCCTTGCGTAAAATGTCTAAATAAGTGGTATTGGGTTCTTGATAGTCCGCCGACGCAGGGGTATGCAGATGCAAATCCATCCGATACCACTGGTTACGCGACTTCTTACGGGATGACATAACAGTTTGGATTCTTTATTGAGATATAAAAAGGATACTATACCTCATTGTTTGAGCAAAGGCATCAAATAGGTGATGTATTCGTCCAAGCAAGCGGGGTCACCCTTCGGCGGCAGTAAGACGATTGAGTCTGCACCAGCCTCACCCAAGCGTTTTATGGTGGCTGCGGCTTGTTCAGGTGTGCCAGAAGAGGAAATTTCGTCAAGCCATGCTTCGGGCATTTGTTCGGCGGTTTTTTCGGGACCAACCGCATCAAAAAGCTGCGCCGCTTCATCCGCAATGCCGAGTGGAGTTAAATGAGGTCTAGCCCAACTCAAGGTTTCACCGAGAATTTTGCGAACTGGCAGACGCGCTTGCTGGCTGTCCTTGTCCACTTTGGCATAGGTAAACACAACCAGTTTATTCTCGCTACGACCACTTTGAGCCATACCAATTTTGATTTGGTCACGCGCCCAACGCACATAAGCTGGTGAAGCCATCTCGGTCAAAATCGTGCCATCACCCGCCCGTCCGGCAAGCTGCATTGATTTTTCACGAATCGCGCCAATATAAAGCGGTGGCTGCTGTTTGGGCATGACCTTCAATTGGACATTTTCAAACTGCACATAATCGCCATGCATCGTTACACTTTCGCCAAGCAAAAGTGCGCGAACTGCATTGACGGTTTCTTCGAGCGCTTTCATGGTCGATTTGGGTGCTGCCCCCATTTGCTTCAGCCAGACATCCACACCATGTCCGAACCCCGGCAGAAAACGTCCGGGATATAACCGCGCTAAAGTCGTAATTTCCATAGCGAAAAATAACGGGTTACGTACAGTAGCAGGCATCAGACCGATACCCACTTTGATACGAGATGTGGCAGCAAGCATGGTGGCAGCGGAAGTTAATGCCCCTGCCCAAAAGGAATCTTCCCACAACCAGACTTCATCAAAGCCACCTGCTTCGGCCTTACGGGCAAATTCGCCAAGGACTTCCGGTGGATTGGTGGGATGAAAAATAACGCCTATGGTTGGTATAGTCATAATATGATTTCCTCAAAATGAATTTGAATAAATTTACTACGGAAGATTTTTTAGGCAGCGCTCTCCACAAAGAGAGATAAGTTAAGGGGCAAATGGCACAACATAAGCTGGACTTTGTACATTAGGCGGCATAAGCCAGTAAATCGGTGAAGCGCTCCAGCAAGGCACGGGGAACTTTTACCATGTCAGGGTCATCAAGAGACATGTGAAAAATCCAATAAGCCCATAGACGAGCGCGCACCAG
>WGMX01000016.1 GCA_016124855.1 Anaerolineaceae bacterium | reverse complement strand
TCCAACTCGGGAGCACACATAGGTGCTCCCCTACGAGAAGGCTTGTTATCTAACAATAACATCCCCCAAAAGATGTCCTCTCCTCAGCCAAAGCGTCAGGGAGGGGAGAAAAACCTGATAATTATTTCGTTTCACTGAGGAGTTGATACGGTTTATGGCAATGTTTACTGCCGAAAAGGCAATCCGTGCGATGGAAAAAACGCCTCTGGTTCTCGACTATATTATTCGTGATTTGAGCAATGAACGCGCCAAACAACTTGCCTCGAACGCCAAAGGCTGGAACGCACTGGAAGTGATGTGCCATCTGGTAGATATCGAGGACATCTTTTTCAGCCGTGCCAAGCGGATGATCGGCGAAAATAAGCCAGAGTTTTCCCCAACCAATCCCGATGAACTCGCGGTTCAGCACGATTACGCTCATCAAGATATTCACGATATGTTCGAGCGTTTTGTACAGCGGCGACAAGAATTCATCGCTTTCCTGACACCATTACAAGAAGAGGATTGGTCACGACGCGGTGTTCATCCGTCATCAGGGGTGATCACGGTGCTGGAGTTGGCGACCAATGTGGGGTTACATGACCTGAATCATATCGCCCAAATGACGGTCGCGCTGGGCGGGTAATTTCAGTATTTGCCGGAGGAAAAACCCCGGTCAAGATGAATAAAGCCCCGTAAACAGGACTCCATAACCATCTAAATAGAAAGGGTTTGCCGACAGCAAACCCCCACAATTTTTGATGCAGTGAATTAAACTTGACGAATTACTTTCCCAGACGCTTCTTCAACTCGGCAGTCAATGCCGGGATGATGTTGTAAAGATCACCGACCAAGCCATAACGTGCCAGCTTGAAGATTGGTGCTTCAGCGTCTTTGTTGATGGCGACAATCACCTTACTGGTGCGCATACCGGCTTGATGCTGAATTGCGCCGGAGATACCTGCTGCAATATACAAGTCAGGGGCGACACTCTTACCGGTTTGACCGACCTGATGGGCGTAGGAGATATAACCAGCATCGACTGCCGCACGACTCGCACCGACTGCCGCGCCGAGAACATCTGCAAGCGGTTGAATGGTATTGGCGAAACCATCCTTGGCTTTCCATACGGCTGCATCGCCTGAACCGGCTGGTGCATCTTTGGGATTGTTCGCCATCGCCCGTCCACCACTGACGATAATCGCCGCGTCGGTCAGGTTGACTGTGCCGACTTCTTCCTCAAAACCTTCGACCTTGGTGGCAATATCGGCTTCGGCTAAAACGGCTGGCACTGTTGTGACTTCCGCTGTGCCAGCACCTTCAACGGGTTTAAAGGCACGTCCACGCAGTGTGACGAACTGAGTACCGGCTGCGCTTCCAACAGCCTCGCTGATGATTTTGCCCGCATACACCGGACGCGTCACCTTGATTGCGCCATCAGCTTGCACTTCAATACTGGTGGCTTCGGTGATAAGGCCGCTGTCGGTATCGGCGGCTGAGGCTGCGAGGAGTTCACGTCCGCGCGTTGTGCCGATTGCTAGTACGGCTCTCGGTTTGTTATCGGCGACCAATTTGCTCAACAGGGCTGCATAAGGTTCCAGACGAAAACCGTTGAGGGTCGCATCTTCGGAAACAAGCACTTTATCCGCGCCATGCGTTCCAGCTTCGGCTGCTACAGTGCCTGCATTTTCGCCAAAGACTAACGCTGTCAACGGCACGTTCAAGGCCGCAGCCACTGTTTTACCCGCACCTAAGGCTTCCCAACTGCTGTTCAGCGCTTTGCCCTTAAAGGTTTCGATCCACACATAAACTGCGCTCATAATTACAGCACCTTCTCTTCCAACAGGCGATCCACTAATTTAGCCGCCTGTTCTTCCGGCGTACCATCAATTAATTCAACCTGAACATTCTTAGGTGGCAGGTTCATGAACTTGCTAACCTTCGCCTGAGTTGCGGGCAGCGCCACGCCCAAATCAGTCAATGACCATTCGGGGATAACCGCCTTCGATGCTTTGCGGATGCCAATGAACGACGGATAACGCGGTTCATTAATGTCTTTCATCACACTGATGACGGCAGGGAGTTTACTGGTAACGACCTGTTTGCCCTGTTCCAGCAAGCGCTCCACTTTGATGGTTTTGGCATTGTAATCTATCTCCAAAATCTTGGAGACATAGCTCAACATCGTCCAACCGAGCTTACGAGCGGTCTGATAAATGTGCTGATCGGTGCCGACATCGACACTTTCCTTGCCACAAATGACCAGATCAACATCGCCCATCTTCTTGACCGCCGCAGCCGCGACCGTCGCAAAGGCTAAGCTGTCTGTGCCTTCGAGTGAGGCATCCCACACACGCACGGCATCATCGATACCCATCGCCAAACTGTGTTTGAGCGACTCATTATTAAATTCCGAGCCAACGGCAACCACAGTTGCTTTGCCGCCCGCATTTTTCGCCTGTACGATGCCTTCTTCGAGCGCATATTCGTCCCAAGGATTGACGACGGTTGCCGCGTCACCCCAACCCACTACACCGTTAGCACCGACTTCTACTTTCGCCGCTGTATCCGGCGTACTACGAGTAAAAACAACAACATGCAAGGTAAAACCCTCCTTCAATTCTTTCAATAGCACTTTAGCGCTTATTGTACTCGAAAACTCTTAAAAATCGAATCATGATTCAATTACTGGGATTTGGCCGGCGTTCGACTGCCGATTGCCCTATTTCCCCTATTCATTAAGTTGCCCGTAATGGGTAGTTGCTGTATGCTCAATTTAGCAACTGAAGGAGATTTTGATCATGTCGAACCCATTAGTAGCCTATGTCAGCGGTATTCCATCGCGCCCAACCGTCAAAGTACGTACGGGACCCAGCACCAATTACGATCCGCCAATGTTTGAAATCGCCGTCGGCACACCGAATTTACTTGTCTTAGAAGTCCGACCGGATGAACAAGGCACCAATATCCAAGGTAGAACCTACCAATGGCTTCGCCTCCAATATCCCAACGGGCAAATCGGATGGACGCGCGATGATTTGCTAACCATCAGTGGTGATGGCACGAGCTTTGGCTACGGGATAGTGACTACACCGACTGTAGCGGGGAACATCATCCGTTCGTTTGTACCTAATGTTCCGTCCACGCCTATCGCACCGGTTGGCGTGGTGCCGACTGCTCCGGTTGCGCCCGCTGCACCGACGGTTCCGACTGCACCAACCCAGCCTTCAACGCCTACCCAGCCTGTTATACCGGTGACGGTGACACCTGTGACTCCGCCCGCGCCCGCTTCACCAGCCGTAGTTGTGGTTCCAGTGGTTATACCTGTGACGACAACCTCGCCCGCTGCTCCGACTGCACCTGCTGCGCCGGTTCCACAACCGTCAGCACCGGCACCGGTCGCACCTGTGCCTGCAGCACCGACGAACCAGCCGACCGCGATTATCAAAACAATGGGATCAGCACCGACCCGGACTGGCCCAAGCACCACTTTTGCGCGTACAGGCGCGCTGCTCAATCGCAATGGACGTTATCCCATTCTGGAAGTGCAGCGGGAAAATGCCGGACAGCAGTATCGCTGGTTCAGGGTCAGCAACGCGGGACAATCGGTTTGGATTCGTGAAGACCTCGTGACGTATGATGGCGACACGACCACTTTTGGACTGCCAACTGATCTTTATCCCGTGCCGATGAAAGATGATTATTGGTGGGTGCGCGGTTACAATATGCCGCCGAATATGGATCAAGGTTTAGTACAACATGATGGCTGGGATTTAGGCGCATCAGCCGACATTCCGATTTACTGTGGGCCAAACGGCGGTACGGTCGTCAAAACTAATGTTTGCGCCAAGTGTACGCCTGACAAACCCAACGCGGCTTCGAATGGCTATCAAATTGGCGATCCGGCTATCGTTAGTGATCCCGCTTGGGGATATGGTTACGGCACTTATGTTATTGTGTGGTACACCAGCGATCAACTGCCGCAATCCACCCGCAGCTTATTAGCAGCACGCGGCTTCGGCGATCAAGCGGCTATGGGTGTGATGTATGCCCATCTGGCTCAAAAGACGGTCAATGACGGACAGGTGCTCACACCCGGTCAGCAAATCGGCCTGTGTGGTAACACCGGTAACTCGGAAGCGCGACATCTCCACCTTGAGAGCCGTGCATCCAAGAGTTCACAGTTCATTGGTTGGGCAAATATCCGCAGCGGTGTGATGGATGATGTCGCTCTGTTCAAACGGTAAGTAGAGATACGCCTAACCCCAACCCACATCAGCAACGTTCGCAGGCTCACTCTGCTGATAGCCTATAGATAACAGGGGAAGGGAGCCATACGGGCGGAATATATTCTGCCCCTAAAGTGGGTATTCCGGATTAACAAGTTAAAGGTCATTATCCCGTTCCTACAAAAGACAATTATTCGCATCATAGGCTTACCAAATTATTTACTTGTGTCGCTTCCAACTAACGGCTAATCGCTAAAAGGCTTTTAAAATGTCAGGTTCTCCTTTTTTAGTTACTGTGCGCGGCATTCCTTCCAGCAATATTATCAATGTGCGTACTGGCCCGAATACGAGTTATACCAAGCTTATTGAACTGGCTGTTGGGACGGCTAACCTGCCGGTTCTGGAAGTGCGCGCTGATGACCAAAATACGCAGCTCCAAGGACGCACTTACCAATGGCTGCGCTGTACCCTTCCCGGCGGTCAAACCGGTTGGATGCGGGACGATCTGGTTACTGTTCAAGGGGATGGCTCACGCTTTGGTTATCCGGTGGTCACACAGGCGACTCTGGCAGGCAGTTTGACACGTACCACACCACCACCGCCCGGTTTGAGTACACCCATTGCCCCAGTTGGCGTGGTATCTAACACTCCGACTACACCTGCCGCGCCATCAACAACTGCTACGGCAGCGCCCGTCGCGCCACCTGCGCCTGCTGCTACAACCCCCACACCAGCAACGCCCGTTACACCTCCTGCGCCGACTCCAGCCACACCGAGTGCGCCCACTGCGCCCACATCTCCTGCCGCGCCAAATGTCGGTTCGCTGGATCGGGTACGCCGTGCGGCATTTGCCATCACTTCAGCCTTTGAAGGTGGCGGTTATGCGACTTATCAAACGTATGACAGCGGCATCATCAGTTATGGGCGCTTTCAATTCACTTTGGCGGCGGGCAGTTTTATCACCGTGATTACGCGCTTCATCAACCAAGCCAGCGGCCCGACTGTCGATGGTTTACGCGGATACTTGCCACGCATCAACGCCAAAGATGAGAGTTTGCGTAAGGATGATGGCTTGAAGACTCTTTGCAAAACTGCGGCAGCTGATCCGATTATGCAAGCTATTCAGGATCAAGTCACCACTGAAAGTTATTGGGGCGATGTGATTGGGTTAAGTATCGCACCACGCAATATCCAATCAGCGCTTGGTTACGCGCTCATCTTCGACATGGCGATTCAGCATGGCAAGTACAACTTCCTCATACCCAAGACTGAAACTGATCTCGGTGTGCCGAGCAAATCACGCGTGGGTGAGAATGGTGTGACTGAACAGCAGTTCCTTACTAAGCTGGCACAAAACCGGAAAGATAATCTGTACGCGCTGGCAGCCAAACTTAATTTGCCGGGAATGCAGAAACGCGGCGATTTCTGGGTGAATCTGGTGGCAGCGAATGATTGGAATTTGCAGGGTGATGCCAACGGGAACGTCAATATCAACGGAAAGATCGTTCAGGTGCGGAATCCAGTTTGATGCAAACCCATATAGATGATATGCTGCGATTGCTGGATTCTCCTCAGCCAGCAATCGTAGCGCGAGGCTTACAGCTTATTGGGCAGCATATGTTGCCATTGGAACAACTAGATCGACTATATGAAGCTGGAAACAGTGAGGTTCGTGTTGCCGTTCTAAAGTATCTGGCGCGTAATTTACCTCCCGGTCATATTTCGATTACGCATAAAGCTTTGAGCGACTCTTCAAATAGTGTGATGCTAGCTGCGGTTCAACATCTGATTACGTTTCCGAACACCAGCACCGCACCCATTTTAGAAACACTGCTCAAAAATCCTGAATTTCCACGTAAAGACCTTCTTATTAGAGCATTAGAATCGTGCAACGATGGTCGTGCATTAGCGGTCTTGTTGCCGATTGTAAAAGATGCAAATCATCCTTGCCGGATGTTAGCGAGTGACACAATCGGCAGGATGGATGGGCAGCCAATCATTTATGAGCTGCTATACCTACTCGCATCCGAAGATGAGATGACCAGCTTTATGGCAAGCATAGCGCTAGCGGGTGTCAGAGATGCAGAAATCATCGAACCCGTTTTGACAGCTATTGATCAGTGGTGGTCAACGGCAACGTCGCGGATACCTTTCGAGGCAGCACACCTACTCGATAAATTCCATGACCCTCGTATCCGTGATGAACTTCTACGTCTGCTGACCAGCAAACCGAACTTGCCTAATCAATATGGGAATTTGGCTCGGAGTAGTGCTATTCATGTACTGGGTAATTATTCCGAACCACAGGTGATTTCATACTTCACTTGGTTACTTCAAAATGGTGATCAATGGGATCGCTATGCAGTTACCTATGCCTTCACCAAGATGAAAAGCACCGAAGCAGTAGATGCGCTTATGGCTAATATTTTGTATGAAAATGATCCAAGCATTTTAGCAAATTACAGTTATGCGTTTGCCGTCCTCGGCGATAAACGGGCTGTGCCCGTACTCGAAGCCTTATTGGAGCGGGTTGATACGCAGATCAGAAACACTATAGAAACTAATTTGCGGTCATTGAATCCCCCACCTTCTAAAACCAAGCGTAGCAATCTCTTAATGGCTCTCAAGCGCCGCTTATATGCTAGCAGATAACCTCTCTAATACTTTTAATTACAAAAAAAGGCCATTCGTTTCCAAATGGCCTTTTCTATAGACTAACCGCTAGAAACTAGCGACTTATTAACCTTCTGGTGTCGCGGCGGCCGGTTCTTCAACTGGTTCCAAAATCAGTTCGCCGTCCTCGCCAGTTGTAACGCGGACTTCGTTGCCAATCTTAAACTTGCCTGCCAGAATGCCGTCGGACATGGCGTCTTCGATCTCGTTCTGGATTAAGCGGCGCAGTGGACGAGCGCCAAATTCTGGATCATAACCCTTGACCGCCAGCCAATCGCGAGCGGCTTCAGTCACATCCAAGGTGATGGCGTGCTCAATCAGGCGTTCGCTGACCTTATGCAATTCGAGGTCAACGATTTCCTTGATTTCTTCGCGGGTCAAAGCACGGAAGATGATAGTCGCGTCCACACGGTTCAGGAATTCAGGACGGAAGGTGCGCCGTACCTGATCCATCACACCCTTCTTCATTTCATCATAAAGCTGCTTCTCGGCCTTGGCATCATCCTTGGGCATATCGAAGCCCAAGACTGGCCCACGCTTGATGGTATCTGCGCCGACGTTACTGGTCATGATGATGATAGCGTTACGGAAGTTGACGGTGCGACCACGCGCGTCGGTCAACTGACCTTCTTCCATCATTTGCAGGAGCATGTTAAAAGCTTCGGGATGGGCCTTCTCGATTTCGTCAAAGACGACAATGCTGTAGGGACGGCGGCGGATGGCTTCCGTCAACTGACCCGCATCCTCATAACCGACATAACCGGGAGGCGCACCGACCAAACGGGCAACCGAGTGGCGTTCCATGAATTCGCTCATATCCAATTGGATAAGGGCTTCTTCGCTGCCGAACAGGAACTCGGCCAGCGTCTTGGTGAGTTCGGTCTTACCGACACCCGTCGGGCCAAGGAACATGAACGAACCAATGGGACGGCGAGGGTCTTTCAAGCCGGCACGGGCGCGGCGGACGGCCTTACTAATGGCCTCAATCGCTTCGTGCTGACCAACAATACGCTTGTGCAGCGCGTTTTCCATCGCCATCAAGCGTTCGCTTTCTTCACCGGCGATACGCATGATCGGAATACCTGTCCACATCGAGACGACTTCGGCCACATCATCTTCGCCGAGGCGCGGTTGGTTAGTTTCGGTATTCCAGTTGGAGCGGAATTCATCCAACACTTCGCGCAGGTTATCGCGCTGGACTTTCAGCCCGAAGACTTCTTCGCTCTGCGGATCGTCCTTTTCCATCATTTCCAAATCTTCTTCGATTTGGGCAAGATCACGCTCGGCCTTACGAACCTGCGCGGCTTCTGGACTCTTGTACATGCGCAGACGAGCTGCACCTTCGTCGATCAGGTCAATGGCTTTATCGGGCAGGAAACGATCAGGAACATAGCGGGCTGATAGGTTAGCAGCGGCTTCAATCGCTTCGTCGGTAATTTCGACGTTGTGATGTTCTTGATAAGGAATCTTGATCCCTTGCAGAATTTCGATGGTTTCCTCAACTGAGGGTTCGTCCACCAAAATTTGCTGGAAACGGCGTTCAAGTGCCGGATCACTCTCGATGTGTTTGCGATATTCATCGAGGGTTGTCGCACCGATACATTGCAGCTCACCGCGTGAGAGTGCTGGCTTGAGAATATTTGCCGCGTCTACGCTGCTGCCTGCGCTGCCCGCGCCGACCAACATGTGAACTTCATCAATGAACAGAATGCTATCCGAGGATTTCAGTTCTTCAATAACGCGCTTGAGGCGTTCTTCAAATTGACCACGATACATCGTACCAGCGACCAATGAACCGACATCGAGTTGGAGGACACGTTTGCCCAGCAGCGGCTTGGGTGTTTCGCCCATGACGATGCGTTGTGCAAGTCCTTCGACAATGGCAGTTTTGCCGACACCCGGTTCACCAATGAGCGCCGGATTGTTCTTACGACGGCGGCTCAAAATTTGGATGACGCGTTCAATTTCGGTTTCGCGGCCGACGACTGGATCGAGCTTGCCCTGTTCAGCCAAGGCCGTCAGATCAGTTGCCAGCTGGTCAACCAGCGGAGTCTTACCTTCTTTTGTACGTGGCCCCGTTCGTTGATCTCGCGGTTCAGGCGGTGTGTTGGTTTGGACGGGGCTTTCTTGAAGGACGCGGCGGGTTTGCCGACGCACTTCCTCCGGGCTGACACCCAGACGCTTCAAGACATCAATCGCCACGCCTTCCGACTGGCGCACCAAACCGAGCAGCAGATGTTCTGTGCCGATGTAGTGATGTCCCATGCGGCGGGCTTCATCAACTGCCAGTTCCAAGACACGCTTGGTTCCGGGCGAAAGTTCGGCGGTTGTCGCGGTGGTTCGGGCGGTGGCGCGGGTTAGTTCTTCAACCAACTCCTCGACCCGACGCTGTTCCAAACCGAGGTCACGCAGCACACGCCCAGCTACGCCACCTTCTTCGCGTAATAATCCCAACAGTAAATGCTCAGTCCCGATATAATTATGGCGCAGCCGCTCGGCTTCTTCTTGCGCGAGGCTGAGTACCCGTCGCGCGCGCTGTGTAAAACGTTCCATCTTATTGTTTGGCACGGTTTATCCCTCCGCCACCTGTGGCCGGATAGCCACCTTTCTGACTGATTGGATGATGTCTCTTTTCCACAAGTATTAAATTTATTTTATCCATTATAACAGGCCAAGTGCTTCTGTGTACATTGATGCAATATCTATGTTCTATTAGAAACCTTTAGACCTTACTCAAACATTACAAAACTTAAATGAACATCAACCTTAATGAAACAGGGGGCAGCATTCTTTGCTCCCCCTGTGCAACATCTCTATAGACATATACCATGCCGTGTCCATTACGGCAACCTACTCATAGGTCTAGGCTAACCCCAGTCCATGTCGAGGTATTCAGCCGAGTTGACTTTCTTAAGGCTTAGACCCAAACGGCGGTCTTCAATATCCATCTTCACGACGCGCAGGGTTACGGTTTCGCCTTCTTGCAGCACTTCACGGGGATGATTCACGCGCTGGTCAGAAAGCTCAGATATATGTACCAAGCCTTCGATCTCTGGCACATCTACCAAGCGCACGAACGCACCGAATTTGGTCATCTTGGTAACAATGCCCTGCACCAACTGCCCAATTTGATAATTGATGGCGACGGTATCCCAAGGATCAGCCTCTTGGCGCTTCATGCTCAGGCCGATGCGCTTGTTTTCAGGATCAATGCTGATAACCTCAGCCTTGACCTCTTGACCGACCTTCAAGAATTCTTTGGGATGTGTGACATGCTTCCATGAGAGCTCGGTCAGGTGAACCAAACCTTCCGCGCCACCGATGTCCACAAACGCGCCGAAGTCCACTAAGCTGACGACGCGGCCTGTCCGTACCTCGCCCACCTGCAAACGGCTGATGAGGTCTTCTTTGCGGCTCTCACGGCTCTCGCGGGCAGCCATGCGCTCGGACAAAATCAGGCGGTTACGCGCACGGTCAACTTCCATAACTTTGATACTGATGGTTTCATTGACCATCTTGCCCCAGCGTTCTTCAGGGGTTTCGCCATCGAGCAGTCGGCGGCGGTCACTGCCGATCTGGCTCTGCGGCACAAATCCACGCAGCCGACCAAAACGTACAATCAAGCCGCCCTTGTTGTAACCTGCTACATGGCTTTCATAGACTTCCTGACTCTCGCGATATTCTTCCGCGCGGCGCCAGTCTAATTCTTCCAAGGCACGGTTGAGCGAGAGCAGCGGCCCACCATCCTGTGAATGAGGATTAATTACATAAACGGTGATGCTCGCGCCGGGTTTAAGCAAATCAAGTGTTTCGCGGTTCATGCGTTCGAGTTCTCGACCGGGGATGACGCCCTCGCCTTTGGCTCCAACATCGACGTACACCGCGGTTGGTGATGTCGCTGTGACGACACCATCAATGATATCGCCGCGCTTGGGTCCCTTCAGGTCAGACGTATCTTGAGCCAGCCAATCGCCTTCCGCCGGTGCGGATGCATCCGCGCTTTCCGACGAGGTCTCTCCTGTGGCGGAAGGTTCATCAACCGGTGCAGCATCAGTCTGCTGTGGCGCAGTTTCAGCTTGAGTCAGTTCACTCGATGCTTCCGGCTGCGCTGGTTCGCTTACTGAAGACTCATTCGTCAATTCAGTCTCTTCCAGCCCTTGTCCATTTGAATTCATAGTTATGTCTCCGCACACATGGGTACTCGGCGGATAATTATAACGGGGGAATCGTGAAGAATCAAACCAGACTATACCAAGTTTCTTATACAATTTGAGTTCGAAGTGAACCCTCAAAAGCTCTCTTGACATAATCCGTACAATCTTTATCCCAACGGCTATAGCCACCAATTGATGATTAGGACTGCAAACAAACTTGCCAAGCAATCTTCGTTTACCGACCTATTTCAATACTTTAATCAACGGTTTATCTTAGTCGGATTGTCTATCGCCTCATAAGCATTGACCGTTTTAATAACACTAGCAGATTTACCTATTTTCATCCTAATAGATAGTCTAATCGGATTCCGACCATATGGCTTATCGGGGCTGCATTTTCCAGACCTAAACTGACTTCTGTTCGTTGACGAACAGCGTCGGAAAGTCAAATAATGAGTTGGAGGAGATTAGTATGTACGGCCTCAAGAAATTGGCGCTACCTCTTTTGATGGGAGCATTGGCCTTAGCGTTGGTTATTCCGGCGGCTGCACAAGATGCAACCGCTACTCCAGATGCATCCGGTTCAACCGGATCGACTGATACAACAATGTCACAAGGCACTGCGAACTGCGATTCGACCACTATATTGTTGGCTGGTTTGGCTCAGCGGTACTTCGGCTATACGCCGACTGATGTAACCCTTAGCAACTATGTCTATGGGCAGTACAGCCCACTCTTTGATACATCGACGATGATGGCTCCTTCGATGGAAGCCACTGCTGACATGTCAGGGGCGGCGGCAAATCCGACACTGGCTCCTGCAACAATTCTGCTTATTGCCCCAGTCGTCACAGGGGAAGACCCAGCTTGTACACAACTGCGTAACAGCCTAGAATCGTACTTCTCGAACCAAATGCAATCATCTAACTGGGATGCAAACTTCCGCAACCACATGAGTGGTATGGGTGCTACGGGCTAAAAGCAGCTAAGCGATTATTAACGAGACGGTTATATCGTCTCCCTAAATCAAACCGCTTTGTGTCTTTATTTTCCTCTTTAATGTCATTTGCGAAGTCCCCAAAACGTACTATACTAGAAATTACTTCACTGGCATCTTTGACACATAGTTGATCGACATCAATTACGGGATTTATTCGCAATATGCCAATCAAACTTTCGTTCCTGCGCCTGTGTTTTTCGCCATAATTTATTTGTTTGAATCGAGGAATAGCCATGTCTGCGCAAAATAGATTTAGTGCCCGTTTTTGGATTCCTTTATTCATCGTTGTTGCTATCATTGCCGCGGTCCTAGCATTTAATACACAGACCACTCATGCTGCCACACCACAAGAAGTGGGAATTCCCCCAGCAGGGCAAAACGCTATCGAAATCATCGGAAAAATCGATCAAAACGGTTTAGCATTTAACAGTTATGGATACCTCACGCGAATCAACGGTGTTCCTGATGATCAGATGTTCACCGATCCAGCCAACCACAGCGAAGCCACGGCGCGTTTTACTTATGCCTCGACAGCGAATTTGACGGCGCGTTCAGTCATTGAAACCCTTTTCGTGCTTGATGCCGCTGGTTCAACCACTATTTACTACAACGACATGCCTAAAGGGGATTTCAAAGACCCGAACACGTTTGCGGCTGGCACAGCGATTGCGACCGCTAACGAACGCTGGCAAACCGTTATTAATGTCCAGTCACCGGATACCGGTATTGCGACAGGCATCAGCGAGTTTACTGAATCCAGTGCTACCCCATTCACACTAAACAACACCGATTACCAATTCGGACACGCCAATCTTGTGCTGCGGAGTTCTTTTACCGGAGAAGGTAAACGCAGCGATAAAATCTTACCAAAATCAGTCATCATCATTGCGGGGAACGCGGTCGTCGCCGGTGGTTAGTTAATCCACTCAAGATTACCATGAGCGACATCACAGCAGATAAACTTGATCAAGCACTATCAGCATTAGAGACACTTTCCAAAGGATTGGTTGCAAAGGCTGCTCCCGTGCGTTTTGCGGTGGCGCAAACCACGACCGAGAAAGAAGCAGCTTATCGCCTGCGTTATCAGGCACTGATTGAACGTGGCAGTGCCAAACCGAATGACTTTCCTGAGGGTCTTGAGCGTGATAGTCATGACGAACGGGCTTTACAGATTATTGGTTGGGAGGACGATCAACCCATTGCCACCGGAAGGATTGTCCTTCCTAAAAAGGGCTACTTATTGCCAACTGAAGAAGCCTTCGGCCTCAAACTTGAACCACAGGGAGAGGTTGTGGATATTGGTCGCTACACTGTCGCCCATGACTGGGCGCAGAAAGAAAACCGTTACTTTGCAGGAATGCTTGGCTTTTCTTGGTTAGAAGCACAAGCACATGGTTATATGCGCGTGTGTGGCACGGCCTCAGCCGGAATGCTGCGTCATTATCGGCGTCTAGGTTTTATCGTGACCGAGTTGGCTCCTCCGCATATTTATTATGGCGAGGAACGGTATCCTTGCTGGTACGATGTGGTGGGTTCGGCACAAGTATTGATTGAGCGTTGGGGATCATGACCAACCACTATCCGCCGGGACCGGATACCAACTTTGTTCAGGCTATCCGCTCGACCCTACGGCAGCAGCATGACCGTTTAGGCTTCTTAATTGATATGGCGCAAACTTATGGAGATACGGTTCATTTCCATACGGGTTTGCGTCATATTTATTTTCTCAATCATCCTGATGACATTCATACTGTATTCGTGGAACAAGCCGATAAATTTTATAAGACACGCCCTGTGAAGCAGGCGTTTGGAAAATTTATGGGGCAAGGCCTGCTTGCTAGTGACGGCGAACTGCATCGACGAGAGCGACGACTGGCGCAGCCCGCTTTTCATCATAAACGAATTGAAGCCTATGCAGAGATTATGGTTGAACACACTTTGAGAGTCATGAACCAGTGGTGTGAGGGACAAGTGTATGCCATCGACCAAGAGATGATGAACATTACGCTGGGTATCGTCGCTCAAACACTGTTTAACGCGGAGGTTGCCGGAGATGCGGAAACGGTTGGTCATTCAATGACCATTTTGCAAGATGGTGTTATCCGTTATTTCCGTTCGCTTATTCATCTGCCCGATTGGCTGCCGACTCCGCAAAATCGCCGCGAACAGCAGGCACTTGCCGCGCTCGACCAGATTATCGCGAAGATTATTCATCAGCGCCTTGCCACTGGCGAGGACAAAGGCGATTTACTTTCGATGCTGCTTCTGGCAATCGATGATGATGGCAGCGGTATGAGTATCCAGCAAGTTCGGGATGAGGTCATTTCGCTCTTTGTCGCGGGTCATGAAACTACGGCAAATACGCTCACATGGACGTGGTATCTTTTGGGGCAGCATCCTGACGCATGGGCACAGTTATTGACAGAAGTTACCACCGTTTTAGGTGGTCGAAACCCCACTTTACAAGATGTGGCACAATTGCCTTATACGGCAATGGTCATCCGTGAAGCGCTCCGTCTATATCCCCCTGTGTGGGTGATTACGCGTGAAGCAATTGCACCTGTTGAGGTTGCTGGTTATAGGCTGGAACAGGGGAATGTGGTTGTCACAAGCCCATACGTGATGCACCGTGACCCGCGTTATTTCAATGATCCAGAGCAATTCCGCCCTGAACGTTTCACTGACGGATGGGAAAAAGATATTCCTCGCTTTGCGTATTTCCCGTTTGGCGGCGGACCTCGAATTTGTGTCGGGCAGAGTTTTGCCTTGATGGAAGCCACGCTCATTTTGGCGACGATTGTTCAGCGTTATCAAATCGAGCTTATTCCCGAACAGAAGGTTGCGCTCGATCCGCTGGTTACGCTGCGTGCCAAACAGGGTATTCAAGTTACCATCAAGGCACGTCACTGATCTATCAATCTAACAAGATCAGACTCGCAGAAAATTTATTTTTGATAGATGATTAGCCACAGATTTATATTTGCGATTTGAAACCTCCTATAATCCATACCATTATGACACTTAACTTAACCGGACAACTCATTAAACTCCGCCCCTTGCAGAGCAGTGATCTTGAGGCGATTCAGTTGGCTTACACCGACCTTGATTTGCAGCTTATCACAGATGGGGACAGCCCTCCCCTAACAGACGTTCAGGTACAAGCGTTTTGGGAGGAAATTATCGCCAATCCCGGTGCCAATTTGCGCTACTTCGCTATTGAGACAACCGGTGAAAATGCTCCATTCGTGGGCGCGTGCAGCCTTCAACAGATTGACCTCCGCAACCGACATGCTGAACTGAGTGTTTGGATGGTGAGCAGCGAGCAGCGCGGGCAAGGTTATGGCACAGAAGCGGTGCGGTTATTGTTGGGTTATGCCTTCGATGTGCTGCGGTTGGATAAAGTCTATCTGGGTGTTTATGATTTCAATGAAGGTGGCCTACGAGTTTACGAGCGTGTAGGCTTCCACTATGAGGGACGCTTACAAAATATGCTGCATTACGAAGGCCGTTATTGGGACGAGTGGCCGATGCGTATGTTACGCAACGAGTGGAAACGCAGCACTCAAGCACCGGCAGAGGGACTACGTTTTTATCATCCAAGCGATTTGGATGCAGCGATAGGCCTTCTTTTACAGGAGCGCAGTTTGAGCGATAAAGAAACTGCCCGCGCGATTTTACGACGCTGGTGGCGGCAAATTGACCGTGTTGTCTACAGTTATCAGGTGGACGGGCAGCTTGTGGGACTGGCAACGGTCACTACAGATGGAGACTCGCCGCAGGTGTTGGATGTAGTGGTGCGGGAGATATACGATACAGCATTTGTAACCGCACTGAGGGAGTTGTGAACTTGACGGATGATACCCAAATCGGTTATGACCGGGTTGCCGAACAATACGCCACTCGTTTCATCAACGAGTTAGATTACAAACCATTTGACCGTCATTTATTAGCGATGTTTGCTGAAATGGTCAAAGCGCAAGGAACAGTTTGCGATATTGGCTGCGGGCCGGGGCAGATTGCCCGTTATATACACGAACAAGGCGCGGATGCGATGGGGGTTGATCTATCGCCCAATATGGTGGAACAGGCACGACGGCTAAATCCCAAACAGCGTTTCGAGCAGGCGGATATGCGCAGGCTGCCATTTAAAGATGATGAACTCGCGGGTATTACCGCTTTCTACTCGATTATTCATATCCCACGAGCGGATGTGACCGGCGTTTTAAGGGAGTTTCGTCGAGTGCTGCACCCCGATGGTTGGCTGCTGCTGACGTTTCATATTGGTGACGAAGTACGCCATTTTGACGAGTTCTTTGAGCAGCCGGTCTCGTTGGATTTCGCGTTCTTTGAAGTGAGGGAAATGTGCGGCTATCTGGAAGCGGCAGGGTTTACGCTCAAGTTGATTAGCGAACGCGCTCCCTACGCAGAAGAACATCAAAGTCAGCGGGGTTATTTGTTGGCACAAGTGGGAAAAACCTGATTTAACCACCGAGACACAGAGAACACAGAGATTCATGCAAAGAGGCTGAGACATGGTTAATGCTGCTGATATTTTTGCTGCCCGTGAGCGACTGAAGCAATATCTACACCCAACACCCTTTGAGTATATGCCGCAGATTGGGCCAAATGTGTGGCTGAAACTGGAGAACGCCAACCTCACACACTCATTCAAGATACGAGGGGCGCTGAACGCGATGCTGCTGCTGGATGAGGCGGCGCGTGCGCGCGGGATTGTGACGGCTTCATCAGGTAATCATGCTCAAGGGGTAGCCTATGCGGCACGGCTGCTGAATTTACCCGCCAAAATTTTGATGCCCATGCACACGCCTAAGCGCAAAGTAAACAATGTGAGGCGGTTCGGGGCGGAAGCTGTTTTATTCGGAACGAACTACGACGAAACCGAATTGGAAGGCCGACGCTTAGAACGCGATGAAGGGCTTACCTTTGTTTCACCATACAACGACGCTCACGTGATTGCCGGCGCGGGAACAATCGGGTTGGAAATTGTGGATGAACTGCCGGATGTGGAACGGGTAATTGTGCCTGCCAGCGGCTGCGGACTCATTTCCGGCGTGGGATTGGCAATCAAAAATCATAGTCCGGCAATTGAGGTGGTGGGGGTGAACGCGTTTCATGCTCCAGCACTCTATAACTGGCTGAACGGTATTCAACTGCCACAGATTTGGGAAACGCTGGCAGAGGCGCTTTCGGGCGAAATCGAGGTGGGTTCGATCACGTTTGAACTTTCGAAGCAGGTGGTTGACCGCTGTGAGTTGGTGACGGAAGAACAAATCGCTAACGCGATGCATTGGATGATGGTCAATGCCGGTTGGATTGTAGAAGGCGGTGGATCGGTGGGGGTAGCAGCGCTGTTGAGCGGTGTGATCCCGCTCGATGATCGCAAGACGGTGGTGGTCATCAGCGGCGGGAATGTGGATGAGGCGACGCTGCGGCGCGTGCTGAATTGAGTACCGAGTACCGAGTACCGAGTACCGAGTACCGAGTACCGAGTACCGAGCAAAGGCTAAAGCAGGGGGATTGAGAAGTCAAACGAAATGCCACCGGTCATGACGTGTCATGCCGACAGCCTGATCTAAACCAAAATTGCCAAGTGCGCCAAGCAAGGCGAGAACACAAAGGTGTTCTTAGCGGCAAATTCCACACCTTTTAAGATTTAATTTGGCAGTTGGTCGTAGCGGGTTGTGCCTTCGATGCTGAGGACAAAATCGGCGCCAAAGGCATTAGACGGCGATAAAGCGCCATTGTAGTCCCCATCCAAGACGCGTTCGACCACACGAACGCCCGAAATCATGGTGAATTGATAGCCTTCGAGGGTTTCCAGCCATGCCTCGCGGGTTTCACCTATGCCGTTGCGTACCATGACATAAACGGCGGAACGTCCATGTTCGCGGGTGTGCTCACTCGGCCCCAACAGCATCCGATCAACCTGACGAGAGGCAAACTCCCGAACGGACTTAAGCCTCAAAAGGTTTAAGAACAGTGGACTAAATAGACGAGATGAATACATCAGGAATGGCGGAAGGCTGAGATAAACGGTGACATTGGGAATGCCGGTTGTGTGGTAGCTCATCTCAATATCACCCCATGAAGTCGGCATGACGGTTTTTGTTCCACGTGGGAAGCGCACCTTTTTCAAGCCTGCTCCGGTTGGGGTTTGCACCAACTTGGTATTACGTCGCTGTAACGTACCAATGGTGGGCAGGAGTTCAATCATGGATTTGACGGTTCCGGCACTTAAACCGGCACCCGCCCCATCGCCCAACGCTAATGCATCAACCGCGACTTCTAAATGTGTCGCATCTGGCAGTTGATTGGCGACATATTTGACCAGACAATCGCTGGGAATGACGTCAAAACCGACACCGGGAATAATGGCGATGCCTTTTTCGCGCGCGGCTTCATCGAGGCTAAAAGCGTGTTGATAAACCGGCACTTCGCCGCTGATGTCCAGATAATGTGTACCTTCTTGCAGACAGGCGCGGAGCATGGGTTCGCTGGTATGCACAAATGGGCCAGCAGCATGATAAACCAGTTCGACTGTGCCAACGGCCTTGGCCAGAGCATCGGCATCGTCTAGGCCAACTACGGCATAATCCAAACCTAAACGTTCGGCTAAGGGTCGCAGCTTGACGGCAGAACGCCCTACCAAAAGCGGTTTATGTCCACGTCTGACAGCTTCTTCGGCAACTAATGTTCCGGTATAGCCGGTCGCGCCGTAAATCATCCACTCGCCCATTGCGTAATACTCCCATGTTAATGCTGGATGGATTGTAACACGGGAGTAAGATGTTCACGATGACATTTGGGAAGTGGGAGAAAACTGGAACAGGGTTAAGACGCTTCCCTATAGGCGATTCAACCTCGATTAAAGCAGGTTAACTCGCTTCTGCTTCGAGCGATTGCCCCTTAAAGAAATCCCAAATGACTGCGGCAGCATCGAAGTCCAAGCTGGTCAAGCCCAGATCAAACGATGCACGAACCGGATGTCCGGGCCATGTGTGACCACCATGAAAGACGCTGTAGAGGACTACCGGTTGTTTACATTTGCTGCCTTCCTGTATGAGCAAACGTGTTCCATCAAGTGGGCTTAAATCAACCGACTCTTTTATCGGCCCCAAAACGGCGCAGCGGTTGTGCTGTCCCCAAAAGCGAAGACTTTCGGCTGCCGAAAAATATGCAGTCTGGATACCCATCCAAGGAACAATGGGATCATCCGTTCCTTGAATGATCATGACCGCTTTAGGCGGCGCATTCTGACATTCCAATAAGAGATACATGGGGAAGGTCGAAGCTACAGAGGCAAC
The DNA here is from genome assembly GCA_016124855.1 of Anaerolineaceae bacterium. Classification (GTDB taxonomy): domain Bacteria; phylum Chloroflexota; class Anaerolineae; order Aggregatilineales; family Phototrophicaceae; genus CFX2. The sequence goes on along the minus strand of WGMX01000016.1, from coordinate 149,604 downwards.
CGCCGCGAATTTGGTGGGCAGGACGCAGCCCAAACGGTAAGACATCATGCCACCGCGTGAATAACCGGCGGCGTAAACTCGATTGAGATCAATATTGGCTTTCTCAGCGACTGAGTCGATGATATGTTCAAGATAACCTACGTCATCAATAGAACTTAACTGGTCACCACGATTATCATTCCACGCGGTGTTGATGGCATCGGGATAAGCGACGATGAATCCTTCTTTATCAGAAATGGCATCAAAGCCCGAAAAACTTTGCATCCCTTGCCCTGTTCCACCCGCACCATGTAAGACCAGCAGCAGTGGCACAGGCGCTTTCATCTCGAAGTATTTAGCCGGCACATGCACGATATACTGACGCGTCAAATTTAAGACCGGTTGGCGAACCGCATAGTTCCCCGGCACATCGAAACGTACCGCAGCGGTGGCCTCAGCAGTAGCTTCGGCTGTCGATTCGGTGACAGCCGCAACAGTGGCCTCAGCAGTCGCTTCAGCGGTGGCTACGGGAGTCGCTTCAGGTGAAGCATCCTGCGCAGAGACAGCGGCAATACATAAACAGAGCAATAAAACAGATACTAACAAGAGGCGTTTCAACAACATTATCCATATCCTTTGGTGGTCATTGCTACCATGTTACACGCAAAGGCTGGATGAGGTTCATATCCAAAAAGACAGATCAATTTCTAGGATTAGTGCTGCCTATTCTTTGTCTACTTTTCTCTTTAGGCTCTAACCGCGAAATCCGATTATGATTGAGATACACATTACATCTTGAGGGGAGCGCTCATGCACAAACGGTTATTTTTTATTTTTGCACTTATCATCACTGGTTTATGGGTTATGCCCGTGCAAGCCGCTGGTTCATCGTGGACAGCGTGGCTGTACGAGGCAGAAATCGGGCGCATGACGAAAGTCGACTCAAGCGGCACGACGCTGCAACAGTTTCAACTGCCCAATGACATTAGCGGTGCTTATTCTCAACACGCTGCGGTGTCGGCAGACGGCTTGCTTGTTGCTTATGGGGCAACCAGTTCAAGCACCAACCAAGTTTACATTTTTGATTTGACGACGAACAAAAATATCTACACTTTTGATGTGCCACAAAACGCCAGCACCAGCTTCGACTTCAGCGGCGGGCCGCTTAACTTCAGCGAAGGTGACAGCACCTTTGCCTTTAGCTATGCCAATGTAGGCATCCCGTGGACGTTAGTTGTGATCGACATTGTGACTTTTTCGGCCAGTTCACTTAAGCAAAATGATCCGATTGCGGCTGGACTCGGGGATACTGGCGTATATTTCATCCCTGTGGTGGCCTATAACCGCAGCAAACAAATTACGTTTCTGATGATTCCGTTGGGCACGGATGGTTCTCCGACTTATCCAGCCTATACGTGGAACAGAGACAGCAACACCATTTCCCCTAATAATGCTTATATCACCCCTGATACCGATACTTTCACACTGACGAATGAAGTCATCAGCACCATCTCGGACGACAATTTTCCAGAAAACCGGATGGAGATGACGGACTTTCCGTCAAACAATACGCTGCAAGTGTTTGATCCAGCTTTGGGGCAGCGATATATCGTGACATCCTTACCACGTATCTACAATCCGAGGTTTATTCAAGGGGGTGAACGGGTGGTGGTAACACGGATTGATGGAAATGGTGAAGGTCCGCAGACCCAAACGTTACAGGTCTTGGAACGAAGCGGCGGACTCAGCGGCATCATTAACAACACACCGGCTGATTACATCAACGGCCTATTGGGAACGACGGATGGGTTTATTTTCTCGGTCGCGAGCGGTGGTGCGGATCCAAAATCACGCGGGACAACACTGTATTTTGTTCAAACACGGCAGGTGAACGGCGGCTTTAACGCTATCTCGACTTGGAACAGCCCATTGGGTGCAAGCGCTCGCCTAATCTGGGTTAGCGACTCCGAACCTGTCAGCACTGGCCCATTCACATCTTGGGGGCACATTAATCCACCTGCTGTGCCGCCGACACAGCCCGCAGCTCCAGCCAATGGAAGCGGTAGTATCGCCGTCGGGATGCAAGTGCGGGTTCAAACCACTGATAATGATGTGCTGAATATCCGCAGCGGGCCGGGACGCAGCTTCGCGCGGTTGGGGACGATTGGGAACGGAACGATTGTCATAGTACTTGAAGGACCGCAAAACGCGGATGGGTTGATCTGGTGGCGCGTGCGAACGCCCGCCGCAGTTGAAGGTTGGGTAGTGGACTCGGCAGATGGAGTCCAAACCCTCGTTCCAAATTAGCAAAATCGGTATTAGCAACAGTTGGAGGGAGATCACACCCCTCCAACGAAAAGGTCTTTATTTACAACACGGGCAGCAGCAGCAAATCCGGCTCCACCCACTGCTGACGGGCTAAAGGTGAGCGCAGCAGATTAGCACTGTAATGCTGCTGGATAAGGCGGCTGTCGAGGATTTGAGGGAAGATCGCTAAAAATTCCTCAAAGCTGCCAATTTGCGGTTGATCACTTATCATGTGATGAACAACACGCGCCCAAAAAACGGTGATGGTTTCGTGATATTTATTGGAAGCACCTAAACGGCCAGCGAATTTTTGAATCCCCTCGCGAATGCGTGTAAGGCCATCGTCCCAACCGTATGCCCGCAAGTAGAGCCATGCCATACGGATATGTCCGCGATGTGAAAATTCGGCTGGCGTTAATGTACCATCTTCAAAGGCTCGTAAGAATGCTTGATCGTCCATAATCCGCTGCTCCTTTTCCTTTCAATGGGAAATATAAAACCGCCCCCGAATTTTGAGGACGGTTTTTTGGCAAAATAAAACGCACGCCTTGGGTAAAAGGTGTGCGTTCGCAATTTCAGATTAGGCGATTTTCCAACCTTTGTCAACTATCAGGCATGGGCAGCGGCGAGCTGCTGCTGAAACAGTGGTTCGTATTGAACTCCAGTTAGCTGCTCAGATACTAACCACAAGCGGCGGGCGACATTGACATCGTAGGATTCGGCGTTGGATTTGACGACTGCCGGATAACCACGCATTTCCTGAAAGCCCTTTGGCCCGATGTAGTCTCCACCATGAACGGTCGGTGAGACAGCCGCAAACAAAGTAGGAAGTGCACCCATCGCCGCGCTTTGCGCAAACAGTGAGTTGGCAACTTGCATCACGCGTTCCCGCAGCACTGAACCGTACATCCGAGCGGCGCCGAACTGCAAATTGGTAGCGGAGTAACCGGGATGAGCCGCAACCGCAATGACGTCACTTTGATGCGCTTCGAACTGGCGCTGTAACTCATAAGTAAACAGGAGATTCGCCAGCTTGCTCTGGCTGTAGGCTCTGAATTCGCTATAGTTTGATTTGGCGTTCAGGTCGTCAAAGTTGATATGACCAGAACGGTGTAAGCCGCTGCTGACGGTGACGACACGTGCTTTGGATGTACGTAATAGAACGGGCAGCAGCAGTCCGGTGAGGGCGAAATGACCGAGGTGATTAGTCCCAAACTGCATCTCGAAACCGTCGGCTGTAGTACGATAAGGCAAGTGCATAACACCAGCGTTATTAATGAGCAAGTCGAGCGACTTAAACTGACCGGCGAATTGAGTAGCGAACTGTCGGATCGCAGTCAGATCGGCGAGATCAAGCGGCATAAAGATGACTGATCCTTTAGGGCGAGTGGCTTCAATCTGTTTGACTGCCACCTGACCTTTAGAGGCGTCACGGCTGGCGACGATAACGCGTGCGCCTTTAGCGGCTAGTGCCAGCGCTGTTTCGTAACCAAGGCCGCTGTTCGCGCCGGTCACAATAGCTGTTTTGCCTGTTAAGTCGGGCATCGATTCAGTCGTCCAATTATCAACCATTTCCTAATTCCTCCAATAAACCTGTGTCCATTAACATGAGAGGTCGCTTCCAAATCTGACTTATGCTATACTGAATTTACGAATTAAGACTCGTAAATAAACTTTACGAGTAATTACTCGTATTGTCAAGAGGGTTTATGACAGACAATGAAAATCGACGTGGGGCGCGGCGGCAGCAGCGCGGATTACAACGCCAAGCAGCGATTTTAGAAGCGGCAGGTATGGTGTTTGCCGAAGCTGGATATGTCGGCACGACAACCAACGCGATTGCTGATCGCGCGGGGATTTCCCCCGGTTCGCTCTATCAATTTTTCCCGAACAAAGAGGCCATAGCGGATGCACTGGCTAAGCAATATACGCATGAACTGCAACAATTTTGGGACAGCACATTTTCAGCGGACAACATTCACATGTCCTTAGATGTACTTATCAATATTTTGGTCGATTCGATGATCACCTTCGATGAAAACAAACCGGGTTTCAGTGTATTGTTTTTTGGTGACGACACTTCGGCTGATCTAGCGGCAATGGGTCACCAACTGCACGAGGGGATTATTGGACGATTTGCGGATTTGATAAGCGCGCGCAACCCGAATATCCCGCCGGAAAAATGCGAACTCATGGCTAATGTGATTATACGACTGTACAAGGCTTTTGTTCCGGTTATGGTGGAGCATCACAGTCAGCAAAATACACAGATGATTGGCGAGATGAAAGCGGTATTAAGGGGCTATCTCGCACCTCATATTGGATGATTAAAGCGGCACAATCAATCACAATCAAGCCTCTTTCAAATGTGCGACCTGCTGCGGGTCGAGGTTATCAGCATTGCGGAGAAGTGCGATGCGGGCAGCGGCTTTGAGCGCAGGACGTGTGTCGCGGCTGTAGTAGACATCACCTAGCAGATTGAGCGCTTCGTAACCGCCAATTTCGCCGATGATTTCGATCAGGCTGATCGCGAGTTTTTCCGGCATTCCGGCGTAAAACTCCGCCACCAGTAAATCCATCACATCCTCATCCATTCGCAGGAGTTCAGCACGCGCGGACTCACGTTCGGCGGAGTCGAGACTAGCCAGTTGAGTCATCAGGTCGTGGAAAGTCGCCATCAAGTTATCCGTTCAAGCGCATTAGGCCAGCCAACGTCGGCTGAAAACCACACTGATTGTAAAAGCTGTGCAAGTGTGGTTCATAATCGACATGCAGCCAGTGTATACCCTTCGTTCTCGCTGCCGACGCTGCGTCTTGCACGAGTCGAACACCTATCCCCTGACGTTGATAAGCCAAATGAACCGTCGTATCGAGCAAGAAAGCATGTATACCACCGTCCCATGCCACATTAACGAAACCAACCAAGATGTCACCATCATATGCACAGACATAAACGAGGCTGCGGCTTAAAACCGGTGCAAAATCGGTGTCGTGGTGGTTTTCCCATGCTGCCGCAAACAACCGATTCATGTCGGCGTTGGAAACCGTTGGGTTAAAACTGTAATTGATTTCAATCATAAAGGCCGCCAAAATTTACAAGACACAGGTGGTGAGGCTGATCTAAACTGAGATTAAGTCTATTTTACCTGAATAGGAGTTCAGCAATGGCGTCTAAGAAACCTAATCCCAAAACCTATAATGACTCGGCTTACGTCAGTGAGTTTATGAGCCAGTTTGAACATCCATTTAAGGCTGAAATCCAAGCCGTCCGCGAGATTATCCTGAAGACCGACAACCGCATCACCGAAGGCATTAAATGGAATGCGCCCAACTTTTATTACAAAGGGGATATGGCAGTTTTCACGCCGCACGTTAAAGATCATGTGTTTATGGTTTTTCCGAACGGCATCCTCATTAACGATGACAGCGGCTTGCTTGATGGGGATTATGTCGACCGTCGGATGGCACACTTTTACAGTATGGATGATATTCAGAAAAAGAAAGCATCACTTGAAAAAATTGTACGCCGTTGGATCGCGGTTATGGATGCAACTGATGTCGCATAAAATCGGAAATTGAGGGAGAAAAGGGCGAAAAAGCTATTTTAAAACACAGCATTAAAATGCTTATCTCAATGAAGAATAGTGTAACGCAAAGCCCACCAACGCGCCACAGATTGGGGGACTTTGCACCCTAATTCAATGGCATACTGTGCGTCCAGTCAAATAGAAGAGAGGACGCCAGCCGATGCCCACATCACCAGACGTTTATATCAGCCAGAGCACGATTACCGATCCCGGCAGCTACGGTTACTTGTTTGATGACCTGCCCCGTGATTTACCGGGGCTGCACCAAGTGATACAGAATGTTTATATTCACGTTTGGAAAGTACGGAAGTATAACCCTGAATGGCTCAAAGGCCGTACGCACGAGTATGAGTCGCGCTCGGTTGCCAAATCACTGGCACTGGTCATGGGACACGATAACCGCCCACTGACCGAAGCCCGTCCCAAATCTGAAAAACTGATTATCGACTGCCGACACTTTGCCGTGCTGTTGACATCCATGCTGCGGCATCAAGGCATACCGGCACGGACGCGCTGCGGCTTCGCCACTTACCTCGAAGACTCGCACTATCAAGACCATTGGGTGACTGAGTATTGGAACGGTGACCGTTGGGTGATGGAAGACCCCGATTTGCTTAAGCATGATATGTCCAATGATGAGTTCATCACCGGCGGCAGGGCATGGCAGATGATTCGTTCCGACGAGGCCAGCGGCTTACAATTTGGCTTCGAACCTCATGTACGGGGCGAGTGGGTGGTGCGCTATGATCTGCCCCGTGATCTGGCAGCCCTCAACAAGTACGAGATGCTGTCCGGCGACAGTTGGGGAGATATGGAAAAACAAGAAGCACTGGTCAACGGCAGAGATCGTAAACTGCTGGATGAAGCCGCCAAATGGTCACTCGCACCCAACAGTGACTTCGATGGGATGCACCACTTTTATGAGTCAACCGACAGCTTACGTGTGCCGGATACCATCAAGCTGTACAACTATATCGAGGACAAAAACAAAAACATCGCATGGGATGACCGTCCCTAAATCATCACAAAAAAAACAACGCCCGATGGAAGGTCGGGCGTTGTAGTGATCATCAGTCAAGTTTAGTCCGCTGGCAAAGGTGGCGGTGTAGCAGCGGCTGCCGCTTGCATTTCTTGGGTGGCGCTCTTGCGTTCTTTAATGGCCTTCAGCATTTCATCTACACGGCTGAACTTCAGGCGTGGAGCGCTGCGGAACTCACCGCGTTCCTGCTCAACTGTATCCAGATAATGCCAGTCCTCGAAGGTGACGTATTGAATGCCGCGTTCATTGAGGAGCGCTTCCATCTTGTCACGATCTGGTGTTGCAGGTGCAAGCAGTTTACCCGCCCGCAAATCATCAAGCAGACTGTTAACGGTTTCAACCGAGTCGGGCTTGTTCGTGCCGATGATGCCGCTGGGGCCGCGCTTAATCCAACCCACAGCATATTCACCAATGACCTGTTCGCCCGTTTTGGGCGCGGTCAGCACACGTCCCAAATGGTTGGGAATGGTGCCGCTCTTGTCGTCAAATGGCACGTCAGGAACAGCCTGCCCTTTGTACCCAACCGAGCGGAAAACCAAGCCTACAGGAATGGTTTCGAACTCGTCAGTCGGTTTGGGCTTCAAATCACCTTTATCATTTGGAACCAACTCATTCTTGACCAGCTTAATGGCTTCAACTTTGTCGGTGCCGATGATTTCAACCGGTGAGACACAGAAGCGCATGATAATCTTGCGCGGCTTGCCCGTATCACCCTGAGCGGCAAATCCCTTCAAAATTTCCACGTTTTTGCTGGCAACGCGATCCACACCAGAGTCTATGTATTGGCGGCTCACGGGGTCAAGAATGACTTCATTTTGAGCGACGATTACGCTGGCGTCGTCCAACTCACCCAGTTCCTTAATTTCAGGGTTGGTGAAGGCGGATTGTGCCGGCCCACGCCGCCCCAACACGTAAATACTCTTTACGCTGCTGTGTTTAAGCTGATCGAGCGCGTAATCGGCAATATCTGTTTCGGTCAGTTCGTCGGGGGTTCGCGCCAGAATGCGGATGACATCCATTGCCACGTTACCGAGGCCGATCACCGCGACGTTCTCTTGTGTCAAGTCGAACTTATGATCAGCAAAGTCGGGATGCGCGTTATACCATGCTACGAATTCAGTGGCAGGATGGCTGCCGGGAAGGTTCTCGCCGGGGATGCCCATATGGCGGTCGGTTTGTGCGCCAACTGCATAAATGATGGCGTGATAGTAATTCAAGAATTCAGCATGGGACATATCCTTGCCAAATGAAACGTTTCCGTAAAAACGGAAGTCCGGATGGGCAGCAATCCGGTCATAAGCTTTGGTGACGCTCTTGATCTTTTGGTGGTCAGGGGCTACACCGCCGCGCACCAAGCCGTAAGGGGTGGGCAAACGGTCAAACATATCAATCTCAACGGTCAGGTCATCTTGTGATTGCAGATGAGCCGCAGCGTAAAATCCGGATGGCCCGGAACCGATAATGGCAACCCGCAGCGGGTTAGCCGATGATCCTAGTGGTTCAGCCATAGCTAACTTTAACTTCTTTCTCAATTGGATATTGTGAGTTCATTCACAAATATATTATAGCACATGGATGATCTTAAACACGTAGGAACTGATGAGAAAAACAGACTTAAAATAGGTGAATGGTGATATAATTTTTGTCTAGTAATTCGAACCTGTTGATTTCAAGCATACGACCGTGACCACTCAGCAATGAATTTATCCCAACCCCAATCAAAATACTGCCAGTTTAAAGACCTCAATAATGGCATCTGGAAGTTTTTCTTCGTGGAAGCGAGCAACCGTGCTGTTGATGAATGGTACGAGTGGCAAAGTTATCTCAAGGCAGCGTCACCGGCTGCGGCTGATGAACGGGTACGAATGCTGCTCGATATGCGGAAATCCGGCACGCTTCCCCTGCTCTATACGTTGCAACAGGGGCGCGACTGGCGCAAACAATACGACGACATCAACAAATATCAGGTTTATATTGCACTCCTCCTTAAACCATTCCCAAATTATCAACAACCGTATATCAGACTCATCAAAGATGGCGTCAACGTTTTCACACTGGAACAGGTCAAAGTTGAGTTGTTTTTTGACGCTGAACAAAAAGCCATTGATTGGCTGCTTAAAAAATAATCACCTCAGTTTGCAGCCACCAACTTATACGCTCTCCCCACGGCCCCAACATAAATTTCACCCGCGTTATCTTGCCCGAAGGTTGTGATGTGCTGATTGGTCAACATGAGTTGGGCGGTGTACCAGCGATTGGGTGTCTTTTGGTAAGTTGACCATAACCATCCGCTGCAATAATCACCAAAGATATACTTCCCTGCCAACGCTGACAGCGCCGAACCACGATACACATATCCGCCGATAATCGAGCAGTTGCCATCATCATGTCCGTATATCACGACCGGAAAAGTCAGACCAGTTTTATCCGTACCTTTGAAGGGCGTTGTACCTTCAAACAAACTCCAACCGAAGTTGGTTCCGCCATTGCTATTCGCAGGCAGCACGTTGATTTCTTCGACGCTGGCTTCCCCAACATCAGGAACATAAAGATCGCCGGTTAAGCTGTCGAAGCTAAAACGCCACGGGTTGCGAAGTCCTTTCGCCCATATTTCCGGCTTGGCAGTCGGATCAACAATCGTCGCGTTTCCGGCGGGAATCGAATACGGCTCTCCATGATCGACATCCAAACGCAAAATGCTGCCCAAGTAAGAGTGCCAATTTTGTGCCGGACTTTTCTTGTAGGCACCATCGCCCATGCTCCAATACAAATCGCCATCCGGGCCGAAGGCCAACTGCCCACCGTAATGAAACTCGGTCAGATGTTGAATTTTCATGACGATAAAAGCGCTGTCGGGATCGGCAATATCCGGATTGTCTTTGCGGACTTGATAGCGTACGAGAATTTCGTCGCGGTCTGGCAGCGTATACACCACGTAAAAGAAGCCGTTTTGCTGATAATCAGGATGAAAGACGAGGTTATGCAAACCCGCGCCGTTGGCTGAGGGCGAAATCGATTTGCTTAAATCCAGAAAGGGCGTTGGCTGCAAACTGCCCTGTTTCCAAATCCAGATTGTTCCCGCTAAGTCGGCGATAAACAACCGGTCATTTTCTTGCGGTGGCTGCACAATCGCAGTCGGAAAAGTTAGTCCATCAGCAATGGGTTGCAGTTCATAGGGCGAATCGCCTGCAGCGAGCCGTGAACCTGTGATCGTGATGAGTATTGCGCTAACCATCCCCACTATCAGACAGAATATAGGTCTAAACATCACACTGCCTTTTGCCTACATGAACCGGTTGTGCTTAATTTCAGTATACCGGGTAGAAGCTCTGGACAGCACAAACAGAGGCCGAACGTATGCTTGGCGTCGATTTTCGCCGCATGGTTCGACTTATCGTTATGCATAAAGGTGTAGGCATAGTGAGGCGAGCATGAAAAAATTTCTGGCGATATTCATAGCATTGGCTTTTGTATTCGGGTTCTCGTTTACATTCACCACTCTGGCCTATACCGAAGTGTATCCACCAACGACTTGTCCCTACACCGATTCACCGCACTATAATCCGAATCTCGCCATATCTGTGCAGAATGAGCAACTTCGGTTAAGTGATTTATCAACGGGTACAGTAATCCGAATATTGGAAGATAAAGTACTCGACTTCTATCCCTATGCTTTGTACTGGGGTTTGAACTGCCGCTACTTTTTTGCCAATGACATCGTGCAGCCATTAGAAAATTCTTGGGCGCGATTCACCAACATTTACGACATCACCACCGGAGCGCAGATATTCCATACCCGACGTGATCCCTTCTTCGTCCAACTTTGGAGTCCCTCACGGCAGCAGTTTATCATCAAGAGCATCACTGGAACTTTCTTTATGAGTGAAACTATCAAGCAACCGGTATTCCTCTTCAGGCATGATCCTGCGGGTAGGAGTATGCGCCGTTATGAATGGGACACGGTACACAACCAAGTCCTGATTATCTTTGCCGGTAATGCCGGATACTTAAATATCTACGACATCAATACTGGCGCTAATCTGGCCGCCATCAGTAACCCATCTGTCTGTAGACCGCCGGTCAACTACGTCGCCAGCGCTGACGGTCATTACCTGACAGTGTTCACTGGAGCCGGTTATGCAGGCAGTGCCGGAAAGCCAGCCTGTGTCACAATTTATGACCGTCAAAGCGGCGCGCAAACATCGGTGAATGCTGAAACGCTGACAGGTCAAGAGACTTCGCAAATCGCACTCAGTCCTGATGGACGTTATCTGGTCATCGGAATTCGCGCCTTACGTGTCTGGGACTTAACGAATCTGCCCGCAAATTTTTCTGACAGGCTGCCGACGTATCGTTTCGAAGGACCCATGTCGATCATACATCTAGTGCGGTTTCTGGATGCCACCACTGTCGAAACGGTCAGCAGTGAAAACGGCACCCAGCGCTGGGATGTGACCACCGGACAACTCTTAACATAATTTATTCGTCTTGTAGGAGGGAAAATGTTATGATGTGAATCCTAATAACATACCTCTTACACAAGAAATGAACGCGCACATGAATCCAATTGGCGCACGTTGTGCCTACCAAAAACTGGACTCGGGTATTCGCGAATTTATTTTCCTAGAAAAATCGCCCGCCGCTGTGGACGAGTGGATGCGCCATTTCGACCGCATCATGCTCAATGATCCGCCCCAGCAAGGCATAAGGGAACTGCTGCTGCTTGATATTCGCCAGCATATTCCCGGCGCAGTTTATGTTGCTCGAAGGCTGTACGCTTGGCGACAAGATTATGAGCTGGACGATACCAATACACGGGTTGCGGTGCTCATGGGCAAACACGCCCAAACGGTTCTCAGCATCGCAGGAACTATTGTCCAAGTCGTAGGGTTAGAAGATGTCAAATATCGTTTCTTTAACAATGACCGCCAGAAAGCCGTCAACTGGTTGTTGGGCCAGCGATAATCCTGTTGATCTGCAAGACTAACTTTCTTCAGCTTGCAACAGTGGTTTCGCATTAAGCCGGAATCGTAAAGTAAAAAGTTGTTCCTTCGCCTAGTTTCGATTCAACCCATATGCGTCCACCATGACGTTCGACCACTTTCTTACAAATCGCTAGGCCGATGCCTGTACCGGGATATTCGTCTTTTCGATTCAGCCGCTGGAAAATAACAAAAATACGAGATACATATTGTGGCCCGATGCCGATGCCATTATCACGCACGCTGAACTGCCATTCGGTTTCTTGACGCTCGACACCAATATGAACCTGCGGCACGTTCTCCCCACGCTGAAATTTTAGTGCATTACTGATTAAGTTCTGGAAAAGCTGCGTGATCTGGACACGGTCGGCTTTGACTGAGGGCATCGGATCATAAGTAATGACGGCATGACTGTCTTCGATTTTCAATGCCAGATCAGACAATGCTTTGTTGAGCGACAACTGTACGTTAAATTCCTCGAAATCTTTTTCAGCACCATCAACCCGTGAATAAACCAGCAGGTCATTGATCAGTGCCTTCATACGGGCAGCACCATCGACAGCAAAAGCGATGAATTCATGCGCATCATCATCCAACTTTTCGCTGTATCGGCTTTCGAGCAGTTGTAAATAGCTCGTCACCATGCGCAGCGGTTCTTGTAAATCGTGCGAAGCGACATAGGCAAACTGCTGCAACTCTTCGTTAGAGCGGCGCAGCATCGTCGCGTAACGTGCCTGCGCATTTATCAACCGCTGCCGCTCCGTCACGTCCATCATGACACCCCGTTTGCCAACGGGTTTATCATCTTGCAGAATCGTAATCATCAAAGCTTGAACATCAATGACGCGACCACTTTTGTGCACTGCGCGGAAGTTAATCACTCCTGAACCACGACTCTTCCGCACTTTATTAAACGCTTCGGTGGTCTTTTCGGCATCTTGTGGGTGAAAAATTTTCGCCCAGAAATGGGGTTCAGCTAGCGCTTCTTCAACGGTGTAGCCCAACATCGTCTCGACATATGCGCTGATGAATACCAGCTTCATCTCCTCCTGCTCATCAATATGCTCGTTTTCCCAGATAACACCCGGAACAGTCGCGAGGATATTCGCAAATCGCTGCCGTTCTATCTCCAATTCAGCGTCGAGATGAGCGCGTTCTGCTTCTTCCTGTTTGTGATGGGTTATGTCCCGCGTAAAAACAGCCACATCATCTAATGAGGGGTAAATGCGATATTCCATCCACATACTAAACAACTCGACGTACACTTCAAAAATAGTCGGTTTCTGAAACTGTATCGAGCGGTTTAATTCGTCATAAAAATGGGGATGAAAAATTCCAGACATGCTTTCTTCAAGCGTCATTCCGATCAACTGGTCTTCCATCTTACCCGTTACGCGGTAGGCCAACTCAGCCGAATCGTGATTGAGGTAGATAAATCGCTTTTGCCGGTCAAGAATAAAGAAACCACCGTCGAGATGGTCAAGTACCAACTCCAACCGTTCTCGCATAGCCTCCGCTTCTTTGCGCCCCGTTATATCTTGCAGATAAACCGCTAAACCCGATTGAGCGGGATAAATGCTAAACACCCACCAAACCCGTGTGGCCTCGGAGTACAATTCACGCGTGACCGGACGCTGCTCAGCGGCGGCCAGCTCCAACAAGTCGTATAATTGCTTTAAGATAATCGTTTTAGGCGGAAAAACATCGCGCAAATTCTTGCCGATCAACTCTTCACGACTTTTATGCCACGTATCTTGCAAGCGTTTGTTCACATAGACGAAATTCCAATCCGGGTCAAGCGCATATAATGGGTCGGTAATGCTAGCGAGGACATTTTGGAAGGTCGCCATCGCATTAACTTGCTGTCGTTCGGACTCATAAGCGTGGGCATTTGTGGCGGCACTGGTCATTTGCCGTGCAACCATCGTCAGGAAAGCTTGATACGTTTCATCCAACGCGCGGCGGGGACTAATCCCACAAATAAAAACGGCGTAGACCTGTTCCTGTCCAACGAGCACGATTGGCATGGCAATCGCTTTTGTAATTGGTTCCGGCCAAGCGCCAGCCGAAAATACCCCAAAACGACTTTCGACATCCTCCATAATAAACGGCTGATTGGTTTCAACCACTTTTTTGAGCGGCCATTGGCTTTGATCGTCATAAGCAATGAACGGTGGCGCGGCCAAACCATTTAAGTCAGTTTGGTTGACAAGCTCAAACTGCCCTGTTTCGAGGACATATAAAAGGGCAAAGGCAATATCAAAAGGATTGTCCTTCAAGGTTTCAACAGCCGCACGTAAAGTTGATTTCACTGTCAATTTTTCTTGGACGTGCGTCCCCATCTCGCGTAATGTCCGCAAGCGGCGTTCACTCAACACGCGGTCGGTCGTCTCGGTCACAACGACGAGAATGCCGCCGATGTCACCACTATCTTCTCGTATTGGGCTGTAGGAATAGGTGAAGTAACATTCTTCCAAATACCCATGACGGTTAAGCGGCACCATCCAATCCACCGAACCTGTTGACTGCCCTTTCATCACATTTTGAAACAAGGGTTCAATCATGTGCCAGCTTTCGGCAAATGTTTCCCGGCTGCTCTTTCCAAGTGCCTGAGGGTGCTTGGTTGAACCCAGAATCGGGCGAAAGCCATCGTTATACAATTGAATGTAATCATCACCCCACGCGATATACATCCCAAAAAACGAGTCCAGTATAATGCTGACCGTTGTGCGTAAACTTTGAGGCCATGACTCGCGAGGGCCAAGCGCTGTTTTTGACCAATCAAAATCACGAATAAGCACTGCCATCTCGCTGCCTACCGTGTTAAGTGGATTAGGCTGCGAGGTCTGGTGCGGCTTTATTTCATCAGGCGGAATCATGTACCCTTAAAATTCCTCAGAAGGTTTAGACCGTTGGTAAACATTCATCATACTGCAAAGCTTCAGCATGTGGATTTCAACGCCAGTTTTATTTAGCCATTACTCCTAAAAGCCACCTCAATAATGAGCGGAAGCTTAAGGCGCAGTCCTTTTCAACCCATATTGCGCTGCCAAATAAGTTGCGTAAAGAGCGTTATCCCTTCAAGGGCAGCACTAATTCTTTGTGAAAGTCGGTAATCGAAATTAGCTTGCCAGCCTCGTCAATAATGAACGAGTCCTCAATCCGCATTCCGATACCTTTATCGGGATAATACAACCCCGGCTCGATGGTGATGAAGTTACCGCGCTGGAAAATATCATCCGGTTCACGGTGGCTTATCGACGGGCGCTCATGAATATTCAAGCCAACACCATGACCCAAACTGTGCGAGTAGCCGATGCTGCTGCCCGGTTGACTGCGGCGCGTCGGATGCCCGTTGGCTTCGAAATAATCCAGCACGGCTTCTTGCATGGTATGTGTTGGCTGTCCCGGTTCGGCATAAGTGTTCACCGCAATCTGGAAGGCTTGCATCACTTGATTATAAATATCGCGCACTTCATCCGTCGCATAACCGATTGACCATGTCCGTGTCGAATCATGGTGATAACCACCGCCTAATTCACGTGGGAACAAATCAAACACAATCGGCTGTCCCAACTTGAGCGCCATCTTGGCATCACCTCGGCTGTGCGGAAAGCCGCCGTCACGCCCCTGTGCGAAAATCATATCGGTGTCTTCGAGTTCACGGTCAAGCAGTTCACGCCGCACAAAGCGCTTTACATCACCAATCGTCAACGGCGTACCATCAGCCTTGACGACCGTATCCCCTTCCGCCCTATGGCTGCTGATAAAATCCCACGTCGCTTGCAGAACGGCGCTGGTCTTAGCCGCCACTTCGCGGATAACTTTTATTTCATCAGCATCTTTGGTCAAAAAGGCTTCGTCAAATATCGTCTTGCCAATCTCTCCTACCAGTTGATACTGCGGGAAAGCACCCGCCAGCAGCCGTGAGCGCTCGACCCAAGCGCCAATTTCGCCCGTTCCGTATATTCCGATTTTGCCGGCTGGAATCGCAAACTTTTCAAAGATATTGCCCCAAAGGCCAATCTGCATCTTATTCTGGTCGCCCTCGGCCTTAGCGACGATTTCATCCCATTGAAAGTCATCGTACGTCATGACCTGCAAGCCGCTCTTCGCCGCTTCTTCGATTTCCATCACGCTGACAATCAATACCGGAGCGCTGCCGCGCTTCTTAATCGTTATACCACCGTGAGTATCCACGCCATTCGAAAGATAAGCGCGGTAGGTATTCTGGAACTCACCGCCGGCCACTACAATGGCTTGCAAATCCCGTTCGGCCATCAGCCTGTCAAGGTCAGAACGCATATTATTTCCTTACGCTAATACGATTGTTGGTTACGAAGAAGATAACGCAAAGCTGCCGCTTCGCACAATGGAACCGAATAGATTGGATAGGTGTATATCTAAATGAATGCCATTACATTGGGGTAAACGATGAAATACATCTGTTTGAAAACTCTGCTGATTAGCACTCTCGCTGCCTTCAGTTTGAGCTTTACCACAGCGCATCCGGTCAACTTGCAAACGCCAACGATGCCCACCATACCCTCTATTGTACTGAAAGGTCATACGAGCGCGGTCACTCAGTTGGCATGGTCACCGGATAGCAGCGTCCTAGCCTCCAGCGCAGGCAGTTTCACTTCAGACGACAGCAGTGTTCGTTTATGGCAGCCGGACGGTCAAGCACCGCCCCCTCTCTTCGACCACACACAGCCCGTAACTGCATTAGCATGGTCGCCTGATGGAACAACGCTTGCCTCAGGTTCATTTGACCAGACTATCAAACTCTGGCAAGCCGATGGCGGGCTGCTGACCATCGACTCACAATCAGGTATTGTGTTTGCGCTCGCATGGTCGCCCGATGGCAAAATCCTCGCTTCAGGTTCAGTGGCCTCACCGCAAGAAAACACGGTGCAGTTGTGGGATAACGATGGCAAGCTGCTCCACAGCATGACCACACAATTCAGCGGCGGCAAATTTTATAATCTGGCGTGGTCACCGGATGGACAATATCTGGTTGGGGGTGCAACTGATTACGCCGAATGGAAAGCTGATGGCACATTGGTTTTCAGCCACGAAAGCTGCGCCCACTGCCCACCCGCATGGGGATTTGCTTGGTCACCGGATAGTCAGCGCTGGGTCATTGGCAATGAGAGCGGTTTGGTCTGGGTGTATAGCGTTGATGGTCAACAAATCGCCCAACTCGAAAGCCAAGGCAATGTGGATGTGATGCACTGGTCACCCGATGGCAAGTGGCTGGCAGGCGGGAAAAATCTGTGGCAGGTAGACGGGGATAAGTTCACCCTCAAGAATTATGTCAAAGGAGAGCAAACATTGGCTTGGTCAGCGGATGGTCGCTATCTCGCATCAGCCGGTAACGACACCGTATACCTCCAACAGCCGGATGGCAAACTTATCATGACACTCACGGGTCATACTGCACAGGTTGAGACATTAGCATGGTCACCCAAGGGCAACCTGCTCGCGTCTGGTTCGGATGATCACACCATTCGCATTTGGAATGTGGGCAATTTAGGGGAGTAGGGAAAAGACGTTCCTTTTCCCTACGATAATTGACGCTAGTTAGCCTGAATCGGCCCGACCAGCCCGAAATTCACACCAATCAGCACCAGATCGCTCACGTTAATTTGACCATCGTGGTTTAAGTCCGCGCCTTCAGGAGCGGGCGGCACAGCCGAATCAAAGTTGGCACTAACCAACGCCGCGTCCGCCAGATCAATCGT
This sequence comes from Anaerolineaceae bacterium, assembly GCA_016124855.1. GTDB lineage: Bacteria > Chloroflexota > Anaerolineae > Aggregatilineales > Phototrophicaceae > CFX2. The sequence continues at coordinate 131,966 of WGMX01000016.1, read as the reverse complement.
CTGGTTATTATCGGTATCGCCAGTCACAAAGGTTTGTGTACCCAGATCAACGACCGCACCATCACCGTTCACAGTGACAGTGTAAACCAGCGCTAGATGTTCCGGCGCGCTCACCAGCAGCACATAGCTCCCCGGCGCAATGTCCGCGAATGAGAACAACCCCCCAGCGTCGGTTACACTTTGCTGGATGAGACTGCCATCCGCCGTCAACTGGACAGTCAAACCGCTGCTATCCGTCGCGAACTGATTCACAATCACCCCTTGGATAACGCTGTTCAAACCGGCTGACTCGGTTGCCTCTGCTGTGGGCGCAGCTTCGGTCGGTTGGATTTCGGTTGGGGCAATTTCGGTCGCTGTGGGCGCTTCAACAGTTGGGATAATCTCGGTTGGCGAAGCCGCTGTCGGCTCAACACCAACACCAATTGTAGGTGTGCCATTCACCAATGTAATTGGCAAGGGCATACTCTTACTATCTACACCCAGAGCCGTACAATTGAGCGTCGTGTTTACAGCATTTTGCACAGCATATTGGAACGCGAAGGCCGTGCCATTCCCGTCGAATGCTGGATTCGGCTGTAATCGTGTCGCCGCGATTAACCATTTTCCATCGGATTTCATCCCTTGGTCAACATAGAAGCCGTTAGCACTGGTGAAGGCATCGCCCTCAACACGGGTCAAACCCACCAGCACTGTCGGATCAACTTGGCAGGTGACTTGCAAGCCATAGAGTTGAGTCACATTTTCCAGCCGCACCGATACGGTTACGGTATCGCCGACATTTGCCGCTGCCGGATTCACTTCCAACCTGACCACTGGCGGTGGAACATCCTGCGCCGTGGTTGGCATGATCATCACTAGCGTGAGCAGCGCCAATATCAGCAAAATCGTCTTGTTGTGATTATTCATTTTGATACGTAACATACGACTCATTCTCGTTGATGAACAGTAAAGCAATAGTCGAATGACTATGGATAGACAATAACCTAACTTGCCATAATTGCTTATGGGAAAAAGGTCTTTAGATGGTATGAAAACCTTAACTTTCCCCTGACCGTCGTTTGGTGAAGGCTTCAACACTTTCATCAGGCAGCACACCTGTCGCCGTTTTTGGGGTCGCGATGCGCTGTGTACCGTAAATGCCGCGATGTCCCGAAGCCATATAAGCCACAAAACAGGCCAAGCCCACATACAAAATGCTGCCGCCACCGAACAACTCGACTGCCATGATGGTACAAGCCAACGGGGTATTGGTGGCACCTGCGAATACCGCCACAAACCCTATCGCCGCCATAAACGCCGGATCAACACCCAGCAGCCGCCCGAAACTATAACCAGCGGTTGCCCCCATCACGAACAGCGGCGTAACCTCGCCACCGACAAACCCAATGCCCAGCGTCACAGCCGTGAAAATGACTTTCAGCAAAAATGCCAGCGGTTCGACGCCTGTGCCGTTCATCGTGTTCTGAATCAGTGGCAGGCTTAACCCCAAATAATCTTGATTGCGCAGTATCAGGGTCATAGCAATGACCACAACAGCACCCGCTGCCAAGCGAACCGGCGGATAGCCGATGTACCGGCGACTCATGTACTTGACCCATTCCACCAATTCGACAAACAGTAGTGCCACCCAACCAAAACCGACTCCCGCCAAAACCACTGCCAGCAGCAGGAGCGGACTAATCCCGATTTCCGCCAGCGCTGGATAATGTGAGTGGCTGACTCCCCACGCGCGCGTCACCAGATCACCAACTAATGCCGCTGTCAAACAGGGAATGACCCCATCGTAACGGATGCGTCCCATTGCCGGTGCTTCCAGCGCAAACACGAATCCGGCAATCGGTGTGCCAAAAACTGAACCAAATCCACCACTGATTCCTGCCAGAACCAGCAAACGCCGGTCTTCGCCCTGTATTCGCAGCACACGGCTCAACCAATCGGCCAAACTGCTGCCCATTTGTATCGCTGTGCCTTCACGTCCTGCCGAACCGCCAAACAAATGTGTAAGCACCGTCCCGATCAACACCATTGGAGCCATTCGCAGAGGAATAGGGTCTTTGTTCAGATGCACCTGCTCAATCACGAGGTTGTTTCCCCGCACGGCGCTTCCGCCGATACGGTAATAACTCCAACCGATAACCAATCCCGCCGCAGGTAGCAAAAACAACAGATAAGGATTCGCCACGCGCACCGCCGTAGCCCAATTGAGTGTCACCAAGAAAATGGCCGACGCCGTGCCGGAAAGTACACCGACAATGCTTCCTAGCACAATCCACTTGACCAATATTAGCCCAAACGCCCGATGTTCAGAGCCATTCACCCTTGCCCACATACACTTGTCCTTTTACAACAAAAAAGCCTCTACCCGACGCAAATATTGTGGGTAGAAGCTATCAACCGCAGCGGTATAACCCAAGCCTCATTGGGAATCGCTTTCGCGACTGCTCAAATCATAACGCTTCAAATATCGTGCGTCAATTGCCCAAATTTTTGCTGCGACATGCTGCTTGTGTTACAGTATATTAAGGAAATTTTGCACGTATAGTCCGTAAGCTGAAATTATGAAGGTAAAAAAATATGATTAAGCGCAACACTTTCAGGCTTTTTGTTCTTCTAACCACACTTACTTTTCTTTTGATGACGATTGGCAGCGCAGCCGCAGTCACCGACGGTGAACTTGATGGAAACGGTCATCCGGCGGTGGTTCTCTTGCTGATGGAAGTCGGAGGACAACCTGCTTTTCGTTGCAGCGCCACGTTGTTATCACCGACTGTTGTCTTAACTGCCGGACATTGTACAAATGCTTTCCCGGATGCCCCGTTCACAGGTATGCGAGTCTTCACCGAATCAAACGTCCAAACGGGGAACAATAATTATCCATTTGCCGGCCCGAACAGCGTAGAAGCGGTATCATGGGCAGCACATCCACTCTACGAAACTGCTTCATTTGTTGTGCATGATGTAGGTGTGGTTATACTCAAATCACCCGGCATTATCTTGCCGCAAAATCAATATGGTGTTCTGCCAAAGGTCAATCAACTTGACAGTCTAAAGATACGACGAGGCTTACAGGATACAACCTTTACCTCTGTTGGCTACGGCCTTCAACAAATCAATCCTGTTTTCGTCGTATCGCAAAAAATACGCATGGTCGCGCATCCTCGTCTTATCCAAATTAATACTCCCGGCTTTACCGGTGATTTTTCGCTTTTGCTTTCAAATAACCACTCCACCGGCGGCACTTGCTTTGGTGACTCGGGTGGGCCGAATTTCTTGGGCGATTCGAACGTCATAGCTGGGGTAACCTCTTTCGGCATCAATGGTAACTGCGCGGGAACGGGCGGTGTATTCCGCATGGACAGACAAAATGTCCTCGACTTTGTGAACAGTTTCTTACACTAATTAAGAAACTGGGAAATCCTGTTGTGTAAATGTAACAGAAGAGCCGTTCTCGTTGAGAACGGCTCTTCTTATTTGGCTGCCCGATACGCTCTTCAATTAGTCAAGCACTTTATCACGAAAACCACCAACTCATCCTGTAAGCGCATTCCCCTAACTCAAATCATTCTGGGAAGAAGCTGTCAAGCTCGATACTGTAACATGTTCTCAGTGGTAATCGCTTTTCCAACGGCTTGAATAAACCGCCGTATTGGCTTTAGCGCAACGTCAACGTGCTCAATCCAATTTTCATTACAAACATTAAGGGAGAAAACATCACTTTAATTTTATACTTAAAATATAAAATCATACCTTAGGACACGAACCTTGAGCAGCCAACAAAATTCTTCTGCCCGCGCATTGGTCGTCGATGATTCAGCCGATAATCGCAATATCTTTGAACTGATGCTGCAAATGGCCGGTTATGCCGTCACCAGCGCGGCTAATGGTCGAGAGGGACTGGAAAAAATGGCAGTGCAGTCATTTCATCTCATGATTCTTGATCTGGATATGCCTATTCTCAACGGCAGAGATGTGCTGCTAACGCTCCAAACACGACCTGATCATCGTCCCAAACACATCATTGTTGCCACGGCCAATCCCCAGATGACGACTGAAACGGTGCTAGAACTATCAGATTTCGTCGTCATCAAACCTATCAATGTCAAGGAATTGGTCACCCTGTCAAAACGTTTAAATCCGAATACGGCAGTTCCATAAGGGTCGTCATCAGATTAAGCAAAATTTGCTGACGATTTTGCTCGCGCCAGCCCCTACAACGGCTTAACATCAGGGGATTATCGTCCAAACCATTCTTTAACCAAATCACATTATTTGCGTTCTTGTTTCTCCCTCAAAATGGTTAGTAAATGGCCTTCGAAAGAGTTACATTTTGGTCACCCTTTCATCAAACATTTGTGCTACAATAATTTCGGTAGTGGTTGCAAAGTAAGTGATGGTGGATAAAAATCTGCCGCATGATCGAAGAGACTATCACCTACTCATGTCGATCATGTGGCAGTGAAGCTATTATACGCAATGGACACAATAAATGCGGGAGTGCGCAGTACAAGTGCAAAGCGTGTGGAGCCTGCCGCGTGTTGACACCGAAAGTACGGTATACACCTGAACAAAAAGCGACTGTTTTGAAGGCGTATCGCGAACGCATGAGTTTGCGCGGCTTGCAACGGGTTTTTGGGCCGTGGCGCAGCACGGTGTTGCGCTGGTTGAAATAACGGGTTGCCTCCTTGCCCAGCTTGGTCGAGAGCTTACTGTCGGCTCAAGCCGACGATGTGTTGGAAATGGACGAATTGGTGTCCTTTGTCAGCGAGAAATGGTTCAAGCGCTGACTATGGACCGCCCAATGTCGGCGCACCCGTCAAATCATAGCCTTTGTCATTGGCGATCGGTCCGAAACCACCGCTCGTAAACTTTGGCAAGCTATCCCTGATGCCTACCGCGATTGTCCTGTTTTCACCGATGAATTCAATGTCTATCCGCTGATTGTGCCCTCTGCTCAACACCATCCCGTTCCCAAAGGCAGCGGCCAAACCAACCACCAAGAACGCTGGTACAACAACCTGCGCCAATGGATTGGTCGTTACACTCGCCGTACCCCCTCTTTTTCCAAAGAGGACATCTATCACACTTTAGTTACTCATTGGTTCATCATCGAACATAATCTTACAATGGCTTCATCACTTACCATGTGACCACTATCATAAGTCTGGCATTTTTCTCTGTATTTCTTGGCGTTCTTTGCGTCTTGGCGGCTCAAAATGAGTTCCTTCGCCGCCATCGCCATCGCCACCGCCGCAGGAATGAGCTTGCAACTTGCAACTTGTCTCTTGCAACTCTCTATTGGCAATCTTGTCGTCGTACAAACCCTCACGGTCATTGACGCAAATCCAGCCGACCAATCCGCTGAATTGACGCAAAAATTGCCAAAAATGCACTGTGAAAATAAAGAATATGAAGAAATTTGTGAAGTTTTGCCAATAAATTGACACAAAAGAGGCGCACCCTTTCAGGCACGCCTCTTAAAAAACTGAATTTATTCCCCCTCTCCGCTTCGCAGCGAGGGGGCTAGGGGGAGAGGAGGTTTCCTTACCCGTTGTACTGATCCTGCGGATACTGGTTCTGGGGAATGTTCACATAATCGGTGCTGGCATCTTGATTACGCACGAACTCCAGTTGCCCATTGACCTCATCAATCACGATCAGGTCGCCGGGGTGGAAGCTCCCCTTCAGCAGTTGAATGCTCAGCGGGTTCTCCACGAAGCGTTGCAGTGCGCGGCGTAACGGACGCGCCCCAAACTGCTGATCGTAACCCTTCTCGGCCAACCAGCGTCGCGCCGGCTCGGTTAAATGCACTTGCAAACCGGAGGCTGCCATGCGCTCGACAATCCCGCGCATTTGCAGGTCAACAATCTGCTCAACTTCCGATAGGCTCAACGGTGCGAAGATGATGATCTCATCAATACGGTTCAGGAATTCCGGTCGGAACGCATCGCGCATCGCCTTCTCGATCTTCTGATGGTCAACCACCAACTGTTGGTCACCACCCTGCACGAAGCCCAACACGCCACCCTTACGGGCAAACTCAGTGCCGAGGTTGCTGGTCATGATAATCACGGTGTTACGGAAATCGACCGTTCGGCCTTGCCCATCCGTCAAGCGCCCGTCTTCCAAGATTTGGAGCAGGGCATTCCACACGTCGGGGTGTGCTTTCTCGATCTCATCGAACAACACAACCCGATACGGACGACGACGCACGGCTTCGGTTAGCTGACCGCCTTCTTCGTAGCCTACGTATCCGGGCGGCGCACCGAACAAACGGCTCACCGTATGCTGTTCACGATACTCGCTCATATCGACGCGAACCAGCGCTTCCTCATCATCGAACATGAACTCGGCCAGTGCCTTCGCCAGTTCGGTCTTACCCACGCCGCTCGATCCCAAGAAGATGAACGAGCCGATGGGACGCTTCGGGTCTTTCAAGCCGCTGCGTGAACGCCGGATTGCATCCGAAATCGCGGTCACAGCTGCTGATTGTCCAATAATCCGCGAGTGGAGAACATCTTCCATTCGCAGGAGTTTCTCGCTCTCGGTTTCCAACATCTGGTGAACTGGAATACCCGTCCACTGATGAATAACCTGCGCAATGTCGTCCTCGTCTACCGTTTCATCCAGCGTGTTTTCCTGCTGCCACATATATCGTTCGCGCTCGTATACTTCTTCGATACGGCTGCGTTCCGTCTTATACTCGGCTGCCCGTTCATATTCGCGCGCCAAACCAGCCGCTTCCTCGTCGGCCTCCAAGTGGTCGATTTGTTCTTTGAGTTCCTTCAAGTGCGGGGGCATCGAGTACAGGGCGACACGCAGTTTCGCGGCTGATTCATCCAATAGGTCGATTGCTTTATCGGGCAAACGCCGGTCACTAATGTAACGCGCCGACAAACGCACTGCTGCCTCAATAGCCGCGTCTGATATGGTCACTTTGTGGTGAGCTTCATAACGGTCACGCAGACCGTAGAGCATCTCAATCGTATCTTCTACCGTCGGCTCCTCGACAAAGACCGGTGCGAAACGACGATCTAACGCGCTGTCCTTCTCGATGTACTGGCGATATTCGTCTAACGTGGTCGCGCCAATCGCGTTCAATTCACCACGAGCCAAAGCCGGCTTCATCATGTTACCGGCATCCAGCGCGCCTTGTGCTGCACCTGCGCCCACAACTTGATGCAGCTCGTCAATGAAGAGAATAATTTCGCCCTCAGAGCGCTGCACTTCTTCAATCGTGGCCTTGAGGCGTTCTTCAAACTCACCACGGAAACGGCTGCCAGCCAGCATACCTGCCAGATCAAGTGAAATCACCTTCTTGCCGTAAAGCAGTTCCGGCACATCCCCGCTGGAAATTTTTTGCGCCAAGCCTTCGACAATCGCGGTCTTACCCACACCGGCCTCACCAATCAGAACTGGATTGTTCTTGGTGCGGCGGCTTAGGATTTGGATCATCCGCAGAATTTCGGAGTCTCGTCCAATCACTGGATCAAGCTTGCCTTCCATTGCCATGCGAGTCAGATCGCGGCTGTACTTTTCCAGTGTGCGGTAACGGGTTTCAGCCTGCGGATCAGTCACGCGCTGACCACCCCGAATCTCCTTGATCGCGTCAGTAACGCGGTCACGGGTGATCTGGTTGTCAGTCATGATTTTGCTAACGGCGGTATTCCGTTCGCTCAATATAGCGAGGAAGATATGCTCGGTGGAGATGTAGTCATCACGCAGGCGGTTAGCTTCCTCATTCGCGAGGTCGATAATCCGCTTGCTGCGCGGTGTCATGAATAATTGTCCGTTACCCCCGCCGTAAATAGCGGCCTTGGGGCTGGCGCGAAGCACTTCATCAAGACGACCTCGCATTCCACCCAGATCAATGCCTAACTTTTCAATGATTTGGGGAATAACCCCATCACCCTGTTCGAGCAAAGCCAACAGGATATGCTCGGTATCAACTTGATTGTGTCCATAGCGCTGCAAGATTTCATAGGTTCTCGCAATGGCATCTTGCGCCCGTTCTGTAAATCGGTCAAAACGCATCATAATGGTTTGTTTATGTCCTCATGCATCTTTACCACGAACAATCGATGCTAATCGTCCCTATACTGTCTATTGTAGCCCAGATTGTGTTAAGAGGTGATGAGCGGTCAAAAGTGCGGTTGAGTTTTATGACCTGAATAGCATATCTTATAGAGTATCGGAAATGCGTAAGCGCCACATAAACGAAATGCAAGAGAAAAATAACTACCCGATACGGGAACCGTTTTCGACTGGGAACGTTGTCTGAAGCAGGACGACATCTTTTCCGGCTGAATATGCGCCGAGGACGAGTACTTCGGAAGCAATGCCCGCGATACGTTTGACCGGAAAATTGACGACAGCAACCACTTGCTTTCCAACCAGCGACTCCGCTGTGTAATTTTGTGTGAGTTGGGCGGAACTGCTCTTGATACCGATTGGGCCGAAGTCGATAGTCAATATATAAGAAGGTTTCTTCGCTTTGGTATTCGGTTTGCATGTGAGAACGGTGCCAACACGCATATCCACTTTCATGAAGTCGTCAAATTCGATGGTAGGTGTCAAAGATGGTTCCATAAATGTCCTTGGAAATCAAAGAAGCGGCATAAAAGTCGCTTCTTTAGCATAGCGAGGACAGATGTATTTATCAATGCACTGGAGAACTTAGACTTTCAGTGCTGTCTCCACCGGTCTACGCGAGGCTGCATCTTGCGCCACGTCCGTGTAGCCAAGACGGAAAGCCATCTGCGGGTAGGCTGCTGCGCTGTCAAATAACTTGGATAGCTCTCCTCGCAGCTGGGCAACTTGGATAATCTGTGAAAGGGGTTGAATACCAATATTGAGCGTTGTCGCGATCAGCGCCATGCGCTCAAAGGTCTGTCCGCATTGAACTTGCGCGAGGCGGTTGTCTGAATCTGTACTCAGCAGCGCCAGCATCGGTGCATTTAATACAATATCGGCATCGGGCTTAACCGTTTTGTGGTGGCTGCTCAGATAAGTGGTTGCAAGTTGTCCTACCCGGGCAATCAACCAGCGATAACCAAATTCGCCTTGTGTGATCCACCTATTAAGCTCATCACGATAATCAGGATCAGCAAACTGGGTGATATCAGCGCTGATTACCAACGAATCAACTTGCTGCTTGATTTCAGGGTCGTCATTTAGTTGTAATTTGAGGCCAGAATCATGCAAACAGGCTCGAAGCTGCTGTACATCCCGTTCATTCAACGCTTTGTTAGCATAAGTTTGCCGGTTGGTGTGGCGCAGTGCAATCGCATGGAAAAGTTCTTGATCTGCCAGTGAACTTGTACCGCCAATGTCTTTGAAGGATAGCGTTGCAACCCAAATCTCATCATGGGGATCAGGGAAGTAGGTAACATGAGAGTTGAGACCAAAATACGCAGCGGCTGTCAGCAAGTTTTCTATGGCACAGCCGATGCTAATATAAAGCTCACGGGCATCAGGATCAGCTACGGTCAGGTGTCTCGTTCGGTCAGCTAAGATACGAATTTCCCCATTGTGAACAGTAAATTTCCACGGTTGAGTGTTATGGAGCGATGGGGCAAGAACGCCATAGTTTAGGAGAAACTTGAGTTTCTCATCTAATGTTCCATGCCGCGGAAACTCATTTTCCTCAACGTTCCACGCATCATATGGTTGATGTGCAGTTGTCATCATCATTTACCTCATCACCTATTTCATGTACTGCTTTTACTGTAGCGAATAGGAAGTTTCTTCTTTAGTGGGGAATGTCATATTTGTAGCTGATAGATGGCAGGGGATAGATGGCGAAATACTGAGTACGAAGTTCTGATAACTTGGATGATTCTAGACTACATTACTCACCCTACGCAGCAAATTGGTTGGGTTGAAATTGATGCACGCAGCCTAGATCGAAAGCTAAGCGTCTCACCGGACACCAGATTTTGAACTCCAGTACGGTATTCTTCGTTTGACCGATAGAACATCTGTGTTATACTGAAAAATCCTTCGCTTTCTTCTACCTTGGTTAGAACTGCGTCGTTTCCATCGAAGGAATTTATTAAATAGCTGGGAGAGTGCTGCCATGCGAAAAGTTATTTACTGTCTAAACATGTCACTTGACGGTTTTGTCGAAGATTCAAATGGTTCACTCGACTGGAGTAACCCCGATGAGGAACTCCATCGGTTCTTCAACGAGCAGGAAAGGGAGTTCGATTGCCAGTTATACGGGCGACGAATATACGAGACTATGGCCGCTCATTGGACAACTGCCCATACCAATACATCAGCACCTGCCCATGAAATCGAGTATGCCCGTATCTGGCAGAGCATACCCAAGGTGGTGTTCTCAAGGACTCTTCAGCAAGTCGGCGAGAATGCGAGGCTGGTGAGCGAAAACATAGCCGAAGAGGTCAGGGCGTTGAAAGCGCAGTCCGGTAAAAATATGGTGGTTTGTGGCGCTGGCCTTGCGGCGAGTTTTATGGAGCTCGACTTGATTGATGAGTACCGCCCCCTTGTTCATCCTGTCGTTCTGGGAGGTGGCAAGCCCATGTTCCCGGTGCTGGACAAGCTCATCAACTTGAAGCTAATTGAAACACGGCGGTTCACGAGTGGTGTCGTCTTCCTCCGTTACCAGCGCGTAAATCAAACATCATCATAATGGGCTGTAACCAAAAGGCGATCAATTTCTGATCGCCTTCATTTTGAGGTGAGTTATACTAGAGGACGGGCGCGCTTGGATGACGACGGATATATTTCCCCTCGCCGTTCTTGCCAAGCCAAATATTGCCGTCAACAATGCGTTTGCCGCGTAGATAAACCTGCTGCGGAACGCCGGTGACTTGCATCCCCTCATAAACGTTATAATCGCAGCGCATATGATGAGTGCTGGCGCTGAGCGTATGCTTCTGGTTAGGATCCCAAACAACGATGTCGGCATCCGTACCAACCGCAATCGTACCCTTTTCAGGATAGCAGCCGAAAATCTTGGCTGGATTAGTGCTCATCAATTCGACGAAGCGACTTGGCGAGAACTTGCCACTATTCACGCCCAGTTCCCACATGACCATCATGCGGTCTTCAATACCGGGCATTCCGTTGGGAATCTTAGCAAAGTTACCCTTACCGAGTTCCTTGCCGGGGCGGCGATAGCTAGGGTCTTGTTTCTCGTAGCCAATCCAATCCCCACCGTTATGATCCTTTGCCCACTGCTGCCACGGCCCAACGCCGCCTTCATACCAGAAGTCGCAGTGATCGGTGCTGATCGCTTGCAGCGTATTGTCCTTAAAGGCTTGCCACAACGCCTTGTGATGTTCTTCATTACGCACGGGGGGTGAGCAAACATATTTCGCGCCTTCAAAGCCCGGCGCACCCAGATGTTTGTCGCGCGTGACATGGAAATATTGAACGCAGGTTTCGCCCATGACCGGATAACCCAGTTTGCGCCCGCGCCGTATAGCATCAATCGCAGGGTCGCAGGTGACATGTACCACATAAAGGTGACAACCGGTTAAACCGGCTAACACCACAGCGCGGTTAGTCGCTTCACCTTCGATTTCCGGTGGACGTGACGAATAATGCCAGATGGGATCCGTTTTGCCTTCTGCCAGCAGTTGCAAACGTAGTTGTTCTTCAACGTCGCCATTTTCAGCGTGAACCATCACGATCATGCCGTGTTTGGCGGCCACCTGCATGGCTTTATACAGCGTGTTATCGTCAATCTGGAAAACGTTCTTGTAAGCCATAAACAATTTTACGGTGGTGATTCCTTCATCAACCAATGATGGAATTTCATCCATCACGTCGTCACGGAGGTCGCTGATAATCATATGAAAACCATAGTCAATCTGGGACGGTTTGGCTTTTTCGCGCCATGTGACCAAACCATCGTGCAAGCTGCCGCCTTTCGGTTGGTTCACAAAGTCGATGTGCATGGTCGTGCCGCCGAAAGCTGCTGCTTTGTGCCCGACATCAAAATCGTCGTTGCTAAACGTACCGCCGAAGGGCAAGTCCAAGTGGGTATGCACATCAATGCCACCGGGTAATAAATATTTGCCTTCGCAGTTGATGACCTCATGTCCCTGTGTGGGGAGGTTCTGTCCAATCAATGTGACCTTTTCGCCTTCGACCAAAACATCAGCTTGTACCATATCACTCGCAGTGACGACGGTACCGTTTTTAAACAGTGTTCCCATGAGTTGCTCCTAAATTGGTGCTACTAGCCTTAGCGATTAGCTTGATGGCAGATTGTAACGCGAGCATCTCTAGGAACAAAATGGTCTTATCGGTTGTCGATTAATCATGCTAATGGCGGATTGTCTAAAAAATGATTTCCTCTACCATTAGCCAATAGAGGTTCGTTATCGAAAAGGAGAAACAATGTCCAAAAACCATCGCCTCCATTTCATCAGTTTATTTGTGCTCGTTCTCGCTCTATTGAGCTTCTCACTGATTAATGCACAGGACAGCCTTGACAGCCAGCCCCTGCTCAAAATGCTGGCAAATATCCCTAACTCATCCCTGAGCCGAACCGAGCTTTACTTCAATGATCGCAAGGCTGTTGAGATGGCTTATCCACCTGCAAAAGTGCCGAAAGATTGGGCTGAATTTAAAGCCATGAGCGATGCCAAAGGTAAAAATGCTGAGTTGCTGCCTGTAGACATATGGTGGCGAGTTTGGCGTAACCAACAGTCGGCATTAACCGCACGTTATATGATGACTTCCGATGTCATGCCGTCCCTTGTGGGCTTTGACTACTTTCAAATCGAGCAGGAAATGACCTATGGCACACCACCGGCGCAAACTTTACAACTGGCAGGCCACTTCGACTTGGATGCCGTACGTGCTGCCTTTAGCAGTCGGGGATATACCCGTCAGGATAAAGACGGGTTAGAGATGTGGTGTCCGGCTGACGGTTGTGACAGTGGTATGAAGCTCAACATGGCTGATCGAAATACCGCCAATCCTTTTGGCGGCGAACTAGGACGCTCCCAGCCCCTGATCATCAAAGATGGAACGCTCATTAGCTCGCCAAATGTAACGGTTATGCAAGATCACATTGATTCAGCGACAGGCAATGAACAGTCACTAGCAGATTTGCCGCAGTATCGCGCGGTTGTGGATGCGTTCACCGCGGATGGCAGTTTGATGCAAGCCTATTTCTGGGATGGTGAACTCATTGCCCAAATGAGTTTACTTTCGCCTGTATCGGTAATCCTCGGTGAACGGGCAACCCCCGAATTGGTGAAGAAATACTTCCAAGATTTGTTGAAAACGTATAAGCCCATTCCGGCCTACCAGTTGTTAGCTTTTGCCGATGTTGCCAGCGACAGTGAACAAATCGGCGAGGTTGCTTTGGTATACAGCACTGAGGCAGACGCCAAAGCAGCGGCAGAAGTGCTGCCTGCTCGTATCAACGACTACGTAAGTATTGCCATCAAGCGACCGTTAACCGGGATGTTAAAAGACCGCAGGGTTGATGAGCCACAAATCGACATTGTGAACTCCAATGGAAAATACGTCGTAGTCATTAAACTGGCTACTCGTAAAGCGACACCGGAGGAAATCCAGCAGTTTGATATTGCTAATACCAACACGCCGGATGTGACTGCACCGGGATTGGTCTATCGGATGCTGGTGAGTGCGGCGATTCAGCGTGACCTTGGTTGGCTGAGCACAGTTTCACTGGCTGATCTGGAGGCTGCCGCCAAATAAATCAATCGTTTAGGCGAAATGATAGCGACCTGAAACCCCAATAGGAGATCAGGTCGCCAGTAATGATTTATCAATTAAGCAGTTTTTGGTGTGATGCGCACCCAATGAGTCTTTTGTGTGGTTGTGTGTTCAAATCGTAACAGGTTCCCTTCGATGTGATAAGTGCCATCCGAGACTTCGACTGTGCAGCCTTGAGGATATTGGTAATCGGGTATGAATATTTCGGTTGGTGCGTTCACATTGGGATCATGCCGAAACTCGAATTCAAAAGTTTTCGTGCTCAGCTCGAAAGCCATACGCAGAGGCTCGCCCGCGGCTTTATGGGTGTAGGGGCGCACAATGGCAGGCAAACCACGCCCGCCGGCGTTAATGTCGTCGCTGTCTTGCTGATCGCTGCTGAAAATTGAGAGGTCTTCGTCGTTCCACAAATCGCCGCGTTCATTAGAATTGTCCGGCGTATAATTCCAAATCGTGCAGTTAAGCAGGTTAGCATCCATCGCATCATAATAATAATCAAGTGCTTGGGTATGAACCGAAAAATCGCCCGATTGATAAGCCCGTTTTTCATCCAGATCAAAGGGAATACCAAACTCGCCAATGATGGTCGGAATGCCACCCATTTGATCGCTGCTCATTTGTTTGAGGTGGCTCAGTTGGTCGGTAAATGCTTGAATAACCGCTTCTTTACCCGTGACCGGTTGCTTGGTTGACCAGTCGATAGTGAATTCAGGATTGAATTGTTTGCTGACGAGCGTCAATACATCATACCAATGGGTGGCGTTGACGGCTTGCGGAGCGTCGTCAACACTCCAATGGGGATGTGCGCCACCGGGAACCCCTTCAATAAACAAGAGTGCCGACGGATGAATTTGGCGGATGGCAGCGGCAAAGCGTTTGATGAACGGTTTGAGATAATCTTCTGCTAGGTTGACCTGCCGTCCGTCCTTGTGGGCAAAATAATCAGGTCGCAGCAGACGTGGAGAACCCCCTTCATCTGTCCAGACACCGTTCTGCTTCCATATGCAATCGTAGCCATCCCGCCATACACGCTCACCTTGCGCATTGAGTGTTTGCTTGCCCGTCGCTTCAGCGCCGTTGAAACCCATCTGTAAAATATCGACTTCTTGCGGGTAGCCTGCGCCGAGCAGCATCGCTTGATATGGAGTCGGCGATGCGCCCATAGCCAGCAGTGAAAGCCCGTGACTCGAAAGATCATTTGCGCCAATAAAACCACCACCGGGTTCGTTCAGACTATCGTATCCGACAACATTGGGTAAGTCTTTGAGGCGTAAAGCTGCTTGTCGAATGGCATTAATGTAGTGACTCTGGAGATATTCTTGCGCGGGTATTCCGTCTATCTTAGTGGCCGGTGCGAAGTCATTGCCTGCAAAAAAGAGTGTGAACATCGTGCCTGCCCCCAATTTCTCGTAATTGGTCGGCCAGATCATTCTTGGGAAAGGGTCACCGTGCGTCTGGTGGGTGATGGCTGCGCCAGTCACGGCTATTTTGGAAATATCCATACCCACTGCTTCCAGCGTCCAACCGGGTGCACCATCGCCGCCTGTCCAACGACTCCATACATCTTGGTGCGGGTCAATGAAGACTGATATATCGTAATCGGCTGCTTTTTTGATGATAGCGTAGAGATAATCAAGATAATTTTCGTCGTATTGACCGGGACCAGCGTGTTCAATCGCCTCCCACGTGATAAGAAACCGTAGGAACGTCAAACCCCATGCACGCAAGCGGCGGAAATGTTCGTCGGCTTGTTCGAGTGGAAATGGCCGACCGACAAACGATACGTTGCGGTGGTCATAGAAACCGTCGCGGTTGTAAGTCGCACCATTGGGAGAGAAGGGAACTTTAGTGCTGCCGCTGAGGTTTGCTCCACGTAAAATCAGACTGCGGCCTTGATCATCTTTAAACCAGATACCATCGGTGTACATAAATCGCTCCTTTAAGTATAAAACAGCGATTATGACATGCTGGCCTAGAATTGTCAGTGACGTTCGTAACCTATAGTTGAACGGCGATTACTTCGGACTCGGTGCGCTCAGTCGTTTTGCGGCGAGTTCGGCTTCCAATTCTTTGCGCCGTTCGGCAGCAGCAACACGGGCAGCCGCCATCGTTTCTTTCCAACCCGCTTTCAGATTGGCAACGAGTTGCTCCCCTGAGGTCGGCGCAAACAGTGTTACCAGCAGCACGCCAAGTCCCGCACCTAACCCCAGCCCCAGTCCTAAACTTAGAATTTTCCGCATGGTGTTGACCTCGTTTCGTTCTGTTCATTATACCGAATACCGATCAATCAGCTACAGGCCAGATTGCGGCTTGTCCATAAATCCGCTATCTTACTATGTGTGATAACAGCGTGTGCTGATACCCGAACAGTGAGGCAGACTATGCAGCCGATACCTCCACCTGAACCTCAGATAGAACAATGGAACTGGTCACCGTGGGTACGTCAGTTTGTAACCGTTGCATTAGTGGTGGTGACTGTATACGCGCTAACCTTGTTAGGGCCGATTCTAAGTATTTTGATTATCACATTTTTACTGTCATTTTTGATTTTTGTACCTTCACGGATGTTAGCTAAATACACACCTTTAAACTATACCGGCTCAGTATTAATTGTCTTTCTGGTCATTTTGATGCTGATATTCGTGCTGGTTTTAGTGATTGCGCCAAGTGTGGCGCAGGTTTCGCGCACTATTGGCACAGGCTTATCTGCTGAACTGAGTAAATTTCAAGATTCTATTCGAAACTGGGACTCTACAACGCCCTATAACCTCTCGGTCTTGGGTCTATTTCAAATCGACATTACCCAGATTGCCAGCCAAATTAAGGTGGCGCTGTTGGCGGCTGATCCAACTTCGGCAGCTAGTCAAGCGATCATCAACAATATTCCATCATTGGATGTCAGGCAAATTGTAGGAACAGCTACGCAGGTCATTACTGCGCTGATTGGTACGTTCACCGGTTTCTTTTCAACCTTGTTTCTTGGCTTGTTTTTGTCGCTGCTTGTCTTATTAGAATTACCGGCTTATCAACACTATCTCCTGAGCAGTGGTTCTGCTCCCTTTCAACGTGAACTTCGCTTGATTGCGACTAAAATCGTTCATGTCTGGCAAGGATTTTTTCGGGGACAGTTACTTTTGGCAGTTATCATCGGTGTCATTACCTATATTCAATTATTTGTGATGGGCGTACCGGGATCGGTGCCAATTTCAATTATTGTTGCAGTGATTTCATTGATTCCCACAATCGGCGGTATCATTGCACTGCTACCGCTGGGATTAGTTCCCTTGCTTCAAGGCTCAAACTCACCGCTTTTTGAAAATTTGAACAACGGAACTTTTGCGCTGCTGGTGGTGGGGATTAATCTGGTTATCTCTCAAATAATATGGAATGTGGTTGCACCTAAAATTATGGGTGACGCGGTTTCGCTGCCTTTGCCAGTCATCATTGTCGGCATCATTGTCGGAACAGCGCTCGGCGGTGCCTTAGGAGCCTTCCTGATTGTACCCATCCTCGGAACTGCCCGGGTAATCGTTGTCTATCTCATGGCAAAGATCATGCAGCGCGATCCATTTCCCGGCGAACACATGCCACAGTTCGAGGCACTGTCGAAGTTGTAAAGACTGCATTGCCCCTCAAATAAAGATAAGCTACCCGTCTGCTGACTTTCAGCTAGAATAGACCTTTCTTAATATTGTCTAGTCACGTATGTAGGAACTGCTATGAAATTGTTTATCAGTTACGCCCCAAATGACCGTGCCCGCGCTGACGAACTGGCTGCTCTACTGAATGAAGCCGGACATGAAGCATGGGTTGAGCATACCCTTACGCCCGGTCAGCGTTGGGAAAAAGAACTGAAAGATCAAATTTATGACTGCGATGCACTGGTGTTCGTCGTAAGTCGTGATGCGCTCAAATCCGAATGGTGCAAGCGCGAATATCGCACTGCTAAAAAGGCCAAAATGCCGATTTCTTTGATCCTCATCGACAAAAACGCTGAATCGCAAATCCCATCAGACTTAAAGTCTTATTCAGTAACCGACTGCACAGTTGCTATCGACGCCGACTCAACCTCAAGCTTGGTCGCCGAACTCGCAAAACTCGCCGAGACAGCAGCTGCAAAAAGCGAGCGCAAACCCGCTCATCTTGGTCAGCCAACATCAGCCGCTGAGGACGAATCCGGATTTGATGAAGATACGGTGCAGCAGGTGGAACTAAAAGACGGTGTGTCTGCCGAGCTTCAGACATTGGCAGCTCAAGCCAATGAACTGTTGACAGTTGGCAAATGGGATAAAGCCATTATTAAGCTGAATGAGTTGGTAAAGCAGCTTCCCGAAAATGCTATGATTTATGCCGCGCGGGGCGATGCTTACTCGGCACTGCAAAAGTTTGACGAAGCGCTGGCGGATTATGACGCCGTTATTCGCCTCGAACCGGAAAATGGCAAAGCCTATAATATCCGTGCGAATTTATACCGCGATTTGGAACGCAACGACGAAGCACTGGCCGACTTTAACGAATCGATTCGGCTTGATCCTGAACATGCTTTCCCGCATGTCAGCCGCGGTATGTTGTTTTATCATCAAGGGAAAATCGAAGAGGCGCTCAAAGATTTTGAGACGTACTCAGCCTTAGCTCCTGAAGATTTTCTCGGCCACAACAATCGCGCTTTCGTCTTGTTCCAAATGGGACGTTATGAAGAGGCCGAGTCCGCGTGGAAACTGGCTACCGATAATGAGGATGCTGACGATTATGTCTTTGCGGGTCACGCAGTGTCTCTAGAGCAGCTTAAGCGTCCGGCGGAGGCGGTCGAGCAGTATCGGAAAGCGGTACAACTCAATCGCCGCTGGAAGAATAAACTAGATAATGTAGGTGCAGAATATTCGTGGACTGAACCAATGTTAGTGTTGGCTACCCATATTATTGGTCGCTTGCGTTCAGCACGATAGTTGCGTTGTCATATGTAAATAGGGGCTTGCCGTCAGCAAGCCCTATAGAGACGAAACGACTATGATTTCTGTATGATCTTTCCTGATCCATCATCTGTTTGGGTGACGGTCGGATGACCAACATATGTTATGTCACCACTGCCGTGAATAGTTGCATTCAAGGTGTCACTGACTTGCACAATTGCTCCGCCAGAACCATCTGTTACCACCACTGCTGTTTTACTCGTCAGTTTTTCGCCATCAAAGCTGCCAGAACCTGAAATGTTGATGGTTTGATCAGTGGTTGTGCCCGCGACCGTTAACGCTCCATTCCCACTCAATTTGGCAGAAAAAATCGGAGTATCAATACTTGAAATCGAAGCACCTCCTGAGCCATCGATACTGGTAGCCGCACTGTCGCATTTCAGAGAGGCAATATTCACGTTCCCCGAACCGGAAAGGCTAACAGTTGCGGTCTGACATTGAACATTAGCAAGTGAAATATTACCTGACCCGTCCGAGAATACACCGAGCGGGTTAGACAGGTTTAGATCACCAGCCGTAATTGTCCCCGAACCGTTGTCTATCAAGGAAGCTATGTTTTTTACCATCAACGTGTATTTGATCGACTTGCTCGGTGTCAGTCCACTGCCCGGTTTGGTGGCCAACTTCAGAACACCGTCAATTACATCACTGGTTAACAGCGGCAAAATGTTATCGTCGGTTTCAATGGTCAGCGACTCAACATCCCCTTGAGATACACTTAAATCACCGGATGTATCCAACTCCACGGCTGTAATACCGCTGACTTGGCGTGTTTCGGTTTTGATAGTGCCTGATCCTTGTGTAACGCCCAGAATAGTTCCTCCTGAGCCGCAAGCGCTCAATAAGGTGGATAGGATGAATACACCGGCAAGCGGTATAACCTTCATAACGGTTGCTCTCTGCATGATGTTCAACTTTCACTTAATCAAATCAACATATCTATCTATACGAGAAACGACTGTTAAAGTCGTGATTTAACGCACTTTTTATCCTCTGTTGGCTGAAATAAGGTAAACTGAAGTCACTTTGATAAATGATGAGCAACGGAGGCTCGTGCATGTCTACCCACATACCCGGTGTTACGCAGGATGAAGTTCGGCAGCAGTTCCAAAGCTTGGATGCAATTTTCGCGCCAAAAAATGTGGCCGTTATTGGTGCGACTGAAAATACCAACAGTGTTGGTCGTACTATCATGTGGAATCTGATCACTAACCCCTTTGGTGGAGCCGTGTTCCCGGTTAACCCAAAGCGCCCGTCCGTTCTTGGCGTAAAGGCCTATCCGTCCATTCGAGATGTGCCTGATCAAGTGGATTTAGCCGTTATCGTGACTCCCTCTAAAAGTGTGCCGTCCTTGATTCAAGACTGTGTGGATTTGGGTATTCGGGGCGCAATTATTATCTCGGCAGGCTTCAAGGAAATCGGGCCGGAAGGTGTCGCGCTGGAACAACAAATCCTTGCCACCGCCAAAGGCAAGATGCGTATCGTTGGCCCGAACTGCTTGGGTGTCATGATGCCTCATCGCGGCTTGAACGCCACCTTCGCCGGAGCAATGGCCCGACCGGGCAACGTCGGTTTCATCAGCCAGAGCGGCGCTTTGCTCACCTCAGTTCTCGATTGGAGCTTTAAGGAAAATGTCGGTTTCAGTTCCTTTATCTCCATCGGTTCGATGTTGGATGTCAATTGGGGTGATCTGATTAGCTATCTCGGTGACGATCCCCAAACCACCAGCATCGTCGTCTATATGGAAACCGTCGGTGATGCCCGTTCATTCCTTAGTGCCGCGCGGGAAGTAGCGCGTGATAAACCGATCATCGTCATTAAAGCCGGACGTACCGAAGCGGCGGCTCATGCGGCGGCATCCCATACCGGTTCGCTGGCGGGCAGCGACGATGTCTTGGATATGGCCTTCCGTCGGGCGGGTGTGCTGCGCGTCGATAAAATCAGCGACATTTTTTATACCGTCGAAGCCTTAGCCAAGCAGCCACGTCCACGCGGCAAGCGTTTGACGATTTTGACGAATGCCGGTGGCCCCGGTGTGCTGGCGACTGATGCGCTCATTCGGGGTGGCGGCGAATTGGCGGATATTACTCCTCAAACCATTGAAAAATTGAGCAGTTTCTTGCCGCCCGCATGGAGTCATGGTAATCCGATTGATGTGCTGGGTGACGCTGGCCCGGATAAGTATGCGAAGGCTTTGGACATCGCCGCACAGGACGAAAATAGCGATGGCTTACTGGTAATTTTGACCCCACAGGCCATGACCGACCCAACCGAAACCGCCAACTTACTCAAACCTTATGCCCATATTGAAGGCAAGCCTGTACTCGCCAGTTGGATGGGTGGGCAGGTCGTTGCGGAAGGGGAAGCCCTACTCAACAAGGCCAATATTCCCACGCTGCCGTATCCGGATACCGCTGTCCAATTGTTCAACTACATGTGGCGTTATGCCCTCAACCTGCGTGGTATTTACGAAACGCCCGTGATGCCCAAAGCATCCTCCGAACAGGCCAGTAACTTAGCCAAAGTCGAAGCCATGATCCACCAGACTCGCCAGAGTGGTCGAACTATTTTGACCGAAACCGAGTCGAAACAGGTCTTAGCTGCTTACGACATCCCGACCATACCCATGTATATCGCCCCAACAGTCGAGGAAGCCGTAACCGCTGCTGAAGAAGTCGGTTATCCGGTCGTGCTAAAACTCAACTCCGAAACCATCACGCACAAGAGCGATGTCGGTGGGGTTAAGCTGAACTTGAGTGATGCTGGTGCGGTGCGTACAGCCTTCGAAGAGATTTACCGCTCGGTCAGCGAGAAGGCCAGCGCAGCCGATTTCATGGGTGTGTCGGTGCAGCCCATGATTAAACTCGATGGCTATGAACTCATTGTCGGTGCAAGTCCTGATCCTCAGTTTGGCCCGGTGCTGTTGTTTGGTATGGGCGGTGTTCTGGTGGAAGTCTTTAAAGACCGTGCTTTAGGATTACCACCGCTGAATACCACATTGGCACGGCGCATGATGGAACAAACCACCATCTACAAAGCGCTCAAAGGTGTACGTGGACGTAAGTCAGTGGATATGGATGCGCTGGAGCAGTTGTTGGTACGATTCAGCCAACTCGTCACCGAGCAGCGTTGGATTAAGGAAATCGACATTAATCCGTTGGTCGTTTCGTCAGATCATATCTTAGCGCTTGATGCTCGTGTCGTACTGTATGATCGAGATGTGACCGAAGATCAACTGCCTAAACTGGCGATTCGTCCTTATCCGACACAGTACGTTGAACGTTGGACGATGAAAAATGGCACTGAAGCGACCATTCGTCCCATCCGACCGGAAGACGAACCGTTGATGGCAGCTTTCCACGAAACCTTAAGTGAGCGTAGCGTCATGCTGCGCTACTTCTATCCAATGGCACTGAGTCAACGTACCGAACACGAACGGCTGTCGCGCATTTCGTTCATTGATTATGACCACGAAATGGCGTTGGTTGCCGAAATTCAAGGACGGCGGGGCAGTAAAGAAATTATCGCCGCCGGACGTTTGATTAAACTCTACGGGGGTGAAGATGCCGAGTTTACCATCTTAGTCAGTGATGCTTATCAAGGTTATGGCTTGGGCTCGGAGATGCTGCGGCGTTTGGTGGACATCGGCAAACAGGAAGGTGTCAAGCACATCTACGGCAACATCCTCGGCGACAACACCAATATGCTGCGTGTCACCGAACGGCAGGGTTTCAAACTCATCGGGCAGGAAAAAGATGGCGTGATGCGGGTTGAACTGGTTCTGTAAGTTTTGATTATGAGGGTGGAGATTAATACTCCACCCTCATGTACATTTATAACTTAAGTCGCGTCTGCGCCTTCAGTCTCGGTTTCACCTTTACGCCCTGCGAGTTCACGGTCAAGGATGAACAAACCCTGTGGCGCGTCACCAATCCGTTTCAAATCCTGAATCACCGCGTCTACATTGGCTTCTTCTTCGACCTGTTCGTCGACAAACCACTTGAGGAAACTAATTGTCGCGTGATCGCTCTCAGAGATCGCCAAGTCCATCAGTTTGTTGATGAGTCCGGTAACTTTCTGTTCATGCTTGAGCGAATCCTCAAATACTGCCAAGGGCGATTTCCACTCGGTTTTAGGGCCTTCGATTGCGGTTAAGGTCACGCGTCCGCGCCGGTCATTGATGTAGTGATAAAACTTCATCCCGTGCGTATTTTCTTCTTCGGCTTGCTTATGCATCCAATTGGCAAAGCCTAACAAGTTCTGTGACTCGAAATAGGCCGCCATTGCCAGATAAAGATACGACGAATGAAGTTCGGCGTTAATTTGCGCGTTGAGCGCAGCTTGCATTTTTTCACTGAGCATGGAATGTCTCCTTAAATTAAGAGTTTTAGAGAGAGAGGATTCGCTTAAATTATCAGCTTGACTCTATCATAGATAGCTCGCTTAATCATTGACGCGGCGTAAGTTGATTTTTATTCGTTGTTATAGATAACTTTCCAGCACATCGGAGGTGTGTTTCACCATTGTTGCAAACTGAAAGCGTTCCATACCGGTTTGACTGTTAGCCGCTAAACGTTCGCGTTCACCGGGACGAAACGCCGCTTCAAGAGACGCTGTTAAAGCCTCTACGTCCACATAAGGCACAAGCAGTCCATTGACGTTGTGCCTGACGACTTCTGGATTACCGCCTTTGTCGCTGGCGATGACCGGCGTTCCCGCTAACAAGCTTTCCAGTAGGGTATGGGATAACCCCTCGTAACCTGAATACAACGCCAAATAATCAGCCGCTTTCATGTAAACCGCCAGCTTATCCCGGCTGATTTTACCGAGAAAACTCACCCGATCACTAACGCCATTGGCTGCTGCTTGTGCTTTGAGTGACTCCAGCAGTTCACCTTCGCCTGCCACCATCAAACGCACATCAGGGATGCGTCCCAGCGCAGTAATCAGATGGTCAACGCCTTTCCAAGCGGTAAGCCGTGCAGCCGTTACTATTGTGGGAGCGTCGGGCAGGTTAAGCTGTTTTCGTGCCTCGGCTTGGCTGAGTACAAGCTCTACTTTATTTCCCCTCTCTGTAAGCGGAGAGGGGGCTAGGGGGTGAGGTTCTGATGGTGGTAATGCGTTATAAACCACATTAATTTTCGCCTCATCTACTCCCCAACCCTCGACCATGCGCTTAAGGTATTGGCTGGGAACGATTACCCCGTCCATCGCTTGCATTTGTTTGGCACGTGCCGCTTTTTGGGCGCTCACGACGCTGTTGTAATCTTGGGTCTGAAAACGATCAATGTCCTCCATAGCAGGAATCCACCCTTTGCGTATGGCCCGTTCCCATGCTTGATCGCCGACCATCTTCACCACACGCTTCGCTTTGCCGCCCATCAACGGTAAATCCAGCGTATGCACATAAACCAAATCTGCCCAACGCAGCAGAGGAAACGCCGTCAGCCCATAGTGTGCCAAACGAATCGGCAGCGCTCGTCGTGGGATTCTTGTCACCGGATAAGGATACACGGAGGTATCACCCGCTCCATAAGTCACAACACGCGGCTCCCAACCCCGCTTTTGCAGTTCGGGCAGAATTTCATAGAGATACGTTGCAGGCCCACCGGATTCAGGGTGGAATATACCCGCAGCCACAAAAAGTCGGCGGTGATTCATAAGTAGTCTGAAATCCAATGTGAAGCGTTCATAGTTCGCCGTTGAGTCTAGCGGTTGGGCGGAAACCTGTCCAGCATGAGCGCTTGCGTTCTGTTTATGTACAGCTCACACCTGCAATGCGGGTAAGTTCCCCATGAAATCTAGGAAACTTATCCGCATAAATGATTTACACTAGGGTGGTGTTTCAGTCACTGTGGAGGCCGCTGCTGCAACGTTGTCATTGGTTGTTGGAACACCTTGTATGGCGCTGAACAAGAAAATACCACCGACCAGCAGCAAGGCCATCGCCAACAGTGACGACGATTGCAGCAATCGTGCGCGATTCTCACCGAGGAAATAACCGCCGACACCTAAGGCGACAATACCCGTGAGCAGCAGCACCAACTCTCGGTTAGGCATCGGGGTATTGGGTTCGGGAACCGGAACTGGCGTTTGAGTCGGCGGTGCATCCGGCACGTTTGGATTGAAATCCACCAGCGTATCGTATTGGTTCGGTCGCTGGATGGTGATGCGTATCCTCCATTCGCCGGGGGCGCTTAAGTTTGCGCCCGAAACCCGATAAACGCCCTCAGCGATGCGTTCTGGTCGGAGTTCACTTTCGCCGATGTTTTGGGTTTGGCTCTCAAAACGCATTCTGATTAATTTGGCATCATTAATCGGTGTGCCGTTGCTATCCACCAACTTGAGCGTGAAGGTATTCATGCCTGTCCAACCCGGCGTAGCATCAAACTGAATCAGCAGCCCGTTCACCGTACTCACATCCTTGATGGGTTGTGGTGTAGGGGCTTGAGGATTAGCGGCTCGCTGTGCCAGTGTGGTGCGGGCAGGGCTAATGGAAGTCATTGCCCCGACGGCCATGAGAATGGCTAATGTCAGCACGATTTCAGTGCCGAGTAGGCCGCGCAGACGGAATGCCCATTTTTCGTCACCAGCTTCTAATCCACGATGTGTGAATACCAGATTGATGAAGGCTAATCCGATAACCGGCACAATCAATATGAGTTTGATAAGCAGAGCTTGTCCATAAGGCGTTGTAAGCAAGCCTTCGACGGTTCCCACTTGTAACCATGCGCCGTATAAACCGGTGATGAATAACGTGACGACCGAAACCCGTGCAAAATTCGAGAAGCGTCCTACAAGATTGCTAAGAACGGGCGCAGCCGGTTTAAACGTGTTGCGAACCGGCGCGATGATGCTGATGAAATGAATCAGGCCGCCAATCCACAGCGCGGTTGCTGTCAGATGTAACCAGTCAGCCGCCACCGAAGCCGTCAAATCATAAGCACCGTTTGCATGGCTGAAGGCGCTGTTAATGGCCAGAATGATTCCGCCGAGAACCAGCGAAACCAGATAAAACCACTGATCACTGGTCGCGAACCACAGCGCGCCGCCTAAGCCTGCCCATATCGCTGTCCGCGACAGCCACAGATGCCCGAAGCGCGTGTCAGCCACGATGCTGTTGAGCGAATCCCCATTGACGCCAGCCAGCAATGGATTGCCCGTCGCCAGCGAATATTGCAAGACCAGCAGTAGAAATCCAGTCACACCGATCAATACCCAACCGATCCAAACCAGTATCAAAATGCGCCGTTGAATGCTTGGCGTCGGAGCAGGTGCAGCTGGTTTCCAGACGAACAGCAAAAAGCTGATGCCGCCCATGGTTAACGCTAAGCTCACCAGATTCGCCCAGCGAATAAAAGCGCTGTCGGGACGAATAGACTCATCAATCTGATTTTTACTGCTGCTTTGGAGAAGCGAAGCATCACCAATCACAATCGGATAGCTGCCCAGTGTTGGATGCCCATCAGCCGACGACAATGCCCGCCACACGACAGTATATAAACCGTCTGGCATCGCGCCCGGAGCCATGCTCATCTGCGTCGGATCGTTAGGGTCGATTTGCGTGACCGGTGTATTGAGGATATTGCCTTCTTTATCCCGCAGATTGATTTTGCTGAAAGTGGGTTCCAAAGGTTCACTGAACCACATTCGAATTTCAACTGGAGCCGCATCCAAGACGCTGTTGGGTGCTGGTTCCGCCCGAACCAGATTTGCATGTGCCAATACCATGCTGTTGATAACCAGAGCCGCCACCAAAAGAGCGATTATTAGCAAACCGCGCCGCATTTTTTTCATAACCATCTATGCCTACTTCTAGAAAAACACCTTAATAGTATGCCTAAACTGCCGTCGATCCAAGCCTTGCAGATGAGAATACCCTTGGAAACGCATTGTTGCATGTACAACAAAAAAGGCACGTCATAGACATGCCTCATAAAACGCTGATACTGGCTCGCAGTCGAATTTAGTCTTTGCGTAAGCGGCGTACACCTTGAAAGGCCGGGTCACCCTGAATGCGCTGAAAGCGTTCCGCGCCGCCGTCGGTATACCACTCGACACAGAACATGCCGTTAGCATCCGTATATGCCAGTGCCGGACGAATCATCAGGATTTGGCGCAGTACACCGATTAGCTCTTTGACCTCACGCCCCGCGCGCAGGATAAACCACTTACCGGGTTGGTATTCAAATTCGACCGGCATCCCGTTCCAGATACCTTCCAACTTAATGGGTGACGTATATTGGGTGCAGGTCATGGATAGCCCTTGCAGGCGATTTTTCCAGAGCGTATGGTTGACCCGCTCCTCAATGAAATAAGGACGTGGTTCAGGGGTGGTATAAAACCATGTGCGTGAATCGGTGGACATGAAGTGTGTCTCCATGAGAGCAGTTGATATTATGAGGGTAGTGTACACCAAAACTTCAGAAGATTCGAGATTTGGCCTATATGGTTTGTAACTCTGTTGATGGTTTAGTTTTTTGACCCCTATAATCAGTTGGAACATTACGATCTGGAGAAGATTAAATGACGAAAATATTGCTTGCTGGCGCGACAGGTGTCGTCGGTCGCTTGCTGCTGCCAATGTTAGTTAAAGCAGGCCACGAAGTCATTGGCACAACCCGCAGCATTTCAAAAACCGGCTCAATCGCGGCAGCCGGAGGGCATCCGCTGGTGCTTGATGTCATGGATCGGGAAGCAACCTTCACCGTGTTGGCGCAATCGAAGCCGGATGTCGTAATTCATCAACTGACTGATTTAGCCGAACGTGATTTCACATCCAATTCTCAACTGCGTATCGAGGGTGTTCCAAATCTGGTGGCGGCTGCAAAAGCGGTTGCTGTACAAAAGATGATCGCCCAGAGTATTTCGTGGATTTATGCTGCAGGCGACAAACCGGCTCATGAAGATGAACCGCTTGATATCGACGCGTCCGATTCTCATGGTCGTGCGGCACGGGCAGCGCAAACGGCTGAACGTTCCGTAATGGAAATACCACATGCCATCATCCTACGCTATGGATTGTTATACGGGCCGGGCACATGGTATGCCCGTGAGAGTTTTACCTCCGGTCAGCTACAGCGTGGTGAACTGACTGTGAACGATGCGGTTGCCTCATTTCTACATGTTGAGGATGCTGCACAGGCGGCGTTCCTAGCATTGGATTGGTCCGCTGGTATATACAACATTGTGGACGATGAACCCGCCACCAAGAAAGAAATTTTTGGGCTTTATGCCCGTGTGATTGGCACGTCCCTGCCACCCTACGAAACGGGTAAGGAAAAATGGGAACGCGGCGAGTCAAATGCCAAAGCCCGTCAATTGGGCTGGCAGCCTCTTTATCCCACATGGCGCGAGGGATTCAAATCCGAACTGACGTAATGATTACGTCATCTAGAGCGACTATATTGTATAAACAATCAACGCTGTTGATCTAAATAGGAATTTGTCTTAAACTACACACAGTAGATAGAATGTTCGAAAGACTGGTAATCTAAATATGGCAGAGGCCATTCGTGATACATTTGATCGTCCGCTGCGCGATCTCCGTATTTCGGTGACGGATCGTTGTAATTTTCGCTGCGCTTACTGTATGCCTGCCGAGATTTTCGGTGAGCATTATCGATTCCTACCCAAAGCCGAAATACTCACTTTTGAAGAAATTACGCGTTTAACTAAAATCATCGTCCGTTTGGGTGCGGTTAAGTTACGCATCACCGGTGGCGAACCGCTTGTGCGCGAACAACTTGAAAGCTTGATAGCTATGCTGCGTCCGATTGACGGCGTCGATGATCTAACCTTGACGACCAACGGTTACTTGCTGCCTCAAAAAGCCCAAATTCTCAAAGACGCAGGCTTAAACCGCATCACCATCAGTCTCGACTCGCTAGATGACACTGTTTTTCGCAAGATGAACGGAAATCGCTCCAGCGTACAAAAAGTCTTGGACGGCATCACTGCCGCCGAAAAAGCCGGATTGCAGCCGATAAAAATTAACTGTGTGGTGCAGCGTGGTGTGAACGACCATACCATTGTGGATTTAGCGCGTTGGTCAAAGGATAAAGGCTATATTCTGCGCTTCATCGAATATATGGATGTCGGCAATAAAAATGGCTGGCGTATGGATGAAGTTGTTCCGGCTCAAGAAATTATCGAACGTATTGATGCAGTCATGCCGTTAGAGCAAACTAAGCGCAATTATCAGAGCGAAGTGGCCTTGCGCTACAAATATCAAGACGGCGCTGGCGAAATTGGCTTAATTGCGTCCGTCACCAAACCCTTCTGTGGCGCTTGTTCCCGAATGCGCCTTTCGCCCGAAGGCAGCATCTATACCTGCTTGTTCGCCTCACAAGGTACGGATTTACGCGCGCCGTTACGTGATGGTGCAAGTGATGACGAAATCGAGCAAATTATCCGCAGCACATGGGGATCACGCATCGACCGTTATAGCGAACTTCGCTTCGACCAAACCGACGAAGAACGTGAGCAAAAGGTCGAGATGTATCACATTGGGGGCTAAACCACGGACTTTCATAAATAATTTTTATTGAGGATGAACCATGCCCAATTATATGTGCGCGACCTGCGGAACCCAATATGCTGCCAGCGAACAACCTCCCGCAATATGTACGATTTGCTCGGATGAGCGTCAATACATCGGCCCGAATGGTCAACAGTGGATGCTCTTGTCTGATTTACAGCGCGCCCATCACAACGTGTTCAAAGACCTTGCGCCTAACTTGACCAGCGTCGTTACCGAACCTAAATTCGCCATCGGACAGCGCGCCCATATCATTCAAACACCGGCTGGCAATGTGCTTTGGGACTGCATCAGTCTCATAGATGATGCGACAATCGAGAAGATTCAAGCAATGGGTGGTTTGTCGGCGATAGCGCTTTCCCATCCACATTACTACAGCACCATTGTCAATTGGAGCAAAGCCTTCGGTGATATTCCCATTTACATCCACGCCAATGACCGCCAGCACGTCACCCAACCCGA
This sequence comes from Anaerolineaceae bacterium, assembly GCA_016124855.1. Classification (GTDB taxonomy): domain Bacteria; phylum Chloroflexota; class Anaerolineae; order Aggregatilineales; family Phototrophicaceae; genus CFX2. Next base: position 102,272 of record WGMX01000016.1, on the reverse strand, counting down.
TCCAGTCATTCGCTTTTGGGAAGGGGATACACGTTCAATTGGCGATGGCCTGACGTTAATTTGCTGTAAAGGACACTTCGAGGGTTCGTCAGCGCTGCATTGGCGTGATGGTGCGGATGGGCGAGGCGTGTTGTTCACGGGCGACACCATCCTCGTTGTCAGCGACACGCGCTATGTGACCTTTATGTACAGTTATCCCAATTACATTCCTCTGCCCGTACGCAAAGTGCGGCACATTGTTGATACGGTGAAGCCCTTTGCCTTTGACCAAATTTATGATGCCTTCGGACGCATTGTAAAATCAGATGCGCACGGTGCAGTCATTCGTTCTGCCGAACGTTATATCAAAGCGATTGAGTAACCAAACCTAAGGATATTGAACCCCAAAACTTTCAGTTAACAACTGTCGGGCTTCTTCTATCGTCGAGGCAAAGTGCGGCTGCTCGAAGACTTTTGGTGCAATCGTTTTACCCACATCTTGCATCACTCTTTTATAGGCCAGCCCACTTTTATCGACCACCATCACCACTGCGCCTTGGTTCTCTGGAACATTTTCATTAAGATATTGAATATCAGCCGAACTCAGAGTCATTTTAATATTACGTTCATCAATAATCAGATGAACCGTGTGCGAGACATTTTTTAGCATCTTGGCAGATTCTTCAGCTAAGTGATACAGATCATCTTTTACCGGCTGATCGGTATATTGTTGGAAGATAACAGTCTTTTCGGCATTATCCCATTTAATCAAATAACTCATTTTTTAACCTCAGTCACATGGATTAGTTTTTCAATTATAAATTCCATTACATGATTCGACTCTTAACCTTTGGGTTAATAAAAAAAATATTGTTGATAAGCTTTTTGGATCACAATTATCGTTGCCTACGCGATTCGGATTCCAATGCGCAAGGCTCATTGAAGTTACGGAAGCTAGACAATTCCCGACGTGGATAAAACCGAAACTTGTCGATTTACACAAAAATCGACCTAAGCCGTTTTCTAACCTTCCATCAACTGTAATAAACTAAATTCCCCCTCAAAATGGTTAGTAAATTGCCTTCGAAAGAGTTACATTTTGGTCACCCTTTCATCAAACATTTGTGCTACAATAATTTCGATCTCTGTGTACTTTGTGTCTTAGAGTCTCTGTGTTAAATCGCTTTGCATTTCCCTTTGCATTTTCGGCGGATTGTTCCCATGTAACCACTGCAGCAGCACAACAACTGCACAGCGGTGGCATCAGCCGGGCGATTCGCTGCACTTGCGCCATTTCAGCGGCATCAGCCGAACCCTCCGCCTGCCAATAATGTCGAATCAGCGGATACAGCCGGGGCAGCCGCCAGTCAATTCGGCGGGAATGATGCGAAATATGCAATAGCTGCGAAATCAAAACACCTGTATGAACAAGTGTGTTTATTTCTTTGAATCGTCACTGTGTTTGCCGCCAACAAAGCCGTAATCGTCTTTATTGGTGGAGAACGGCTTCACCGGACTTTTGCCCGCGCCCATCATGTCACGGATCATATGCATTTCAACAGTCGTTAATTTGGGGTTGATCGGCTGATCTTCTTGTATGGCTGTAGTGCGCTTACCAAACGCTTGGTCAAAGGCAATCCACTGGAATTGCAGATCAGCAATATTTGATACCAGCATGTTGGGGTTGATACCGTGTGTGGACAAGTCTTTTGGTCGGATCAGCAAAATACTCGCCGCGAGAAAACCGATACCCACAACCTGTGGCGGAGTCAAGCGGTCACCTAATACGAAAAAGGCTAAAGTCAGCGCGACACCAATTTCTGTCAGTGCCAGAACAGCGGTTTGCATGCTGCCAAATAATTTGACGCCCGAAAACAACGCAAGCCGCGATAAAGCGGTTGATGTAGCCAGCGCGATAATCGGCGGTAAGGCTATTTGAATAGTTTGTTCGGACATCGGTTTGCCGACAGCCACCCACACCATCGCGACTACAATCGCCATAGTTGTCAGAATATAAAGTGTGACGGTGGGTGCAGGCATTTCGTAAAGCACGTATTGGCTGAGGATGACCGTTCCTGCGAACATGATAGCATTTGCCAGCATCAAACCCACGCCAAGCCAGTTAATTTGTTTACTGCTAAAACCCGTGATAATCACCAGCGCGATCATAGCCAGCACAACACGTAAAATGAGGCGGCGGTCTAGCTTTTCACCGCTCATTCTCGTCAGCAGGACCGCGAAAATAAGGTACATGCCGTTCAAAAGCTGCGCTTGCGAAGCATCCAAAGAACCTAAGCCGCCATAATAAAATAACGACCCAATCCCGTTGACCACGCCAATAACCACGCAGCCCAACAAGCCTGCTGGATAAATATAGATGAACTTACGGGCGAAAATTAAATAACCTATCCACAAAATGGCAACAGCAAACGTGGTGCGCCATGCCGCCACTGTAAAAGCGTCCGCTCCCGCGTTAATAGCGAGTTTGCCGAAAATCGGTGCGACACCTAGGAATACAGGCGTTAGTAAAGCGGTAACCACACCACGCATGTTTTGACTCATAACCGTCAAAATCCTTCAAGTATTTAAGAGCGATGGCTATTTTAATTCATTGTAGTGTCAGCATTATAAAACAATATACCGTTAGGAGATGGTTAGAACCTGTGTGGAGAACCAAACGCAAGCGCAATCGGTATTTGGACGATAAATTCGCTGCCCGGTAAGGTCTCAGGATCAAAACCTTTGCTTTCGACCCATATTTTACCACCGTGTGCTTCTGCTATGGCCTTACAAACCGCTAGTCCTAAACCGAGTCCGCCGCCGCGAAAGGCTGTTTTACTGGTGGAGTGCAGGCGTGTATCGCCAGCCGTATGAAACCGCTCAAACACATGGCTTTGTTCAGCTTGGGCGACGCCGATACCCGTATCTTTTACGCTGATGCGAATGTTTTGCTCGTCAGCAGTTGCCGTCAGATAAATATGTCCACCATCCGGTGTGTATTTAATAGCGTTAGCCACCAGATTGTTCATCAACAGGCTGATAAGGTCATTGTCACCGCGCATTTTGGTCGGCCATGTCGCGACATCAAAGTGAATGTTTACCGGACGAGTTTTAAGCGTATCTTGCAGATTGTTGACTATTTTCTGGACGATCGTCGCCGGATTAATAGGGCCAATCGAAATATCAATCTGGTTCGTCATAATGCGGCTGATGGTGACAACCTCGTTGATGATGGTTTGCATCCGCTTGATACCGTCGTTTAAGCCTTGGATCATAGTGCGGGTGTTGTCATCACTCGCCATCGTCTGTTTAATCGACGGAATTTCGTTCAGCAGCCTGCTGTAACCATAGACCAGTGTCAGGGGTGTTCGCAGCTCGTGTGCCGTGATTTCGATAAATGAATCTTTCATTTTGTCGAGCCGCTTGAGCATATTGTTACTGGCTTCAAGTTCACGAACTTGGGTTTCCAAGCGTCCGACGATTTCTTGAATATATTTGGTTTGCGCGTCAGACATTACCGCCGCGTCAATTTTATCGTGACCACCATGCAGGTAGAAGTTTACTCGTTCAACCAGCATTTCAATATCAACCGGTTTAGCTAGATAGCCCGTCACGCCGGCTGCCATTGTCAGGGCTTGATTCTCGCCATAACCCTGCGCTGTAAGGGCCACTATCGGTACTGTATTAAAGCGTATGTCGCGTCGCAAAGCCGTAGTAATTTCTCGCCCACTGATGTCTGGCAAGTTGATATCGGTCAGTATCATATCAGGGCATTCACGACGGGCGATGTCAATGCCATCTAGCCCGCGTTCCGCAACCAATACCTGATAGCCAGCATGTTTTAGCGCACGTTCAACTAACTGACGGCTGGCAGGGTCGTCTTCGATATACAGAATGGTTTCTTTTGTGTCAGTCACACGAAACTCCATTTAGATGTTTGTGAGTCGTGATGAAATATGCATTTTTCATTAATGATATATCAGGAAGGAAGGGATAGTGATAAAGGTTTGTGCAGAGGATGACAGTGTTAATTCTTCCTTAATAGCAAAGTACAATTCATCCTGACAATTAAACTGCTCACTTTTGGGCTAGGCAACCGGTAAAGTGAAGGCAAAACAGGCTCCCGGTAAGGGACTAACGGGGTCTATCCAGATACGTTCACCATGGGCTTCTAGGGCCAGCTTACAAAATGCTAACCCGATGCCGCTGCCTTTACTACCGCGAAGGGGTCTGTTCTTTTTGCTCTGCCAATACTGCTCAAAGACCCGCCCTCGTTCTTTCTCAGGAATACCGGGGCCGCTGTCGGCAACCCGCACCAGCAGTTTACCTTTTGAACCCCAGTGATCGACCGAGATACGGATAGGTTTGCCTGCGGGGGTGAAGCGAATAGCATTATCAATTAAATTTTGAAACACGCGTCCAATCTTTGATGGATCAATATTCACCGGTGGTAGTTCTGGCGGAATGATAACCTCGACGATTATGTTCGCTTTTTCGGCAGAGGTAATTAAGCGTAAACGCGCCAGTTCGATCACTTCTTCAATTTGGGTAGCCGCACGGTCGAGTGTCATTTCACGACCTTTGCGGATGTCCAACAGCGTGTTGACCTGTGTCAACATATCGTCGGCGTTATTGAGTCCCATTTCGATAGTCCGTTTGACCACCGGAATACCGCTGGGCGTATCAATACGCTCGGATGCGATTTGCAGGGCATTGATGATGGCGCTTAACGGAGCGCGTAAATCGTGGACTGCCATACCCGTAATTTCGTTTCGATATTCTTCGAGTTTCTTTTCTTCAGTAATGTCGCGCAAGACCATCAGCCGTCCGACGAGATGATTGGTATCATCAATGACTGGCGAACCGACTTCCTCAATATACAGCATCTGGTTGAGGTTAATTTTGCGGGTAAATTCACGGCGCGTAATGCCCTGCGGCCCCAAGCGGGTGATGCGTGCCAGTTTCATAAGTTCTTCGCGAGAATAACCTGCTTGTTTATCGGTACTTGATTCGCTGTATTGAAGCAGGATGCTCGCCAAATTTTCGTTGATGTGTTCACGCAGGTTGATACCCATCAACCGTTCAGCCGATGGATTGACTTCAATAATATGGCCTGAGTCGTCTAATAGGATGACACCGTCGCGTGTTGAGTCGAGGATCGCCCGTAAACGGCTGTTGACATCATGAATTTCCTCGTTCAAGCCAGCATTTTCAAGATGGGCTGAGGCTTGAACCGCCAGCAGGGACAGTGTATTCAGTTCAAGTTCTGTGAGGCGTTGTTGTTCGGTGAAGCCGAGGCACAGAATATGATACACATGGTCACCGCGTTTGATGGGCGCGGCGACCAGATAATTGTAAGGGATTCCATCTGGTAATCTGCTTCCATAAACCATATTGGCATTTTCGACCAGCTTGATTTGGCCGCTGCTTGCCACCTGTTCCACTAAATGAGAAATCACAAGCGATTGTGGAGGGGATAACGGGAAATCGTTATAGGTAGTTTGTTCCAGCAAACTGGGTGGCGCGGGCTGCCTGTTAGTCTGGTAAATGGCGGCATACTGGCTCTGCATTATGCCCGTTGCCGTTTCAATCACCCGAAGTGCTGCCGACCGGGTATCCAATACTTTGGAAAGGGATAGGGAGAGACTGCGTAAGCTGGTCAGTACCTCAACCTGATAGGTCAATTCATCAAGCAGTCGCTCATTCTGAATACTAATGATGGTATGGCTGCCCAGATTTTTGAGAAAGTCGACTTGAGTTTCGTTGAAAAAATCTGCTTGTAAGCTGCCTACGCTTAATACCCCGACAATCAGATTATCCCACTGGAGCGGGATAGCAAGCCATGAGGTATAAACTGTGTCTGGTGTTGCGCTTCGTAAGCCATTAAGGACTAAGACGCGGTTGCCGTGCTGCATCACCTCGCCCGCAATGCCCGCATCAGATGGTTGCTGGCTGTATAAACGCTCACTTTTGCCATCACTGTAAGTTTGTTCAATCACCCAAAGATCATCGACTTCAGTACGCAGTGCCAAGCGTACAATATCGGCTTGGGTAGTACGTGCAGCAGCTTCGAAAACATCTTGAATCGTGGCATTAAAATCTCTCGAACTGGAAATACGCTCAACAATATCGCGTATAAGTGACGTTTGTTCCAATTGGTGACGTAAAGTATTGTGTGTTTCATAATACAACTGGGCGTTATAAACCTGTGTGGCGACTTGGTTAGCAGCTGCTTCAATGAGTTGGGATTCTCGTTCAGTCAAAACGCGGAAGGCAGTGGTACCCAGAAAAACCACACCGAATGTACTTTCATGGGCGACCATTGGCGCAATCACCAGCGACCGCAGCGCATGAATTTCCATATAACTGCGTAGGGGAAGCGATAAATTAGCTTCGTCGCTTCGGATGAAACGCGGGCGTGGCACTTCCATATTACGAATAGCGACCACTTCTTCAAATTGTGGCAGTTTATATTGGAAAGTTTCAATTTCACCGTTTGTAGTGATGCCGCTAAATCCTACCACATTCATGAGGACATAAGTATCATCCAGCAGTGCGATCATTGCCCAGTCCATCGCGCTCATCTGACGCAGCACATTGGTAACGTCAGCGGCAACTTGTTCTAGTTTTAAACTGGCAGTCGAAATTCGCGACAGATGTACAAGATGAGTCATCTCGAAGGCATGAAATTCCAAGGTATCTAGCAGATGGGCGTTGTCAAGTGCCGCTGCTACACGGTCCGTTAGAATATTGATGAGTTCAAGTTCCGTCGTCGTGTATTGATGCGGTTGATTGTGATACACCGCTAGATAGCCTAGTAGGGCATTACCGGAAAGCAATGGAACCGCAGCGAATGAAGCAACGTTGATATGCTGGTTAAACTCGTGAAGTGGGTTTTCGCCTGTAAATGTTGTAATGTCTGGAACAATGTAAGCTGCTGGCTCAAATTGCTGGTTATTCATCAGTGCAAGATTTAAACCATTAGCTTGTTCGGCCTCTGTAAAGCCGACACTTTCCACCAAACTCAATGTATCACTGTCGCGTTCTGCAACGAACAATGCAGCTCGATTTGCCTGCGTAATACTAGCAGCCGTCTGGCAAGCGGTCTGTAACGCTAATTCTTGGTCAACACGGAACATCGCGTTTTGCGCTGTTTGATTGACAAGTGCTAATTTACGAACAAGTTCAGCGCTCTTTTGATGATCTTGCTCGGTTTCATAACTGTTAGCATAGGTTTGAAAAAGATACAGACCAAAGATGGTGACAACCAAACTCGAAAGAATAAATACCGTTATCCCATCATTTGCGAGGATCATGGGCAGAATAATGATGACGGGCAGCAGCATCAAATCGATGAGTAGATTACTGCGTTGTTCTTCGCTCCATATGGGATGATAGTCGTCGCCACGTAAACGATGCAAAATGAGGTAACGGCTGATTTCACTGCTCACAAAATAAGTGACTAGCAAAGCGACAATGCTGAACGCCGTATTTGCCGTTAAATGCTGAAGCGGTATAAGACCACTGCACAAAGTGTACACAAACCACGATGCTAAGAGTGTAATCCCACTCATAGTAATCATATCAATTGTGGAAGCAGCCAAACGGTTAAACTTCGCTTGGGATCGATTCTTGTTGGCACGGATATAGGCCAGCGCAAAATGCAATGTACCCGCGCACAATAAAAGCACCAATGCTGCGCCGATATCCAATATCAGCCACGTCGTGAGGACACTTAATCCTCGATAACTCCGGGATAAGTTCTCGTTTATCTGACCTTTAATGACATATGTAAGAACAAAAAGGTTTAAACAGCCCATCCATATAATTAAAGGATGAACAAAGGCTAAGCTTGGAAAAAACAAATAGGCCAATAATGGAACTATTGGCAGAAGCACAAACGCAATCCGGGGAAACGACGTTCTCAGGTCAGGCGCTGGCTTAGGTTTGCTTTCTAAAACGGGTATAGGTGGCATTCGAACCCGAAATCTTACTTTTCATATTAAATTCAAACCATGCTAAAACGTTAATGTAACATTGCGGTTTGATTTTGTCTCAATGATCTAACTATAACATGTCTGTCGCCTGCCTACAATTAAACTTGGTTTGGTAATTCTCGATCTAAATTATTGTCTACAAACCAGTATGCTGCGCTTGCAAGTGCCAATAACCACCACAAAATAAATGCTAACCGATCCCACAGTGCAACAGCATCTCCCAAACTAAAAAGGATGTGGGCTAACAACCCTCCCGCAACAGCTATCGCCATCAATTTGAGGTTACTACTACCGTTGCGATAGGTGCGCACAAGGCCATAAAAGGCTACCCCATACCAAGTGAACAAAAGAGCGAAACCGGGTAAACCCAGATCAGTCGCAATTTGAAGGAATTCATTGTGGGCATGAGGTAAAACGGGTTGGTTAAAAGCCGGAACAGGATACTGCGTGCGGACAGGTTTTTCTCGAAACATGTTCATACCTACGCCCGTAAAAGGATGATCCTCGACAATTTTTAGGGCGCTTTCCCAAATGTCAAATCGAATACTTACACTCTCTTCATCGCGCTGAGCAAGGACAGCTTGCCCGGGAGGAGTAAACACATTTCGGACAATCATCAGTTCTAGGACACCTAGAAAAATGACGACCACACTCGCAGCGAATCGCCACCGCCAACGAGCAAACAGAAAATAAATCATTGGAACCAGAGTTATAAGCACACCCACGATAGCGAAACGACTTTGTCCAAAATACAGCGCTGCAAATGAAGCGATAAAAGCGGCGATGAATCCCCATCGGAGAAGTTTGTCAAAATTACTTTTGCCTCGCCAAAACATAAGTCCCGCACAAAGTGGTACTATCCACGTCAAACCGCCTGCGATTTCGTTGACATTAAAACCACCTTCCGCGCCGGGGAAATAGGCGTAGCGGGGCAGCAAATCCCGCATAATAGCCAGTTGATCACCTTTGTTATCCCAATTGCTAGAAAGTAAGGCCATCCCACCAATTACTAATCCAAGCAGGAGCGTAGCGAGCAGCAGTCCCTTTATGCGGCGGTAAAGGCGCACATATTCGACGAAATATACGCATAAAGCCATGCCCAGCGCAGGCCGCCCTAGCATATATAATCGGCTCATCGGATTTGCCCATGTAAAGGGAGAAACGTACAGGTTGAGGACTCCTAACACGATAAAAGCGACAAACCAAACGTCCAATGGAAAACGTGTAAACAACCGTCCGTAACTGACCAGCCTCAGAAACATGAAAACCGGTACAAAAATTAGTAAGCCTAAATAGGCATAGCGCTTTTCAATCGGATACCAAAACGCGTAAACCATGAATGCAAGCAATAAAGGTTCAAGAATCAGCAGGGCATTGATAGCTCTGGAAATGACGGTATTTTTTGCGATGAATGTTACGATATTGTTAAGATTTATCATTCTATAAGGGAGTTAACTTCGATTAGGATGAGAGATAGTTGCTAGTTTTATAGGATGGTGTTATTGTAAACACTTTAGAGAAATTTTTCTTAATTTTGCGTAATAATCGGGCTAGGACGTTAACATAACATGGTACATCAAATCGTTACAAAAGTGACGCTTGAGTCCTTTCGTGAACGGTCGTCAGGTAAAAAAGTTATCCTTCTATATCCTTGGACCAATTACCGCACACTTTTCCTTACACACATTTATGAGAATGATCATACAGGCTTGTTATATTATCGCATCACCGATGAGCAAACTAGCCTGACTGCTTGGATGAGCGGAATGGTGGAAGAGTTTGAATCGTTAGACGGCGGTTTTGGCCAGAATTTAAAGAAAGCGCTTGAAAGTCGCAAAAAGTCTGCGGCACTCGCCGAAGCGTTGGCAAACGATCTTGCTGCGATAAAACGCGAGCATATAACCCTCTATATCGATGAGCTGGATCGAATTCCGTTTGATAATGAATTTGATAAATTTGTCACCAGTTTAGTTCCTGCTTTACCCGCAAATGTGCAGCTTGTTTTTAATTCACGTCTATTGATGCATCAACCTTGGTACGACTTAATTCAACGAGGTGACGTGCTTGTACTGGGTACTGAAAGACGCAAAGACGAAGGGATGTTCACACTAGAAAAAAAAGAACATCCGCAGTTAGAAGTTTATGCTTTCGGCAGCGGATATACCATTGTCAACGGACAAATTGTCGACAACTGGGATGGCGCACTGCCTCGTAATCTTTTCTTTTTCTTCATGGATCGTCCGCTGGTAACAAGGCGCGAAATTTTTGAAACCTTTTGGCCAGAATTACCCGTCAAGGAAGCCACTAATGTTTTCCATGTCACAAAACGCAAGATTAGTGAACGCATAAGCCTAAAAATTGACCCTTCCAAAACATATGAGATGACCCAATATAGCGGTGGATTTTACACACCGGGTGAAAAGTTGACGCGTCATTACGACGTGTTTGATTTTCAAGCCGATGTAGAACGGGCAATGATCAGCGCAGACGAGAACCAGGAAGAAGAATTATTGCTGCGCGCGGTAGAATTTTATAAATCCCCATTTTTAGAAGATACCGACATGCCTTGGATTGCACAACGTCGTGAGCAGCTGAGATTGTTGAATTCACAGGCGCTCATCAGTTTGGGACGAATTTACAAGCGGCGCGGCAATACTAACCAATCGCTTGGATTTTTCTCGCGATCTTTGGCTCATACACCGGAACGCGAAGACATTCACCGTGAAATTATGAATATTTACCTGAAGCTGGGACGTAAGGCTGATGCTCTGTTACAGTATCGACAGTTAGCCGAAACCTTGAAAACGTCTTATAACATCAACCCATCCCGCGAAACACAGGATTTGTATCATATTATTGACGCGAGCTAGTTAGGGTATCAAATCGAGTTGAGACAAGAAATGGGGCGCAGTTACTGCACCCCATTTTTTATGGATTCAGTCTTATGACTGGCTGTCCTTAAGTGCTGCGTCTGCCGCTGTTTGCAATCCGGTTGCAACTTCAGCAACATCTTTGCCGTTGCTGGTCACATCAGCGATAGCAGTGCTGATGAGGTCGCGAACCTTGCTGTATGCACTGATCGCGGGGCTGGAGTAAACCTTAATTCCTTCTTTGCCGAACAGAGCGTTGGCTTCATTAAAGTATGGAGCCAAACCGGCGGCAGAGAAAGTGGCGGTCTTCAGTGCTTCTGCGCTCGACGGTACAGGGTTGAAGTAACCGGTGCCTGCACTCCATTGGGTAGCGACATCAGCGGTAGTCAGATATTTCAAGAATAACCAGCTTGCCAACTGCTTTTCAGGAGTCGAAGGCATCATGATGATGCTGGGGACAAAGGCTTGAATGATTTCACTGCCTTCTGTGTGTGGGAAGGTCATAATCTTCCAGTCAGCCTTGACACCACTCTTATCGAAGCCGGAAAGGATAAATGTGAAACCTGCGGTGCTGGTGACATAAAATGGAACGACTGCATTATTGAAGTCGGTTTGTTCACCAAAACGTTCCGCCGGAATATAGGCGCAGCCATCTTTGTAGAGGTCTTGATACAGCATAAGCGTGTTCTTGACCGCGTCACTGCTGAAATCGAAAGCGCCGTCGTGGTAAATGCTGCCGCCTTGGCTCGCAACCCATGATTCGAAGGCAGAAGCGTCTGTAGTGATGGGGAAACCTTGCATCTTCGCACCATTATCACCAGTTGCTTTGGAAGCGGCGCAAGCCTGCGTCTTGAAGTCCTCAATCGTGGTCGGTGGTGCGTCAAATCCTAACTTGGTCAGTAGCGTCTGGTTGTAGGCGATGACTTGAGCAGAGGATTGGTTCGGGAAAGCTAGAACCTTTCCGTCTACAGTATCGGCTGCAATCAAACTTTGGTTGATGTCCGGATTAGTGCCAAGACCCCACTTCTCACTGCTAATATATGGGGCAATGTCTATGGCCGAGTTATCACGGGCGTAGCTGGAAGCATCATTGGCGTAACCAGCGACCAGATTGGGCAGCTCGCCAGACGTGATGCCAGCGTTGACAAGCTTGCTAATGTCCCCATATGAACCTTGGAATGAAGCATCTACAGTAATTCCCCATTCGTTGGTTTTATTAAACTGGTCAACAATAGCCGCGATGGTTTTACCCTGTGCGCTGTCATTCTGATATTGATGCCAATAGACGATGGATTGTCCTTTAGGATCAACCGATTCGACCGAGTCTTGTGCGCTGATTACACCGGCTCCCAGCGCGAACACAAATAAGACACTCAATAATCTAAACAGTTTGCGCATTACTACATCTCCTCCACAACTTTGCATCATCCCGGCGAAGCACCTCGCGCTAATGGGACGACTTTCTAAGAAAACATCGCTGGTGCGATGGAGGGCCCTAACCTATTAGGCCAGTCAGCCAGATTTTTCGGCGACTTGGCGTTTCATCACTCGCACATCTCTTTAAGACTTGGCGAGTTTATGAAAAACGTGGAGATTATAACAGTACATCTTTAAGATGATGTTATCCCACGTTTTAATGTTTTTCGCAATGGAACCAGAAATCGCGAAGATACGAGGTGCCAGTGGGATATCGCTATTGGAGTGATGGCCTGAAGGTTATAATAGGCGACCAAGAAATAAGAATTGGCACTGTATATTCATTTGCGGACTAATAAATCTGACTGCTGCTGACAATGCAAATTTAGTACAAGAAGAGGATTAGATGCGTAAAAAAAGTGGATTATTACTGAGCTTATGCCTGATAGGGTTGATATTAAATATCCCATTGATTGTCTCTGCGAATAGATTACCGGAGCTCGCCACTGCCACCAAGTTGGTAGCGAGCGACATTCATGTTAATCCGATTGAAAATCTTCCTGCTGATTTCATAATGGGTGCTGATGTTTCAATGCTCAAACAGATTGAAGACAGCGGCGGGAAATTCTATGACAAGGGGGTTGAAAAGGACTGCCTGACCATTCTTAAGGAACACGGAGTTAATTGGATTCGACTGCGTCTTTGGAATGATCCAACCGATGCCGACGGGAAGTTTTTGGGAGGCGGCAATAATAATCTAGTAAATACCGTTGTGATGGCGGCTAGAGCCAAAGCATTGGGCTTCAAGTTTTTGTTGGATTTCCACTATAGCGATTGGTGGGCCGATCCCGGTAAACAGACCATTCCTAAAGCATGGGTTGGGTTGAATCTAAAAGACTTGGAAGTGGCTGTATACGAATACACGTCAGAAGTCATGCAGACGCTTGTTAAAGCAGGAGCCATGCCTGATATGGTTCAGATTGGCAACGAGGTCAATGGAGGAATGCTGTGGCCCACTGGCAAGACGTGGAAAGAAGGCACGGAGGAAATTGGGGGTTACGATGGTTTTGCCAGCTTATTAAAAAGCGGGATTCAAGCGGTAAGGGATAATGATCCACAGAATAATGATCCTGCTAAGCGAGCCAAAATTGTCATTCATCTCGCTAACGGGGGCGATAACAAGCTGTATCGCACCGTGTTCGACGCGCTGACTGCAAGGCAGGTAGACTACGATATTATCGGCTTATCTTACTACAGCTATTGGCATGGGAGCTTGGACGATCTTAAAAGCAATATGAATGACATCAGCGAACGTTACCACAAAGATGTCGTTATTGCGGAAACAGCTTATGCAGTGACTTTGAATGATAAAGATGGTTTTCCCAATCTCTTTGGTGGCGAGCGGGAACAATATCTTGGTGGATATAAGGCCACTGTATTGGGGCAAGCCACTGCTATGCGCGACGTTATGGAAGCGGTGGCGCAGGTTCCTAAAGCTAGAGGCTTGGGTATCTTCTACTGGGAACCAGATTGGATCGCGGTGGAAGGAGCAGGCTGGAAAACCGGGGAAGGTGATGCTTGGGAAAATCAAGCGATGTTCAGTTTTAAGGGCGAGGCACTCCCGTCAATGAATGTCTTTAATCTGGTAAAACCAGAGAGCGGCAGCGTCACAATCCCTGCGACGATTTCGCGGACATATCCGTCGAAACTGGATATGACATTGGGTGAAACCCCAACGCTTCCAACCAAGGTTAAAGCGGCCTTTAGTGACGACTCAATCAGGGATGTTCCTGTAACTTGGGAAACACCCGATTCATCCGTATTCGCGAAAGGTGGGGAAACCACGGTTCAAGGCACAGTGAATGGAGCAGATTTGAAGGCGATTTTAACCATTACAGTATCCACCCAGAAAAATTATGTGGCAAACTCCGGGTTTGAAACAGGTACCTTTGCGCCTTGGATAGTCGATGGAGATTCCGATGCTGCCGATATTAGCAAGGAAGCCTCAAATCTCCATTCGGGGACTTACGCGCTCCATTATTGGAAAGGAGAGCCGTTTGCTTTTACACTCTCGCAGACAGTGATGGATTTACCCGACGGCAAATATAGTTTGAGCGCGTGGATTCAAGGCGGCGGTGGTGAAAAGACGCTACAATTATCCGCGAGTGACTGCGGTGGAGAAACCCAAACCGTTAATATTGTGAACACGGGTTGGTTGGCATGGAATACGCCCACTATTTCAAATCTCGCGGTCAGCGGAGGTAAATGTACGATCAATCTGAAAGTTGTTTCGGATGCCGGCAGTTGGGCATTTTTAGATGATGTGTCGTTGGTGAAAGTCGACTAAAGACAAAGGGTATCTGACTCAAACTGGCAGTAGGGAACAGCGGCTTGCGTGGCCGCTGTTTTGTCATGAATTATGCGGTCAAAATATGCTTGTTTTTAGACGGCTTGACAATTTGAAAAACCATACATAACCTAACAACAGTAATTGAAGGTGGTAAAACCGCGCGGATCAAACATTATAACCCCCATATACATACAAGGGAATATTCATGGCAGTGAGCAGCATCATTCAATCCGTGAACATGGCTAGTCCACAATTTAAAGCTAACCCATTCCCTTTTTATGCCCAACTACGCGCTGAAGCCCCGGTGTATCGTCTGACCATAAACAATTCCGATAAAAACCCGCTCTGGGTTATCACTCGATATCAAGATGTGGCATCCGTACTAAAAGACGAGCGCTTCGTTAAAGACCCAAAAAATGCCTTGCCGCCCAACCAAATGCCTAAAGCGGATTGGCTGCCCGGTTTTTTCCATATCATGGATAACAATATGCTCAAAATGGATGCGCCGGATCATACTCGTCTGCGTGCGCTAATTCATAAGGTTTTTACGCCGGCACGGGTCGAGCAGATGCATTTTCGTGTTCAGCAGCTTGCTGACGAACTGCTGGATACGGCTGCAAAGGACAAGCATTTTGATTTAATCGAGCATTATGCATTGCCCATCCCGCTGACTGTCATCTGTGAAGTATTGGGTATACCCGACGAGGATATTCCTAAAATTTCTCGTTGGAAGAAAAGTATTATGTCGTCTGTATCTCATTCTTTTCAGCGGTTGGGCAGATTTTCCTCATTTATCGGATTCGTTAGTTATATTCGAAATTTGTGTCATAGGCGGCGCGTTGATCCACAAGACGATCTCATTAGTGCGCTGGCAAAGGCAAATGAAAATGGTGAAATGCTGAGTGATGAAGAACTGCAAGGCATGGTTGTTCTGCTGTTGGTGGCAGGCCATGAGACAGCGGTCAGTCTGATCAGTAACGGCACGCTGGCCTTGCTCGAAAATCCAGATCAGTTAGATTTGCTGCGCCGTAATCCGATGCTGGTTAAATCCGCCACCGAGGAGTTTTTACGCTATTATCCACCGATTGAGACGGCCACTGACCGTTATGCGCGTGAGAATGTCATGGTCGCTGGTGTTACCATTCCCAGAGGTGAGCAGGTCAGAGCAGTGATTGCTTCAGCCAACCGCGACCCGTCGCAATTTGAAAATCCCGAAACTCTCGACTTGACTCGCGAGAATAACAAACATCTCTCATTTGGGCAGGGAATTCATTATTGTATGGGTGCGCCACTGGCACGTCTTGAGGGGCATATCGCTTTTAACACGCTGCTTGCCCGGATGCCTAACATTCAATTGGATATTCCTGTCGAATCGCTGCGATGGCGGTCTGGCTTAACCTTTCGCAGGTTAGAGACGCTCCCTGTGACATTTTGACATATGTCAACTACAGATCGTCAAAGAAAATAATCACCCCTTTAGGCCAGTTGTAGCGATGCCTTCTGTGAACTGCCGTTGGGTGAAGAAGTAGAGAATCAGAATCGGGATAATCATCAAAACAGATGCAGCCATCTGTAAGTGCAATTCGGTGGGTGCGTCGCTGTTGACGAATTTGGTGAGGCCAACAGCAACGGGTCGCCATTCATCGGTTTGGGTGAGCAGCAAAGGCCACAACAGTGAATTCCACGAGCCGATAAAACCAAAAGTGATGGCCGTCATAATGGGCGCGGTTGAAAGTGGAATGACAACCGAGCGCAAAAATCGGATATGTCCCGCGCCGTCAATACGCGCTGCGTCCCACAAATCTTCGGGCAGTTGCATAAAAAATTGCCGCAGTAGGAAAATCGTAAAAGGTACAGCCATAAAGGGAATGGTCAACGAAGGCCAGTTGTTGACCCAAGGAATGCCGAGCAGACTATCGCTCAAGCGTCCCAACCAGATCACGGTTAGGTAATTGGGGATGAAACGGGCGACTTCGGGGATCATAATGGTTGCCAGCATCATCGTAAACAAAACATTACGCCCCACGAAACGCATCCGTGCGAAGGCATAAGCCGCGGGAATACAGACTAGAAGCTGACCACTTAAGGTAATTGCAGTCAAGCGTGTGCTGTTCCACATAAATTGACCGAAATTTGCCCGTTTAAAGGCTTCGGCATAATTTGAAAACAACGGTTCACTGGGAATAAGTCTACCAAATGTGACTTCGGTAAGGCTCATCAACGAGGCGCTGACCATCCATAAGAATGGGAAAATCATGAGACCTACGCCGAATATGAGGATGGTATAGGTAAATACTTTGCCCCAATTAACCGGTTTGGCTGCTCGTGTCACGGTATTCCCACTGCTGGTAACGGGCATACTGGTTTCAGCCATAGAACACCCTGCTGCCCATAATGCGGTTCTGGAAAATCGTTAATAGAAGGATGACCGCAAACAAGACAAAGGCCATTGCAGACCCATAACCCAAGTTAGGGTCAGTGTTTTGTACAATCCTGAAGATGTATACGCCCATTGTATCGACCGAACTTTGGGCGGCAGGGGTTCGCATAATCCAAATTTGGGTGAAGGCTTGAAAGGTGCCGATAACCGCGATAAGGGATAAAAAGAAGGTCGTTGGAGACAGCAGTGGCAGTGTAATATGCCGGAACAATGTCCAGCTATTTGCGCCGTCGATGCGCGCAACCTCATACAGTTCAGGTGGAACATTGCCCAAGCCAGCTAAAAAGACGACTGCATCGTAGCCGATATACGTCCATGTGGTATAGAGCATAATCACGATGAGCGCCAAACTTGGCCCACCTAAAATTGTGGGAAATTGTGGCCCAAAAAGGAGATTAAAGATGCCGGTGGGTTCGAGCAGCCATTTTTGCGCCGGTATACCAAAAGCCCCGAGAACTTGATTCACGAGCGACGCAGGACGATAGGAAAAGATCAATTCGAAAACGATGGAGGTCGCCACGAAGGGCATAATATAGGGCATGAAGTAAACGATTCGAAAAAAAGCTTTGCCGTTAATATTCTGGAAAAGCAAATAGGCCAAACCCAAACCAATCGCCAGTTGGAAGGGAACTGTTCCAGCAGCAAATAATACCGTAATGCCAAATCCTTTGAGTACCTCAGGGTCGGCATTTGTAAGGGCTTGTGGTAGTTGTACCGCTAAGGCATAACCACCGACTACTAGAAGGACAACCGCTAAAACGCCAATGCCAAAACGTCGATCATTGTGCTGTTTGAGTGCTCGCTGCCAAATCATGTAGGCTGCAATAATCAGGCCGATGCCAGCGCTGATGAAAATGATCTGTGACCAAATCGGCAGCGATTCGCCATTGGCTTGGGCTGTAGATACCGCTGCTTGAATTTCGTTAATGGTCAACTGCATGATGAGCGTACTAATAGCAGCAGCTAAGGCTGCGCCGCTGGCTTGTATCAGATAGGCGAAACGATTTTCGGAGCGAACACGCTGCCACCAGATGAGACTCAAGATAATGGCAATAATCGCTGCCAGTAAGAATGGATTTCCGGCGGCCACCGCCTCAGGGAATTGAAAGCTGGCGGCGAGCTGGCCTGTAAACAAACCGGGAACACGTTCTTGCCCGCGTATGCGCTGCGGAATATTCAAAATGATAGGGAGTAAGACCGCGATCCAGTTGATTAACAGGACGACTGCGCTGCCGTTGGCAATACCGGGGATCATCGCAGCTAGTGCGGAAAGCCGTTCATCTTTTTGATGCCAGAGTTTCCATAGAAGGAAGAATCCGTAACCCAAGACTGCCAACGCCACCCAGAAAAAAATCACATAAGCCAGATTATCCAGCGCCTGAACATAGTTACTTAGGCCAAGATAATCGCCGGGGAAGCGGCGCCATCGGTAAAGGCTTACGAAGAAGGCAAAACCCACAGGAAAAAGACCAAACACGAATAACAGAATGAGTGCTGGCGCGAGGAAAGCGTAGGCCATCAAGTTCTCGCGTATGAGGCGCTGACGGCGGCCTTGCTGACGAATATGGGGAATGGGTACAGCCATCAATTAAACCTTTTCGGCATCGTGCGTCGTGGTGCGCTGTGCAGCTTCTCGATGCGGACTGGATAACTGGAATAGGGAGAAGCAGTAGTCGAATGGATGCTGACAATGTGAATTGTAAGGATGCTTGTCATGAAACGCAAGCAAAGTGAGGAAGGTTGGCTATACCTTGTTCCTTTCTTAAACATCCTTAATTTTTTCATAATCATTGGTCAGTAGTGCTGCCATTCTGCTATACTTCCAATATGAGCGAACAACAATTTGATGACCTAAACGAACCTGTGAGCGAGATCTATCCGGCGGACAAGATACCACCTGACCATATAGGTGTTTTAATCGTCGGGGCAGTGTTTATGATTCTTGGGTGGTTGGGATTGTTCCAATTAGTGACGACCACCTTGCCGCGCGTCGGTCAGCGCTGGATATTTTTCCTGCTGCTGCAAATCGCGGTGACAGGAACTGTCCTGCCTTTCATCCGCTACCTGAATGTGCGTTTTACACCCATTAGCGCGGAACTGCCTCCCGGCGGCGTGATCGTGCGCCAGAGTATCTGGTTCGGGCTGTTCGTTGTGACCTGTACATGGCTGCAAATTCCCCGGGTGTTGAACCTGCCAATGGCGTTTTTGGTGGCGTTGGTGTTTATTGTGATTGAGGTGTTTCTCCGTTCACGCGAAATTCGTCTTGAACGTGCCGAATAAAATCGGGCAGTGGAATTATCTTTTAGTGTTCCTGTGAGTATGCAGGCCAACTTGACCCCAAAAAGCTGAACTTGATATATACCTATATATAGCCACCCTTACACGACATGGGATTAACACCATGAAGATTGTTCGTTTCGCTTTCAAAAAACGTCTGACTCATTGTTTTGTGGTGCTTTTGCTGTTGGTCATTTCGCTTCAAAGTGTACAGGCTAGACAATCAAAGTCTCCTTGCCAAGTTTTGACATCGAGCGGAAGTTGGACGGACGCTGTGAGCATGGATTTTGCGGCGTGTGCCAACACCGTTTATGTTGCCAACGCTGTTTTGCATACCACCCACACCTATGGTATTTGGGGGCAGACGGTCATTGATGCGGATACGAGCGGGGAAATTCAAACGGCGACCGTTGATGACCTGAGCCAAATTGATCTGAACAGCCTCAATTGGGAATATTGGGGGAATATTGCCCAAGCGGATACGCTGCCCGATCCATCCTCAAGCCAAAACGATGTGACTGCAACCCCCGTGCCTGAACCCCTTACATTGGATGAAATATTCACATTGGCTGAAGTTGATATCAACGATTTTTGGACCGAAACCCTTGCCAGTGAAGGTGTCGATTATGAGAAGCCCGACATTGTGTTATATGACAATGCACGGGTCAAAACAAAATGTGGTACTGCGCCTTCAGAGATTGGCCCATTTTATTGTGGAAAAGACAACACGGCTTATTTCCCCCGTGATTTTATGACAGATCAACATGACCGAATTGGTGATTACGCAGTAGTGGTCATTATTGCCCATGAGTGGGGGCACTCTATCCAGACTCAACTGGCGAATGAGACTGGCATCAGCATTCAACGGGAATTACAAGCCGATTGTTATGCAGGAGCCTATTCACAATATGCGGTGAACCAGAGTCAGAAGGTCATTATTGAGGATGGCGATATTGATGAAGCCATCGCCTCATTATTTGAAGCGGGTGATGGCGGCGGGTCATGGTTTGATCGTGGCGCTCACGGTGACGGTGATCAACGCCGGGCGGCCTTCACGAAAGGTTTGACGAGCGGCGTTGGCGATTGCTAGCTCGCCGATTTAGGAATACGACAATACAACGATGAACACATTATTCGAGAGTTTGCCTGCTGCGATTATTTTGTGGTTAATTGTTTACGCAGCCGATTATTACCTGACGATTTATGGACAACGGCTGTGGCTGGCACACGCTAAAGACAATGTGGTGTTTAGCGGCAGTTACGAGTTAAACCCGTATTATCAACAGGACATTGATGGCGGGCGCTTGCTGAGTAAACGTTTTATTTTTATGCTGGCCTACGGGATTGTGTGGATGCTGGTGATGTGGGGTGCAACCCGCTATTTAAGTATTCCACAGGTGTTTCCGGCATCTGTGGGTTTCTTGTTGTTGGTGGAGGTTGTCGTCCTTTCCAGCCACGTGCAGAATATCCGGTTATTCAAAGCGGCAGCACTACCCAACGCCGTACAAGGACAAATCGCTTACTCGCGCTGGGTAAGTTTCGATGGAACAGCGTGGAAATTCGGTTATTGGGGACTGATTTTCCTCGTGTTAGCGGTGATGATGGGTAACTGGTTTTTCGCTGGTGGCGCGTTAGCTTGCCTCTATTATTTTCTGCGCTACTGGCGATACGGCCTGCGAATGCGCCAATTGCCCGAATCAACCGCTGGCTAACTCATTTACCCGACCTTATATTGGCGTAAACGGCTGGTGTTGAAGATACAAATCGTGCCACCTGCCGCGACATCCCCTAAATACGAATTGACGGTGAAGAAGCCGGAGCTATCCGGCATCCAGACGATATCTAAAATTGGAAGCTCGCCGCGCGTCTTAAAATTCACACCACTTACTTTTTCGCCCGTGTTTAAGCATTCTGTGACCAGATGTGGTGGTTCATTAATCAGAACAACGTCGCTGAAACTGCCGGTTTCTAGATTAGTGACGACAATTCCCGCGTCAAACTGACCGCCGACTCGACCCACGATATAACGTTCATCAGGGCTGATGACATTGGTATAAGTCGGTACATCATATGTCTTGACGAGCTTGCCGTCAGAAACGTCATATACGGCCAGCGTGGAACTGTCGTCCTGCATATCGTCCGGCTTTTTGAGAGTCGAAATAAAGAGATGCTGATTATCTGCGGAGAAAACCGCCCTTGAATAGTCGGTCGTCGGCTGTGAATCGATCTGGAAAAGGTCTTTGCCTGTTTTGAGGTCGATGATGTGAAAGGTGGTTGTGTCAGGGATAACGGCAAACTTATGGTCAGGACTGTAGGATATCGTTTCGGTATAACCCGCGAAACCCGGAATGAGTTGTTGGACGGTTTCATTGGTGAGCTGGGTTAAATCACTAGCGGTTGCTTCTCCACCGGTAACACTGAGGCGTATATTGTGTGAGTCGTAGGTATCGCCATCGTTATAGCGTAAATCGACTATGCCATCGGGGGTAAAAGCCATTGGTCTGGTGTCGGCATAAATCCACATGTCTTTCAGCGGCATTAAAACTTCGGTGAAATGATTGGCATCGGCTTGAACTGGTGTGCCATCAGCGACATTAAAACCAAGCATGTTGAAACCACTGTTATAGCAGTTGTCCATCAGCACCCACAGGATAGTCGCGTCAGGACTTAAAGTGGCGGTCACCGGACAATCAAACCCAATTTTATATTCGACGCTCTGGGTTACATTGACCTGCGTTTGCGCGTTGACAGCCAGTGGCGCAAAGCACAATGTCAGCACAAAGGCGATGATCAAGAGGAGCGACAATCTATGCGGCGGGAACTTGGGCATTTTGATAGGTATCCTCAAAGGATGAATTAGTGAAAGTTAGCTTACACTAGTTTGCATTTTTCGCATAATTCCCGCTGAAATGACAGGCGGGAACACGAGAGCAAGGCGCTGAATCGACATTATTGGTGGGCGGAAGGGTCGGCTGATGCCGCTGAAATGGCGCAAGTGCAGCGAATTGCCCGGCTGTTTTCGCCGCTGTGCAATTGTTGTGCTGTTGCAGTGGTTACAAGGGAACAATCCGCCGAAAATGCAAAGGGAAATGCAAAGCGATTTAAAACAGAGACTCCAAGTCACAAAATACACAGACATAGAAATTATGGTAGTGGTCACATGGTACGTGATGACATTTTCGATGTTTGAATGTCATAAAGATTATTTACTGTAAATGTGCCCAATCTTTGCCTGAAAACTAGACCTACAAACCGAATTTATTTAGTTACTGGGATTTTTTGATTGGATGCCATCACTTACTTGGCAACCACTACCCTTTTTTGTTTAGAGCACGCGCCTCTACTAGTCTTTCAATGTCAAGTAACCTGTGTTCCGCACAGGTATTTAAGTTAGCAACCTTCCGAGTAATAACATCCGCTGGTGTCATCCCATAATTTGTCAAAACAGTCTCGGCATCCACGCAGAGCCATACAAGCGCCTCGAGTTGAAGACGGCAGCGAGCTATCGTCGCGTTGCTAGCATATTCATATACCCTTATGCCTGCCCCTTTGGTAGAAGTGGTATTAAATCCACGGATTATCTTGCTTCCATTCTCCGTGGCGGTTGTAGCAGAGATACGGGCAACATATTCTCCGCCCAAAGGAGCTGTGCGTCTCTGAGCGGGTTGCCAGTTAAGCATATCAGGATTATAAAGATTCCAGTGCTCACGTGTCTCAAAAAAACTAACGCATTCTCTCCAAGGACAAGATTTCTTTCTTCAAATTCGGCTTCGATTGCAGGTTCGCCAAAATACCTTGCCGGTGAAACTAGAGCGATAAAACCATTTTCAAAACCATCTTCTCCGTGCGGGATTGTTTGAGACTGTATCCAAACTGAATATGGAATCAGTACCGTACTGTTACGTCCGACACGGTTCTGATAAATTTCATCGTCATCTGCCCCCCGTGTTTGTCCCGTCTTATAGATTTTACGGTCTAACAATTTAGGAAGTTTTGGCAATTTAAGGCGTGGCATTCGATACCTAACGTTCACATTAATCTTGTTAGTTATTAGTATGTGTACAATCCATCTAAATGATTTAGAACATTAATAATGGATAACCCATCTAGAGTTGAATAAGTTAAAAAAACGTGGATTTTGTCGGTCATTGCAATAATTCCAAATCAATAGAATGTTGTGCTGACAATAATAGTAGACGAAAACGACTTTTGAGGCTACAAAGGCAGGAAGCAAAGCGGGCAAATCCAGATGATGACGATTGGAAAGTTTAAAGTGGAAATTGTTATGTAGGGGATTTGGGTTCGCGGTCGCGGCGGCGCTTTTCGATGAAGGCTAAACCTTCTTCCATTGACCTGACCAAGGCAAATTGATCATGCAAGGCGGTCATTTTGCCCATGATATTGAGGAACGCCTTGACCAAAGCGTTATTGGAGACCACGACCGTCATATCAAAATTTGGGGTATTGGTACGACTGCGGGTAGTCAAGGCACTAAGGATATTCGAAGGCAGGGAGTTCGAACGGGTCATGTCTATAAGGGCGTTGATGGTGTTTTCGGGCACTTCAAGGCACATATTGTTGCCAATGGTGTAAATCTCGTGCATTTCATTGAGCGTCCACTGACCTTCAATTTCCCAGAGGATAATGCTTTTGGTATTGTCGTACCAGCGGATTTGAATGGGCATAGTATCCTATTTATTCGTGATGGAATAATACAGTTTTCATTGCAATATTATGATACAGTCATGTCATCCGCACAAGTGAAGAGATTTGAAAGCAGTACACTTTCACATTTGGGATTCAAGCTGTTGTGACTGCCGCTCGTGGATGAAGGCCAAGGCTTCATCAAGTGATTCATAAAGCGCAAATTGATCGCGCAAGGCGGGCATCTTCATCATAATATTGACGAAAATTTTGATGAGACTGCTGCTGGAAACAATCACAATCATATCGAAATTGGGAGCCTGTGTACGCCGGCGAGTGGTTAAGGCACTGAAGATGTTGGATGGGACAGTGTTTGCAGAGCGTGTCACATCAAGCAGCGCAATAACTTTGTGTTCCGGTACCGTCATGCACAGGTTGTGGCTTTCAGTATAGGCGATGTGCAGTTGTTCTATGGTCCAGTTACCCTCAAATTCCCAGAACACGATGCGTTTCGTTTCGTCATACCAGCTTATGGAGATTGGCATTATTGGCTCATTCCTGAGACTAACATTACAAAATATGGACTAATCTTAATTATACGGGAGTCTGTCATATTCTGAGGCATGAGATTGGTCTGTAATGCAGCGTTATAGATGTCATACGACGCGATATAATCACGGGAAATTCGTTCATACAAAGGAATTTGATGATGCGTGTGGTGATTATTGGAGGAACGGGGAATATCAGCTTGCCGATGGTGAAGCTGCTGCTGGAACAGGGTCATGAAGTGACGTGCTTTAACCGCGGGCAAAGTCCCGGTTTGCCAGATGGGGCGCGGGTGATCGTCGGTGACCGGCATGATGAAGCGGAGTTCGAGGCGACGATGCAGCGCGAGAAGTTCGACGCGGCGATTGATATGATCTGCTTCAACCAAGCTGAGGCCGAGAGCAACATCCGCGCGTTTCGGGATGTGGGACATTTCATCCAAGTATCAACTGTGTGTACCTTCGGCGTGGATTACGATTGGCTGCCTGTCACGGAAGATCACCCACTGAGGCCGATAACAGACTACGGGCGTAACAAAGTCGCGGCGGATAATGCTTATCTGGATGCGTATTATGCAGACGGTTTTCCGGTGACCATCATCAAACCTTCGACGACGCAAGGGCCAAAGCAAGGTTTGCTGCGCCAGATCGCGATTGATCTGTCGTGGTTGGATCGCATCCGCAAGGGCAAGCCGATTCTGGTGTGCGGCGATGGCAAGGCACTGCACAGCTTTTTACATGTGGATGATGCAGCTCCGGCGTTCGCGGGTGTGCTCGGTCGGGAGAAGTGCATCGGGCAAATTTATAATATGGTTCCACGCGGCTTCACCACATGGGAGATGTATCACAAGGCGGCGATGCGAGTCATCGGGCGCGAGGTGGAGTTGGTGGGCATCCCGCTGGCGGATTTGATGAGCTTCAACGTGCCGAAGTCGGACATCTGCGAAGAAATATTCGCGCATAATGTCATTTATAGCGCTGAAAAGCTGTTCCGTGACGTGCCGGAGTTTAATCCGACGCGGTCGTTGGACAATTATGTTGAGAGTATTCTTGAGACACTGGATGCCAGCGGACGTATCCCCAACTCGGATGACATCCACTGGGAAGATGCGATCATCGCGGCGCAGCGTGGGGTTCGAAACGCGACAATCAACTGATTATCAGGAGGGGGTCAAGATGTCTGATGCAGAGCTTCGCAATCAACTGATCCGGATGTTGACGGTTCAGCAAGCGCATATGGGACTTGAGGATGCGGTTAGAAATTTTCCGTCGAAGGATTTCAATACGCGTCCGCCGAACGTGGAGTATACTTTCTGGCATTTGCTGGAACACCTGCGGATTACACAGTGGGATATTCTGGATTACTGTCGCAATTCAAATTACAAGTCTATTGAATGGCCGCGTGAATACTGGCCCGCGAAAGATGCCATGACGGATGCGGCGGGATGGCAGCACACACTCGACCAATTTCGATCTGATCTAGCGGAATTGGTTGCCATCGTTAAAAATCCGCAAACTGATCTTTTTGCGCCGATTCCTCATGGTTATGACGGGCATAATATCCTGCGCGAGATTCTGGTAGTGGCGGATCATAATGCCTATCACATCGGGGAATTTGGCATTCTGCGGCAGGTCGTCAAAAACTGGTAATTCCCCGTTTCACACACTCATTCAATCCGCGCTCGAAGTAACTATCGAGCGCGGATTCGCCTGAACAAATCCCGTACAATTTATTTAACTTCCGCTTAGGATGGCTTTATTCGGCCATTATATTGGCTTCAGAAATTCCTCATTTGGCGGGACTATACCATTTGACGGTCGAAGATTTCGGGCGCATTAACATCTATCACTGCCCAAATCATTGACTAACAGAGGTCATGTTCGTGTTCAAAAATGGAGGCGATGAATCATGATCACCCGTAAGTTTGTATATGGTGGAGTCATATCAGTTATCGTTGCGGGGTCGGTGTTGGGCGTCAGCGCGCAGTCCAATACGCCGACTACACAACCCGGCGGGCTTACTGGCGGCATTAACCAGTTGGCGAAACGGTTTGAAGGGGTGTTTGCTCAGGTTGGAGAGATTGTACAAGCGCAGGCTACACCTCAGCCAACAGCCCAAGCGGCTGCTAAACCAACAACCGCGCCCGCCGTACAGCCAACTGTCGCTCCGACGGCTGTACCACAGTCGCCGTATGTGGGTGTACGAGTCGAGGACACTGCTAAAGGCATCAGTGTGCGTGATGTCATCGCAGGTTCACCGGCTGCGAGTGCCGGACTGCAAGTGGACGATCTGATTCAAAAGGCGAATGGGACTAGCGTCAAAAATGTTATGGAATTTGCCCAAGCTGTTCTCAAAATGAAACCGGACGACACGCTGAAATTGGAAATCATGCGGGCAGACAAAGCTCAAACGCTGACGGTGAAAGTTGGCGGCGAAGACATGAAGAAGGCGTTCATGATGCCTGCGGCGATGCCCTATGACGGCATGTCATACGACAGCACCAATAAGATGTGGCAGGTCTTCAATATTTCGGATCATAGTTTGTTGTACAGCGCGGGATTGCGAAGCGGCGACCAGATCACAGGTTTTGATGGCAAGATGGTCGCACCGGCTGATTTCCAAGCATACCGTGATGGACTGAAGGCAGATACCAATATTAAGCTGACGGTGAAGCGTGCTGGTAAAGATAATGCGATCACTGTGCCGGGCGCAGCTTTTAAGACGCTGGATGATTTCAACTACACCGTCAGCGGTCTGTTGATTGATGTCCTGCCATCCGGTAACGCTACTGGCCCGAACCTTGACAGTTTGTCGCATGTCACGCCTGTGAACGCCATTGCCTATGACGGTAAGAACTGGCAGGTTTACAGCATGGTTGATGGTAGCAATCTGCAAAAGAGTGGTTTGCAGGTCAACGACCAGATAACCCAGTTCAATGGCAAAGCGTATGATCCGCAGACGATGCGCGAATGGCTAGCCAAAACAGCCGATACCGATAGCATTAAGTTAACGGTTGAGCGCGCTGGAAAGACTCAGCAAATCAGTTTACCGGCGGCGGACCTGACAGCCCTGTATATGATTGGCGATAAGACCAGTGCCCTGTTCTTCGGGATGCCGGAAAATAGCTATAAACCAACATTCGGACTAGAGGCGATTACGTTGACGGATGCTATTGCTAAAGACCACAAACTGAAACTAACAGCAGGTGCGCTGGTAACCTCATTGCAACCCCAGTCAGCGGCAGCAGCATCGGGTATTCAAATGAACGATGTCATCACCGCTGTTGGTTCAAAGAAGATCGACGCCCAGAATGATTTCAACAGCTTGATTGGCACATTCAAGCCGGGTGATCAAATCACTTTGGATGTGGCCCGTGGCGACAAAACGATGCAGTTAAAGGCTACGCTTCCACAGCAAGATGTGACTGGCGAACTTCCGCTGCTCATTCAGCCGCTATAAATAAGTCAAGTGTGGGCGATTGATTACCGCAATCGCCCACCCAATATTTGAATGCCTTCATTTCTCTAACAGTGTTCTGACACTTCCCAAAGTAAAGTTTAGCCTCAGCCACGCGTCTGTATATTGTCGCTAATTGCAAGACAGGCAAATGCGGAGGCTATCATGACTGACCCGACTTTCGATCTCATCAACCAACTATCCAACGAGCGTAATTTTCTTTACCGCCTTGCGGGCAAGCAGCATATCACTGAGACACAGCTTAACCGCATCCATGAAATTGAAGGTCGTCTCGCTACGCTGTGGGATGCCCACCGCCGCGAGCTCGTCGCCCGACGCACGCCGGAACGTTATAACGACGCCATCCGCCGCGCAGCCTAAAACATATTGACGCAGGTCATAAAAATGAAGCGCGAGTCCTTGTGGACTCGCGCTTTTGATTCAGGCGTTGAGTCTAACTGGTAAGGCTTTGAGGCCGCGCACATTCACCGCACCGCGCCACTGGAGTTGGTCAGACGGGACGGCAAGTTCAAGTTTGGGATAGCGATTGAGAAGCGCATCGAGGGCAATCTTCCCTTCCATACGCGCGAGAGGTGCGCCCAAGCAGTAATGGATGCCGAGGCCAAAAGCCAAGTGTTTATTGGGCTGACGTTCAATATCAAAGGTATCGGGCTTATCAAAAGCGGTTTCGTCACGGTTGGCAGAAGCGGTACTGACCAAAATGGTGCTGCCCCGTGGAATGATTTGCCCATGCAGTTCGACATCTTCCAAGACCCACCGGGGCGCGATTTGCTCAACCGGATTGGAATAGCGCAGGATTTCCTCGATGGCACTGTCCATCAAGGCCGGATTCTGCTGCAACTTCTGTAGTTGATCGGGATTTTCCAATAAAGCGAGTGTGCCGTTGGCGATCAGATTAACAGTGGTTTCGTGACCTGCTAGCAGCAGCAAAAAAATCATCGAGACTAATTCATCTTTTGAAAGCCGGTCACCATCTTGCTCGGCGCGAACTAAACCTGTAATCAAATCGTCTTGAGGGTCAACTGTGCGCAGGTCGATCAAGCGGCGGAAGAACTGTACCATGCGATACATGGTGGGCAACTGGGTAAGGGTTCGCCAGCCGAGCGATGAAATCCCCTCCAAAAAAGCGGCAGACCAATGATGGAATTTGGCGCGATCTTTGTGCGGCACGCCCATCATGTCAGAGATGACAGTTAATGGCACTTGAAGCGCATACTCACCCACCATATCGACGGTAGGTTTGCCGTTCATTTTATCGAGCAGGCCAGCGCTAATGCCTTCCATCTTGACGGCCATTTGCTCGATCATCTTGGGCGTAAACGCTTTATGTACCAAATCCCGCTGGCGGCGATGGTCAGGATCATCAACCGAGAGCATTTGACTTTGAAACGTCACCATAATATTGGGCATCATACGCTCGATGATGGATGTTCCCTCTTTGACTTTGCGACGATCGTTGGTAAAACGCGGGTCTTTAAAGACCTGTACGGCATCATCATAACGGGTGATGAGATATGATTTCCCGAACAGCGTGTGCTGCATTGTCGCCAGAGGTTCGTTTTTGCGTAGATGCTGATAAGTTGGATAGGGATTCGTTCGCAGTTCACGGGTCGCAAGGTTCACCGTCATATGTGAAACATCTTTCTATTCATGACTCAATTCGGAGAGGGGTTATCAATGGTAGTTCCATCATAACCTAGTTCATGCCATCCCAACCATGAAAATCCTCTAAACAAAATAGGCGAGTCACGTAGACTCGCCTGTTTTTATTCGGCAAAAGTGCTGCTTAGGGTTTGATTCGGAACTGGCTCAGGTTATCCGCGACCAAGGTGGCCTGTTTATCCGCCAAGGCAAATTTATAGAGGGCGACTGGAACGACAGCCCGCTGCGCTGTGCCGTCGTTATCACTCAGGACATCGAGCGTACCGTTGGCAAGACCCTCAACCCATTTATCCATATTGGCAATCTGGCTGAAAAGCAGCGATTGTCCATCAACGGTGGAACTCATGCGCCCGATGGCATAAGCCGAAGCCGTATAGATGGTTGTATCCTCGCCGGTATTCGGGTTAAGCATGTGAATGCTCACTTGGTTGCTGGGAATGTCTATCTGGGAACTGCCAAAGACTTTCTCGACATTGGCTTTCTGTTCAGCAGTGAGATTTTCACCCAGCGCGCCATTTTTAGTCAGCGTGCTGTAAAACAGGTTTCCACCGGGCGACCATGCCAATTGATCCGGCGCGGCGCTGGTCGTGATGGCTTTTGTTTCGCGGGTCGACAGATCAATCAGCACCAGCTCTCGCTGAAGCTCAGGTTCGGCATAGGTGGTACGGATGGCGGCTAAGGTCTTACCATCATTGGCTAAGACCGCTCGTCCAACCTGCTGCTGGGGTTGGTCGGGAGTGGGCTGCAAGAAATTATCGTTTGCCAGCGGGGTATCCTGCCCGCCTTGAGGGGCATACAAGGCAAGGCCGCCACCCGCGCAAACACTGCTGTGGAGAATGCCATAATCCGTCCATTGTAAAATCAATCCGCTGCCACCAAAGCCGGATTCTTCCCAATAGGCCCAATCAGCGGGGAAAGGCGAACCACCACCGCACCCCGTCCCCATCGCGAAGCTGCCGATGACTTCGGGAGATGCTCCAGATTCAGGCGCAATCCGTTTAATATCTACCGTATAGGGCTTACTGGTATCGTTAAAATCGCCCGCCCCAACATAGACGATTTGACCGTCGGGTGTCCAATTAATAGGGAAACCCGATTCCAGCGTGCCGGTATTTAAAATGACGGGATCGCTGCCCGATGCATCGGTCACGGCGATATGCGCTTTAAACTGTTCATCGCTCAGAATATAAGCCAGCTTAGTGCCGCCGGGATTCCATACCAGACTTGAAAATCCCTTATTGGCGGGATTAGTCACCGTCACGGATGATCCTGCACCGGTAATGACCACATCACCATTTTGCACAGCGGCGACTTGCGGTGTGAAGTCTTGTGCGTGAACGGTGAGGCTCATTCCCGAAATACTAGCCAGCATCAAAACAGCTGTCATAATGATTTTCATTCGCTTCATATTGTCCTCCTGTCTAGGGCATCCAAAGGAATTATAGGGGTCGGTCATCTGAATTGTAATAGACGCTTACCCTACGCTAACGGCACGTCCTCACATCATAAAAACATCCAACGTTCAACTTAATGTAAAACCTTAACAGGCCAGCATAATCTTTATAGAATGTTTAATCAGATTACGAATTTGATGGCAGTTGTTACAAAGCGTAAAACCATCGGATGCTATCAAGTTGTTCTAGTATTAAAGAACAAGTCTCGATTAAAAAATACCGACTAAAGACTGAAATGTGAGGTTAGGCAAATCATCATGCGTGTGGGCTTTATTTACAATATCGCCACCGAAGAACTCTTGCGTGAACGCCCCGAAATGACGCTCCGCGACTCCGATGCTATCGAAACCATTGAGGAAGTGACAAAAGCCCTGCAAGCCGGTGGGCATGAAGTGATCTGCATGAACGCCGATCAACAGCTTCCGGCCAAATTGACGCAGGAAAAGTTTGACATCATCTTTAATATCGCGACCGGTGTTTATGGCGAAACGCGCCAATCACACGTGCCTGCGATGTTGGACTATTTGCGTATTCCACATACAGGGCCGGGTGTGTTGGGCGAAACCATCTGCCATCATAAGTTTATGCAGAAGTATGTGTTCGCTGCGATGGGTATTCCGACTGCGCCGTATCAGATGTTCCACTCGGGCAGTGAACCATTAAACAGCGCATTGCAATTCCCGCTGATCTGCAAACTGCCTTCTGAGGGCGCAAGCATGGGCTTGGATTACGGCTCGGTGGTGCATGACGAAGCCGCGCTGCGTGAGCGGATTAACTTCCTCATCGAAACCTACAACGGGCCGGTACTGGTCGAGCAGTATATTGATGGACGTGAATTCACAGTCGCGGTTTTAGGCAACAATCCACCGTATGCCATGCCGGTGGCGGAGCTGGAGTTTTTCGGCAAGCTGCCGATTCGCCTCGACCAAGTGGAAGACTCCAACTTCGAGATGCTCAAACAGGCCACCGGACGCGACCTCGAATTGGTGGAAATGGAAAGCCGTTCCAACGTGCCGGCCAATTTGCCGCCGGAGCTTGACGCGCGAATCCAAAAGCTGGCGATTGCGGCTTATCAAGCGGCGGGCTGCAAAGATTGGGCGCGGATTGACATCCGCATGGATAAAGCGGGCAATCTGTTTGTGCTGGAAGCGAATCTCGGCCCCGGCATTGCCTCGGACTGCATCTTTGCACGGATGGCTTTCGCCGCCGGTTGGGGTATGGATAAGCTGGTGAATACGATTCTTAACCACGCTGTAGAACGCTATCGTGACGCAGGCAGCGAACGCATCAATACCTATTTGGGTACATTGGCGGCTGAACGCGAACGAGCTTTATAAATCCAGAATATGTTTTCAGGGGTTTGCCGACGGCAAACCCCTACCAACTCCCCTATTATTCTCAACAGCTAAGACCGTCTTTACGCCTCTAGTCGAATAATTTTGCTAGAATACTATAAACCTCCAAAATCAAATCATCAGGATAAGCATGGCACTCCGGCAAACGGCAGATACATGGTTGCAGCAAACATTAGGGGCGGATGTCGCCTTTCGCGACGGTCAATGGGAAGCGATTTCAGCATTAGTTGAACGGCACGAGCGAACACTCGTGGTTCAACGCACGGGTTGGGGCAAGAGTTTGGTCTATTTCATGGCGACCCGACTTCTGCGTCAGCAAGGCGCGGGAACGACGCTTCTGGTCAGCCCATTATTGGCGCTCATGCGTAACCAGATTGAAGCGGCTCGGCGCTGGGGTTTGAAGGCTGAAACCATCAACAGCACTAATATCGAAGATCACGCGATTATTCAGCGCGAACTCCTTGACGGTGAACTCGATTTACTGCTGATTTCACCTGAACGCTTGGGCAACGAACGCTTTCAATTGGAAGTGTGGCCTAAGCTAAAGAACCAAGTCGGCATGATGGTGATCGACGAAGCCCACTGTATTTCCGATTGGGGGCATGACTTCCGCCCGAACTACCGGCGCATTATGCATATTCTGGATGATCTGCCGCCCAAAACACCGGTGCTTGGTACGACCGCGACTGCTAACGACCGCGTGGTCAAAGATGTGAGCGACATCCTCGGCGCGACGATGAACATCCAGCGCGGGGCGCTCACGCGAGACAGCTTACGCCTGTATACCTATACCGAACCGATGGATCACCCGACACGGCTCACACTGCTGGCTCATTTGATGAAAACCATCCCCGGCTGCGGCATCATCTACTGCACGACGACCCATGACTGCCAAGTGGTTTCCGAGTGGCTGCAGATGCAAGGTATTGACGCGCAGCCTTATTATGCCGATGTTGAATCAGATGGCGCAGATACCCGCATCGAGTTGGAAAACCGGCTGATGAAAAATCAGGTGAAAGCACTGGTGGCGAGTGTGGCGCTGGGCATGGGATTCGACAAACCCGATTTGAGTTTTGTCATTCATTATCAGCAACCGGGCAACATCATCAGTTATTACCAGCAAATTGGACGCGCCGGACGTAACATCAGTGAAGCCCACATTATCCTGATGCATGGTTCCGGTGACGAAGAAATTCAACGCTATTTTATCGACACGGCTTTCCCCAAGCCGAAACAAATTGAGTCCGCTATTCATGCACTACAGGAACACGGCACGCTTAAACAAAGTGAACTTCAGCGCTATGTCAACGCCAGCCAGTCCAACCTCGATAAAATCCTGACGCATCTTGAAGTGGAACGCATTATTCAACGGACAGACGACGGTGGTTATCTGCTGCGAGATGCCCTCGCCCGACCCGATTATGACCGATGGGAAGATGTCACCAAGCAGCGTGAAACCGAGTTGCAGCAGATGGAGGCGTATATCCAGCATAAGGGCTGCTTGATGCGCTTCATCGCCGAAGCGCTTGATGATCCTACGAATGTGCAACCCTGCGGACGCTGTAAAAACTGTCGTAATAGCCAGAGCAAATTTGTGCCTGATCCCAAAGTTGTGGATGTTGCCCGCCGCTTCATGCGTGAAGGCCGCCCAATCGTTATCGAGCCGCGCCGACGTTGGCCTTCCGGTTTGCCCGGAATGAAGCGGACCATTATCGAGCATATCAACCAACCGGGTATCGCTCTCTGTGGTTATTACGATACGGGCTGGGCAGAAATCGTTAAGAAAGGTCGTTTTGAAACCAACTTCTATCCAGAAGAACTGCTGCAAGAGGCAATGACTGTCCTCAAAGGCCACTTCTCGACTATCGACGCGCCGCCGCAATGGGTAACGTGTGTGCCTTCGCTGCGCCGTCCACTATTAGTATCGAATTTCGCGGAACGCCTGTCGAAACGTTTGGGTTTGCCTTACATCCCTATTCTCAAGCACATCAAGCAGCACCCCGAACAGGCCAGCTTACGCAACAGTTATCAACAGGTGATGAATACCTACAACGTATTCAAAGTTGAAGACAAGCCCTCACCTGCGCCAGTGCTGCTGGTGGATGATGTCGCTGATTCGAAATGGACGCTGACGGTTGTCGGATCGCTGCTGCGAAAAAATGGTAGCGGGCCGGTGCATCCCTTCGTGCTGGCGACCACAAATACCCGTTCGTGATGCTGCCAATCGACATGTTGATGACAGGTCGTTTGGCCTCAAACTAGCCCAGCGCAGTGTGCTATACTGACAGTTAACAAGCACATGGAGGTTGTTACAAATGGACGACAAACGTCAACGAACACTTCAAAACCTACAACGTGAATTGCAGGCAGTACAATCCACAGACCCGCTGGCAAAAGAGCGCATCGAAACCCTAAACAATCAAATCAGTCATGTGATCGGTGGTCCTAGCCCGACATTAGATCGTCCAGAAGAACTTCCGGCACTTCAAAATTCAATCCAAGAAGCGATTGCAGCATTCGAAAGCTATCATCCCCAGCTTGCGGAAGCGCTGCGAATTGCCATCAATACACTGGTTAATGCGGGTATTTAGTCAAGAATTCAGGGGATTTGCTGGCGGCAAATCCCTACCTACGTTAAAGGCACACCAAATCCTTCGTGTATCGGTGTTTGATCGTCGGTTTCGCCGTTGTAGTTGATGGTTACTTCCTCACCCTGACGGATGGGTTTCGCCGCTTTAAACATAATTAACTGACGCTCAAAATCGCGCTCAAAGATGCTGTTGGCATGATAAGAATGGTTATGCAAACTGCCATAACCTAATGCGAGTGCATAAAAATCGTCATTCCACAAAAAGTAATAATTCCCCAAGACTGTTGCTTCGAGGGCATCCTCTTGCGCGACTGGGATCAAGATCACCGGACAAATCTCAATGACTTCGCCAATCGCAATATCGCGCGTGGCTATTAATCCGCGAATCCCTAACGTCGGTGAAAGTCCCACTTCTACCGGAATGTCCATGATGTCCTCTGCTATGGTAGTTTGAAATCTCGACCAGAAGACCGCTTTCGGCCCACACTTCTAATTCGCGTCGTTCATGTCAATAGTCTTTGACGGTTGAAACGCACCGGAATTTATCCATTAGTGGGTGTTGTATCTTGAATGATCAAGCTGTCGAAGTCGGCTGTTGCGCCGTTATCAACACCCAAGGCTACCGTACCCCCTAAGGCCAGCGCATTGTCGATAGCGAGTATAAAATGG
The DNA here is from genome assembly GCA_016124855.1 of Anaerolineaceae bacterium. GTDB lineage: Bacteria > Chloroflexota > Anaerolineae > Aggregatilineales > Phototrophicaceae > CFX2. The sequence continues at coordinate 66,546 of WGMX01000016.1, read as the reverse complement.
CCTTCTACGAAAAAGGCAATGCGTTGTTTATAGGTAATGACCGTCAACGTCGTCCACTCCGGAAGACTGTTTTCTGCCCCCGGAACCGCCCCTTCAAAATACGTTTCGGCGCGGTTGCCATCTTGATAACTGATAATCGCGCTGACACTGCCATCTGGATTACGATGCAACCCGAGTTTATAACCCGTAATCTCCGAGCCGCCGATGCTCGGCGCGGCTCGTACCCCCATCCACGCCGTGCCGACTGCTTGTGGTAGGCGAATGGCAACACTAGCTAGATAGTCACTGGTATCGGTGTATTTAAGCTTATCTTCACCGGCTCCAAACAGTTGAACGCCAATATCACTTCGGATCAGCCGGAAAACGGTGCGGTTGTCGTGAATGATACGCAGGTACTTCTGGTGCAGCGCAACATTCGCTTCAGTGATAAATTCACCCGGCGCGTCCAAACCATTCACCCAATAACCGCTGGTACGGAATTTATCGTCAAACGTGTCACTGAGATCATGAAGTGGTTCACGAAATGGACGGGCAAACACCTTTCCTTGAAGTTCAAGGGCGAAACGGGCGCTGGCATTGCTGCTGGTAGCTGTTTCTGTTATCAGGCAGTCATCCAAGCGGATCGTATCGCCAGTGCGGCTGTGGAAACTTATCCCACCGCTGGAAGGCGAATTAGTCAGTGTTTCCTCAAAGAGGTTGCTGCCATTCCGGTCGATTTCCAAGCGGTCGCCAATAAACGAGATGTTGAGGTCATCCCACGTATTGCGGGCGTAAGCATTGTTAATCAACCGGCTAAAAACAGGATTATCGGTACTAGTCAGTTGTTCAATGAGCAGATTACCCGCGTCAAATGCAAAGCGAAGACTTCCGCTTGCTCCTTGGCGAACGGTCAATGTATAACCGCCGCGTTCTACCCAAACACGGCAGTTCAGGGATAGATCTCGAATAGGTGAAATTGCTGGCTTGAGTGTGACGTTATTCTGTATCTGCAAATATTGATTGCCGCTGCTTTCGCTGCCGACGAAAGTGGCTGTGCTGCTGGTCGTTTCCCATTTAGCCGGCAGTCCAGCGCGTTCAAAATGTTGGCTAGCGGCGTCTGGTCTCTGAATCACGATGTTGTCCCACAGCACCGGATGGAACATGTTGCGTGTTTGCAAGATAACGGCGCCACCGCCCAACTGGGGCGTAACCAAGTCTTCTACCGACAGTACCAACTGCTTATCGAGATAAACCGCTATCTGTCTGGCATTAACCCAGATGCGAACTTCATGCCATTTCTGTGCAGTCAGGCTTTCAATCTTAACCTGCTTAAGAGATCGTTCGCTGTTCGGATCAGCAATGTTAGGATTTGCCCCATTTCGGCGCAGAATCATCAAACCGGGGAGGAGTTCCAAAGAGTTATAACCATTCTCGCAGCCATTTAGGTTGGCACAACGAAAGATTATGCGCGCTCCGTCACTTTGCCGGTCGAGGTTGATATTAAAGCTGATGACCAGACTATCGGACGCAGCGGCCTGCCATTCCGGCTGTTCTTTGCCGAGCACCACCATTGGTTGGGTAATGCTACCTTGACCGATGAGAACGCCTTCGCCGCTCTGTTTGCCCACCTGCCAAGCCGCTGAGTCATAATCCCAACCAGTAAGCGAATTCGCGTTCTCGAAGTCCGCTACAAAAGGCATACGCCCCGGAGGAATAGCGGTTGGCGATGGGATAAGCGTTGGTGTCAGTGTTGGCTCACTGGGTGTTGCATCGGTGGCCGTTGGAGTCAGCGAAGGGGTAATGGTTAAGGTCGGCGTTTCGCTGGGTGTAGCCGTGTAAGTTGCCGTATCTGTCGGGGTCGGTGTTGCGGTTGGCGTATAAGTAGTTGTCGCTGAAGGGGTGTAACTCGGCGTATCGGTCGGCGCGAAAGCTAAAGGAACACCTAGAATATTCCCCTGAAAATCAAAAGTCGATGGATTATAAGCCAACCAACCCTCTCTACTATCCGCCAGCCGCACTTTCAACCATGCGCCATCCTCACTTGCGCCGATGATAATCAGCCGCATATCCGGCATAATGTCTTCGACCTTCGGATATTGAGAACCCGGCCCTAACCGAATAATCGTCGCCCGCAGTGGACGGGCTTCGGGTGTTAACACAGTAGGCGTTAATGTCGGTGTAAAGGTTGGGCTGCTGGTCACGGTCGATGTCCGGGTAGGGGACGGTGTTATCGTGGCACTGGAAGTCACTGTTGCAGTCGGTTCCAAGGTAAACGTGGCAGTGGGCGTCACGACAATTTTTGTGGGAACGACCGTCGGACGGGTTGGCACTGTGGTACGGGTCACAGTCGGAACAATGACCACCAAAGCCGTATTGGTGGCATTCACCGCAGTCGAAGGTGTATCCCGCAGCGCAATAAAAACCAGCGCGAGAATCGCCAAAAACGTAACTGCCACCGCTATGACAGGCATCCGGCTGGAACGTTTCGCCAGCGGTAAAGGCAGTGGAGGCATGGCCTCCTGCGCAGCCGGCGAGGTTATTGACGGAGGCTTGTCGGGCAAAGAATCGGTAATCGGCACTTTGGCCGCTTCAATTGAAGAGCGGCTGTTCTCAAAGGCCTGCATCGTCGCATCAATTTGGCTTTGCCGTTCTTCACGGATCGCAGCCGCCTTGTCCATATTTTCTTGTGCAGTGCGTTTGAGTACTAAAGCCGTTCCTGCGCCAAAGACATGCAGCGCCTTCGCCAAATCATCCACAAACTCAGCCGCTGTTTCATAGCGGTCTTCTGGCTGCTTGGCCAAAACACGCGCCATGACCGCATTAACTTCTGTCGAAAGTTTGGGATCGTACGTATTAATTGCGGGAATGGGATCGCTAATGTGTTTAAAAATAATGCTGAGTGGGGTTTCGCCAGTATAAGGCATCTTCCCCGTCAACATCTGGAAGGTCATTACCCCCAGCGAATAAATGTCGGCACGACTGTTGAGGCCATCTACACCCATCCCCTGCTCAGGGGACATATAACCCGGTGTTCCTAGAGCAAAGCCACTCTGGGTCATGTCCTGTCCGGCTTCAATGGTTCGGGCGATACCAAAATCGGTCAGAAAAGCATTGCCGTCCTGATCGAGCATCACGTTGCTGGGTTTAATATCACGGTGAATGACATTGTTGCGGTGGGCGTAATCCAATGCGGCTGCCACCTGCCGCAGCATATGGATAATCTCTTCGTGAGGAAGCACCCCTTTGTCGATGACCCCTTTGAGGGTGCCACTTTCCAGATAGCGCATGACAATATACGGCGGATCATGCTCGGCATTATAGTCGTAAATGGGCAGCAAATGGGGGTGGACAAGTCGGGTAAGCAGACGCGCTTCCCGTTGGAAACGCTCTAAACTAGCAGTATCGAGGGCAATGGCGCGGTGAATAATTTTGATGGCAACATAGCGATCAAGATTCGGTTGGTAGGCACGGTAAACGGTTGCCATACCCCCTTTGCCAATTTCTTCGATGATTTCGTATGGCCCAATCCGCTTACCAATCATAACCTAACCTGAACCTAGACCGTTAATGGGCGTAGTTTAGCACATCCGGTTTAGAGATGCATTCAGATGTATTAGAACGGTATGATATTCGAAACAATCTGTTATATTGCTATGGTTTTCAGCCTGATTCTTCGCTGGCCTAGCCCGCGCAGACTGGCGCATCAGGAAACAATTTCTTAGCGTAGGTATCCATATTCTTGATATCCGTGTTCGGGAACATCAAAAATAATGTCAAAACCCGCGATTCAGTGACCGGTTTAATCCAGTAGCGCACACTAAAGCGATTACCGGCTTGCAAAACATTAAATTCGTGTAAGGTCACGTCATTAAGCTGGCAGTTGCTGGCTTCCGTCAATCCTTGATAATTCGCAAAGACAGCCTTAAACCAATCATCCGTAAAAACCAGCGGAATTTGATCCGGTTGAATGGGGTTATCAAAGTGAATATACCCCAAGTAGGCCAAACCGCTTATCGAATCATCGCGCCATTCAGCCGTTGTGCGTCCATTTTCTTCGCGCGCGCTGGCTAACCACTGATCCGGTTCGAACACGCTGTCCCCATAACTCAATGCTGTATAAATTTCTCGCGACGGTTTGTCCTGTGCTCGCCCCACCAACAGCGCTCCAGCCAACAACACAACTAAAATAACGAAACGCTTGATCATGGTCTGCGCCCTTTCTGATGTTCTGTGCAAAACTTGCACCTATTGTAACCGCGTCTGCTTTTTAGCGCTTACCCAAGCGGAAGCTATCCGCCACCGACCACGGCGAGTACAAATCACCATTCGTACTGGCTGCACCAGCAACTGGTTGCACGGATGTCTCACCACGTAAAAAATCCCCTAACGCAGCGGCGATTAATGCTGTATCGGACATTGGTGAAGAGGCTGGTATAAGCGCGTCCAGATGACTGTCAACAAAGTGGGTATCCACATCACCCGAAGCAAACGCCGGATGAGCCAAGAGCGCCATTAAAAATTCGCGGTTGGTAATTGTCCCCAAGGTCACTGTTTGCGACAGCGCAGTTCGCATCCGCTGGATGGCCGCCGTTCGGTCAACAGCATACACAATAATTTTTGCGATCATGGGGTCGTAATGGATACTAATGACATCACCAGATTGTACACCGGTATCTACTCTTATCCCCGGCCCAAGTGGCGGAATAAATTGCAATAACGGCCCAACTGCTGGTAGGAAGTTGTTCGCCGCGTCCTCGGCATATAAACGACATTCGATAGCATGACCACGCTGGCTGATGTCCTCTTGTTTGAAGGGCAAATGGTCACCTGCCGCCACTTGAAATTGCAGTTTGACCAAATCCAGTCCGGTCACCATTTCGGTCACGGGATGCTCAACCTGCAAGCGTGTGTTCATCTCTAAAAAGTAAAATGCGCCTTCGGAATTGACGATGAACTCGACAGTTCCAGCGTTCACATATCCAACTGCCTGAGCTGCCGCGACTGCCGCTGCTCCCATTTTGGCGCGGGTCACTTCATCCAAAAATGGTGAGGGTGACTCTTCAATAATTTTTTGATGTCGTCGCTGGCTGCTGCATTCCCGCTCGAATAAATGCACCACGCCGCCGTGTGTATCAGCCAGCACTTGGATTTCGACATGGTGCGCAGACTCGATGTATTTTTCCAAAAAAACCCGCGAGTCGCCAAAGGCATTACCCGCTTCACGCCTTGCACTGGCGAGTGCTTCAGGCAAATCCTGCGCCTGTTGAACAACACGCATCCCTTTGCCACCACCACCACCCGCCGCTTTGACCAGTATCGGATAACCGATGTTTGCTGCCGCCGCGACAAATGCCTCATCGTCCGCATCTTCACGCTGGAAACCCGGCACAACTGGAACACCGGCCTGCTGCATCAAGGTTCGTGCCGCCGTTTTGCTTCCCATCGCCCGCATCGCGTCTGCACTTGGTCCTACCCAAGTTAGTCCACTGGCGGTCGCGGCTGCCGCGAAATCCGCGTTTTCGGATAAAAATCCATAGCCGGGATGCACACAATCACACCCGGCAGCCCTTGCCACCGCGATCATTTTATCAATATTGAGATAACTTTCAGCGGGTGAAGCAGCACCTATTAAATAGACCTCATCTGCCTGCTGTACATGAAGTGCATGGGCATCGACCTCTGAATAGACGGCAGCACTCTGGATACCCAATTCGCGGCAGGCGCGAATGATGCGAACGGCGATCTCGCCCCGATTGGCAATCAGACACTTGCGGAAGATCATTTCACCTGACTCGTGTATTCCCGTTGGAAATCAGGATCGGGATAGACGTTGCCTGAAAGATAGGACAAACTCGCCCATATCCCGCGCGCGTGCCTATAAAACAACAAGACAAAAATGATATTGAACGACACCCAAAAGATCAGTTGGAAGGCAAGCGGAGGCGCAAATAACGCTTGGGTGATGATGTAGCCACCCATCGACAAAACCTCTGCAAACACCAAATTAATCATCGTTCCGCCGATGGACTCGCCCGAAAGCCGTTCATAGCGCGCGCCACAATAAGGGCAGGTTTCATCCATTTTGAACAAGCCATGAAACATATGTCCCCGTTCGCAATTCGGGCAGCGCAGCCGCAGTCCGACGAATAATTTATGGATGGTGTAACGGATGTTCATAGTATTGCACTCTCTAATCTCATGCTGCCGATAAAAATTTACACTTCGGCAACATCATTTTACAACTTCCGTCGTACCCTAACTATATACGCAAAACCAAGTTATGGAGGGCGAGAACATGTTTTGGTGGAGACGTTTTCGTGAGCGGATGTTGATGCGGCAGGTCGCACGGCGGACAGCACGCCGCACCACACGGCGAATTATGCGCCGCAGATTCTTTTGAGCCTTTAGGAATAGTGTGGAAAAGAAAAGTAGGGAAAAGACTGTGTCTTTTCCCTACTTATATGGATTAGCTTGAGGGCGTGGGTGTTGCAGTCGCATCCGGCGCTGAACCCGGAACAGTCAAGTTAGGGTTAGCCTTTGCCAAACTGGCAAGATCAAACAAGAACGGACTACTCGAGGGCATCAGGATAAGCTGTACATTATCACTCAATTTTTGAACATATTCGTACTGGATTAAACTGGGGTTAGCAGCGATTTGCTCACTCACCAACCGCAGCGCTTCAGCCTGTGCCTTCGCATTAATCTCCACGGCTTGAGCATCACCTTGAGCAGCGGCAATTGCCGCGTTGGCGCGACCTTCAGCCTGTGTTTGGGCAGTCAAGGCATCAGTCTTGGCACGTTCCAAGTTTTGGGCAGCGACCACTTTTTGCTCTATCGCGTTCGTAAAGTCGTCCGAGAAGGTGATGTCACGAACCAAGAGATCAGTCAACTCAAGATTTTCTTTTGAAAACCGGTCACTGACCGCTTGCTTAATATCCTGACCTAATTGGGTGCGCGCCTCGCTGTAGATTTGTTCGGCATTGAATTTCGAGACGACTTCCCGCACCAAAGCGCGGGTAGTGGGGCGAATGAACTCATCCACATAGCGGTCATTCCAATCGACATAAAGTTTGCCGGCTTCTCTTGGAACAATCCGGTAAAGAACGGTTACATCTAACTTAACCGTCTGTCCGTCTTTTGTCCGTGCATCTACCGCGTCATCGCCGGCCAACTGCCCTTCACTCGCCTTGGCCGACATGATATAGGCCTTCTGAGTGATCGAATATTTGGTGGTAACGCGCTGAATAATGGGCAGTACAACATGTGTACCCGGTCCCAACGGTGGATCACTGATTTCACCATTGAGTGTATTAACAACGACCGCCACTTCAGTTGGATCAACAAACACAATCCCCTGTCCGACGACACTCAGGATAACCCCGGCGACCAGCCCGACGGCTGCCAGCAGTACGCCTCCACGTGCCGAGCGCCCCTGTGAAGTAGAAGCAACCGCTAGTGCGGCCCCTACCAGAAACAGAACAAACCCAATTAACCCCAATGTTCCAAGAATGCCACCAATGTCCATGATAATTATCTTTCCTTTTTCAAACAGATCATTCTGCTTGGTAACTAAAACAATTGCGGGTGATTATAACACCTGCCTGATGCTTTGAATGTGCTGCATGATGAGCAGCAGGTTAGTTTCTGACACAGAATCAGTTGTTATAGTTTTATTACGCAAATTTCCCGAAAAAGTTGCAGAACAATTATAAAAGATGACGAATTGTTACATCTTCTTTCTAACAACTATTCCTTATGCAGTCTCAATTAAGTGACAAATCGTAAGAGTCTTGTAAATATGGATAGAAAAAACAAACCTTTATTTACGTTTTAAGGAAATAGCAGGTATATTACATTAAAGAGTTCATTAAATTTTCACAAAAACCGTGTGAATTCAAAAAGAAGAATTAATAAATCAATAAAAAATTATATGCAATTTTTTTGACAGAGGAACCATGCTCCCATCTAAGCTCCAAGAATCTTTTTACAATCCGTATTACGAAGTTCAATCACGCGTCTACATATACTACAGCCGTTATCCTGCGGTTAAGCCTACCAAAACACGCCGTTCGCTGCGCCGCCGTCTGCGCCTCCTCAGTTTGTATCTGCGCTTGGTGTTTATCGGTGTCATTATGACCATTGTAGGCGGGCTGTTCCCCCTGATCCTAAGCTATGAATTATTCTTCAAACAGATGGTGTTCAATGCCTGCGACACTTGTAACATCATTGGCGCGAGTCCATCGTTTCAGTATGATTTCATGGTTGCGGACATCATCGCAGTATTTGGTTTTATGATGCCGATTCTGATCATCATCGTCTTTATTAAGATCATGCGCAGCCGCTTGATGAGGCATGAGTTGTTTCATTAGTCACTGCCGCATTACCCTGTTCACGCAGCATCGAAATCAAGTCGTAGAGTGATGTCGTCGTACGTTCAACTTCATCAACTCTTAGAGTCCAAATGGATGCCTGACCCTGTTGACTAACGGTCACAGATACGGTTGATTCGTTACCGCCCTGCACCACACAAAAACCTTCTCGCTCTAGCGCCCGCAAGGTCCATAGTGCAGGCAGCCCACTGCCGCGTAAGTTCACAACTCCGGATGCCCTATTCTCACTGCGGAACGAGCCGGTGTAGGCATCAAACTGGACACCCTCACCTTTAAATGCGGCCTCAAATGCCCCGCTAAGAACTAAGTCTTCCGGCGCGCCAACCCGCAACTGTCCCCCTTTGGGCAGCAGCCAGATTCGGTCAGCATTTCTTAGCGCCAAATCAAGGTCATGGGTAGAAAGCAAGATCGCTCGTCCGGTTTCGCGGGCAAGCCGCCGCAGCATCGTCATGAGTTCAGCACGTCGCGGCAGGTCGAGATAAGCTGTCGGCTCGTCCAAGAGCATCACCGCCGGTTCTTGCGCCAGCGCGCGGGCAATCATAATTTTCTGACGTTCACCATCACTCAATTCGCCTACGTTCCGGTCAGCTAAGTCTTCCGCTCCAACTGCCGAGATTGCCTGTTGAACCACCGATTCATCTTCCGGTCGCAGATCGCCCATCCAGCCGGTGTAGGGATAACGTCCTAAAGCGACCAGCATATAAGCCGAAAGAACACCGACATCAACTCGGTCAGTCAGGACAATACTCACGCGGCGCGCCAGATCACGCGGCTTAAGTGTCGTAAGGTCGTCGCCCATCAAACGGACGTTCCCCATCAATGGCGCTTGCATACCCGCCAGCGTCCTCATCAAGGTTGATTTTCCTGCACCATTCGGGCCAATCAAGCACACTAATTCACCTGCCGACAAATCAACATTGATATTTTCAACAACCGTAATGGCCGGTTTGCGCGGCACACGATAACCAATGGCAAGGTTGGTTATATGTAAGACAGGTTGAGCAGGTACAGTACCCATAGCGTAAATTTCCAATTTTCATTCAATAAACGGTGGATGCACACATCTATCCACTCGAATGCTATCGTAGGTTTCTTTCCTGTGCATTTTGGATGGGCGTTTCGATTCAATTTCGATTTCCATCAAGGGAGCTTTTCTTTCGCTGCTTTTACCCATTCGGCGAATAGCGGATAAGACTGTCTGTAAGCCGATGACCACTGCGATGCCAAGCGGTCATAGGTTTTTGCCGATTGTAAAATAATGTTCAAAATACGCTCAACCTTCGAATGCTCATTGTTGCACAAACCGAGATCATCAACAATTTCATTATATGGGCCACCAAAACGATGAACCGATGTCCCCGCTTCGCGATCACGAAAAAGCATACCCAAGACCAGACAATCACGAGATAAATCTAAAGCTAAATGTAAACCAATCAAGAGGTCGTTACGCATGACCTTATTGACCGACATTACGGCTTTAAACCAGAAGCGGTTATTCATTTCTTCATACTGCTGGTCATCAAATTGAGGCGGCACTTTCTCAGATTCAGGAAATGACTTAAGCGCTTCACTAACGATAGCGGATTTTGAAAATAACAGCCGGGTTTGGCTCCTTGGATAAAACCATTGGTCGATTGTTGTCAATGTATTTTCAGCAATGAAAATGAAATCCGCGCGCCGAAAGTCTGTGAAACATACACGTGTAACCCGTCGATCTTGTGATATGAATTGTTCAACCGCAAACACATGACCTAGTAAAGTAAGCCACTCAGTCGTTGGGTAGAATTGATTGACAGCGGTGTCTTCTATAATACAAACGAAATCAACATCACTCCAAAGATCAGCTTCTCCCGACGCATTCGACCCTACAAGGATAAGTCCCTTCATGTAGGGGTTTGTCGCAAACAAACGCTGCACATCTGCAATGGTTTCTGTTTGCCACAATTTAATAACTCCTCTCCTAAGACCGCATCATTTCCTCCGCCGAAGAGTGTATTAATGATAGGGTGCCTGAGTCGAGAAACTTCTACGATTGATCAGCAAGGAGAATAAAATTTGCCTATTTCCATCGTAGGTCTAACCTCCTTGTTCAAGCAGACTGATTAGTCGTCAATCTGTCAATCTTATCCCCAAGGACTGAGCCAACGCTTACGAAACTCGCGCAGGGGCGCACGCATCAAAGCACCGACCGCAATTGCCGGAGTTGCCATCGTCACCACTTCGGGTGGTATTTGACGAGTCATGAGTTTACCCAGCAAATCAGCCATGGTGGGGTCTTCCATCAACCAGCGAATCCCTGTTAATGCCCAACCGGGAAGCTGCTGATTGCTGTCGTAGAGATTGGCCTTAACATTCATCAATGTCTGACGGTACATGCCGTAAGTTTTGCTGCGCGTGGTTTCATCGTACCATTCAAGCGCTTCTTCCCACGACATCTGCCCGCGTTTGAAATATCGAATCGCCCACGCTAATGATTTGGCGGTAAACAGCGCATTAAATATCCCCTGTCCATCTAGCGGATCATGCTGATGATAGGCATCACCCACTAATGCCCAACCTGCGCCGCCCGGCTGCCGGTACTTGTTGCCAATGCGCTTCATTCCGCGCACATCAGTGACCATTTCCGCGCCATCCAACCGTGCCATAACTTTGGGGTTTGCAGCTAATTTCTCCAAATAGAACGCCTCGGTTTGTCCGGGGGCAGGCGCGAACAAATCCGCTTGACCTTCCATCGTAACGGCTGTCGTTCCATCAGCGCTGTCCATGACCAGCAGCCCGTAACCGTAACCGCCTTCGTAAGCAACCGCGCTGGGTTCATTGGCTTCAGGATAAGGTTTGACATTTTTCCAGTAGGCATAATAGAGGGAGGTCGGGTTTTCGGTATGAACATCGTGTTCGGTCGCTTTGACCTTTTGCGCAACCATACTAAACCGTCCATCTGCGCCTACCACAATATCTGCTGTGATGCGTTCTTCGGCTCCATTTTGCGACTGTCCGACAATCCCTACAACCCGTTCGCCCTTCCAAATTAAATCCGTCACCGAGTATTCAAGGCGGCTGTCAACCGACGGAAAGCGACAGGCGTTATCCCAAAGCGAGGCATCAAAACGGGCGCGATCAATCGCGTAGGCATAATCACGTCCGTTGGCATCCGGCAGGGGGATATTCAATTGAAACTGACTGTTATCCGCAAAAATTCGGTGAATGCGGGGCGTATTGCGGGCATATGCCTTTTCGTCCGCACCGATTTCGTCTAGTAGTTTGAGCGCCGATGAATAAATAATAGGCGATGAAGCGGCTGGCAAACTAGGAAATTCCGCCCGTTCAAGCAGCAGCGTCCGAACGCCTTGTTGTCCCAAACGTGCAGCAAGACTTGATCCGGCAGGCCGCCCGCCCACAATGATGACATCATAATGTTGTTGCATTGTTCACGTCCTCATAATTACTCACCCGACGATGCAGTCTGTGAATAGTTTCACATTACCACAGTTGTCCCTTAGATTTCCATAAAACTCACTAAATTCTCAAACACCATGCATTTGAAACCTTTTTATTTTTCGTGCGTATAGTGTGTCATAACACATTTGCGGTGAAGGAATAACTTAAAACCGCTGTTAAAGGGGATGCAGTTCTATCATGAATGAGACAGTTACGTACGAAGAAAAACCAAAACGCGAATTCGTTGAACTTGCTGGACTAGGTGAACGGTTCATTGCCGCTATCATAGACGGAATCATTATAGGATTCATTACCGGCGCATTATCGCGTTTCGGTGGTCCGGGTTTCGGGCTGAGCTTTGTCATTACCCTAGCCTACACATGGTACTTCCTGACGCGCCAGAACGGTCAAACACCGGGTAAGATGCTCATGAAAATCCGTGTGGTCAAAAAAGATGGTTCACAGATTGATGATGCGACTGCCATCGTCCGTTACATCGGTTACTACATTAGCTGCATGATCATTATCGGCGTTCTGTGGGCATTCTGGGACGAAAAGAAACAGGGTTGGCATGATAAGGTTGCCAGCACCCTCGTCGTAAAAGCCTGAACCAACCGACCATTCCTATCATTAAAAGAGGCGTGTGTGCGCCTCTTTTGATTCATATAGGCAGTAGGCTCATGAAGGGTCAAACCCGGTATAATAGGCACAAACGCACGCCTTTTGGCTCGAAGGGATGTGATGATGACTGGCAGCTTACCACTTTATGCAGATGGTCGTGTTTACGATCAGATTTTTTACGGAACCGCGGATATTCCCTATTGGCAAACAATGGTTCAAAAAGCCGCCGGAGCGAGTTTGGAACTGAGCTGTGGTACAGGTCGCATTTTGTTAGAGCTGGCTGCCAGCGGTCTGAACGTGAGCGGACTAGATTTATCGAACGCCATGTTAGCCTACGCAGCCGAAAAAGCTGAAGCAAGAGGACTAAAGCTCGACCTGCATCAAGGCGACATGCGTCACTTTCAACTCAACAAAACATTTGCGCTGATTTATGTGCCGAATAATGCGCTGGGTCATTTATATACTCGTGAGGATATGGAAGCACACTTAGCCTGCGTCAAATCCCACTTACAGCCGGATGGTTTATATATGCTGGATATGTTTGTGCCAAATCCGGCATTGCTGCTCGAAACAGCCAACCAACTCAGCCCTATGGATCAATATACCGATCCAACCGACGGAACACTGATCGACATCTATCAAACCAGTCGTTACGACCACGCGACACAGATCAAACATGCCACATGGTCATATATCCGCGCAGGCGCACCCATACGCGAAGAACCTTTTTCCATTCGTATGTTTTATCCGCAAGAGCTGGATACACTGCTGCATTACAACGGTTTTCAGATTACCGCCAAATATGGCGACTATGATTTGTCGCCATTTAGCAGCCACTCAAAGTATCAATTGATCACGGCGCGGGTCGCTCAATAACAGCCTCTATCTTACCAACTGCCGCTTGCGCCACCACCCGACGAATGACCGCCACCGGAAGAACTGGATGATCCCGAACCACCAGAATCGCTGCTGCTGCTTTGTGTGAGCATGGCAATCGCTACCAAAGACGTATCCGACCATTGGCAGTTGGGACAATATTTGTGAACTTCTTTCTGTCCTTGCGAATAATAAGTCGGGCTTGATATGACATTCGATTGAATATCGAGATCAATCTTGCCACACATCGGGCAGCGGTGACTCTCGCGATACCAGACAGTTCCGCCAATACCCAATACCAGCGCGCCCACAGCGATCACCCACGCGATCGGATCAACCTGTGCAAGGCTGTCACCGACCTGCTCCATAAAAGTCGGGGCTGCGCCCGTCGGCCATGCATCAGTTAGCATAAAGATCGTTGCACGCACACCTTTTTCGATGCCCGTTTCATAATTGTCTTTCTTGAAATAAGGCAGAATGTATTCGTTAATCACATCCTGCGCGCCCTTGTTATAACGCGTGCCATAACCATCGCCGAGTTCGATGCGCACTTTACGGTCACTTTTAGCGACGATCAACATCACGCCTTTGTTGGTGGCGCTGTCACCCACACCCCACCGGTTGAAAACATGTGTGGCAAAAGCTTCAATGCTGGTGTCGGATGTGCCGTAGTCGGATGTTTTGAAATCCCGAATAGAATTAACCGTCAGCACGGTCATTTCAATGTTGTGCTGGCTTTTGAGTTCAAGCAGCCAGCCTTTCAACCTACCTTCCAAGTCCGAGGACATCATGCCGTTCAGATCATTGATGTACTTATCGGCGCGGTTGGGGAAACTGGATTGCGCCAAAACCGGCACAGTGACCGCCGCCATCATTAACCCAACCACAAGGCCTATCATCCACAGGTAACGACGCATCTCATCCCTCCGTTGGTGATTTATCGCTCCTATTATTTTAAAACGGATACCGATGATTTTTCGCCCTCATAATTGGGGATTGGCGACTACAGCTAAAGACGTAGAGAGGAGTGATCTGGTTCCTCAGCCGTTCTCGGCGGTTTAATCCGTTATGACCCCATGCTATAATGCGCGTGTCAAATGAGTTAAACCGGATTCACAGTATGTCCCTTCTGACTGCTACCAACCTCGCCAAATCCTACGGGCCAGATGATATTTTTGAAGGCATCAGCGTTGAAATTCCTCATAAGTCGCGGATTGCGCTGGTCGGGCCGAACGGCGCGGGCAAAACCACCATGCTTAATATTCTCGTCGGGCATGATACACCCAGTGAAGGTAGTGTCAGCCTCGCCAAAGGCACACGCATTGGTTTCCTGCCGCAGCGTCCAGAACTGGCAGGCGAACACTCGATTTGGGAAGAGATGCTCAACGCCTTCAGTGATTTGCGCCGTATGGAAAGCAAACTGCGCGATCTCGAAGCCAAACTCAGCGATCCCGATGCGCACGATACGATCTTGGAGCAGTACGGTGACTTGCAGCACCGCTTCGACACATTAGGCGGTTATACCTATGAAAACCGCATCAAGCAGGTGTTACAGGGTTTAGGTTTCAAACCGGACGATTACAGCCGTCCACTGCCCAAACTTTCCGGTGGACAGCGCACCCGCGTCCTGCTCGGTCGCTTGCTGCTGGATGCGCCTGATCTGCTGGTGCTGGATGAACCGACGAATCACCTCGATATTGAAGCGGTCGAGTGGCTGGAAAGTTTCCTTAAAGAATTCTCCGGCGCGGTATTGGCCGTCAGCCATGATCGTTACTTCATGGATGAATTTGCCTCGACCGTCTGGGAACTGGATTTCGGCACAGTGGAAACGTATCGTGGTAACTACAGCCACTACACCCGTCAACGTGAAGAACGGTGGGAACGGCGGCAGGCCGAATACGAAGCTCAACAAGAATTTTTAGCGAAGGAAATGGACTATATCCGCCGCAACATCGCCGGACAAAATACGCGTCAAGCCAAAGGCAAGCTGCGCCGTCTGGAAACCATGAAGAAGCGCGGAAAGTTATTGACTCGCCCACGCACCCGCCAAAATCTACACCTCAACATGAGCGCGGGAATGCGCAGCGGCGACAAAGTGCTGATGACCACCAACGTCGCCGTGGGTTATTCTGACGACAATCGAGCATTATTCACTGTGCCGGATATTACGCTGTGGCGCGGGGAAGTCGCGGCACTCATTGGCCCCAATGGTGTCGGTAAAAGCACCTTCCTCAAAACCATGATCGGTGAACTGCCACCGCTCAAAGGGGAAGCGCGGTTAGGTGCGTCGGTCAAACTCGGTTACTTTGCTCAGGCGCACGAACTGCTCAACCCCAAGAACAGCATCATCGACGAAATCATGATCGCCAAGCCCATGACTCCGGCACAAGCCCGCAACTTTCTTGGGCCATTCCTGTTTCAAGGGGATGATGTTTTCCGCCCGATTGAAACCTTATCTGGCGGCGAACGGGGACGCGTAGCCCTAGCCAAACTGGCGCTTTCCGGCGCAAATCTGCTGCTGCTCGATGAACCCACCAACCATCTGGATATTGATAGCCAAGAAGTCTTGCAGAATGTATTGGCTGGTTTTGAAGGCACAATTTTGCTGGTTAGCCATGACCGGTATCTGGTCGATGCGCTGGCGACTCAAATTTGGGCGGCTAGTCCCGGTAAGTTAGAAGTGTTTGAAGGCACGTATAAAGAATATGTGACGGCGCGAAATAATGGCCTGCCGCTGACTACCCATTCGCAAGCTGCCGAATCTAACAATGCCAAAATTCCGGTGGCCTCAACGGCCACTACTAATAACGGGAGTGGAGCCGCTAAGAAAAAAGGTAATACCTTCAAACTTGAAAAGCAAATCGCCGAGGCTGAAGCCAAAGTTCATAAATTGGAAACCAAACTGAGTGAACTCACGGCGTCCATCGACAAGGCCAGCAAAGAGGGCAATGCCGCACTCATCAACACACTCGGCGCGGAATATGCCGAAACCGAAAACGCTCTCGACAGCGCCATGAATGAATGGGCGGAACTGGCGGAATAATCAGAAAGTTGAGGCTGTGATGGTCGCCAATGCACAGAAAAAATGGACGGTCGAGGAATATTTGGACTTCGAGCGCCAGAGCGAGGAAAAGCACGAGTATTACGCAGGCGAAATTTTTGCCATGTCCGGTGCGAGTCGGCGACATAATCTGATTGTCATCAATACCGGAACTACGCTTAATGCACAAGTGGCTCAACGCGCCTGCGAAGTCTATCCAAGTGATATGCGGGTTAAAGTCAACAAAATCAAATATACCTATCCCGACGTGACTGTTGTATGCGGTGAACCACGATTTGAAGATGGCAAGTTTGACACGTTGCTGAACCCAACAATCATCATTGAAGTACTATCGCCATCAACTGAAGACTATGATCGTGGGACAAAGTTTAAGCACTACATGAGCATCACATCGCTGAAAGAGTATGTATTGATCGCGCAGGACGAAATTCGTCTAGATCACTATACACGCCAATCTATAGGGGATTGGCACATTTCGGTTTCCAATTCCGTCGAAACCACCGTGAGTTTACCCTCCATTGATTGTACGCTCTTGTTATCCGACATCTACCGCAAAGTCACCTTCGAAGCGGACGATACCTCAAAGGACGATTAAAAAGACATTCATGACCTCACCGACGCGGTCAGCCCGCATCACCCATCTCGAACGCGGCATTCGCCGCTTAGAAACACGTCTTGTCATCGTCCGCCAGCAAAGTAACCGGCTCGGTTGGCTGCGCTTGCTGGTCTTTTTGGCCGCTGCTGGTTTAGGATTGGGCTTATGGCCCGGCAATAACCTGCTGGCGGTGAGCTGCGCGGTGATTGGTTTCGCCATCTTTGCCCTACTCGTCGGGCGGCATAACCGCGTCCGTGCTGTAATCGCGCGCGGCGAAACGTGGATCACTATTCAACAAACAAAAATTGCGCGGGCGAACTTGGATTGGGTGCAGATTCCTTTACCGCCCGCCTTCACGGCCAATGACGATCACCCTTTTGAAAATGATCTCGATATCGGCGGGGCACGTTCGCTTCATCAACTGCTAGATACGACCGCCACCTTACAGGGCAGCGCTCGACTGCGGAAATGGCTGCTGACAACGTCGCCCGACGCAAAAACCATTACGCAGCGTCATAAAATTCTTGATGAACTGCCAACGACTTTTTGTGACCGTTTGACACTCGAAGCCCGCTTAAAGGCAGGCAAGGATAAACGCCTAGACACACGCTTATTAAGCGCATGGCTTGCTGAACCCAGCAGCGGCGGTGTATCAGGTCAGTTTGTCGCCCTGCTGGCGGGATTATGTCTTTTGACAGCGGGGCTTTTTGTACTATGGCGCACCATCAATATTCCACCGATTTGGGCGATCAGCTTCCTTGTTTATTTTGGACTATCCCTCAGCCGCATCACCGCAGTGCTGCCCGTTCTGGATGAAGCCTTTGCCATACAGGGTATCTTGAACGGCTTGACCGGCGTATTTGGCTATCTGGAAAAATATCCCTTTCGAGATAAGCCCTCTTTAGCCCAATTATGCGCGCCTTTTCAAACCGCCGAGCGACCATCAAACATACTTCGCAGCTTGAATGTGATTGTCTCTGCCGCCAGCCTGCGCAATAATTTTATCCTGTGGGGTGTCCTCAATGGCCTGATGCCTTGGGATATGTTTACTGCCTATCGTTTGTCAGCTCTGCGCCGGAAACTCGCCCACTTGATGCCCGTATGGCTCGAAATCTGGGCAGAGTTAGAGGCACTATCAGCGCTGCGCCTTTTCGCCTACCTCAATCCAGCCTACTCCCGCCCACAAATCCAATCTGACGGCATGACCTTTGCGGCGGTCAATTTAGGTCATCCGCTGATTGCTCATGAACAGCGTGTATGCAACGACTTCACGATGGACACCGCCAAAGTCACTATGTTGACCGGTTCCAACATGTCCGGCAAAAGCTCGTTCTTACGGACGTTGGGGGTAAATCTGGTACTGGCTAATGCCGGTGCGGTTGTCACGGCCAACAGCCTTAACATCAGTCTGTTCCGCATCTACACTTGCATCAAAGTCAGTGACTCGTTGGCAGAAGGCTATTCTTACTTTTACGCCGAAGTCCGCCGCCTGAAATCCTTACTCGACGCGCTCGATAAACCCGACGCTTTGCCCCTGTTTTTCCTGATTGACGAAATCTTCAAAGGGACGAACAACCGCGAGCGCTTAATTGGCAGCGAAGCGTATATTCAAGCATTACTGGGCAAACACGGCACAGGCGCGATTTCGACCCATGATCTCGAACTTGCCAGCCTTACCGGACTGAGCAATTATCACTTTGCTGATCAGGTACATGACGGGCAGCTCACGTTTGATTACAAACTACAAATAGGCGTTTCACCCACCACCAACGCCTTACGAATCATGCGTCTGGCAGGCTTACCAGTAGGTGACGACTAAGTGATACTGGTTATACCCTTGACCGCGCGATTTCAGGGTATAATCGAATTGCGAATGCAATTCCCTTTACATCCACCGATTTGAGGCTCATTCATGGCTAAGATTCTCATTCTGGGGACGGCAGCCGCTGTGCGCGACGCCAACCACGAAAATACCCACTTCGCATTGATCGGTGATCACGGCCCGGTGCTGATTGACTGCGGATCAAACCCGTTGGGTAAATTCCAGTTTGAGGGTATTGACGATGAAGCGTTGGGCGATGTGGTATTGACCCATTTCCATCCCGATCATGTCAGTGGCGTTCCCAACATGCTGATGCACATGTGGCAGTTGGGGCGGCAGGCTCCGCTGCGTTTCTACGGCCTGCATCACTGCATGAACCGCATGGAAGACATGATGGTGGCCTTTTCGTGGCAAGAATGGCCGAATTTTTTTCCTGTGACCTTCAACCGCGTCAGTGAACGCTTTAACGCGCCCGTTATGGAAAACGAGGACTTCAAGATTACGGCTTGGCCTGTACAGCACTTTGTACCCACCATTGGTCTGCGCATTCTGAATAAGCAAAACGGCAAAGTGTTGGCCTATACCTGCGATACTAACCCGACCCCCTCCCTTTACGAGTTGGGCAAAGATGCCGATATGCTCATACACGAATCTGCCGGCGAAGGTTTTGGTCACAGCAGCGCCCGCCAAGCCGGGGAAACCGCCACTACAGTCAGCGCCAAATCCCTCTATTTGATTCACTATTGGGTTTGGGAAACAGACCCCACTCCATTGGTCGGGCAAGCTCAGGAAACTTACAACGGGCCAATCACCCTCTGCCAAGATTACGACATCTACGAGTTTTAAACCACTCTAGACCGCTGTATGCAAAAACGTTCCATATCAGAATTAATGACGGTTGCAACGGCTAACCTCGCCACCCACTTTACATGGGTGCAGCACCAAACATCAGGGATGTATGTCAACAGGAGTACAAACTTTGTTTTGACCGACTGCGGCTTGCCCTGCGACACGTTCAATGCCGTTTGTCAGGCATCGCTAACCAGCGAAAATGCACATCAAGCCATCCAATCTGCTATTGATTATTTCGCTCAAAACAAACGTCCTTTTTCATGGTGGCTTAGTCCCGGCGACCAACCAGAAAATCTCGCGGAGTTGTTACTTGAGGTAGGCTTACAGGAAGATTATTCTGAATTGGCGATGGCAGCCGATTTAAGTCAACTATCTAGGGGTGATCTCGCTCCCAACGGCCTAGAGATTCGCCGCGTTCAAACGGCATCCCAACTTCAAGATTTTGCGCGGGTGATCTCGGTGATGTGGACACCCCCCGACCCTGAAGTCGTTCGCTTTTATCAATTAGCTGCGCCAGCCATTTTGCGTGATGATTCGCCGATGTGGTTCTATGTCGGTTATGTCGATAATCAACCGGTCGTGACAGGAGAAGTAACAGTCGCTGATGGTGTTGCGGGACTGTACAACATTTGTGCGCTGCCCGACTTCCGCCAGCGTGGTTTTGGCACAGCCATGACACTCCGACCACTTGTTGATGCAAAGGCTAACGACTGCACGACTGCTATCTTGCAAGCCACTGAAGCGGGCGCACGAGTCTATAAGCGCTTGGGATTTGAATCCTTCGGCAAAATTACCGAATACAAACCAACTGCTTGATTATGTTATTTGGGGCGATAAACCATCTTGAACCGTTCACAAATGACTGGCATCGTCAACGTCGGTTTTCGCCCAATATCAGCACAGCGCCGGCTAAAGTAGCGCCAATGCGCTTGCCGCCAATAATCGAGCGAACGGTCGCCTTCACCCTCGTCATAAGCAAATTCGGCTGGCACATCCTCATAAGGCGTGACGGTGACTTCAGTCGTTTGAATGATGCACAGCGGATCACCCGCGCCATCTAGAATGACGCTGTAGTCACCCGCTTTAGGCACGGGCCGGCTTTCATATTCGGTAATCCATACCAAATCTGCCGTCGCGGTCTTGATACCCTGCTTCACCAATGCACCGAGTTCATCCGCCATTTCGGGACTGTCGCCAAAACCCCACACTTCGGGTTCAGGCAGTCCAGCCCGCTCCGACGCGGGCAATGTCGCCAGATAATCAGCCCACAGAGCAGCCGCTCGTTTATTTTCAATCACGCTGCTATTTCTTTTGTGTTTCAGGCGTTTCCAGCGGTTTCACTGTGGCGTGCAAAAACTGGAAATCATCACGCGGCGGGATAATCTCATGCACTTCGGTCACTTCAAACTTCATACGACCGATTTGCACAATCGCCCCAACCTGTGGACGTTCGTTCTCGTTCTTAATACCACCGGGATAATCTCCACCACTGACCACGTAGCTCACTTTGTAAATCATTATTCCGCCTCCTGCTTATAAACTGGCTGACGGATCAAGATTCTGATGGCGCAGTTTAAAGCTCAAATCCAGCGCCATGTTTCGCATGATAATATAACCGATGGCGGTATCCGCTTGGCACAAGTTCACAAACGCATCTGCGCTGATGGCATATAACTCGGTTTCTTCCTCAATCGCCACCACCGTCGCCGAACGTGCTCCTTGGTCAAGCAGTGCCATCTCACCAAAGATTTGCCCCTGCCCTAAATAGATGGTGGTGTAGTTCCCACCGCTGCCATCATTTAACCGGATTTCTACCTGCCCGCGTGTGATGAGATACATTTTCTCGCCAGCATCATTCTGGTTGAAGATGACCGCATCGGTTTTGTAAACTTCGCGGTGACTAATGGCAGCAAGACTGGCGAGTTGGCTGGGACTGAGGCCGCTGCATAAGGCCACACCCGCAAGGACTTGTACGAGTTCCATCTGCATACCTCCCAAACTATATTGACTTGATTCTACCGCTGAAAACCATTTTTGCCTTCAACTTTACGCAAAATTCGTTCAATTCTCCAAATCAGCGCAACCCGCTAATTTGAAGAGCGCGAATCAATGTTCAAGCTGCGTACCGCAGTAATACTTCCATTGTCCGTTATGCTGCCGGAAAACGCTGATCTCTGTAAAGGACACATCGCGCTGGTTAGCGAAAAGTGTCGCCCTAAACGTTACCATATCGCCCTGTGCGCCCAAAATCTGCAAATGTTCAAAACGTGTATTTTTGCAGAACAGTTCAATATCACGCTTCCAAACCGCTTTGTCGGGGTTATATTGGCTTCCGTCAGGATGCGTAGTGATCATAATATAGTCGGCTAATCCGAGCGCATACGCACTATAGCGCGAACGCATCAATGCCTCCGGCGAAGCAGCTTTACCACCTTTGTGCAAAATCTGACAGCAGTTTTTGTAGCTTAGTCCGCTGCCACACGGACAAGTATCAATTGGAGAAATTTTCATCGCCCGAAACTTCTTTCAAACATCAAACCGCAGCCGCAAATCGTGCAGTCCGCGTATCACATAAGCATCTTTGAATTCCGGAGCATCCCCTGCTAAGCGCAAATTCGAGAGCCGACTCAGCAGCGTACGAAAAGCAATTTGCAGTTCCAGCCGTGCCAGCGGCGCACCCAAGCAGAAATGTACACCGCCGCCAAAGGTAATGTGTGGATTATCCTCGCGGGTAACATCCAAACTATTCGGCTGATTAAATCGTGCCGGATCACGATTGGCCGCGCCAAACATGAAACCCAGTTCATCTCCCTGTTTGAAGTGATAACCCACGTGCTCCATATCTTCTAGCACCCAACGCCGGAACAATTGCAGCGGCGTATCAAAGCGCATCAACTCCTCAATCGCTGTTGAAATCAGAGCCGGATTTTCGACTAGCGTCTGCATCTGGTCAGGGTTTTGCAGCAGCGCCCACAAGCCATTCCCAATCACGTTGACGGTCGCCTCGTGTCCGGCGTTGAGCAGCAGCACACAGGTCGAAATTAACTCGTCCATCGTCAATCGTTCGCCCGCTTCTTCGACCTGTACCAGCGCCGTAATCAAATCATCTTGCGGTTGAGCGCGTCGTTCATTCGCCAGATTTCGCAAATAATCGGCAAAGTCAATCGACGATTGAACGGCTAGTCGTTCCTGTTCGGGCGTATGATCCAGTTCATACATCGCCACAATGTTATTCGACCACGGGCGCAGTAAATGACGGTCACTTTCCGGCACACCCAGCAGTTCACTGATAACGTTGACAGGCAGCGGCACAGCGAAATCATTCAGCACTTCAATCTCGCCTTTGTCGATTACTTCATCTAAAAGTTGGTTGCAAATCGTTTCGATTTGCCCGCGCAAACTTTCAACCCGTTTGGGCGTAAAAACCTTATGCACCAATCCACGCAGCCGCGTATGCTCAGTCCCTTCTTTGTCGAACATCGAATGTTGACTGAGTCGGGCGAAGGGTTCAATCGCGTCAGGCGGCACGTAGCGTTGTTCTGGCGGCAGGATGTGCTCCATCGTTCGCCCCAAACGCCGGTCACGCAGCAGCGTATGCACATCCTCATAACGTGTGAAAAACCAAATTTTCCACGGTTCCCAATAGAAAATCGGTGTCGTTGAACGCAGCTCGTCATACACCGGATAGGGATTGTGCTGAAAATCACGCGCTAGTGGGTCAAATGACATAGTGGATGGCTGCTTTCATCGTGATATACTTTATATGGCGACTTGATTTGCTATTGTATTCGGTATTTGACCAAATTTCGAAATTGAAAGGTGGTTTACTAATTGGAGTATGAAAAACCAACGACTAACTGACCAAGAGTTCAAACAATTAATGGCAGCGCTCAAGCACATGCGCGAGTCCGAACTGGAACGCCTGTTGGAGCTTGTCCAGAGTCTGGTACAAGAACTTAGATGCGTTTCACGCCACGACGATCAATCACCCGCCGCGGCCGTGACCGCGCAGCGACTCCTCCAAGCATGGAATGCGGAAGTCCAGCGCATTCTCAAAATGCAGCAAGCCAACGACGCAGCCTGATTAAACGCATACATTGCCGAAAAGTTATCGAGCTTCCTGCCGTTATATTTTCTTGCCAACTCCCCAATCCCAATAAGACATCACGCCCAACATGCGGTATAGTGTAGATTATTTTTGTATGTTGATTTGTATAAGCCATAATACGAAATGGTGTTCCACATGGATGATGAATACCTTGAAAGAATTCTTTCTGTTGATAAGCTGGTTTCTCTTCCAACTGACGAAATAAATCGAGTATTTCTCCATGAGCTTCGGATGTTTTATTCTCCTCTTGAAGCTGGGATAGAAATCGTTTTAGATTTGAATACAAAAAGTGAAGCTCAAGATCGTGTTATTGAACTAATGAAAAACAAAGCTAAGCAGATTGAGAAATATGTTGATCATATCGAGAAGTATCTCAAAGCACGTGATGAGCTAAAAAATGGATAATCAGCAAAACGACAAATCCGATTTGCCAGACAACTTGTTACTGCTTTCGCCCGAAAGTCTATTGAGAACATTACCAAATGACATGCGCCGTCCGCTTGGATCTCTTTTAGCGGCGCTAGACATGCTGGAAGAAGAACCCCTGTCCGAAGAAGAACATGATGAGATGTTGAAAATTGCTCAACGAAGCGCACATACAATCGATAATATGTTGAAACTTATTTTGAGATATTTCGAAGCTCGTGATGCGATGAATAACACCGACTCTCAACCTTCCGAATAATCCCTGCATTTTAACTGACGACTAAAGACTAACCACCAATGACGACTATCACCGCACTCGAACAACAACTCATCGACCAAGCCCAACTTCTACGCAACGACCTAACTGCCTTTTGCGCCAGACTGCTGCAAACCCCATCCGTGAATGGTGTCCATGACGAACGCGCCGTCGCACTCGTCATCGCCAAGCAAGCCCTCGCACTCGGATTACATGTCGAAGTCGTCGGCGAAAACCCACAGCGCCCGAATGTTATCGTCAGCACCAGCACCGAATCACCCACCGGTTTGCTGCTGGTTGGACACTTGGATACGGTTCCGGCAGGCGATGAAGCGGCGTGGACTCATCCACCTTTTGCGGGTGAACAAGCCGATGGTCGCCTCTACGGACGCGGCGCGATTGATACTAAAGGCGGTATGACTGCCGCTCTCTATGCGCTAGCGCTGCTCAAAAACCATCCCGAAGCCTTACCCAACGGACGCGCTCAACTGATCTGTGTGCCAGATGAAGAATCGGGCGCGACCGGAACACTTGGCATCAAATGGCTGCATGATAACGGACTGCTGGAAGGCAAAGGGGCGATCTATGCCTATTCCGGCGATCAGATCACACTCGGTCATCGCGGCTTGCTGCGTTACACCCTCACCTGTCATGGACATTCCATCCACAGCGGCGCATCCGAATGGCAGGAACATACTGCCGGAGCCAACGCTATTACCGGCATGGCACGTCTGCTGCTTGAATTGGAAAATCTGCGCTTTAATTATTCGACTGCGCCTTACTTCAACGAATTTCGAACGGTTGTCACTCCCGGCACATTGATTAAAGGGGGTACAAGTATCAACATCATCCCTGATTTATGTGAAGCCGCCGTCGACATTCGCCTGACACCGGATACAAACCGCCAGCAAATCGAATCCTTACTTGACACTTGTATGACCCGCGTCGAACAAGAACGCGGCGTCACCTTCACCCGTTCATTGCTCAACGATGCGTCCGCCACCCTTACATCAATTGATTCGACCATTGTCCAAGTTTTGGAAAGTGTCGTGCGGGATGTCAAACAGATTGAACCACAGCGCATTGTGGCTGGCCCATCCAACGAGGGTTATTTGCTCAATGAACGCGGTATCCCCACCATTTGCGGCTTCGGCCCTGCCGGGGAAAATTTTCACGCCATTGATGAATATGTCACCATCGACAGCCTTGTCGAAACCACAGCCGTCTTCGCCCTCACTGCTCATCGCATGTCGTTGGTAGGCGCTTAAATCACTGGCCTGTTCTGGACTTATCACTGCTCAAATATTGTCCCCTAGAATACGGCTATTGGTATGTACAACCGATTTAAGGAGACAAAATGAGCATAACCAATGGTGCAGTAGGAACAAAACCAGTCAAAACTGAAACCCCATCCACCCCGGAGCAAAATGTGCTGCTCAAACGCGGCTTGGCACAAATGCTCAAAGGTGGCGTGATTATGGACGTGGTCACACCCGAGCAGGCTAAAATTGCCGAAGATGCGGGCGCTTGTGCGGTCATGGCGCTGGAACGCGTACCGGCTGACATTCGCGCTCAGGGCGGTGTGGCACGCATGAGCGATCCTGATATGATCGAGGGCATCATGAACGCCGTCTCCATACCAGTGATGGCAAAATGCCGCATCGGGCACATTGTCGAGGCTCAAATTTTGCAGGAGTTGGGTATCGACTATATCGACGAGAGCGAAGTATTGACTCCCGCAGACGAAGTCAACCACGTCAACAAGCACAAGTTCAAAGTGCCGTTTGTCTGTGGCTGCCGTAATTTGGGTGAGGCCCTGCGCCGTATCAACGAAGGTGCAGCCATGATCCGTACCAAAGGCGAAGCTGGAACAGGTGATGTAGTCGAAGCCGTGCGTCATGCTCGTCAGGTCCATTCGGAAATTCGCCGTCTCACGACGATGGACGAAGATGAATTGTTCACTTACGCCAAAGAAATTGGCGCGCCTTATGCCCTCATTCTCGAAACAGCCCAATTGGGGCGGCTGCCCGTGGTCAATTTCGCTGCGGGCGGGGTCGCCACACCGGCTGACGCAGCTCTGATGATGCAGCTTGGTGTTGACGGTGTCTTCGTCGGAAGTGGTATATTTAAGAGTGGTGATCCGGCCAAACGTGCCGCCGCCATCGTCAAAGCCACTACTCACTTTAATGATCCGGCGCTGCTGGTTGAAGCCAGCCGCAATCTGGGTGAAGCAATGGTTGGAATCAATGTCAGCAGTTTGCCTGATGCACAGCGTATGGCAGGTCGTGGCTGGTGAAACACATTGGCGTCTTAGCATTACAGGGCGATTTTGCCGAGCATAAAACGGCGCTTGAACGCTCAGGTGCGCAGGCCGTCGAAGTACGCCTTCCGCACCACTTGATCGGTCTGGATGGGTTAATCATTCCCGGCGGCGAAAGCACTACTTTGCGGAAATTAATGGATATGTATGGGCTGATGCAGCCATTACGGGATTTCGCGCAAACAACTCCAACATGGGGAACTTGTGCCGGGGCAATAATGTTAGCGCGCGAAATCATCGGGCAGGAAGCACATTTGGGCGTGATGGATATTACGGTGCAGCGCAATGCCTTCGGACGGCAAATCAACAGCTTCGTCACTACCCTAGATATCGACGGTGAACGTTATGAAGCGGTCTTCATTCGTGCGCCGTTAATTGTCTCGGTGGGGAATGGGGTCGAAGTCCTTTCCCGGCTAGAAGATGGTCGCATTGTTGCCGCCCAACAAGGACATTTGCTCGCCACCTCATTTCATCCTGAACTTACTCCCGATTTAGGTTTTCACCGGCGTTTCCTCAATATGATTGGCTCATGATTACTCTTAACCGTGATGCACCCGATACGCTCTATCAGCAGCTTTTTAATTATTTCAAAGAGCGCATCGTCAGCGGTGAGATGAAGCCGGGGTGTCGGCTTCCGGCTAGCCGCGTTTTAGCAGATGACTTGCAGATCAGCCGTGCCAGTGTTGTCAATGCGTATGATGCTTTGGAAAGTGCCGGATTGGTCGTTAGTCGTGTGCGTCGCGGCTTGTTTGTCGTTGATAAACTCCCGGTCCTCTATACCGAATGGATGTTAAGCGATGGAGATTTCATACCTTCAACCGTCGCTGCCCAATCCACCGCGCAGGAACATCAGGCGTTCATCAGCTTCAGTACCGGAAGTTTGCCAATCGATTTTATGCCAGTCGAGGCCATGCGCCGTGCTATCAATACCATCTTAGATCGTGACGCCGGAGCAGCACTCGGTTACGAACCTACCGAAGGCCATAAGCCTCTGCGCCGGGCGATTGCCGACCAACTCCACTCGCGCGGTATGAGCGTCACAGCCGACCAAATTCTGGTAACAGGAGGCTGCCAGCAGGCCATTGATTTAGCCGTGCAATCTCTCGTGCCACCTAATGGCATACTCTTTACTACTGATCCCACTTATGTAGGATTAATCGACATCGCCCGCACCCGAAACTTGGAACTCATCACAATCCCGTGGTCAGAACGCGGCATTGATCTCAACATGCTTGAAAACATCATTCAAGAGCGTCATCCGCATCTGTTTTATCTAATGACGACTTTTCTCAATCCAACCGGGGCTGTCTTATCCATGCCACAGCGCCGCCAGCTGTTAGCCTTGACGGCACATTACAAAATACCCATCCTCGAAGACGGCGTTTATGATGGCTTTGACTATGAAGAAACGCCGCTGCAGTCTTTATGTGCTTTAGATGATTCGGGTCTGGTGCTTTATGCAAGCGGATTTTCCAAAACCGTAGTTCCCGGCACGCGCATCGGCTATTTAATTAGCAGCAAGCAGTTGCACAAACGCATCAGCCGTGTCAAACAGGCAGCCGATGTGTGTACGCCGGGGTTAAATCAACGCGCCATGACCGAGTTACTCCGCAGCGGTTTGCTCATCAACCACTTGGAAAAAGTCCGTCATGCCTGCAAAATTCGCCGCGATGCGCTGCTGGCTGCACTGAACCGTTTCGCAGACGGAGTCTGGCACTGGAATACGCCCTCTGGCGGCCTCTATGTCTGGATCGAAATCCCATCGACCGGCCCAACAGCGGCGGATCTCCATCAGAAAGCAGCTCAACTCGGTGTCGATTTTGCCATTGGAAATAGTTTTTCGCCGGATGCGGCATGGCCTTATCATCTGCGCGTTAATTTCACCAGCTACCCGCCGCCAGTCCTCGAAGAAGGCATCCACCGTCTGTGGACAGCGTGGCAATCTTTTGCCCTATAACGGTCTGCCCTATTTTCTCATCTCAAAACAAAGGGTAGAATACATTGAGTCAATTGGTTACGAGAATAAATCCAGCCGCATGAAAACCTCGTGTGCCAGCATGGCTTCTGGCATCTCATAGTAAGGGGCTGTCGTCGTAAAACCCAGCGACTCATATAGGGTGCGGGCTTCTTTCAAAATATCGACGGTGCTTAAAACGATAGCAGCGTATCCCCTTTTACGCGCCTCTTCAATCAACGTCTCAACCAGTACACGGCTAATTTTCTTGCCCCGAAACGAAGGCCGAACCCACAGCCGTTTGATCTCGCAAATGCCATCTTCTAACTTGTAATACGCCACGCAGCCAGCCGCTTTGCCCTCGTACTCGGCTAACAATAAACAGCCATCCGGTGCTGCATAACGTCCCGGCAAAGTCGCCATTTCTTCCTCATAACCGGCTAACGGCGGCACATCATTCAAATCGCCTACATCGGTATCAACATCGGTTCGCAGAAAATCAAAATACTCGGCGAACAGTTCCCGTATGTGTTGGATTTGTTCATCGGTCGCAGCCCGTACAACGCTAAGCATCCATCCAGTCCTCGCGCATTCAGCTTTTGGTCTGGTCACCCAACGCAGCTAACAGCCGGTCACGATAGGTAAAATCACGATCAGGCATTTCCGGCATTACTCGCGAGGCTTCCGTTAAGAAGTGGAAATAATCGCGCCCCATCTCCTGCCCGCGCCGCGTGTGCATGTCAATCGCATAATCGGGAATCACAGGCAGCACACCTTGTTTCTCTATTGCTTGGTTCACCCAGTTGTTGAGGTCATCGCTCCCGCGTTCTTTCTGCGACTGGCACAACACCCTCACCGCATGAATCGCGAACAGGTAGCGGTCGCCGCGTGGGCGGGGAATTCGCAGATGCATCTGGTACAGCGTTTCAATCAAAATCGGCGCATTCAAATTGCCATAACCCACATCTTCCACCGAAATGACCTGCAGCCGCCCCCACAAATACTCCTCCATCTCGACGCTAGTGCTGAGCATTTCATAAGCCAGCAGCGCCGCATTTTCAGTGTTGCCACGCCGGATTTCCTTCTGCGTCGCCGATATAACTTCGTCCGCAGGCAAATCATGGGCAGTTCGTACTCGCGTCCATGGATCATCTTTAAAATTTGGAACAGCCATCATCCCTCCTTGTGGTTTCCTCTGTATTTTCTCCGCGCCCGTGCCTAGCCTCCCTGTGGGATGGCGGTACATTTGCATTCGTATTAACTTTTAGTCTTGCCCACCCACAAATGCACCTTTACGCAGGTTATTCAACTCATGCCCGAACTGCGCCACAAAATTCCGTCGTTTCAGCAGTTCCGCCGCTCGGATACGCAGCGCCACTAATATAAGCGCTGAAAGTGCCGAAATCTGGGGAATTGCCAGCAGTAAATCGGGCGGTAAATTAATCTTGAGCTGCGTCTGAAAGTAAAACGACAGCGACTCCGATAAACCGAAGAACAAGGAGGTTGCGAAGGCGGCAATCGGCTGTTCAAACGCGAACAGCGACACCGTGATCGCTGTCCAACCGCGTCCTGCTGTCATATCTTCCACGAACTGGCTCAACACGCCGATGGACAAAAACGCGCCCGCCATACCCGCCAACATACCACTGATCGTCAGCGCGAAAATTTGCACCAGCGTCACGTTGATTCCTACGGTTTCAGCCGCTTCCCGGTTTTCGCCCACTGCCCGGATATGCCGGCCAAAACGTGTGCGGAACAACATCAACCACACTAAAAACACCAGCACCCAACTCAGATAAACCAGCAAGTTATAACCGCTTAAACGACTTAGCAGTGGAATATCGCTAATCACCGGCAGGTCAATAATCGGCAGACTGTTGATGCTGGGGTCAGCCAATGTGCCGAACGCGCCGAACGAAACGCGCAGGAAGAAAACAGTCGCGTTTGCCACAAACAAGTTCAGCGCCAGCGCAAGAATCACCAAATTGATACGGATTCGCAAATACAACACCGCGAAGATAAAACCCAGTATGCCACCCGAAAGCATCGCTGCCAGCACACCCACAATCGGATTAAATCCGGTTTTATACAGCACAGCCACCGCTACAAACGAACCCAGCAGCATTTTGCCTTCAATGGCGAGGTTCAGTACACCCGCACGGCTGGCAATCAGTGCCGCCAGAGAACCCAGAATATACGGTGTCGCCAACCGGATACTGCTCTTGACCAAAATCTCCGGCATCCCGAAGAAAAACAAAATAGCGATAACCACGCCAGCGATGATAAGCCCAATCCGTAATTGGCGATTGCCGCCGTTCACTAAGCTAATCATACGACCACCTCATTCGAAGCACTTGTCGTGCGCGGTGGTCGCAGCCACAACCGCAAGCGCGTAAGTCCCTTTTGGAAAAATGTTTCCATCGAGTTAAACAAAATAATGAACGCGATGATGATGCCCCCTAATTGGCGCGGTATGTCGCCAAACTGGAGGTTAATCGCTCCTAGCTCCAGCCCCGCAAAAAAAGTGCCGACGATGATAATCCCCACAATCGACTCTCGTGCCAGCACCGCAACTAACACGCCATCAAAGCCTAAGCCCGCGCTGGCAAACCCATCTACCACACGCCGTTCCACACCGATAATCTGGATTGCGCCGGCCAAACCGCTTAGCGCCCCACTGATGAGCATGGCACGCAGTGCAGCCCTCTCGTTGGCAACTCCAGCGAACCGCGCGAATAAACCCGAACCGCGTGTCATACGCTGCTCATAACCCGCCGTCGTCCGCCACAGGTAAAAGCCGACTGCCACCGCCGCCACCAACGCCATGATAATGCCCACGCCCACGCGCGAACCCGAAAACCATTCCACACCCGGCAGCAGTCCACGGTTAAATGGCACAAGCCACGCCGTGTCATCAATGCGGGCGGTACGTGCCGTGTTGGTGAAATCAGCCCGCAGCGGATTATTCACCAGATAATGCACAATACTGACCGCGATAGCATTCAAGATAATGGTCACGATCAATTCATTAACGTTCAGCTTGACCTTTAAGTAACCGGCAATCCACGAATAAAATGCCCCGACCATCATCGCCGCAGCTAAACATACCAGCGGTACAAATAAGTGCATCACCGTCACCAGTGTTTCGGATGCCCCTTTAATATCGCCCACGCCTGCCGCCGTATAAATTTGGTTAGGCAGCCAGTAACCGAGGAAGGCCGCCGTAATCGCCCCTAATACCAGTTGTCCATCCATACCGATGCTGAACAAACCGGCTTGGAAAGCCACCGTCGCCGAAAGTGCCGTCAAGATCAAAATCGTCGCGCGTTCAGTCACAACCGCCAGCGGATGTCCTCCCCCCCCATATAACGGCGCGAAAAAGGTCTGTATCACATCCGGATTATCAGCCGCCGGTACGCGAAAGATGATCAAATCACTAAAGCTCTGGCAGCCGCGCGGCCCAAAACCTTCACAAAACAGCCGTTGATAGGTCTGAATCGGATCGCTCTTTGCCACAGTCACAAAAAGGGAACTGACTAGCAATCCCAGCAGCACGGCAAAAATGGGAATAGCCGCATTTTCTAAATATTGGCGTAATTTCAATGAAGTCATGATGCTTGCACCTTCTCATGCTCTAAACTGCCACCTGCCATCAGCAGCCCAACATCTTGTTCGGTGGCATCCTCAGCCTGCAAAACACCGTTGATACGTCCATCAAACATCACTGCGATACGGTCGCTCAACGAAAATATTTCTTCAAGTTCGACCGAAATCAACAGGATAGCCGCACCCGCATCCCGCGCCTCAATCAGTGTTTTATGCACAAACTCGATGCTTCCCACATCCAAACCGCGTGTCGGCTGGTTGATAATTACCAGTTTTGGGCTGCCAGAAAGTTCGCGACCCAACACAATCTTCTGTAAATTGCCACCCGAAAGTGTCGAAATCCCCTCGCCAACCCGTGCTGATTTGACTTGAAACGAGTCGATGATTTTCTGCGCCAGCGCACGAATCGGCTTGCGGTTGAAGATACCGTACTTCGAATATGGCGCATCTTGATAATGCGTAACCACCACATTTTCGTCTAAATTGGTCATCAGGTTCAGCCCGATCACCATCCGGTCTTCGGGAATATGCGCCATGCCCTGTTCACGCCGTTCGCGAACAGTACAATGGGTAATATCCTTGCCCAACATGATGATATGCCCCGCGTCAGCCGGTCGCATTCCGGTAATGGCTTCCACCAATTCCGTTTGTCCGTTACCCGTAACGCCTGCCACACCCAAGATTTCCCCGGCGCGTACTTCCAAATTCACACCCAACACCGCCGGCACGCCGCCCATACCTGCTACTAGCAGATTTTCGACTTTAAGTACCGTCTCCGCCGGTTGAGCTGGCTGCTTTTCAACCTGTAGAATAACCTCGCGCCCCACCATCATCCGGGCCATATCACGAATTGTCACATCAGCCACATTGTGTGTACCGATCATCTGCCCGCGCCGCATCACACTCACGCGGTCGGCCACATCTTTGACTTCCAGCAGCTTGTGTGTGATCAACAAAATCGTTCGTCCGTCTTTCGCCAATTTGCGGATCACGGTATACAGTTCATGCACTTCTTGCGGTGTAAGCACAGCCGTCGGCTCATCCAAAATCAGGATTTGTGCGTTGCGTTGCAGTGCTTTGAGAATTTCGACCCGCTGCTGCAAACCCACCGATATATCAGCCACCCGCAAGTTTGGATTGACCGGCAAACCAAAACTTTCCGAGAGTTTACGGACTGCTTCCGCCTCCGCCCCGCTGTTGATGAACCCCATCTGGTTCGGCTCAATCCCCAGCATAATATTCTCGGCAATTGTGAATCCCGGAACCAGCTTAAAGTGCTGATGCACCATACCAATTCCGGCGCGAATGGCATCATTCGGATGCGCGATGTGAACCGGCTTTTCGTCCACAAAAATTTGTCCGCTGTCGGGTGTCACCAGCCCATACAAGATGCTCATAAGCGTGGTTTTACCCGCGCCATTTTCGCCCACCAGCGCGTGAATTTCACCTTTATTGACCGCAAGATTCACATTATCGCAGGCCAATACGCCCGTCGATTCGAAATATTTGCGAATCTGGCGCATCTCTATCGCATTCGGCATCGCTGACTCCGTACTTCCTACCAGACTGACCCTAATAATTGGCTTCTAAAAATATACGCATTATTCAATAAACAAACATCTCAATCAAACTAAATAATTTTCGTAGGGACGGGATAATGATGTTTAACTATTTAATACGGATTATGCCCTCGTAGGGAAGGCTCTAAGAGCCTTCCGTATGGTTTCCTCCCTCGTATACGGGGGAGGATTAAGGTGGGGGTTCTTTCTCCGCCTTAATTTGTTAAATGTCATTATCCCGTCCGATGTTTTACTCCCCTCTCTGTAAACGGAGAGGGGTTGGGGGTGAGGTTTAATTACCCCGACTAATGAAAGGGGCGAACAACACAGTGTTCACCCCGTAATACGCTCGGACTATCTAAACCTGACGGTGAAACTTAGCTGCTGGCCTCAAGCGCATTCGTCACCTTGATTTCGCCGCTCAGAATCTTCTCGCGGGCGGCATCAATTGCTGCACGAACCGCTGGCAGCTTCTCAACCATATCAGCCGGGCCGCTCTTGTCGAATGTGCGGGAGCAAACACCTACGTCCCAGCTCAAACCAGCGAAACCTTCCTTCAGGCCGACGGTGGTCAAACCGGGTGCATATGTGCCATCCACAACACTGTTAACGAACGAGAACACCGCGTTATCAACACGCTTCATCGCCGAGAGGATGACCGTTCCCGGATACAAATCGTCTTGATTACTATCAACGCCTATCGCAAAGTTTCCGGTGTCTTTTGCCGCCTCCAATACACCTTCACCGCTGCGGCCTGCCACTTGGTACAGAATATCCGCACCACCTTGGTACAAACCGTTAGCCAATTCCTTGGCTTTAACCGGATCAGAGAAGCCGCCGACATAAGCACGGTCAAGCTTGCAATCTGCGCAAACCGACTTCACGCCTTCTTCGAAGCCCACGATGAACAGGTTAATACCGGGGGTATCCAAACCACCGACCGCACCCACGTGCTTGGTACGGGTCAGCATACCGGCGGCGATACCCGCCAAGTAGCTGTTCTCATGTGTCAGAATGTTGAACAGCGCTAGGTTCGGATAATCAGGTGTCTCAGGGAAGAATGTTTCCTGCGCACCGAACTTCTGGTCAGGGAATTCGCTCACGATTTCGTCAATCGTGTCCGAGCCAACCGCGATGGTGATAATCAGGTTTGGCTTGTCCTGAACCGCGCGGCGGATAGCCGCATCATGTTCCTGCTCACCAGCCGTCTCGATAATCTTGCCACTCACACCGAGTTCCGCAATCGCGCGTTCCGCACCGGCTGCCGCCGAGTCAATGAACGAACGGTCGCCGCGCGGGTTTGGCAGAATGATTTCGAAGCTGATCTTGCTGTTATCGGGCGCGGGTGTCATTTCCGCTGTAGCTTCCATTGCCGCTGCATCCGTCATACAGGGGTCAACGTAGGTGCTGGTGTCCTGTGCCAGCGCCGGGACTGCCCCCACCGCTAAAACAGCGACTAACATCAGTGACAACAACGACAAAACACCAATTCGTTTCAACATCGCCTACTCCTTATTAAACAAAAACTTCATTCTATTGGAACATTTCCAACAGGTTTGTGTTTGTGGCAAAACGCATGAAAAAAGATTAACATTTTTCAACGTTTCTTGCTAATGTTGCTCAACTGCTATATGTCCAATAGAATGCGACTATTATGCCTATACCTGTCATCCTTGATACTGACATTGGAACGGACGTAGACGATTGTCTGGCACTGGCTTTGCTGCTCAGCTCACCCGAACTGGAACTGCAAACCGTCACCTGTGTTTATGGCGATACTGCCCTCCGCAGCCGCATGGTGAAAAAGCTCTTACAGCTACATGGATTAGCCAATATTTCAGTTTATGCTGGCGCACAAAAACCCCTCACCTCGCAGCGCCCCATCTATTGGGAAGGCCACGAAGGTCAGGGCTTGGCTGATCCTAACGATGCCTCACTCGAACCGGACACAGGCTTCGCGCCGGATATGCTAGTCGAACGGGTGATGGGTAGTCCCGGCAAAATTCATCTGATTGCCATTGGCCCCCTAACCAACATTGCGCTGGCGATACAAAAAGAGCCGCGCTTTGCCGCCAACCTTGCCCACTTGACCATCATGGGTGGAGTCGTCCGCAGCATCGACCGGCTTGATCTTCCACTCGCCGAACATAACATCGTCTGCGACCCCGAAGCCGCTAAAATTGTCATGGAGTCCGGCGCACCCATCACCCTCGTTCCGCTGGATATCACCACCCAAGTCCATGTCAACGAAGATGGACTGAAGCAAATTCAAAAGGCCGGTTCGCCTTTCCAACTTGCGGTTGCCGATCAATTGGCACGTTATCCACGCTTCCAACGTTACGGACGCACCAACCTTCACGACCCGCTGGCTGTCGGTGTCATCATCGACCCATCACTCGTCACTCTCCAAACCGTCATCGTTCAGGTCGCCACCAGCGCCGATCCTGTGCCTGCGCAAACCCTAATGCGCCCACCCAAAGATAACGAAGTTGCGACCATCAATCTCGCCACCACCGTCCAAATCGACCGTTTCGAACGCTTCTTCGTCGAACGGGTAGCCAGCTAATTTGGGATTTATTCCCTCCCTCGCTTGCGGGGGAGGGCTAGGGTGGGGGTAAAAATTGACCACAACACTGCTCCATGATGCTTATATCCTCTGCTTAGGGGACTCAGATCGAATTTTTCAACAGGGTTATCTGGTCATCGAGGACGACCGTATCACCGATGTCGGGGATATGAATGCCGTTCCCAACCACACTTTTGACCACCGCATTGACACAACCGGCAAGCTCATCATGCCCGGACTCGTCAACGCCCATACCCATACACCCATGACGCTTTTTCGCGGCCTCGCTGAAGGTGTATCGCTGTTTACGCTCGACGGTTGGTACAACACCATCCGCACACTCGAACTCGTCATGACACCGGATATGGTTCCGGCGGCTGTGGCGGTGGCCTGTGCCGAGATGATCCGCACTGGAACGACCACCTTTGCCGACCAATATTTTTTTATGGATCAGGTCATTCCGACCGTCGCTCAAAGTGGACTACGGGCTGCCCTCGGTTACGGTGTGGTTGAATTGGGTGATCCAGCTGCACGTGAACGTGAATTGACCCAACTCGAAGGCTTCTTGGAGGAAATGGGCGGCAAAGGCGAAGGCCGTTTGCAGGCATGGATTGGTCCGCACGCTTTCTTTGTCGATAACTCACTCGAACTGATGGAGCGTGAACGCATCCTTGCCGACAAATATGGCGCAGGTTTCCACATTCATCTCTCCACAACAGGTGAAGAAGACCTGTTCTCTAACGAACACTTTGGCATGAGTGCGGTTCAGAAAATGGCAGCACTTGGCATGTTGGATCATCCCATCATTGCCGCTCATTCTGTCACCATTCCTGAAGCCGATTGGTCAACCCTCGCCCGTTATCCCTTCACCGCCGTGACCTGCCCCAGCGCCTCGATGCGTGCCGGAGCGGATGCTGCGCCCATCGTTGGGATGCGTGGCGCAGGGGTTAACATCGCTCTCGGTACCGATAACGTCTGCAACAGCAACGATTACGATCTGTTTACCGAGATGCGGACACTTGCCAAACTCGCCAGTTTCCGCGAGAAACGTCCCGGTGCGCTGCCTGCCCGCGATGTTTTGGCAATTGCTACCGCTGGTGGAGCCAAAGCCCTTGGCCTCGCTGACCAAATTGGTGATCTGACTCCCGGCAAACAAGCTGACCTGATACTACTCGACCACACCGGCATCGGCTGGCAGCCCTACAGCGCCAATGATCCCTTTACCGCCCTCGTCTACAGCATTCACGGCCTGCAAGTCACCGATACAATGGTCGCCGGACATTGGCTTCTCCGTAACCAACAGTGGACAACTCTCGACTATCCCGCTGCCGCCTACCAACTCAACGGTAACGCCCATCGCTTGCTGACCCTCAGCCATTCAGCCAAGACATAGCAAAAAGCGCGTAGGAATACGCGCTTAATTCGATCTCTTTATTCTCAAATCCTACTATATCACGAAACGTAGATGGTCATCATCAAAACCCATTAAGGCAGTTCGGGTGGAGGCGGAACATCTCCATCGGTCTCTGCCTCAACAAGTACGAAACAACCAGAAGTGGTGGTACATCCAGTGATTCGATACCACGTATGGATGGGAGTATCATCAAGGTATGATGTAGTCCAAACCTCTCCATAATTCAGGGCAGGGTTACTTGGGCTAGGTCCAAGATCCCTACGTTGAGTACAGGTTGAATCTATGGGGCGACGAATAGGACGTTCACCATTGGTTTGTTCGTTATAAACGAGATTTATTTGCGTCTCCTGAATCCAGAGCAGATGATAATTGGTTTGTACCGCCACTCCTCCAATATAAGTCGTTTCCCATTGCTCTTCGTAAACATACTTACATGGAGTAAATATAAGTTGATTAGTAAAACTTAGAACTTCTGGTGTTGGGGTCAGTGTTGGCGTACTGGTTGGAGTACTTGTTAATGTGGGGGTGGGAGTCGGCGTTTCAGTAGCTGTAGGACTAGGCGTAGGTGTATTGGTATCTGCTGGTGGCGGTGGGTCAGGTGGCTCTATGACATTAATTCCGACAATACTACCAAGACTCGATGCCTGCCAATTATCGACAACAATTAATGAAATGGTATGCAATCCTACATTAAGCGTCAGGGTAACCGTTGCCGATGGATTATCCCCACTACTTTGCGATAACAGTGTATTTCCCTCATACCACAAATAGCTAACAATAATTCCATCAGAATCAGAACTTTTGCTCCCATCTAGCGTTACCGACTCTGAACCATTCTTATCTGTATCGACTACAGTCTTTGAGCAACATGCCATAGCTATTGGGGCTATGTTAGTTGACTGTAGACAACGATTATTGGTTAAACATGTGTTATACGCCGCTTCCGCTTTCGCAACCTTGTTTAACAGCTTCTTATATTCGTTCTTTCTTTTTTGTTGGGCATCTACTAGACCATTGTACTGAATTTGAAGAGTTTCTACAGCGGTCGCCATCCCCAAAATATAGCCACAATCAAGGATTGTGCCATCATAAAAGATTGAATATTTGCTAACAATATGTACAAGAGCTCCCCATGCTTCTTCACCTAATCTTTTCAAAATTTGCCTTATTGTCCGTACACCAATTTCTTGTTCAACATCATCTTTCACTGTGTCGAAGCATATATTTATTTGTTTACCAAGCCTATCTTTGGCAATGTCCAAAGTACTTTCAGCTTGGTCAATTTCGATTTGCGCGTAATAAATTTGGTCGCCAAGTTCGGTTTCTTCCTTTTGTGCGGCCTCTAGATTAAGCCGCTTCTGCTCACATTTTGGACATGGTGATTGAAAAAATTCTACACTCTTTACATTCGACCATAAGCTAGTCCCCTGATTTATAGGGGATACTAACTGTTCATGTTCTGAACTCTGCGCCTTTAACAACACAGAATTATTCCCATTGCTCAACATAAATAACAATAACAAACTAACAAATATAGTAATGGTTTTCTTCTTCATAGCACCTTATCCCCCCAAATAAAGGTTTAGAAAACTTGAACATGTATCGTGGTCTGAAATTTTATTTTCTCAAAGGCTCTCCGCTTTGTTATGAGCTTTAGAACTGTTCTTTAAAACGTCAATTCACAATTCACTCCATTTAGAACACTTCCGAGTCAAAACAATGTGTAATTATGCGCTGACAAGGCTTTACAAACACCTAACAAAATTACCTAAAAATAGAATTTCTTCGAAAATAAGGGATTGAAATTTAGCCCTCAATTTATCTCTAAAGCATGTACTGTTATATAACAAGTTTACTTTCGGTTAACCCGACAAACTGATCTCTAACCATCTATCAACCCGCTTAACACCCCTGCTCCCTCAAAATGGTTAGCGCCAACCTTCGAAAACAGTTACAAAATGTTCTTCCAAAAGGTAACCCATTTGTCCCTCACCTGTTGTATGATCTTCGTAGAGACGGGACACATCCATTCCGGCAGCTTAACAACCACCAATCATTGCAAATGTGACAAAATCGGTCGATTCTCAACTGCAACAACAACATCAACAGCATCATTTCACTTGATGCCAATGCCGACGACGACATTCGAACATAAAACTTCACAGTGAAATTGAAGAATATGAAGAAAATTGCGAATTTTCGGCACACCGCTCCCTCAAACCCGCCGTCAAAAGTCGTTGTAACAACAGCATCAACTGCAATATTTTGAACTTTCCGAAGCAAAAGCGGCGAACAATTGCCCACCGCTTCTTTCTAGAGACTAAGGACGACCGACCATTGACTAACTTGGTACTCGCAGATCAGCACTTTGAATATACTCCTCGTACCCACCGAGAAGCTGAACCAACCGACCATCGCGCACCGCAAACACATCACCGCCAAATTGCTGGATGAAACGTCGGTCATGTGAAGCCGCGATCACCGGGCCGGGGAACTCGTGCAGCGCGGTTTCGAGCGCTTCCAGCACGTCAAAGCTTAAGTCGTTGGTTGGTTCGTCTAGCAGCAGGAAATTTGCCCGTCCGAAGATCAACCGCGCGATTTGCAGCTTCCGCCGCTGACCACTGCTCAAGCCGCTTACCGGTTTTTCGAAATCGGTGTAACGGAACAAACCTGACCGGATCAGCACGGTTTTCAACACTTGATCAGGGTACTCCATACCCACACGGAAAGCTTCATACAGGCTATGCTCATCTGCCATCGCTCCGCCTTCCTGATCCAGATAGCCGATTTTCACAGCAGGGTTGACCATCACTTCACCGCTGTCAGGTTTGGTTTGCCCCGCCAGCATTTTGATGAGGGTCGATTTGCCCGCACCGTTCGGCCCGACCAACACCATGCGTGTGTTCAAGCCGACCGTGAACGAGACGTCATCCAACACCTGCCGCTCACCGTAACGCTGACTCAAACGCGAGACGACCATCGGCAGTCGGCCTTTAAGCGCTTCGGGATCAAAGCGTGGATCAAACTTAAGCGGCGCGGGCGGTTGGGGAATTTCCTCAGCTAGTACTCGCTTGAGCCTTTCCTCCGCCAGATGAATCCGCTTGGACACGGTGTGGTCGTGCTGTGCTTTCTTGGCATTGCGAATGAACTTATCTTGATCCGTATGTGCCCGATAGTTATTGTTATTGCGCGATGTCTCCTTCGCTTCAAGGGTCAGCACCGCGATTTCCTCCTGTTGACGGGCGTAATCAGCTTCCCACTTCTGGCGTTCGCCGATCTTCGCCTGATGATAGGTGTCATAGTCACCGCTGTAACGCTTGGCCTGCTGCGTATGTTCGTCAATCTCGACGATAGCGTTCACCACCCGATTGAGGAACTGACGATCATGCGAAACCACCAGCACCGCACCACTGTAGGCCGCGAGATAGGACTCCAACCAATTCAAGGCGGTCATGTCGATGTGGTTGGTCGGCTCGTCCAGCAGCAGCACATCCGGCGCACCCAGCAATAACAGCGCTAGACCTGCCCGCGCCTTCTCGCCGCCCGAAAAGGTGCTGAACTGCCGTTCACGCGGCAGATGGTCAATCTGTAGACCTGCCAGCACACTCTCGACACGGTGGTCGCCTTCATAGCCGCCCAAACGCTCGAAGTGTTCGGTCACATTGCCATAGTCGGTCATCGCTTTATCCAGCGCATCACCGGTCAACCGCGTCATGTCGTCTTCAAGCTGGCGCATTTGGGCTTCAAGCGTGACCAAACGTTTACTGGCTTGCGCGATCAAATCACCGAGCGTTTGATCGTCATAGCCGGTGATCACCTGCGCCAGATAGCCGAGTTCGGTTCCGGGCGGCAAGGTAATCGTGCCACCGTCAGCCGGAATCACGCTGGCGATAATTTTGATGAGCGTTGATTTGCCCACCCCATTCGCGCCGACAAGACCAATGCGTTCGCCCGCGTTCAATGTAAAAGACACGTCTTTAAGGACTGAATTCAGTCCGAAACTTTTAGAGATATGAGAGATCGTAAGCATATAAATTGCCTCCTCGCTTCAATGTTTAATGTCAGGTCGATTGCGGCGAGAATCAAAAACGCCGCACGGGAATTACCCATGACGGCGCGAGGTTGGGCTACTGAAAGTAGCAAATCAACACATCACATTGCGAGCGTCAGTCACCAACGCAAACAGCACCGGGGTAATCCGTTAAGATGAATTACTGAATGGAGCTGTCCGTAGTCATTGGCAATCTTTCGCTTGTGTTGACAGATGCTTCAGGGGAAATCAACATACATATGTCTCATTCGCCGGAATGGTTACAGTATAGCAGAAATATTTTATCGAGATCAAGACACCAATCATTTTACATTCTTAGAACCCTGTTGGCGGAATTGGGCAATCCACATCATCAAATCCCATGTATTACGAACGCTGACAATCAGCAGCACAATCAGCGCCACCGCTAATAAATCCAGTGCATCGCTTGTTCCAATCAGCAGCCAGATGCCGGTGATAATGACCATCGCATCACCAATGATCGGGAAATAAACGTACCACTTCCAGTCACTTTTGGTGTAATCCCCCGAGCTTGGATGATTGATAAACATGCGGCGTACCCACAGTGAGTAAGCCGTAAATGCAATCCCAAGCAGCACCAATATAATACCCAATGATATCTGGCGAAAAGTTGGAACCAGCATCACTGCAGCAATCGCCAACGCACTTCCGAAGTGAATAAGCATCGGCGTGACGAACGTGCTGACGCCGTTTGCGTCTGCCGCGGCTGGCAAATCAGCGCCGAGTGACACGGCCACAAACATCAAGCCAATAAGGGTTGCAGTCGCTCCCCCCATCATGAAATAAAACGTTTGCCAATCACGGAGTATCTGAACAAATGGGTCAGTCATGACTTGAACCTCGTGATTTCAATTTCCTACAGAAAGATGTCGATTGAGTCCGGCATACTGAGAATGAAGTTTAGCGGATTTACAGTAAGGATGCTGATTATGCTTGAAGGAAAAGTCGCACTGGTTACATGGGCGGTCATTCATCCACTCGATGGTGAGTGGCAGCCGTTAGCGCTTGAAATTCACACGGCACTTGAACGCGATGGTGAACAAGCACCATCAGAATTTTGCACGCGCATCTCGTGAACAAAGCCAACGCGCAAAAGAGCCAAACAAACGGGATACAAAACCCATCAGAAGTGCTTTGTGAGCTAGCTGGACGCGCGAAAATAAGCGTAGTCGCCAATGACCCGTTTATCTCTCGCCGCCAGCTAGAACGAAAATTTAAGCAGTCGTAGGTATTACGCCAAAATCACTGATCAAGCACATCTCAACCGCACGCACGGTCAATATGTGGCTGAAATACGCGACATACGTGAAGACGTACGCTTTGGCGTGGCCTTCGTCCGCAATGAATAACCTGCTTTAACCGAGATTTTGCATAACCTTGGCATAGCAGGCCGCACCGAAAAGACCGGGTTCTTCCTTTAAAATGACATAAACCGGTATTTTAATG
The DNA here is from genome assembly GCA_016124855.1 of Anaerolineaceae bacterium. Taxonomy (GTDB): domain Bacteria; phylum Chloroflexota; class Anaerolineae; order Aggregatilineales; family Phototrophicaceae; genus CFX2. Next base: position 23,185 of record WGMX01000016.1, on the reverse strand, counting down.
AGTGTGCTGGCAAAGCGGCCTTTATTTAAAAAGGCGGCGATGAATGATCCGTCCTTCAGCTTCTCCAGAATTTTTGGTGGAATACCACCACCCAAGTAGACACCGCCAAAGGCCAACGTTTTGAGGGCCATATTGCCACATTCCGCGCCGAGAATACTGACGAACGTGTTGAGCGTATTCATGCATAGTTCGGATGAATGACTGAGCGCCGCCTCAGAGATAATTTTGTTGGCGGGTTCCTCAGCCTGCGCGAGGCGTCGCGCCACATCCGGATTTTCCGGCATGCCATTGCTTTCTTTCAGATAATCGTAAATGTGCTTGATGCCCTGCCCGGAGCAGACACGCTCGTAGCTAATATGCCCGAAACTATCTTCCCAAAACTTACTTTGAAGATAGTGCAGTAAACCGGCCTCAAATGTGCTGCGTGGGGCGTAATCCGTATGACCGCCCTCGGTCGCATTTACGATATAACGTCCTTTGCCACCAAAATCATCGTAAATCAAAATCGATTCACCCAGTCCAGTACCGGGGGCAATCAACGCTTTGTTACCGGGCAAGGTGTTCTGTTGGGAATCATAGGTGCGGTTGAGCTGGAATAAGTCATCCGGTTCTTTCATGCCATCCTGAAGCGCCAACCCATAGGAAATTGACTCTACATCATTCAACAAACTCACCCGTTCAGTTTTTAATGCCGCCTGCAAGTCACGCACACTAATCAGCCACGGCAAATTTGTAATTTGTGACTCGCCTTTTGCTTTATCGACCGGCCCGGCCACACCAAAAACTGCTTGATCGCAAACCGCGCCTGTTTCGTTAAGAAAGGTATCCACAATAGCCGTTAAACCCATGAATGCCTGACTGGAATAGGTTTTAATCGCGCTGCTGCGTTCTGGTCTTACACCATCAATACTATAGAGAGCCAAACGGGTGTTCGTCCCGCCAATATCGCCTACCAATAACATGGTTTTATTCCTTAATTTCAGCCTCGTTTACCCGACAATGATGTTGAGTATACACGGGAAATGTTAAGAACAGGGTGAGGCGAAGCTCATGAAATTGGCAGGATAGAAGACAGTTCAATTACCAATTCACGAGCGATTATCTGGACAACGGTTCGCAACAGTGTATCTGCCGCTTGGCATGTTAGTACAGCAACCGCGACCAACAATCTGTGAATTAAATCATTATCCCGCCCGTTCTAGAATGTGAGCCACGACAGTTGCGCCTGTGCCGCCGATATTTTGTGTCATACCGAGTGCTGCATCTTTCACCTGATTAGCACCTGCCTCACCGCGCAGCTGCGTGACCAGATCAACCAGTTCATAAACACCCGTCGCGCCGACTGGATGCCCACGTCCTTTTAAGCCGCCCATCGTGCTAATTGGCAGCCGACCACCGATTGCAAACTCACCATCTTGGGCATGATAGGCAGCCTTACCAGCTTCCGCGAAACCGGCTCCCTCCAAACTGAGCGCTGACATAATCGAGAACGCGTCATGGACTTCAAACAGATCAATATCAACCGGATTCACACCCGCTTGCTGATAGGCTTTTTGAGCACTGCCGGAAGCCGCTTCCAGCGAGAGGATGTTGCGACGATCACCCAAACTCAATGTATCCGTCGCTGAGGCACTGGCTCGAACACGAATAATTGGCTTGTTGAGCCGCTTTGCCATTTCAAGTGGCGCAAGGATAATCGCCGCTGCACCGTCACAAATGGGGGAACTGTCGTAGAGGTTAATCGGGTCAGCAATCATCGGTGCACGGTCATAAACAGCTTGCGAAATTGCTTTACGGAACATAGCATTCGGATTGTTGACTGCATTCTTGTGGGCATTGATACTGAATGCGCCAAATAATTCATGCGGCACTTTGTATTCATACATATAGCGCCGCATTATCAGTGCGTTTAATGCCACGAATGACGCGCCGTGTGCCCCTTCATAATCAGCATCGGCAGCCGTGGCAAGTGCAGAGGTGATTTGTGCGGTGGTTTCGTCGGTCATCTTTTCCACGCCGCATACCGCTACAACATCGACCATACCGCTAGCAACCGCCCGCACCGCCGTTTGGAAAGCCATACCACCGGATGCACAAGCTGCCTCAATCGTCGCTGCTTCGATGCCGCGCCAACCGGCATAATCCGCGAGCAGCGTTGCAAGATGGGCTTGATTGCTCAAGCGCGCTGCCAGCATATTGGCGACATACAACGTATCCGGTTTCTCAATACCTGCGTCCTCAGCCGCTTGTCGCAAGGCATTTGCGCCCAACTCACGCAGGCTCAAATCCCACAATTCGCCGATAGGGGTTTGCCCAATTCCAATGATCGCTACATCGCGCATGAACACATCCTGTACCATATTTCACAAAGGATGCCGCCACTATAACATAGGCTGGCTCTCAAAACCTAGCAAACTTGCTTTTGAGAGCTTTATTTACCTTATCAAGCCTTCAGGTTTGAGCTGCTGCTTCTCTGTTAAAATGGGTTTACAACTATATAGCAATTCAAAATGGACAGTAAAAATTTAATATGCGCCTGCGAAAATACGAACGAGATGATTCCCATGCTTATACCTTTGGTGTTTTTCCCACGCTCGAACTGCTGCAACATCAGCCTGAAAATGTGAGCGAAGTGCTGCTGCACTCAGCCGGCGTGCGTAACGAAGGTATTGCCAAAATTAAAACCCTTTGCCAGCAAACCGGTATCCGCGTCAGCGTGGATGACAAATTGGTTGAGCGTCTTGAATCTAAAGAGAATACTTACGCGGTTGGTGTGTTCGAAAAATACCAACCGGAACTCAAGCCGGAAGCGAATCACCTGCTGCTGGTCAATCCATCGGATATGGGCAACCTCGGCACAACATTACGAACGCTGCTCGGCTTCGGCTGCCGTGACCTCGCCATTATCAAACCGGCGGTAGACATCTTCGATCCACGTACCATCCGTGCGTCAATGGGGGCATTATTTCAGGTCAACTTCGCTTATTTCGACTCCATCGACAGCTATCAAGAAGCGTTCACTCATAACCTCTATCCCTTTATGACCAACGGTGAAGTTAAACTTCCGAATGCTGTATTCACGCCGCCATACACACTGATTTTTGGCAGCGAGAGCAGCGGCCTTCCGGACTCCTATCGCAAGCGTGGTATATCAGTCACAATTCCGCAGAGCAAAGCCATCGACTCGCTCAATCTCTCGGTTGCTATTGGTATCGCATTGTATGAAGCGACTCAGGGGAAATAGTGTCAGCACTCAACCGTCTTAACTTGCCTCAAAATTGGCCGCTGATTGGAGCGGGTATCGTTGTTATTGGTGCATTGAGCATATTTTCAGGCGCACCCTTCAAGTTCTCTGAGACTATACCATTTGATCGTCAGTCGACTATAAACTACGCTGAATTACTCTTTCAATATGGCGGTTTTCCACTTGCAAGATTTCTCATCATCATTTTTATTGCAGGAATACTTTTTTCGTAATGCTTGCGGATGCAACTTCGTCAAAAGCCGCTGCCTCAGTTATCGCTTTAGTGACTTGTGTTGTTCTCTGTGGCGGCTTTACAAGTTACTTTATCAATAGCGACGGAACAGAGCTTGCTCATATTCAAACACTCCATCAGGGAAATATGACGTATCAGCTAACCCGTGTTCGAACTATGGACAGTGGACTATTGTCAGACACCTTTTGGATATTCAGATGTAAAACTGACGATACGAATTGTCATTATGTTGAATATGACGGGAGGAAAACTTATCCCGTTATCAATGAGAATACTCTAGGCAACTTAGTTATTGATCGCGAAACTAACGCACTCTATCTCCAAATTGGTGACCAGAAAACACTGATCGCACAATAACTCGAATGGATTTCAAATATCCGCCCGCTGAAAAGCGCCTAAACTGTGGTATGATGCTTTCACACCTCGCTGAGGCAACGCCGCATAAAGCAGACAACACACAGAACCTAAGCAGTCTGAGATCTCCCATTGAGAAGTCAACCTCCTCCCCGGAGAAGCTGCTACGTGGCTTAAAGTTGAACAATCATATGGAGTAAGTTGTGGTTTCATCATTTTCTGACCTCGGCTTGAGCGAGACGACGCTCAATGCCATCTCTGAACTCGGCTACGAAGAACCAACGCCGGTGCAAGAGCAAACCATCCGCCTGATGCTTGAAGGCAGTGATGTCATTGCCCAAGCCCAAACCGGCACCGGTAAAACAGCCGCGTTTGCCCTCCCCATCCTCGAAAACATTGATACCGATATTCGCGCACCGCAGGCGCTCATCATGACACCAACGCGCGAACTGGCGATTCAAGTAGCAGAGGCTTTCCAGTCCTACAGTAAATACCGCAAGATTTCGACGCTGGCGATTTACGGCGGGCAGCCGATTGAACGCCAGCTCCGGGCACTGGAACGCGGGGTTCAAGTAGTCGTCGGTACGCCGGGACGCATTATGGACCATATGCGACGCAAGACGTTGAAGCTCGCACCCGTACGAATGGTGGTGCTAGACGAAGCCGATGAAATGCTCAACATGGGCTTCATCGAAGACATCGAGACGATCTTGAAGGAAACGGATAAAGACCGGCAAACGGCACTGTTCTCGGCAACCATGCCCGCACCGATTGCGAACCTTGCCCGCCGTTATATGCATCACCCGCAGCGGGTGACAGTGGCCGCTGAGAAGCGAGCAACCCCGCAAATCCGCCAGACCTATTTTGAAGTCGGCAAGCGGGATAAATTCGAAGTGCTGTCACGCATTTTGGATTACGAAGTGCCGACGGCTGCGATTATTTTCTGCCGTACCAAGTTGGAAGTCGATTCGCTGGTGCAGCGCTTGACCGCGCGTTCCCATGCGGCTGAAGCCTTACATGGCGACTTGAACCAAGTCCAGCGTGACCGTGTGATGGGCAAATTCCGCAGCGAGCAGATTGACCTGCTGGTGGCGACAGATGTAGCCGCGCGTGGTTTGGATGTCGATCATATCTCGCACGTCATCAACTACGATATTCCGCTTGATCCTGAGATTTATGTCCACCGCATCGGTCGGACGGGACGTGCGGGACGCACTGGTCAAGCGATTTCGTTAGTGACCAACCGTGAAGCGCGCTTGTGGCAAATTATTCAACGCTCGGTGGGCAAGCCGATCCAGAAGATGAAGCTGCCAACGTTGGGGGATGTGGTCGAGCGCCGCCGCGAACGCTTTAAGGAAACCATGCGCGAGACTTTAGCTGAAGAAGGTCTCGAACCCTACTTCAAAATGGTTGATGAACTGGGCGAGGAATTTGATTCGCGTGATATGGCAGCAGTGGCCTTTAAGCTGCTGTTGGGTGATACACCGGACATCACCGAAGATCGTCTGGCACTCAGTGAGCCAGAGGAAAGACCATCTTACCGTGAACGGCGCGAACCACGTAAGTATAAGGACGGCAAACGTGCCGCCCCGAACGGCGACTCGACACGTTTGAAGCTGGAAGTAGGGCGCGAAGAAGGCGTTCGCCCCGGTGATATTGTGGGCGCAATCGCCAACGAAGCCGACATTCCCGGCTATACCATCGGCGCGATTGAAATTCATGGGCATTACTCGACGGTTGACGTGCCGAGCAAGCAAGTGCCGCACGTGCTGTTGGCCTTGAAAAATACGAGTATCCGTAACCACAAGATCAACATCAGCGTCGCAAAAGAACGCAGCAAGTAAAAACCCAATACTCCCCTATCTCCCCAACCCTCTTTCCCCATTGCATCCCACAGGGAGGCTTCGCACTGGAGAAAGAGGGAGCAAAACAACGCTAATAGGTAGGTTAGTGGCGATGAGCTAAACTTGAATATTCGGATGACTTCTAAACGCTTTTCAGGAAGAAGAATAGGGAGGCCGCATTACAAAAACGCCCTATCCTTTCCACTTGCCCCCACTTTCCGCTACAATCGTGCTTATGAATGTGCCTAGTCCTAATCCTCTCGCGAGACAACTCTAAATGGCAGGTAAAGATCGACACATATTGGTGACCGGCGGCGGCACCTTTCTGGGTGATAATATTGCTGCCGCGCTGTTAGCCGAGGGCGCGGAAGTCACGCTGTTGGTGCGTCCCGGTACGGAGGACAAACTTGGCCCGCTGGCGCAGCGCGTCCGCTGGATGACGGCTGATGTGTGGAATCCGGCGAGTTTGCGCGGGCGGGCAAGAGGTCATGCCAGTGTTATCCATACCGTCGGGAGCATGGTCGCCGATACCACGCAGGGGTCAAATCACCACCGGCTGAATTTTGTCTCTGCTCGTAATGTCGCCAATATGTGCGTGAGTGATGGTGTGCCACATATGGTGCTGATGAGCAGCGTACGCGCTCCTTGGGTCAACAGTCATTATCTGCGAGCGAAACGCGAAGCCGAAACCTACATGGAACGGGTGGGTTTAACGGCAACCGTGGTCCGTGCGCCAGTGGCTTATGTACGGGGTGAGCGGCGGCATCCTTTCTACCTGCTGATGACCATTTTAGGCAGCACACCCATTCTGTCGTGGTTCTGGTTTGGGCGGGCCGCGCCAATGCCGGTGGATATGCTGGCGCGGGGCGTTGCCCGCATCACACTGGATAAAAACCGTACAAAGACGATTTACTATGCCTCTGATCTGCGTAAGCGGAACACGGCTCGTGAGGCTCGACGGGCTGCGCCGGTTCTCCCTGCTGAAAGTTTGCCCCAGCAGCGGCAGGTGCATCCGTTTGAACTGCTGGATGAGGACACGCCGTTCGGTTGGCTGCCGCCGGACAAGCGGGAGGACAAGTAGTCGTTAGCCCCACGGGAGGCTTCGCACTCGATTGTCCGTAGTCTCTAGAAAGAAGCGGTGGATAAATGTTCGCCGCTTTTTGATTCGCCCTAAAAGACTCCCTTCGGTCGGAAAATGCAAATGATGCAGTTGATGTTGTTGTTACAACGATTTTTATCGGTGGGTTTGAGGGAGCGAGATGCCGAGGATTCGCAATTTTCTTCAATTTCTTCATTTTCCCAGTGAAGTTTATCATTTTAGTCGCCAACCGGGGATTTGCCAGCGGCAAATCCGTACAAAGAGTTGTTGATGCCCTAAAGGATTGCTTCGCTTATCGGATATGTCGTCCCACGGGAGGCTACGCACTCGGTGGCGGCGATGGCGGAGCGACAATCAGCGAAATATGCGGCGAAAGCAGCGAAAGCGGCAATTTCGGCAGAAGGTTTTTTGCCCGATTTGCCATGCGATACCCCTAACCCCCGCCCCTTTCCCCATAGTAACAGGGCAAGGGGAGCAAATACATAATTGTTAAGATGCCGGATGAGATGTATCTCGTCCCTACAAAATCATACAACATGTGAAGAAGGAACGGGTTACATTTTGGAAGAACATTTTGTAACTCTTTCGAAGGGTTGGCACTAACCATTTTGAGGGAGCAGGATTGTTAAGGCGGTTAGGGGATGGTTGGGATTGGGTAGAGCGAGTTTGTTTATTTAAACATAGGGCATAATAATTCATATGGTTGCGCCGCATCAGGCTCAATGAACACGAAGATAAAATGGAAGACACAACCAAAGACAGGCGAAAATCCCTTCGTCGATTGATCGGTATATTTTTTGCGGTATTGGGCGCGATTATTATCCCGATCTCTATTTACATCACGCGCACCACTTTGGCCTTCGGTGCAATTTATTCAGCACCTATTCAAGGGGTTTTTATTTTCGTTGGTTTGATTACTGCAATTATCTCCTCAATAGTCATAGCCATAATTTATGCTTTGGGATGGCAACTTGGCTTATATAAAGCTGGGCACACCAAAGTGATTTATTTGCTTCTCGCAATACTTTTTGCGAGTCTGATCGCCAAACTTGTAAATGTATTTCCTTCAAAAGAGCAAATGTATTTCCAAGAGCATAAAGAGGAATTTGAACATCAAGTTGAGCTAATGAAGCAAGGCCAGACTATTAACCACCCCAGTCATTTTGGAGTATATAAGATGGGCATATACATTGCAGATCCATCTCATGCTATCGTTTTTAGCTATTGGGCTGAGCATTTCAAAAGTGAATATGCATATGTTTATGCAGAAAAATATTCTGATCTAGATTATGTCATCACTTGTTCCGCTACAGATGGTTCGGGAGGTATTGGTGAAATTTATGCGAGTCTCGATACAAATTGGTATCTGTGTTATCGAATTGCCACTTAGGCTATGAGACAGGAAATCGAAGAAATCAAGGCGTAGCATGTTGCGCCCTACATCCTATCAAGAGTTACTGGATAAGGAATTGAGTGATTCAATTTCGATGCGGTTGAGGATGAGGGTTTGGGGTTGAGGAATGTCGACTAAGCCGAAGCCGATGTTTCCTTGCGGTGTGACGATGGCATATTGATTATCGACCCATGCGATAAATCCCAATAGGCCGGCAATACGAACAGCAGCATCATGGACGGTGATACCATCGACAGCGAAGCGGATATGATCGGGCTGCCAGTCGATGCTGTAGGTATGGGTTTCGAGCAGCAGCGATGAGTCGAGTTGATGTTCACTCACGCCGATGGCTCTTTGTCCAATCGGCCAGAGGCGACGATAGAGCGCGGGCATACGCATGAGCAGAACCCCGATGGGCGCGGCTGGTGCGAGTGCAAGAAACTGCCAGCGAGTCGCGTCGATTGTGGCGGCTTTCCATCCCGGCCCGGATACGTCTTGAGCCAAGTGCATGTTACTGGGTGGCGCGGAGAAAAAGAACCAAACGGCTTTGGGCAGCCTTAGACCGCGTTCCCCCGGCACAAACGGATGATTCCAGAAGCCAAATCCAGCTGTGCCAACCGTTAAATTTGATTTAAGAACCTCACCCCCTATCCCCCTCTCCGCAAGCAGAGAGGGGGAATTAAGCCCTGAATTTTTTGAAGTTACTGCCATAGAAGCGGTGACTTCCATCCGTAATGGAGGCCGCCAGTGGAAATCCGTTTTCCCTGCATAATCCGTCAGTTGGGCATCGTGATAGCGGGAGGCATCGGTTGTAGGGAGGGTGAGGTGCAGCGCGTCGGATTGGGGTATGACCTGCCCCAAGCCATACTGCGTGATGCGCCAAGGGAGCGTTAGAGGGTGTTGGAGGGTGAGTTTATCGGGCATCGAGGTTTATTCAGAGGTTATATACGGCATATTTTTCAAACAGAGAGCATACCTAGGTGCTCCCCTACGGCAAACAATCTTTTTAGCAGAATTTATGGACAACGTACCGAAGGTTTTAAGTGAGTGCAAAGCCTTGCCCCTATAAATAATCTCTGTGTCTCTGTGGTGAAATATTGTATTTCGTTTTCCAGCCTTAACGTGATTCATACACAGGATGTTCTATTATAGAATCGAACATCACCAATTCGAACAAATGGTCAATTTTTATCCGAGCAACGCTTGAGAAAATTTGTCCGATTCGGTATCATTAAGGAGTATAGATTATCCTTCGCACCCTCATCCAGAACCGCTACATTGGATGCGGTACGATGGATAAGGGTCATTAAACAGTGAGGTAATGCTCCTTGGATATAACATGGTATGGTCATAGCTGTTTCCGTATCGCGGAACGCAATCGGGTGGCTGTCGTGACCGATCCTTTTTCCGAAAATATCGGTCTGGCCGTTCCCAAGCTTAAGGCGGATGTGATTACCATTAGCCACGACGAACCGGGACATAATAACACCGAAGCCGTGAAGGGTGCATCACATATTTTGACAGGGCCGGGTGAGTATGAAATCGGCAGCGTGTTTGTTACGGGACTGGAACTACATCAAATTGACGGACAAATCGCACGCTGGAATATTGCTTTTCGATTCGAGTATGATAATTTGACGGTACTGCATCTAGGTGATCTAGCACATGTACCGGATCAATCCACCATCGAAAATTTTGGCGAAGTGCATGTGCTGCTGCTGCCTGTCGGTGGGGGCATGGGTTTACGGGCAAATCAGGCTGCTGAAGTGGTGGGTCTGGTTGAACCGGCCTATGTCATTCCCATGCATTATGGTATGCCGGGTGTGAACCTCGACTTAGAGCCGGTCGATAAGTTCCTGCAAGCGATGGGTGTCAGCACGGTACATGAAACTGATATATTGAAGGTTTCAGGCAGTGATTTCCCCGAACAGGCTCAGGTCGTCCTGCTCAAACCACAAGTGCAGGCATAGGGAGCAATGAGGTTATGGCATCGCTAGGCAAAGACAACGTTAAACTCATCATGCGATGGGATATTAAGCCGGAACGCGAACAGGAGTATTTTGAATTCGTTGTGCGTGAATGGGTTCCGGGCATCACACGCATGGGGATGGAACCAACCGGCGCGTGGTATACCGCTTACAGCCATAACAAACAGTCGCAGATTCTTACCGAAGGTGTAGTGGACGATTTGCCTGCTATGCGTGGTATCCTCGACAGTGGTGATTGGAAACGGCTGCACGAACGGCTGCTGGATTACGTAAGCAATTATGAGCAGAAAGTCGTGCGGGTGACGGGCGATTTCCAATTCTAAAGCGCCGTGATCGTTTAATGATGTGAGTGAGACGAAGGACAGGGCAATGACTCTGTCCTTTTTGATTCACGGTAAAATCGAACGGATACAAGAGGGCGCAAAGTCTTACGCCCCTACACAGAGAAGCTAAATCTTGAAACAGCGATTTAATACCATTCTGTTTGGGATTGTAATTGTGGCGGCGGTGCTGCGGCTGGTCGAGTTGGGCCAATATCCGCAGCGGTTTAATCAGGATGAGATGGCACAGGGTTATGATGCATGGAGCATCTGGCGCACCGGACGCGACCAACACGGTAATCTGTTTCCGCTTCAGTTCCGTAATTTCAATGATTACATTCCACCGGTTGCGAACTATATCACCGCACCATTTGTCGGGCTGTTGGGTATGGATGAAACCACGACCCGTTTACCTGTAGCGCTTTTTGGCATCGCTACCGTGGCGTTGGTGGGTTTATTGGGGCGATTGTGGTTTGGTGAAATCGCGGGAGTAACGGCTGCGCTGCTGCTGACGTTTGAGCCGTGGCATCTCAATTACAGCCGCATTGCCTTTCCCGCTGGATTCGTTCCGTTTTTTACAGTGGCTGCGCTTTATACGTATACGCGCGGAATCAATCTGCTGGCGAATTCAAATAATACCCCTAACCCCAACCCTACCCCCGTAGTAACAGGGAACATTCAAGGCAGCAAACAGTGGCGCAGTTTGTATTGGTTGATTCCAGCGGCGGTGAGTTTTGTGCTGCTGACGGTGACTTACTCCACTATGAAACTTCAAGCGCCGATATTGATTGCAGCCTGCATCCTCGCTGGGGCATTTGTTTGGTGGCGCAATTGGCGGGTCGGGTTCGTGTGGCTGTTGGTCATGGCAGTTTTGATCAGCCCTTTCGCGGTGGATCAAATCAGCAACTGGCAGCAAAGTCAGGGGCGCTTTGATGATATTAGTGTGTTCCGTGTGCCGGATTGGCAGCAGGTCTGGTGGGCAAACTACCGTGCTCACTACGATTTGCAGGCATGGTTGATTGATGGTCTGAAGGATGGGGTCGCGGTTCATCCATTGGGCATTGGGGAACTCTTTTGGCTCGAAGCCCCTTTGATGTTGATCGCGATGTTAGGATTACTACACCGGCGATTTTGGCGGCGTTCGCAGCTTAACATCCCTATTCTGATTATCATTTGGCTATTGACATTTCCGGTGGCTGCCAGCCTGACCAATCAAGGTATCCCACATGAAATCCGCACTTATAATCTGCTGCCCCTGCCTGAATTGCTGGCGGGTTATGGGCTTGCGCTTATCTGGGAATGGGGCGCAGGAGCACGCTGGCGGCGGGTCGTTTCGGTGGTGGTACTGGATGCAAGCGTATTCGCTTTCTTTGTTTTTAACATCGTTTTTCTGCGATATTTTTTTGGGCCGCCTCTGCTGCACGTTAATCCCGATTTCCAAGAAGTCTATCCCAACATTGGTTTACGTCCAGTGCTCGAAAAAGTGCAGGCCACAGCCCAAGCCTGCGACATCATCTGGATGGAGCCTATGAACCAAACCTACATCTACTATCTCTATTTGACACGCACCCCACCCGAACAATTTCAGCAGGCACGCACTGAGCGAAACACAACGGTCTATTTGAACATCAAGTGGATCAATAATGTTCGCTTCGGCGCGCCGGACATCGATGAGTTTGACGCACCGCCGACCCCCGGTTGTGAAGGCAAACCGTCACGCACCTATTTCATCACGCGCCGTTGGACACTACCAGAGGGATGGCAAGATGTGATTGTTATCCGGAATGATGTCGGTATTTTGTGGCGGGCTGCGGTACAAACAGGTGTGTCAAACTAAAGCGAGGCTGAGGCTATGATATTGATGCACGAGCGCCTTCGGCTTGCTGAACCCGCCTAAACCTAAAGTTCATGACGGCCTTACGAGCAGGCTCTTCAACGAATTGGTAAAGCACTGCACACATCACATTTGCACCGAAGTAAAAGGGTATTAAATCCCACCCACGCATAAAGTCCACTAACACTGTTTTCTGAATCAAATACAGCCCAAACGAGATACGTCCCAAATAGACAAAACCTTCCCAACTGAGGAAGCGTGAAAGTGGGGCATCTTTACAGGTCAGCGCTAAAATAAGCAGTCCCGAAAGCAGCGTGATAATGTAAACAATTATACGATCCGGGCTGAGTCCTCCCTGATGAGAATCAATCACACCCATACAATATACAATACCTCCACTGGAAATGATCGCCAGCACGGTTGACTGCCATGATTTCAACTTTAATCCGTTTAAGTAAGGAACAGCGACAAAAATACCAACGCTGAAATCAAATACATAGCCGAAAATGGTGTAAGAGAAAGCCCAGATTGGATTCTGGTTTTGACCTTCTCGCCCTAGAAATCCAGTCTGAAGTTGATAACCACTTTGACGCGCCCAAGTTAACAAGAAAAAACCCAGAACGAAAAAGGCGACCGTCCACAAGGTAAGTACCAGAAAAGTTCGGGTAGGTCGTCGCGCCGGAATAATTGTCAGTATCATTAGAGGAAATATCAAATAAAAGCATTCTTCTACCGTCAGTGTCCAAGCTGTAGGTACACCTGTAGAAAAATAGTCTAAAAAGAAGCCCTGTGTTAGGGTCAAATTCGTGATATTAGGCGGCTTGTGTGTTAGAAGTAATGTGAGCACGAGTATAGTGAAATACAGAGGATAAATCCGTGCAACACGCCGCTGAAAATATTTACCTAAGCTAAATGTATGATTGGTCATTTCGCCTAAATAGCGCACGGTTAAAATGAAGCCCGATAGAACAAAAAATAAATCCACGCCGATATAGCCCTGCCGAGCGATAAATTGCAATGCGCCCTGATTATTATAATAATTTGTTGCTTCTGAATAGTGAAAAATGAATACTAGGGCAGCAGCCAGAGCGCGTAATGCGGTCAGAGAACGAATTTCATTTAGGCGCAAAGGAAAATACCCCAATTATTGATATACGCTTATTGGTTTCATTATATGCTGATGACAAAGTACCCATTGCCTTAAGGATTGGCAGCACTGAGGATGATCAACGTTTGTGGCTAGACAACTAAAAACGCCTGCACTGCTGCGGGCGTTTCATGATGTTTTGTTGATTTCAATTAAGAATTAGTCGGCTGCTGACTTGCTAGCAGTATTGGACTCGCTCTTGGTTTCAGTTTTCGCAGATGTGCTTTCACTGCTGGTCGCAGCTGCAGAAGTCTCACTCTTGCCACCATCCGCCTTTGACGCATCGCCTTCTTTGGCTTTTACGGGGCTGGTGGCACTGTTACGAGAGCCTGACTTACTGTCATTGACATAAAATCCTGACCCTTTAAAGACGATGCCCGCGGCATGAACCACGCGTACCACATGCTGACCGGTTTGTGGATCAACCGTCAGCGCAGGGTCGGAGAAGCTTTGCTTTATATCAAATGTCGTACCGTCTTCACGGCGATAGGTATACAGGGGCATAGGATCAAAACCTCAATCGAACGGATTTACACCCTAATATGATACACCACTTTTTAGCAGAATCTACGGACGACTGCTAAATTCTGATGCAAATTTTATTTCATCGGATTTGCTCTTGATAAGACGCTATAATCCCTTCATCAACTTACTTATCGAGGAGAAATGATAATGAAACGTTGGGGTCGATATTTACCTTTCCTGCTGGTAATGGTCGCATTTTTGTGGAGTGTCCGCTCAACTACGCTCAGCGCACCCGCATCAGTTTCCCTCAAAGATTGGAAAGTTGTTGATCTCACCCAACCATTGACCACCAACATTCCCTTATGGCCGGGTGATCCTCAGTTTGAAGTTGAAGCATGGGCTTCTTATGCCAAAGATGGTTACTTCATCAACCGCTTTAGTATCGGTGAACACAGCGGAACCCATTGGGGTACGCCCAACACGTTCATCGAAGGTGGACGCAGCGCTGACCAGATTAAACCTGAAGAATTGGTGATTCCGGCAGTGGTGATCGATATTCGCGATCAATCCGCCAAAGATGCTGATTATCGTTTGTCATTGGATGATGTGAAAAATTGGGAAAAGGCCAATGGCGAGGTTCCGGTTGGCAGCCTTGTCATTCTTTATACAGGGTGGCAAGACAAATGGAGTGACTCAAAAGCGTTTCTCAATCTGGATAAAGATGGTGTGCTGCACTTCCCCGGTTTTGGCGCGGAAGCCGCTGAATATCTGGTGACGGAACGGAAAGCTAAAGCGTTGGGTACGGATACACATGGCGCTGATCCGGGTAATGACACCGAGTATGCGGCCAGCACCGCCATGTATACGGCGGATGGCCTGATTTTGGAGTGCTTGGGCGGTCTTGATCAACTGCCGCCGGTTGGCGCAACGGTGGTGGTCGGGGGCTTGCCGATTGGCGGCGGTTCGGGCAGTCCTGCACGGGTGCTGGCATTCCTCCCTCCTGCGAGCTAAAGCTAGGAATCAGGAAAAGGGCAGTCATACCTCACCCCAACCCCTCCCCGAAGTATCAGGGAGGGGCTTTAAAGATCATTTTATAAACAGTTTGTTCAGCGTAAAAACATATTCCCGCAGCTTACCTTACCACGATGGCGGCGGTTCGACCGGATTGTTGGCAATGTTCTCGCCGCGACAGCTCCAGATTTTATGACCTTGATTGCGCTCCGGTTGAAGTTTCATGCTTTGTGAGAAGTAGCGCATGGTATATCCACAGCGGCGGCGAGGGCTGGTATTGGCCTTCGCGCCGTGAATAATGCGCCCGTCATGCAGCGAACATTCACCCGACTTCAGTTCAAAATAGACCGCTTTACTATCATCGATCTGGTCCGGTTTGATCTGGCTGCCAAAGGTATTTTGAGCCTTATCCACATTTTCATATTCCGAAAAGCCGTCGTGGTGTGTGCCGGGGATAACCCGCATACAACCATTGGCTTCATCGGCATCGTCAATCGCCAGCCAAATCGTAACGATTTCATCCAGCCGGTCAAAGCGCCCTTTCCAATAAGATGAGTCTTCGTGCCAAGGTGTCGCCCGCCCGATTAACGGTTCTTTACTAATAAAGTGGCTTGACCATAGTCCAATATTTGGACCAATCAGCGGTTCGACCAAATCGAGTACTTCGTCCGCCATCAAAAACTCGAATAAGCGCGGTTCACGAAAGTGGGGTGTATCGAGCTCGTCGCTACGGATACCCTGTGCTGAATGCAAAAGTTCTTCAAAAATATTATTCAGGCGGGCAAATTTTTTTGGTGAGAAAACGGGTTTTTTGAATAAGTAATAACCTTGATCGTGGTAAAAAGCGGCATCTTGTTCGCTCAGGCGGAATGAGGTTTGGCTCATATGGGTTCAATCTCCTTGTGATTGGGTGATGCAAACCAGTGTATTGCCAAGCTGCTGCTGTTGTCTTGCTCACGGATGATGCGTTTTTGTACTGTATTGATCTGGTGGGTTATGCTTAGGCGATGAAGACACCTATTCAATTGCGGGCAGAAAACATCATTGATCCAGCGCTGGAGGCACATTATGCATTCCTTTCGACCTTCAGCGCCATCACCACCCGACTGCACACCCACAACTTTTATGAACTGTTCTTTATTCGCAGCGGCAAGGTCGAGCATCTTGTCAACGGCGATATACAACACCTTGATGCCGGAGCATTGGTGTTCATCCGTCCGCCAGATGCCCACTGCTATCGACAAGCGGGACAGCATGATTGCCAACTCATCAATTTGGCGGTTCCAACCTATTTGATCGACGGGTTACTGCGTTACATGGGAGATGATTTTGACTCGCAGCTTTTACTCGAATCGCCTTTACCCAAAGCCGCATACTTGGATGAAAACAGCCGCCTTCTGCTGTGGGAGCAATTCATCCATTGGAATACGATGCAGCTTTCGGCACCAGCCCAAGCACGCTTAGAACTACGGCTGTTACTGGCGAGTCTATTCACTCGTTATTTCGCGACCAGCACACCTGAACCGACGCTAACCGGTTTAGCATGGCTGGATATGCTGTGCCAGACCATGCGCCAACCCGAACATTTCGCTGCCGGTGTCGAACGGATGCAAACGTTAGCTGGTTGCAGCGCCGAACACCTCGCGCGTACCTGCCGCCGTTATTTACAGATGACCCCAACGGCTTTTGTCAACGGCCTGCGCTTGGATTATGCCGCCAATCATCTGGCACATACGGATACGACAATTGCGGACGTGGCTTTTGAAGCGGGCTTTGAAAACCTCAGCCATTTTTATCATCTATTTCAAAAACGTTTTCACCAGTCGCCACAGCACTATCGTCGCAGCCGCCGCAAACTGGTCGTCCCTTAGAGAGGTTCTTTTGAGGGGTTTAAGCGGGAACTTTTAAGGTGAAGCTGAAGGTGCATCCTTGGCCCGCGATACCACTGCTTTCGACTTGCACCCGACCACCTAACTTTTCGACAATGGTCTTAACGATGGTCAATCCTAATCCATGCCCTTCGATTTTTTGCTGCCCCAGCCGTTCGAATCGTTTGAACAGCATTTTCATAGCCTGTTCGTCTAGGCCGGGGCCGTTATCGCTCACCCAATAGCGAACAAAGCCATTGGGTTCGCCGGTCGCACCAATAACCAGATGCGGGTTGTCTCCGCCATATTTAATGCCGTTGGTGATGTAATTAACAAACGCGTCTTCCAGCCATGCGTCATTACCCATGGCAACGGGCAGTGACTCGGCACGTTCGATTGTGACCTTCTGCTGCACAATGAGCGTTTGTGTCCTTTTCAGTGCTTCGTCTAACACGCTGTCCATATCAACCACTTTTGGCAGAATTTCTTCTTTACGAGCGCGCGCCAAAGTCAACAAGGACTCGACAATCTCATTCATTTTATCGGCAGCGGTCAAGACGTTTGTCAGATATGTTTTTGATTCCTCGTCTAGCGTGTCGCCCAAATTCATATCTAACAAACTACCAAAACCAACAATCACACCGATTGGATTACGTAAATCGTGTGCGACATTGTCAGCATAAGCGTCCAATTCGCGAATAACCTGTTCACTTTGCTCGATTTCACCCTGTAAGGTTAAGTTCCGGTTGTATTGGGCTTCGGCCTCTAAGCGGGCTTGTTCGACTTCATATAACGCCTGCATCGCTTTTTGACGGTTATCAGCCTGTTCGTTAAAGACTTGTTCTTTGACTTCGTGAAAGGCCTGAAACTGTTCATAGGCAAACGCGAAATCGCCCATAAAGGAATAGGCTTGTGCTAGCTGATGATGAACTTCAAACACTTCCGGTTTGGCATCAAGCATTTGAAAAATGGTCAGGGCTTTATGTAAGTAGGCTAAAGCCTGTGCCGTATGCCCCATTTCGGCAAGCAGCAGCGCTATGCTTCGGTAGATATAGCCTTCGTATAGGGGTGTATTACTCCGCTCAATTTGTTCCAGTGCGCGGTTGTAGAAAGATAGTGAAGTCGTTTTGTCACCCAGATAACGATAGGTATTGCCAGTATAGAGCAAAGCCAGTGCTTGCCCCGCGCCATAATTACCCTTTTGTGCGGTTTGCAGTCCTTCTTCGGAGTAGGCTAATGCCGTTTGATGTTCACCGAGCTTATTATAAGTTTCATTCACATTCAGCAGGACGTGGGTTAATGTCACCAGACTAATGCTGGATTTGCGCAAGATGTCTAAGCACTGAAGATAATGATCAAGCGCTTCTTCAAATTTGCCGGATGCGGCATACTGCTGGCCGATATTGCTGAGTGTGGTGGCGACTCGTCGCGGGTTATCCAGTCTCTTGCTTATCGCCAAGGCTTGTGTGAAACAGCCAAGTGCATCCGCCCAATTGCCAATAACATTGTAATTGTTGCCGAGGATGGTGAGGGCATCAAACTCTTGTTTTTCGAGGTGCAAGCTGCGTGCTTCTCGCAGTCCATCTTGTACGCTCATCATCGAGCCGCTGTAATCTGCCTTGTTATACTGTGCCCAAGCAGAATTCAAAATCGCAACAACGCCTTTTTCTGAATCGCCTAAGAGCCGTGCCAGATCATAGGCTTCGGAAGCCAACTGCAAAGCCCGATCAGGATCCACTTCGCACAGCACTTCTGATAGGCTGTTGAGCGCAGCTAATTTGGCTTCAGGGGTATTTGCTTGTTGAAGGGCGATTTCGCGGTCATGCTGCGAACTGGTCATGAACTATATCTAACCTATATCGGTAACTCTAAATAGAGACGACAAAAACTACTGTTAGACAGCACAAAATATAACATATTGTTTCATCAAAAGTGATGGATACGAAAAAGTTGTGGAGTGGCGAGGCAAACCAGCAATACAAGTGGAAGAAATTGAAACAGGTTTAGATTAATAGAGCGTATTTAGAAAATACGCTCCCGCTGTTTACACACCCTGAAATTACTGATTGCCTAACAATCGTTACCACAACGAACGGGCAGCGACAACGACACCACAATAGCGCCAGTTTTGCTGACCTGAAGTGTTACAACACTTGTATTAGGAGTCGGCTCAGACGATCCGCTGGTATCCTGAGCGCCAACCGGTAAAACGGTCGCCACAAACATGAGTACCAAAGCTACACAAACAATGAGACGTTTCTTTAATGAGTGCATATGATACCTTCTCGACTTTATAGTCTGATGATACAACTTAGCCTCATTATATGACGGAAACTTAATATTGCCGTGAAATAAACGTAAATTTCGTGAAAAGTTTGTAATTTTCTCAATACAATTATGAAAAATGTGATTAAACGGCCTTTTTACGGTCACTCCCCTTTAGGGTAATCGCGCCATAACCAACGCATCGTATCAGGGAAAATGGCTGCGCCGTGTTTGAGTGTGTGCCCACCTTCGCCAAAAACAAATTGGTAATCGTAGTCTTTGTAGGCTAAGGCTGCCGCCATATCACGATTCGCCAGCGGCCAATTGCCATAGATGATGTCTAAGTCATTTGAGCCGCCTTGTAAAAACACCCGAATGGGTTTGGAAGCTGTCTTTCGAATAAGCGAAGGGTAATTATGTCCACCGCGAATGTTGGTAAAACTGCCACAGTGACTGACCACCAGACCAAAAACATCAGGGCGTTCCCATGCGGCGGTAAAAGCACAAATACCGCCGGAACTCATGCCGCAGATGGCCCGTCCAGCAGGATTGCTAACCAGCTTATAGTTTTTTTCAACCTCAGGTATTAATTCCTCGATTAGAAAACACACGTATTGATCACCTAGCGAGTCATATTCGAAGCTGCGGTTGTCGCTGCCTCCATAAGCCGGAGTCCCCGGCCCTTTATCACCCGGACTGACAAATAGGCCGATGGTTACTGGCATCTCGTGTCGGGAGATGAGGTTGTCAAAAACAACAGGCACATTAAATTCGGGGTTAAGATAAAACTCCGCATCTTGAAAGACCATCAGGCAGGCGGCTTGAGTTCCATCATACTGTTTGGGAATATACAACCAATAATCACGTTCCGTTCCGGGGTAAACATGATCACTCTTCCAATGTTATTTGGTAACTTGTCCCTGCGGAACATTGTCATACGGCATCGAGTCCAGACTAAGGGTATAGGGTTCAGTCCGCGTTCTGGTGGCAGCAAAAACAGCTTGATCTTTGGGGGACATCTGAGGCGGATTAGACATCTAATTTTCCCTTCGACACGGATTTACTTTTGACTAAACGAATAGGCTCTTAAATAGACGACCTGCTTGGCGGCATGGGTATTATCGACCAGCATCTCAATCGTTTTGCTACCCGTGTTCCAGTATACGCCGCTGCTGTTGGTACTGCCGAACGGCTGCCACCATGCAATGGCTACTTCCTGTGGATTTAAGGCTGGAAATGGGGTGAAGCCAGTTTTTAGCGGGTCAGTAATGCCCATCTGCGTCAGAAAAGCTGTTAAATCGGTATCAGCGGGTAAATTAAACCGCAGCCAAATAATCCGTGTCGATTGGCTGCGCGTTGTGAATTGAATTTCGACTGCATCCACAGGTAAGGTTGCACCAATGAAATTTTGGACTTCCTGAATACGCCACTGCCGCCAGCCAAATACATTGGTTGCCCACAACGCACCTACAACACCCACGACAAGAACAATGGCAACGATGAAGCCAATCAGTTGGCGTTTATAGGTTCTAATGAATTTACGCATGGGATTCTGAGATGAGATGAAAATGAAGCTGGGGTACGTCTTGATATTCGCCACCGTTGCAGATCAGACGATAACCGCGAGACTCAAGATGATATTCAGTGACCAAACTTTGTACGGTTTGGAAGACATCGGTCATAAACAGCGAGTCGGCTGCTGTGATATGCATCATTGAGGCAATGGCTTTCTTGGGTACGATCAGGATATGCACGGGATAAACTGGCTTGGGATGTTCAAAGGCCATTAACGTGCTGGTTTCTCGCAGGCGGTGTACCGGAATAGCAAAACTCATGTGCGCGAACATCCATCCAATGAACAAACCGGCAGCCCGCGAACGGGCTATCCGAAAGAGCAAGCGCGGCAAACTCACGTTCGCATTTCAACCTTGAGCATGTTACAGGTGGCATGTGCCAGCAGTTTGCCACTGCTATCGTGGAGCCAGCCTTCGACATTGGCGACGCGGTTGCCTGCCTTAATGACGTTGGAAGCAGCGATGACCGTGGCCCCTTCGCGTGTGCTGGCGAGATAATCGACATGCAGATTGACGGTCGAGTAGAACGTGCTGAGGTCAGGATTGTATTTAACCATGACCGTAATCCCCATTATGTCATCCAACATGGTGGCGATAATGCCACCATGCAGAATTCTGGCGGGATTAGTCATATCCTCGCGAACGGTGTAGGCAATCTTGAGTCCGTTGTCATTGATCTCCTGTAAAATGCCTTTCAACCAATGTGCGACAGGCGATGGAATGGGACTCAATTCCTGCCCGATATAGGGACGAAGCACTTCCAATCCGTTATCCATGGGTTATGCCTTGGCCCCGTCATAGCGGCTGACTACCAGCACCGTATTATGTCCACCGAAGCCAAACGAATTGCTCATGGCGTGGTTTACGGTGTGCTTGCGCGACACGTTCGGCGTGTAATCCAAGTCACAGTCAGGATCAGGCGTATCCAGATTAATGGTCGGCGGAATCATGTTGTCACGAATGGCAAGAATTGAAAACAACGCTTCAATCGCGCCGGCTGCGCCCAACATGTGTCCGGTCATGGATTTGGTTGAACTCAACGGGATATTATAAGCGTGTTCGCCTAATGCCAGTTTGATGGCGGTCGTTTCGCTCTTGTCGTTTAACTGGGTACTTGTGCCATGCGCGTTGACATAATCGATTTGTTCCGGCTTGAGATCGGCATCCTTAAGCGCACGTTTCATAGCCTCTGAGGCTGACACACCATCTTCACGGGGTGCGGTGATATGATAGGCATCAGAGGTATGCCCGTAGCCAACGATTTCGGCATAGATGCGTGCGCCGCGTGCCAGCGCATAATCCAAATCTTCGAGCATGAGTACCGCCGCACCTTCACCACCGACAAACCCGCTGCGGTTCAAATCAAACGGGCGCGAAATGGTGGTCGGGTCGCCACCTTCGTAATGTGCCAGCGCTTTCATATTATCAAAGCCCGCCAAGACCATTGGAATCAAAGTGGCTTCGCTTGATCCACTGAGCATAGCTTTTGCCCGCCCCAACCGGATCATATCAGCCGCCTCGCCGATACAGTTGTTACCGGTAGCACAGGCCGAGACAATGGCAAAGTTCGGCCCGCGCAAATTGTTCGCCATTGAGACACGACCTGAAGGGCTATCGACGAGAATGCGCGGGATCGCCAATGGACTTACGCCGCGCTGCCCTCTTTGTTCAAAGTCGATCGTGGCATCGACCATCGATTCAATCCCGCCGACGCATGTCCCGATGACGCAGCCCACGTCATACATATTCTCCTCGGTGATCTGCAATCCGCTGTCGATGAGCGCTTGCTCGGCGGCCTGCATACCGAACTGACTGGCCTTATCTAAGCGGCGGGCTTCACGCGCACCAAAACGGGCTACTGCATCAAAGTTTTTGACGGTTCCACCGACACGCGGATTATCATCAATGTCCTTGATACCGTCTAAGCACTCGATGCCGCTTTTGCCCGCCAAGGCATTTTGCCATGTTTCTTCTACTGTATTCCCCAACGGACTGATAACGCCCAGTCCAGTCACGACTACGCGTGTACCCTTCATATTCCCGTCCTTCCCCGCAAACTTGATATAACGCCGCACGCACTAGCGACACAGCGACTGTTCAATAAACTGCTTCATATAAAGCAGTACAAAAGTGTTCAATCGGCGCTCATTATAAAGCCTGCTGAACTTCTATGCACATTCGGCTGTAAAGATAAACACCATCGCTGCCTCTTGGCTATGAACTTCGATATAAAGCTGTCGTGAATTTGTAGGGGCTAATGAGTAGGTCACAAGACAGCGGTGCCTCATACTTGAGGCTGCTGCCGTGTGCAATTTTCGTCATCTGTGTCACCGCTTGCAGTGGGGTTCTTTTGGTCAATGTAATGAGGAATTGTTCACCGGGGACGCGGGTCTGTCAAGAGTTTTGTGTAAACGGATTTTGCCATACAAAATTAAATTGGGAAACGCCCCTCAAAACGGATAGCGAGTTGGTTCAAAATCAAAGCCCAATTCGGGACAGGCATCGTCCATTTTTTGATGATGTTAC
>WGMX01000044.1 GCA_016124855.1 Anaerolineaceae bacterium | reverse complement strand
GGGACAACAGACCCGTTTTGCCCTAGCGACTGCCGCCTTTAACTGGGGCATCTGGCTCAATCGCCAGCTTGGACGGCCTGCTTTAGCTCACGCTACTTTACTCTCTTGACCAACTACGGACAAGCCTTATATCGCGTCCGGCATTTGATTAATTTTCAGACAGATTCTAACAGACGCTGACTTATCGGCTCACACTTTCGCTAACCTCCTTATTGTAGAGTCTCGAAAGTTTTTAGAAAACTGGCTTTTGTTCTTCCCTCGTTTACGGTTCAGTAGGGGCGCACGGCTGTGCTCCCTCGCCGCCTTTGGATCAAGAAAGTCCTACTTCTGTGCCTTCGTGCCTCTGTCTTAAAAATTCTTCCCTTTTGCCTCTTTCAACTTGCCACTTATTACTAAAAAAGTTTACTTTCGGTTAACCCGACAAACCATTCACCAACCATCGCCCAACATCCGCACACAACCTGCTCCCTCAAAACGGTTAGTGCCAAACTCCAGAAACAGTTACAAAATGTTCTTCCAAATTGTCACCCTTTGATGACACAAATGTTCTATACTGTTATCCGGATGAAAAAACCTTATCTTGGGTTCTTCTCGCCTTACTCCCCTCTCTATGAAATGGCTATCAGCGAATGAGCCTGCGAAGGTAGCTGATGTGGGGTTGGGGGTGAGGATGATTGCAGGGTCAGGTGCTGTTTCACCCAACCGGACTCACAGAGGCGCAGCGGCGCGGACGGCCAACCATCATGGCGCAGCAGCCGTTCCGCCATTAGCTGGATAGCAAGCCGCCCGCCTCCCTCCGGTTTTCATCACTCCATTCTCGCCTCGTTCCCTCCCCGCATGACTCCCTCCCTCGCTTGCGGGGGAGGGTCGGGGTGGGGGTTAATTTATCACCCATCCGCCGCATGACGCTGCCCATGCCAACAACCACATATGTTCACTACTTGCCTTTGCACTGCCTCTGTACTTGGAACTACGCTTTGCATTTTCTCGGTACTCGGTACTTATAACTCGGTACTTTTCTTCTGCTTTCCCTCTGCACTCGGTACTCATGACTCGTAACTAAAAAGGAGACTCCCATGCCTCGACACTACACCGACGAGGAAAAACGCCTCGTCCTCGACCGCCTCATCGCCAATAACTATGATGTTGGCCTGACCGCCGACAAATTTCGTCTACCGACAGCCACTATCTATCGTTGGATGAATGCTGCAAATGTGACAAAACCTGTCCATTCTCAACTGCAACAACAGCATCAACTGCAACATTTTGAAAATTCCGACTCCCCTCGCCCTGAGGGAGAAGGGCAGGGGGTGAAGGTTGACTCCCTCCCCCCCGAAACTACCGAAGCCTTCCAAGCTCTGCACGACAAACTATTAATCCTACTCAACACTATATCCGACCGTATTGAGGAAGCCATCGACGACGCGCCCCTCAACCAGCGTGTCAGCGCCCTCTCCCAACTCATGAACACCATTTCCAAAATCGTCGCCCTGCTGCCCGAAGAAGAAGAGGAGATCGAATATGTCCATGAATACGAATATGAAGTTGAAGGCCATGTCGAAAAGAAAGAAGAAGCGGAAGATCACAATTCGCCATATCAAGACCCGACAGAAGATTAAACTGCCAACCCCTCATATCAACCAGAAGAAGGTCATCGAAAGTACAGCCCACTATCGCATCGTCGTCTGCGGTCGTCGTTGGGGAAAAACCACTGTCGGGCAAATCGAAATTGTCGAAGCAGCCATCTCCGGCAAAGCCTGCTGGTGGCTCGCCCCCACCTATAACATGGCCGATCACGTCTGGCGTGAACTCAAAGATGCCTGCCGTGATTTAGAAGTGACCATCAGCGAAACCGCCCGCCGCCTCGACTTCAAAGGTGGCGGATGGATCGCCATCAAGTCCACCCACACGCCTGATAACCTGCGCGGCGCGGGCCTCGACTTCGCCGTCTTGGATGAAGCGGCTTTCATGGAACCGTCCGTCTGGCCGCAAATCGTCCGCCCCATGCTCTTGGATCGTAAAGGTCACGCCCTTCTACTCAGTTCACCCAACGGCAAAAACTGGTTCTGGGAACGCTACACCTACGCCCGTAACGGCACATCATGGCGCCCCTTCCGCTTCACATCTTTCGATAACCCGCTCCTTGACCCCGCCGAACTCGAAGCCATCCGCCTCCAAACCCCTGAACGCATCTGGCTCGAGGAATACATGGCTGAATTCAACGACGACTCCGGTCAGGTGTTTCGTGGAGTCCGCGAAGCCGCCACCGCCCCGCTCAGTCCCGTTCCAGTGGGTCAGCGCTGCTGTTTCGGTGTCGATTGGGGACGCGAAAATGACTACACCGTCATCGTCGTCATCGACGCGCTTTCCCATCAAATGCTGGCCTACGACCGCTTCAATCAGGTCAATTGGTCGCTTCAGCGTGGCAGACTCCGTGCCCTCTATGACCGCTGGCAGCCCGTCAGCATCTACGCCGAATCCAACAGCATCGGCTCGCCCAACATCGAAGCCCTTCAGCAGGAAGGCTTACCCGTCTATCCCTTCATCACCACCGCCGCCAGCAAAACCACCCTCATCGAAAGCCTTGCCCTCGCCATCGAACGCGCTGATCTCGCCCTTCTGCCTGACGAAACCCTACTCGATGAACTCACCAACTACCGCATGGAACGCCTTCCCGCAGGCGGCTATCGCTACTCCGCTCCCTCCGGCCTCCACGATGATATGGTCATCGCCACCGCCCTCGCATGGCACGCCTGCCGCTTCTCCGCCCCCTCCATCTCCTTCGCCTAGTTTCCTCCATCGCTTGCGGGGGAGGATTAAGGAGGGGGTATCTTGTCTTTCTCTGCATTTCTCTGTGGTTAATTTGTCTTCTCTCTGTATTCCTCTGTGTCTCTGTGGTTAAATCCTCTGTATTCACACACTGGAGACACCCATGACTGACGCAAACCACCTGCTGATGCAAACCTACGGCTTCACCGCCGACGATCTCGAAACCAACCGCCGCGCCCAGCTTACACCTGCCCAACAGAAAATCATCGACGTTGGGCAGGACTTCATCCGCACCACTGCCGATCAGTACGACAAAACCCCCAACCGCACCCTCATCTGGTTCGTGCTCATGCTCGTCATCCCCATCGCCCTCATCGCCCTCTTCCTCCGCGACTCACTCACGCAGGCCGTCGCCCAACTCGGATCATCAGCCCTCCCCATCGCCGCAGTCGTTGTCCTGCTGCTGATCCTGTTCCTCTGGTACGCTCAACGCTCCGCCAAAGCCAGCCTCGAAATGTTCCGTGCCATGGGCGATCCCAACGTCAATAAACCCACCGTCCACGCCATCGAAGGCCGCGTCGAACTCGTCAAAGAAGAAGCCCGCACCAACGCGGGTCACCGTGATTTGTTAGATCGCGGGCGCGTCTACCAAACCTACTTCTACGCCAGAGTCCGATCCAGCTACGAAACCCTCAAAATCAGCATCCCCGAAAAAGATAGGAACCCCTTCGAACCGCAGCGCACCTACCGCATCTTTTACGTCGAACATTGGGGAACTCGCACCTTCCTCACCGCCGAATCTGTGCATTAGTTTCCTCCGCTGTTACTACGGGGAGGATTAAGGTGGGGTTCTTCTTGGCGTTCTTGGCGATTTGTTTTGTTTTGCTCCCTTCCCCTGTTACTATGGGCTGAGGCGTTTCTTCTGCGTTAAATTCTCTCCGTGAATCGCTCCACCAGCTCATCCACCGTCGCCGGAACATCCCCCATCAACCTCACCACCACCGCCTGTTGATGCGCCCGCTGCCCCGCATCCAAATATTCCAACGGAGATCGACCAGCCGCCCGCGCCAGTAAACACGCCAACGTATGATGCACCGCGTACCCTTCTAAACCGACAGCAAATTCCAACGCCTGAACTTGCCCCCAATAACGCGCCCAAAAAGTCCGTGCCGCAGCCGCAAACGCCGCCCGATGTTCCGGCAGCGCATGAGCTTTGCTCAACAAATGCGTCAGCGCGAATCCCACATCAAACGCCGGATCACCCCAGTGAATCACCTCGTAATCCAGCAGCACAATCCGCCCCTCGTAGATTAGCACATTCTTCGGGCTGTAATCCCCGTGCACCAGCGTCAGAGTCCGCCCGCGCGTCGCCTCAATCAACTCACTGATGAAGCCCGCCACCTCTGGAACTTGACTCGCACTGTAACTGTAATACGGCTCAACCCGCAGCGTCTCAAAAAACGTCCGGTCAGCAAATAACTGCCGCGTTTCCACTTCAGAATTTGTCTTTCCTCCCCCTCTGCCATGCAATGGAGAGGGGGTTGGGGGGTGAGGATGACTCCCTTCCCCTGTTGCTATCGGCGAAGGGCTGGGGTTAGACGTATCGAATGGACTCCCTCCCTCGCTTGCGGGGGAGGGTCGGGGTGGGGGTTCCGCATAGCTTACACCCTCCCCTACTAACCTAACCAACGCGGGTCGAGGTGGGGGTTCTGCATGACTCCCTTCCCCTGTTGCTATCGGCGAAGGGTTGGGGTTAGACGTATCGAATGGACTCCCTCCCTCGCTTGCGGGGGAGGGTTCTAGATTTCCCTCCACCGCCACCCGCTGCATTCTCCCCAATAACCACCCAAACTGCTCCACATACGCCGGCTCAACCACCCCTTGTAACAGTTGCGTTTTCCAATTCACATGCGGCTGCGGCACAGCCATCATCGCCAACAGATGCGCCTCCACATCCTCGAACACCAGCGCTGGCGAGTAACCCGGCACCGCAGCTTGCATCCAGCGCAAACCCGCCGCCTCACGATGAATCCGCTCCGGACTGCTAAACCAATCCACCTTGACTCGCAGCTTTTCCAGCGCCTGTTTCATCACCCACGCCGAACCATCCACATGTTCCACCAACACCGTCCGGTTGGAAACCCCGCCTGCCAAATTGTGGAATCGGGGCTGATCCTCCAGTCCGATACGTCCCGTCGCCCGTAAATAATCCAGCAGCGCCTCGCCCTGTTCAATATCCAGCATCCCCGTATCCTCTCTCGAATGCCACTCACGCCCAGTATAACGTCTCATTCGCCCCATTTACGGGCTGGCGGCGCAATGAGCCGCAAAGACTTGTTTCTGTCAATAACCCTTATAGATTCTTCCCTGCCGTAATTTTTCCCAAATTCGCCGCATTCACATTAAAATAATGCTTGCGCACTGCGAATACGTGTTAACATAAATGAACATGTAACACACAGCATACTGTGGGATGGGATAGAACAGAGGAAAAAAGCGATAACGTCTCCCATTGAGTAACCACGTAGTGTACGCTGCTGTGTTGAGGTTCTATGCAAAAAACGAACTTGGATTTATTCCAGCGTATTCTCTCACCACCTATATTTGCTGATGATCATCAAACACGTGTGGCACGCAGTCTGCATCATGTGTTAATTGCCAGCGCCAGCTTATCTCTGCTCTTTAGTGCTGCAATGTTTCTTTTGTCGGCCTCTCCACCGGCTGGCTTGCTCACCTTAACCCTCACCATTGCGGCTGCTTTCCTGCCGATGCTCCTGAACCATCGCGGCAAAACAAACTTAGCTTGTACTTTATATATCACTTTTTTCTGGCTGCTAATCTCATTATTTTTACTCATAAGTGGGGGAGTATCGACCGTCGCCCCCGTACTCTATATTCCCCTTATTACGATAGCGCTTATACTGCTAGGCTGGCGCGGAGCCCTTTTCACTTTTGGGGCGGTACTTATATATGCCCTCCTGATTGCGGCAGCCAATCCGCTCTCCCTACCCAACAATTTCCCGATCACCTCGCTCGGATCATGGGGCATTATCATCATCGCGCTGGTGATGATCCTCGTACCCGTTTACCAGATTTATCAAGAATGGGTTACCATCCGTAACCAGTTACTCGAACATCAAAACGCCGAAAAAGTCCTGCGCCTGAGCGAAGAACGTTTTCGCCTCATTGCCTCGGTCACTTCGGATTACACTTTTTCATCTCGGTTTGATGGTCATGGAGGCTTAGAACAATACAGTTTTGTTGGCGCGTTCGAAGCCCTCTCTGGTTATACCCCGGAAGAATTTATCAAATTGGGCGGCTGGCTTGCCATCCTGCACCCTGATGATCGCGCACAAGATGCCCGCGATTTCGCCACCCTCAAAGAAAATAAACCGGTCGCCACCGAGGTGCGCATCATCCGTAAAGACGGTCAAATCCGCTGGGTACGGATTTATGGCTACCCCTTGTGGGATAACGCGCATCAAAACCTCGTGGGCATTTATGGCGCGGTACAGGACATAAATGAACGCAAACTCGCCGAACAAGCCTTGCAGGAAAGTGAGGAGCGTTTCCGGCTCATTTCGTCCGTGAGTTCGGATTACACCTTCTCAACCCGATTCGATGGCCCTGATGGCTTTGAACATACGGTTTACGGTGACGCCTTTGAAACCATCACTGGCTACACGCCTGACGAATTTGTCCAATTGGGCGGCTGGCTCTCCATTGTTCATCCTGACGATAAGCCGCAAGATGACCGCGATATGGCGACATTGCGCCGGAATAAAACCGTCGTCAGTGAGCTGCGCATCATTCGCAAAGATGGTCAGGTTTGTTGGGTGCGCACCTATGGTTATCCTCTTTGGGATGCTGCCAATCAGAAATTGATCGGCATTTACGGTGCGGTGCAAAACATCAATGAACGCAAATTGGCGGAACAAGCCCTACAAGAAAGTGAAGAAGGTTTACGCCTAATTTCATCCATCACGTCTGATTATACCTATGCATCTCGTCTTAACGCCGACGGGAAATTGGAGCTAAAAGCCTTAACAGGGGCTTTCGCCACAATTACCGGTTACACCCCTGAAGAATTTGTCAAATTGGGTGGCTGGCAGGCTATTCTCCATCCCGACGATCAAGCGCAAAATGACCTTGATAGCGAAAAGCTTCGCCAAAACCAATCGTCTGTCACCGAGGCGCGCATCTATAAAAAAGATGGAACGCTGCGCTGGGTACGCATGTATGGCTATCCGGTATGGGATACCACCAACAACCGTCTCATAGGCATCAATGGCGCGGTACAGGACATTACCGACCGCAAACTCGCCGAGCAAGCCCTTGTCGAAAGTGAGAACCGTTACCGTATTGTCAGCGAATCAATTTCGGACTATGCCTATGCCTACGACATTCACCCCGATGGTAGCTTTACCAGCTTTTGGGTTACCGACGATTCCTTCATGCGGCTGACCGGCTACAACTGGCTCGAAGTCGGTGGCACGTTCAGTTTATATCATCCTGATGATGTTCCACTCGTTAAAGACCACGTGCAACAAACCATTTCGGGAAATGCCACTTCTGGAGAGTATCGCATTATCACCAAAAATGGGGAAACTCGCTGGATTTCTATCAAGCGGCAGGTCGAATGGGATGAGGACGCGAAGCGTTTTGTACGCTTCTATGGTGCAGCACAGGATATCACCGAACGCAAACAGGCTGAAAGAGCCATCGCTCAGGAAAGAATGCTGCTGCGAACAGTCATTGACCAGCAGCCGGACAACATCTTCGTTAAAGATCGAAACAGCAAATTCTTGCTTAACAGCGCCGAGTCAATGCGTATATTAGGCGTTTCCCGTCAAGAAGACCTGCTCGGAAAAGATGATTTCGACTTCTTGCCACCTGAGATTGCTCAAAAATGGTATGAAACCCAACAACAGATCATGGAATCGGGCGAACCTGTCATCAATCGCGTCATTTATCAACCATGGCACAAAGACAAGCGCCGCTGGGTTTTATTCAGCAGCATTCCATTACGGGACGATCAGGGAGTAGTAACAGGACTTTTAGGTATTGATCGCGACATCAGCGATCAAAAGCGCTCTGAAGAAGCCATCCGTGAAAAAGAAGCCTTTCTGCGTATTCTGCTGGACGCAACCTCAGATGTTGTTTTCTTAATGGACTTACAGGGTCACTTCTTGACCGTCAATAAACCAATGGCCGAATCGATGCGAACCAGTGTCGAGAATCTCATCGGTCACAATGGCTTTGATCTGTTACCCCCGGAGCTGCGCGATCAAAGACTCAGTCATTTCAAAGTGTGTATCGCCACCAAACAGCCTGTTCAGTGGGAAGATCACACCGCCAATGGCTGGTGGGATAATACCATTTATCCCGTGTTATCTCCGTCCGGTGATGTGGAGTCCTTTGCCATTTACAGCAAGGAAATCACCGAGCAAAAACGCATCGCAGCCGAATTGCAGCGCTACGCCACCCAATTGGAGCAAATGGTTGAAGAACGAACAGCAGAACTGCGCCGTGCCAAAGACCAGATCGAAATCATCCTCAACAATACCCGCGATGCCATAGCGCTCGCACAGGCCAACGGCGATATTGAGACGCGTAATCCGGCCTTCATGTCCATGTTTGGTGATCAAGTCTCAAACTGGCTTGAACGCTTATTGGGGATGGTAGCTACCGAAGAACAAAGTATGAGTGTCGGTAAAGCACTTTTAAACACAATTCAAAGTCAAGAAGGCCAGCGTGTTGAACTTCAGCTGCTTGGCGAAAATGGCCGCAGTACCGATATTGATTTAGCCTTTATTCCAGTGCGCATGACCGATAAAGAGCAGCAGTCCGGTATTTTGGTCAGCGCCCATGACATCACCCACATCAAACAAATTGAACGCTTCAAAACCAAGTTTATTGATGACGCGGTTCATGACTTGGCAACACCCATTGCCGGCCTTACGACTCGCCTTTATTTGTTGAAGCGCTCCCCCGAAAAACTCGATGACCACCTTCGTAAGTTGGAAAATCAAGTGGGTCATCTCCGTAATTTGCTAGATGATTTACGCAGTCTGTCACAGTTGGATCGGGGCCAGCTTGATTTGAGCCTAGAATGGATTGATGCCAACCAAATCGTGGCACGCGTGTTTGATACCTACGAACCGGTAGCCATTAGCAAAGGCCAGACGCTCAATCTCATCACCGACTTTCAACTACCACAAGTTCAGGTCGATACGCGCCAGATGGAGCGGGTATTCGTCAACTTGGTAGCCAACGCCATCAACTACTCTCCAAATGACAAACCAATCATCGTTCGGACGGCGCGCGAAGGCGATAACGTTGTTTTCTCGGTGACGGATCAGGGGATTGGCATTGGCCCACGCGATCTCCCGCACATTTTTGAACGCTTTTACAGGTCTGACGATGCCCGCACTACGCAGTCCAGCGGCACCGGGCTGGGCTTGGCAATTGTCAAAGAAATTGTTGAACAGCACGGAGGAAACGTCTCTGCCACCAGCATCCTCGGCGAAGGCAGCACCTTCACCGTCCGCCTTCCAGCCAAACAATCCGCCTAAAAACCCCTCAATCAAGTGTATTTTCGTGGGGACAGCATAATGAACTTAAACTTTTTAATGAGGAGTATCCTTGTAGGGGAGGGTCTGTGACCCGTCCGTATGGTTTCCTCCCTCGTTTACGGGGGAGGATTAAGGTGGGGGTTCTTTCTCCGTAAAAATTTGTAAAACGTCATCATGCCGTCCGTCGCCTATTACCATGCCAATGAGTAAATCACCATTGGCCTGCGACGCTTCAACTGCACGTGCATTTTCATCTCTAGCTCGGCAGATAGGTACGCACGAAAAAGATAATCGTCATAGCGAAGCCCACCAAAATCACGAACTGTCGCACCCGCTGCGGATTAATCCGTTGGGCATAAGTGGCCCCTGTATAACCGCCAATAATCGCACCACCGACCATGACCAGCGCTTGCGGCCAATAGATCGACCCGTTAATGACAAAAATAACCACAGCCGCGCCGTTGATGATGGTTGCCATCAACGTCTTGAGTCCGTTCATGCGGTGGATGTTATCCATTCCCAATAAGGAATAGGCAGCCAGCATCATCATGCCGATGCCACCACCGAAGAACCCACCATACAGCGCAATCACAAACTGTAGGACAATGACACCACCCCGTAAGGTCGATTCTGGCAGCGATGCCTTCGAAACCGTCGCCCGGACACGTTCGCTAACCCGTTTACCAAAGGCAAAAAGCAGTGTCGCCAACAAAAGTAAGAAGGGCAGGAGTTTGGCAAATGTATTTTGGGGTGTTCGCAGCAGAATAAGCGCCCCTATCGTACCGCCCAACAAGCTCGCAATCAGCAGCGGCCACAATCGCCCTTGTTCTTCAGCAATTTCTTTTCGGTATGCCCCTACACTGGCGACCGTTCCCGGCCATAGCGCAATCGTGCTGGTAGTGTTTGCATTAATCAGCGGCACACCACTAAAAACAAGCGCTGGATAGGAAAGAAAACTCCCACCGCCCGCCACTGAATTCAAGGCACCTGCCAGCATGGCCGCCACAAAAATAATAACGATTTCAAGAGGAGACATAAGCAAAAAACCCATCTATTTTGAAAAGATGGTTCAGTATAACCCCCATCCGCCGAACCACTGAGTCCATTTAGCAGGGTTATTCGGTGATGAATATCGTGACTGTATTCATGGATGATGCGTTTGTTGGGAACGATTTAAGACCGTTCCCGTTCTTCTCGCAATCATAATCTCGTCAATCCTACGGTTGGAACAACTCCCACAACTGCTCGATGATTCGGCGGTCACGCGTGAATACGTGCAGCAGGGTTGCCGTCAGCAAAAATGTCGAGATGACCAGCGCCCAAATCAGAGGGGGTGGAGGAATAAAGGCAAAAAAGCTGGGTACAATAAATGGCACCACCATGGTTAAAGCTGTAAGCACGATTCCCAATAACACAATCCGCCAGTGTTCCCTCAACGTGCGTGGTTCAAACATTTCAATGCCCGACACGTTCCAAAAAATGAGCGTACCAAATAAGGTGATAAATAGGGTAATAGCGCTGCGGGCAATATCGACGTTTTCGTCTGACCCGTAATAGGCCACCACGTACATTAACGCCATTACCACCGCACTAATCATCCCGCTGATAATCACATACTCCAGCACGTCACGGCGGAATTTCGCCATGTGCTTAGGACGGAGAATCTTAAAGGCAATTAAGGTCGCGGGAATATTCACCGTACCTAAAGTAACCCAACTGATCTGCGCCGGACTGGTCGGGAAGGGCAGCGCCATAAAGCCCACAAAGAAAATCAAAACAATCGTATAGAAGTTCTTCGCCAGAAACAGCTTGATGCTGCTAAAGATGGTCTGCGTGATTTCTTTACCTTCTAAGAAAGCCTTGGGCAGTGTGGACATCGCATTATTCAGCAGTACGATTTCGGCCACATCTTTGGCGATTTGCGCGCCATCATTCATCGCGATGGCAAGGTGAGCTTCCTTGAGTGCCGGCACATCGTTCACACCGTCACCCACCATCGCCACATATTGTCCCTCTTGTTTAAGCGCGGCAATAATCCGGCGTTTGGTTTCCGGTTCGATCCGTGCGAACAAATCCGCGTTGACGACCGCTCCCCGCAGTTCCGCGTCGTTCATTTTTTGCAGTTGATCGCCAGTATATGCCTTGCGAATTTGCATCCCTGAAGCGGACGCAATCGAACTCACCGTTTCAAGGTTGTCACCCGAAATGACCTTGAGTGCTACATTTTGTGCTTTGAAAGCATCCAGCGTTTCCTGAATGTCTGGCCTGATTTGGTCAGTCAGCACAATGAGCGCCAGCGCTTCTGTATCCTCGCCTAATTGACCATCCACCAGCGGCTGAGCTGACCGAGCGAAGGCCAGCACGCGCAAGCCTTGTTCAGCCAGAGTCTTCGCTTGTATAGCAGTAGTTGCATTCGTTTTAGCATCAATGATTCGCTCTGGCGCACCGAGAATGAACGTTTCGTTCGCAAAGCCCACAGCGCCCCATTTGCGGCTGGAATTAAAGGGTATTTCATGGAGTTTGGTCGGTGTCGAACCGTTAGAAGAAACAATGGGCAGCACATCCGCAATAGCCGCAGCCGTCCGGTTTTTATAAGATAAACTGCCTGTATAAAGCCGTAAATTATCCTGAAGCTGGGGCAGTGTGCGACCGCCCAACGGAATAATTTCACTCACGGTCAGTATGTTCCGTGTAAGTGTGCCCGTTTTATCAAAACACAACACCGTGACATTCGCCATCGACTCAACCGCGTTAACCCGTTGGATTAGCGTTTGGAAGCGGCTGATGCTGATTGCACCAATAGTGAGCGACAAAATCGCGGTCAGCACCAAACCTTGTGGAACGATGCTGCTGACAAACACCACCAGACTGCGGACAATTTCCAAAGTCGTAAGATCAGCTAAATACCCCGCGATGCCTAACATCGGCAGCACGATCAACATAATAATAAGCGCGACTTGTACCACCGCAGCCAGTCGTTTCTGGGTAGGGGTAAGAATGTTTTTATAAACTTTAGCTATCGTTGAAAGGTTGTTAATGGTGCTGTTTTTGCCGACCCGCGTAACAACCATAACGCCGGTTCCCGCAATGCAAAACGAGCCGGAATGCACTTCACTGTCCATTTCTTTGAATACTGCGTCCGACTCCCCGGTCAACTGCGACTCATCCATCTCGAGGCTGTCGCTTTCGAGGATTTTTCCATCCACCACCAACCGGTCACCGGGTTCAATCGGAATAATATCATCTTTAACAATGTCGTGGATGGGAATGCCGACCAGTTTGCCGTCCCGCCAGACCAGAATATCCTTAGCCGCCAATGCTGCCAATTGATCAAGCTTGCGTTTGGCGCTGATTTCCTGAAACATGCCAAGGACGGAGTTCGTCACTACGCTAAAACCGGCAAATATAGCCGTCGAATAATCTTGCAGCGCAAAGACAACAATCATCAATAGGAAGAAAACAATATTAAAAATATTGAGGATGTTATCCCGTACAATTTCCCAGTAACTGCGCCCGACCCGCGCCTTAAAAGCATTACTTTCGCCACGTTGAACACGCTCCGTGACCTGAGCAGCCGTTAAACCAGTATAGGTAGATGGATGAGAGGCCAAGAGGCGCTGTACTCCTAAGGTAAAATAATCTCTTCATCATACCAGAGATTAACACCGAAAAAGTAAAGGTGCGTCGATAATTATGCGGCAATTCCAGACTTGAACGCTGTGCAACCCATTGCTATAATGCAATCAATTAGGCTCCGTAGCTCAATTGGCAGAGCAGCTGACTCTTAATCAGCGGGTTCTGGGTTCAAGTCCCAGCGGGGTCACCTAAAGACACCTGAAGTGAACTTCCATCGGTTTGAGTACCTTTGGAAGTTTTCTTTTTCATTCCCTTTATCTCTGATTGATGCCCATTTGTATTCCCATTGTTCCCGGTCTTTAAAGACTGCAAATAGGTAAACGGTGGGTGCAGTTCTAGTCTTACAACGTTTCCAGCCTCATTGATTACTACCTTACTGACGATCTGCCGCAAAATTTCTCTTTGTCTTTTGAAATCTTGCCTTACGTATCGCTCACCTATTTCAACAATCACTTCAAGTGCTGCATCAAGAGTAGCGATATATTCCCTATTTTCCTGTTTAATAGCTCGAAGTGCAAATTCAATTCGCTGCCTCTCTTCTTGATATTCTTGAGCAAGTTTTTGATACATGGGTGCCTGCATACCGTGTTCGGTAAATGCGCGCCAAAGGTTTAGCTCTTTAAGTTCTACTTTTTGCAGGGCAGTTTTCAACTGCTTCTCTTCCCGTCCTTGATGAGTTGTGTAATGAGCGATATCTGCAAGATAGGCGCGGCGAATTTTTGGCAAAAATTCTGGAGCAATTTGCACACGCTGAATATGCAACACTATTTGCTCGTCAATACTTGTACAGGCATAGTTGAAATTACTGCTAGGTACACAATAATATGGTGTGCCGCCGGCAGGACGTTTTGGGTTAGGTTTTGAGCACGTGAGCTTTATTTGCTTTCCTTGAGGGCGTTCAAGAAAAAGTATGCCCTGCAAAAGATAAAAATTATGTTTTTTGGGCTGCGGCATGTGATTACGCTTCGCTAAGATAGAGAGGCCCATCTCAAACTCTTCTGTAGAAACGATTGGTTCCCATGTTCCGCGCACGGTTTTTGGGGGGATTTTAGCCCAGTCATTGTCCGCCACAACCCAACCCGCATAAAACCAATTATGGAATATTTTGGAAAGATCCTTGCGTCGATAAACTGCTCGGTCAAGGCGATCATATTGTATGAGTGGCGTTCCACTTCGGAAACGATAGCCGCGAGCAAAAAGTGCCTCACAAATTTGATCGAGAGTTGAATTATCTAGAAGCAATAAGTCCCAAGCGTAGCGCCAAACTTGTGACTGTTCTGGATCAATTTCTACCCAACGTTTGTAACGTGCGTGCTGAAGCTGTTCTTCGCGACCAAGTTCAGTTATTTTGATTTCTCTATTTAGGTAACCATCGGGCGCTTGCCAAGGCCATTCTCCCTTGAGAAGTTTAGAGAGCATCCCACCCGTGGTTCGCTTACCTAACACTGCTGACTCACGTTTTGCCATTCCAAAGAGAATGTTCAAATATAGTCGGTCATCAGGATCAGCAGGATTGAGGTCAGGGTGCGACGCAAAACGTACATTGATACCAAGCCGGGTCATTTCATCAATGGCTCTCAGCGCTTCAACGTCATCGCGCCCAAAACGATCTGGTGTAGCCGTAAAGACATGTGAAAAAAAGCCTTGTCGTGCATTTGTCAGCAGTCGTTGATAGTGCTTTCGATCAGCAGATGTACCTGTAAAGTTATCGATAAATTCACCAAGCTGCGGTATATCATGGTAAGAAATAAGACGCTGCTGAATGTCGCGACGCTGAGCAGCTTGTGAGCGTTCAGGCGCTTGGACTTCTTCATCGCTAGTACGAAGATAAGTTACATATCCTGATTGCGATTCGATACGTTTAGACTTCTTTGCCATAGTATGTATTCATCAGATATGATGTCGCTGATACTCTACTTTACAACTTCTCTTCATCGCGTAGTTTTTCTGCATTTGCACCTGAATTATCTTTAGCGACTATAATGGAAGGTACAACAGGTTCGACATATTGGTTCGCACGCACGGATTCGAGCGGTAATGATTCTGTATAAGCCAGAAGTTGGGCAACATGAAGAATGCGTGTCAGAAGCTGTTCAGGTGGTATATATTCCTTCATGATTACACTGAGTTTTCAATTAGCATTTGACGGATATTATCGATTTCGTCAGCGAGTCCCAGTCGGTATTTCCAGACATTGAATGTTTGTTGTGTGATGCCAATAGCCTGAGATGCAGCTTTTTCTGTGCCATGTTGCTGAAAGGCTTCTAGCATGAGTTGTTCAACATTTTTGCCGTGATCCCGTTCGATGAGCTGCATCAAGAGAGTCTTTAGTGGTCGTTTATTCATATCAACCTCTAGAAAACTGATTAAATACCTATAAATCTAATA
Organism: Anaerolineaceae bacterium; assembly: GCA_016124855.1. Classification (GTDB taxonomy): domain Bacteria; phylum Chloroflexota; class Anaerolineae; order Aggregatilineales; family Phototrophicaceae; genus CFX2. Next base: position 87,689 of record WGMX01000044.1, on the reverse strand, counting down.
TAACACCTAATTTCTTAATCCGCCACAATGTTTATTAGGTTGTTGGGTAAAATATCCGATTTACTGTAACAATGACATTGTTACAGATAAAGTTTTGACGATTGAGTAGGAGTGATTATGATGGCCGACGAAGGTAAGAAACGCTTAGGCGAACGAATCCGTAAAGCTCGCCGGGATGCAAACATGACACAAGGGGAATTGTCAGAGAGGCTGGGGATTAGTCAAGGAGTCATTTCGAATGTGGAGACAGGAGTTTCTACGATTGATGCACCTGATTTGCCACTATGGGCGGAAATTCTAAACAAGCCCATTATGTATTTTTTTGTCGAAGAGGATGCCGATCCTCAGGAACGAGCACTGGCCATTCTTAATATGTTTCCTGATGACCGTCTGGAATTCGTACTTCAGATGCTTGAAAACATGGCACTAACAATGCATGAACGTACTGATAATTCGAGCTGAGGGAACAAACTCAACATGCTAAGTTTTATCAGAGGTGTAACTTTTATCCTCAATCTCATATGTGGGTATAGAATTTTCAGCAAATAATTCAGTTAATTCTGCTTCCCAACGTTGAATGAGTTGCAACAAAACATCCTCAGGCATCTCTTTAATGAGTTCAGTAATTTGCTGTAAAATTTCTTGTCGCTGAGAATGATCGTCCATTGGTTATCACTTTGTTTCAAAATAACTATCAATAAACATCTCCAATTGAATACTAGGCCTTTTTTATTGTGCTAACATCTCTCAAAAGAGGGATTAAATCGGATATCAAGGGGTATTTGTGTTAGTCAAGCAAAGATAATGCCCGTGCCTTAGCGATGGCATCCGTGCGATTTTGTGCGTCTAACTTATTGAGGATGTGTTTGACGTGGGTTTTAACGGTGCCTTCAGCAATTATGAGCTTCTCGGCTATATCCTTATTGGTCGCACCTTGTGCAATAAGCTTTAAAATTTCTAATTCACGGGAACTGAGCTTTTCCGCTATTGGCGCACCGTTCATATCCAAGATAATCTCGCCCGAACGGCGGGTGTCATCTTCGAAAGCCTCTAGTAAGTCACTGATGTAGCCGACCGAATCGATAGGGCTATGTAAATGGCGTAACATATTTTCGACGACACTGCCTCGATCCAAAAATAATCGAATATGGCTTTCCGGCTCTGCACGAACCAATATTTCTTGTAACAGGGTTAGAGCCGTTTCTTGTTGTCCAAGGTTCCAATGGGCAATAGATTGTAATAGTTGTACATCCAACCGCATCCACTCTAATGAAAGAAGTCCACACAAGGCATTCAGACGACGCAGGAGTTCGAGAGCTTGCTCAGCTTGATTCTGCACGATCAGGATCTCAGCGTGTGTAATGTGGCGCCAAATTGCCGTACTATTCGGCCCAATAGGATCATCATTTTGTAAACGAAGTACCCATCGTCGCGCCGACTTAACATCACCTCGTGTCATTTTTAAGCGGATGCGGTTGATCTCCAAGAGTTCGCGCATATGTGTCAGACCACCGGCTTGAATATGACTTTCCATCTCGGAAAGAGCTTGGTCAGCCGCTTGATAATGCTGCCTAATTTTTTCAATCCCTGCTAAGGTGAGATAGGCAGGCAATAACCCATTTAAATAAATCCAAGGTTGTCCAAGCAACAGTCCTTCTCGAACATGTTCAGCCGCTTGGTCTAATTTATTCCAAGCGAATTCCAATACTCCAATACCAAAGTAGGCCATAGCGGTAACGATTTGATATGCTTTAGGATCAGTTTGTGCGATCGCAAGTATATTCCTCAAGAGTTGAGCAGCTTCATGTAAATGACCAATTAAAATAAGCATGTTTGCCTGATTACATTGAAAGATGAGGCGTGTTAGTTCGTCCAGAGGATGTGGAGGTAGAAAATCACTTTCAATGGTAAGCTGACCTGAGTTTGTATCCCCGTCTAACCACTGAGAATAACCTAAGTTGCCAAGCGCGCATCCGCGCATGAATGTCTGATCCTCAGGCAATAATTGTAGCGCCTGCTGGGCGTGTTCGATGGCGGATTTAAGATTACCGCTTAAGTGAGCCAGCAAAGCGCGAATGATGTGGATCTCACCGTTCAACACTTGGCTATCATGTTTGGATAACAATTGTGCTTTGTACGACAACCAATGGTCGGCAAGTAGCAGATAATGTTCGACACGATCAAAATGTCCTTGTAAATAAAGTACCCATGCGTAATGAACACTCAGTCGCGGATTATGTTCTAGCCGCTCGGCTGGAACACTTTCGATCCAAGTCCGTACTGTATCGCGCCTGCCGAGACTGATGAAGTTCCAAGCCGTGTCGCTTATCAAAGTTTCCGCATTAGTCAGATCACCCGATGCAATAGCGTGTTCAACCGCTGGCTCCATCATGTTATGCTGCTGGAAATAAGCCGCAGCTTGCCGATGGGCTGTTTGGAACCAATCTGGATGATCGCGCTTTAGACGAGCCTCTAGATATTCAGTGAACAGACTATGATAACGATAATGATTACCGCTGTTGTCCATCCGAGTGACAAATGACTGATTGCGAGTCAACTGCTCTAGAAAATATTGACCATCTACCCCCGCTACTGTCCGACAGAGGTCTGGCTGAATATCCCTCAATATAGACGTGCGAAGAAGGAAATCTTGAACATCACAAGACAGTGGATCAAAAATCTCTTCATCAAAATAATGTGTGATATTGGCATCCGGAAAAGTGAATTGTTCGATACTGAACCGTTCTTTTGATTGATGACGTAATCGTAACGCCATGAGATGCAAAGCCACCGGCCAACCTTCGCTAAGCCGTGATAGATGATTGACAAGGGTATTGTCAACATCAAGAGCCATTGTTTGCTTGAGAAATGTTCTAACTTCGTTTGACGTAAATCGTAAAGACTCTACATCTATTGTCTCTAAATGATGACGGACTTGTAAGCGCGCTAGATTCAGCGGATTTTCGTTTCGTGAAAGCAAGATCAAACGCAAAGATGGCAGTTCACGATTGATAAACCATTCCAACTGACGGTAGACCACTTCTGAAACAATATGGTGAAAATCATCTAACACTAATGCAAAAGGTTCTTTGATTGTTTCAAGGAAGTTTACGACTTTGATAAGCGGTTCATTGCTATCCGGAGACGACATAATTGACGGCGCGTAACTTGGCATATCAGCATGAATCATTCGCAGCGCAGCTATAAAATAGGTCCAAAATTGAACGGGATCATTGTCGTCCTGATCGAGCTGTAGCCAAGCTATTGGGTGTCCCCATTGCCTAAGTGACTGGCTGACAACAGTGGACTTGCCAAAACCAGCCGGTGCAGTCACTAGACACAAGGAAATGTAATCAAGTGTTTTAAGCAATCGCGTTTCAAGCAAATCACGCCTAAACGCACCGGGGATGCTCTGGGGAATACGAAATTTACCGGTAAGTAAAAGAGGATGTGCTTCATTCATGGTATCAACAATGCCCTCTGTGAACATACAAATAGTCGATGCTAGCCTTCAATGCTGCGTTAGTTCATAGATCTGTATCGTGCAATAAAGCCATGATGATTTGATCCCAATCGATTGATGAATCACGCGTATCACCCAGTTGATGGAGTTTTGCAAACATCACGGTTTCAAACGCAATTTCGCCATCCTCATACAAACCATTCACCAATGTGCGCCAAGTACGATACCGCTCCGGATCGCTGACGAAGGCTTGATAAAGTTGTTCCGTTTGACTATTACGAAATTTTGCTTTTCCGCCCTGCGGCGACTTTTGGCTAGACGGAGAAATCTTGAATGTTTTAGTAGTATTTATGGATTGGCGGTGCTGATGAACAAGTCCGATTGCCTCATTCTGATTGGCTGCAAAGTAGACCGAATACCTATTGACTGGATGGCTAAAAAGAGTTCTTTTCAATAGCTGTTCAACGATGCTCGGCATGCCATAAATGACAACTAAGCCACGCGATTCTAGATTTATAAGCACCGTTTGGAAATCTGCTAAGGCTGTCTCATATAGTGGCGGATGAAGTTCTCTGGCATCTACCAAAATTGCAGCATTAGAGTTGCGTTTTGGCAGCTTTTTAGCGAGCATCGAATCAATACCATTTATTAAGTTTTCGGTTTCTATCGGGAGTTGAATAGAAACCAACACCAGATTTTCCTCAAGCCATAACACGTTGTGGATCATGGGATTACACCACCAAACTACAAGCTTATAAAGTTGTGAAAAAGTGTGCAAACAAGTGTTCAATTGATTGAATTTGTAATGCTGAAAGATACGTAGTTATGCGGAATGTAACAATAGAACCAAAGTCCTGCCTTGGTGTGAATAGAAATCTTACAAATTCTACGCTACGCAGTTCTGGCATCCTCTGGCCTTACCACATCCCAAAGTGTAGCCCTACAATACGGTCACTAATCGTTTTATGGGTCTATGAAAAGGGAAATCATGAGTAAAAGCAACGGAGCGCATGTCGCAAACAAAGTCGAAACCGCCGTCACAACCGAGCAAGCCGATTTGCTCAAGCGCGGTTTGGCGCAAATGCTCAAGGGCGGCGTGATTATGGATGTGGTCACACCGGAGCAGGCTAAAATTGCTGAAGACGCCGGTGCCTGTGCGGTGATGGCCTTGGAGCGTGTTCCGGCGGACATCCGTGCCCAAGGCGGCGTGGCACGTATGAGCGATCCTGATATGATCGAGAGCATTATGAAGGCTGTGACCATCCCGGTGATGGCGAAGTGCCGTATCGGTCATATTGTTGAGGCACAAATTCTGGAAGCGCTGGGCATTGATTATATCGACGAGAGTGAAGTGCTGACTCCGGCTGATGAGGCCAACCACGTCAACAAGCATAAGTTCAAAGTGCCGTTTGTGTGCGGCTGCCGCAATCTGGGTGAGGCACTACGTCGCATCAGCGAGGGCGCAGCCATGATCCGCACCAAGGGCGAGGCCGGTACCGGTGATGTGGTGGAGGCGGTGCGCCATGCCCGACAGGTATATTCCGAAATTCGACGTCTGACCAGCATGGACGAAGATGAACTGTTCACATTTGCAAAAGAAATCGGTGCGCCGTATGCTCTGGTGGTGGAAACGGCAAAGCTCGGACGCTTACCGGTGGTCAATTTCGCGGCAGGTGGCGTGGCTACTCCAGCAGACGCCGCTTTGATGATGCAGCTTGGGGTGGACGGCGTATTCGTGGGCAGTGGTATTTTCAAGAGCGGCGATCCTGCCAGACGCGCGGCAGCCATTGTCAAGGCGACGACGCACTTCAATGATCCGAAGCTGCTGGTGGAAGCCAGCCGTAATCTGGGTGAGGCGATGGTGGGCATTAATGTGAGCAGTTTGCCGGATACACAGCGGATGGCGGGGCGTGGATGGTGAAACGCATCGGTGTATTGGCGCTCCAAGGCGATTTCGCCGAGCATAAAAAGGCTATTCAAGGGGTTGGCGCGGAGGCTGTCGAAGTACGGCTTCCGCACCAGCTTACCGGTTTGGATGGGCTGATTATCCCCGGTGGCGAGAGTACGACGCTGCGGAAATTGGCCGATATGTATGGTTTGATGGAACCGCTGCGGGCGTTCGCGCAGAAACATCCGACATGGGGAACGTGCGCCGGAGCGATCATGCTGGCAAAGGAAGTGATGGGGCAAGCAGCGCATTTGGGCGTGATGGACATCAGCGTGCAGCGCAACGCCTTCGGGCGGCAGATCGACAGCTTTGTGACGACGCTGCATATTGAAGGCGAAAGTTACGAAGCAGTATTTATTCGTGCGCCGTTGATTGTGGCGGTTGGGGCGGGCGTCGAGATACTCGCCACCCTGGATGATGGACGCATTGTGGCGGCTCAACAAGGGCACTTGCTGGCGACCTCCTTCCACCCGGAACTGACCGATGATTTAGGATTTCACCGCCGTTTTCTGAAAATGATCGAGCGCTATGATTACGCTCAACCGTGATGCGCCGGAAACGCTGTACCAGCAGCTCTTCAATTACTTTAAGGAACAGATTCTCAGCGGGGCGATGAAAGCTGGAAAGCGACTGCCAGCCAGCCGGGCACTGGCGGATGAACTGGACATCAGCCGTACCAGTGTAGTGAATGCTTACGATGCCCTCGAAAGTGCGGGTTTGATTGTCAGCCGCGAACGGCGGGGGCTTTTCGTGGTCGATAAGCTCCCGATTCTGTACGCCGAATGGATGCTGAGTGATGGCGATTTCATACCAGCGGCGGCATCTCATGTTTCTGAGAGTCAGGAATTCCCATCGCTGATTAGCTTGAGCGTCGGCAGTTTGCCGGTAGATTTCATGCCGGTTGAGGCCATGCGCCGGGCGTTAAATGCCGTGCTGGATCGCGATGCCGGAGCAGCACTCGGTTATGAACCGACAGAGGGCTACAAACCACTGCGGCGTGCGATTGCCGACCAACTCCATTCGCGCGGCATGAACGTCAAGGCGGATGAGGTATTGGTGACGGGCGGCTGCCAACAGGCGATTGATCTGGCGGTGCAATCGTTGGTTCCACCGAATGGCATTCTATTGACGACTGATCCAACCTATATCGGTTTGATCGACATCGCCCGCACCCGTAATCTGGAATTGATCACTATTCCTTGGTCGGATCAAGGCATTGATCTGGCTGGCCTTGAAACGCTTATTCAGGAGCGGCGGCCTCACCTTTTTTATCTGATGACCACCTTCCTCAATCCGACGGGCGCGGTGTTATCGATGCAGCAGCGGCGGCACCTGCTGACTCTGGCGGCGACCTATCAACTGCCGATTTTGGAAGATGGTGTCTATGATGGTTTTGATTATGAGGATGCGGGGCTACCGTCGCTGCGGGCGCTGGATGAAAGCGGATTGGTGTTGTACGCCAGCGGCTTTTCAAAGACGGTCGTGCCCGGTACACGCATCGGCTATTTGATCAGCAGCCCACAGTTGTACAGTCGTATCAGCCGAGTGAAGCAGGCGGCGGATGTATGTACGCCGGGGCTGAACCAGCGTGCCATGACTGAACTGCTCCGCAGCGGACAGCTTAACGCGCATCTGGAAGTGGTGCGCCACGCCTGCAAACATCGCCGAGATGCCTTGCTGGCGGCACTTCAGCGTTATGCCAGCGGCACATGGACGTGGACGACCCCGATGGGTGGCTTGTACATCTGGGTCGAGATTCCATCCAACGGTCCAACGGCGGTTGAACTTCTGCAAAAAGCAGCCGATTTGGGCGTGGATTTTGCCATCGGAGCCAGCTTTTCGCCGAATGCCAATTGGCCGTATCATCTGCGCCTGAACTTCAGCAGCTACGCGCCTCCCGTGCTGGAAGAGGGCATCCGGCGGTTGTGGACAGCATGGCTGGCCTGTTAGGCTTTATTTATTCTACAATTACGAGTTGCTCTGCACTTAGTACATAAAGTGAGGGATCCTTCTGGAATGCACCTTGACAGACAGGACAGCAAAAATAGAATGAGCGACCTTCATATTGAACGCTTGCATAAGCTTGATGGGGTTTAATTATGGCATTACAAACGGGATCATGAACGGTATTCGCTGGCTGATCCTCTTCAACACAGGGCATCGCGATTTTGAGTTGTGTACCTGTGTTTTGTCGACTGCTCATCTGAAGTGTACCGTTTAAACTTTGGACCCGTTCATGGATTCCAAGTAAACCATAATGCCCGTTGGAGGCTAAACAATTGAAATCAGCAGGTACACTAAAGCCCATTCCATTATCTCCAACTGTAAGCAGAATTTGATGCGGTTGATAGGTTACTTTGACCAGAATTTCGCTGGCTGCGCTGTGATGTTGAGCGTTGTTGACGGCCTCCTGAGCGCAGCGAAATAAAGCGAGTTCATATTTCTCTTTTAGCCGACGTTCGACCCCTTCAACCTCAACATTGATTGTGGCATGAGATGGATTCTCTGCTAACATTTTTAGCGCGGCAGTCAGCCCCAGTTCTTCCAGCGCAGGCGGGCGTAAATCAGCAATGAGGTGACGTAAATTATCTACAGCTTCGGTTGCTTGTGTCCGTATAGTCTTCAGCATTTCAATCGCTTTTGTAGGATGTTTCTCAACCAACGAGCGTGTTAGATCCGTTTCTTGAGCGATTGCAATAAACAATTGTACGGTTTCGTCATGGAGGTCGCGTGCTATTCGTGTGCGCTCGGCTTCCTGACCATTGGTTAATACACTCGCATAAAGGTGACTTTGTTCATGTGAACGGCGCACATGCCCTACCATCGCCATCATCGAGCGGCGCAGTGCATCAATTTCAGAAATACCACCGCACGATAATTCAAGCGCTGAAAAGTCCCCAAGTGTAAGACGCTCAGCCTGCCTAGCCAAGCGACGTAAGGGGCTCAGCACACGCCAAATAAGCCAAGTGTTGACTACAAACAGCATGATAAGAAGGAATGCACACAGCCATAAAGGTTCAGTCATAGTGGTGTATCCTCATTGAGATGAATTAAACCCCGTCCCAGACCCATTGTAACGGCCTCGGTGCGTGTACCCACCCCGAGTTTTTGATAGATGTTCTGGAGATGCCCTTGAACGGTACGATCCGAAATAAAGAGAGACTTTCCTATTTCCTTATTGGTTAAACCGTGTGCGGCTTGGGTAAGGACGGCTATTTCTCTTTCAGTCAAGGCTTCAACTAACGGCTGATAACTTTGATTGGCCTTTTCAACAACTTGGGGATCAAAGGCTGTACGACCACAGGAAACTTCAACTAGTGCTTCATACAACTCTGATAATTCTGCCGTCTTCAGGACAAAGCCATCAGCTCCAGCATCTAGCAATGCATGCACATAAACCGGATCATCGTAAGCCGTGAGAACCAGAATACGAATATCCTTGTTCTCGTGCAGAATACGTCGTGTTGCCTCAATGCCCGTGAGTTCAGGCATATGGATGTCCATGACGATTACATCAGGCCGCAGCGAGCGTGCCATATCGACAGCTTCTCGACCGTTTGTAGCCTCACCCAACACTTCTACTCCCATGCTTTCCAAATAGAGGCGGGTTCCCTGACGCACAATTTTGTGATCTTCCGCCAATAAAATGCGTATCATGATTCGATCATTTCTCTGTCCCAGTTCAACTAGTTTTCTTGAACTCGTATATGCCGCATCGCGATTCAACACCGGGTCCAATCTGTGTAGTGTTTTCATGAAGATAGTCCGTTAATGCAGCTACAATATGGTCTTCAGGCATGATGAGATAAGAAGCACCTTCCTGTCGAAGTTGCTCAACCTTCTCAGGGGTATACCAATCAGCAGGTAGGCTCCAGCCATAGCGATGGCTGTAAAAGAAAATATTAGGTTCTTGATAGTTGTTTGGGGTACCCTTATCGTTGGCGACGGAACTAGTACCAACAATGATATGCGAATCTTCAGGCACCAGATAAGCGACGGATTTGGCACATTCTGCAAGCGGTTGTGCAACAGGCACTAGCAATTCATTCTTATAAATCCGAAACGAACGTCCCACTATGAAAATGAGAGTCGCTATACCTATTAAGATGTACGGCGAACGGATTATGATGCGAATTGATAATTTAGCTGTGATTTGTCTAAATAACCATTGCAAACCTAATCCTGCCCCAATCGCCGCATAGGGCAACGCATAAATATGATACTGAATTCCCCATTCTGCCTGTGCATAACGTGCCACAATCATGTAATAAATGGGAATGACAATAACCCCAAAAATCAGAAGCATAGGTTGACGTTTGCGGATCACTATTCCTAGTCCAATCAAAAATGGTATGATTCCTATGGATGCGAATATCCACTTGAAATCAAGCCAAGCTAGGTTTAGGTAAAAGCGGGGGCTCAGCCAATAGCTGAAGTTTCCGAGCTTACTATCGCCACCTGAAATTACGCCAAACGTGTTCCCATATTCAAGGTAAAGATTGCGGGCATGTAAGTACCACAAAAAACTGGGAAGCAAACTAACAATAGCAAACAACCATAAATCCAGACGCTTAAAGACCCCTAAACGATGACGAATTAAGACTAAGAGCAGGAATATCAATCCTATGTGAATCGAGGTGGGTTTAACGAGAATCGCAAATGCGGTATACACACCAGATGCGAGAAGGAGTGGAAGCGTTTCCTTTTCTAGCCACCTGTCAAAAAAATAAAGTGCGCCTGTATAGAAAAAGAAAACGGTTGCTTCAGGCATGAACGCTACACTGTAACGGATAGATAGGGGTGACACAACCAAGAAAAATAATGCCCAAAGAGCGGCCTTTGGTGCAACTATTCGACGTGCCAGCAAATAGAAAAATATGAAAGCACCCGTTGTAAACACTAGTGACACTAAACGACCTAGGCCAACTTGCTCTCCAAACCAGTTATATAGTTTTGAAACAATGAACGGAAATAATTGAAATTCTGCTTCAACGTAACCGGGACCTTTACCACCCCAGTCAATTTGTGGATATAGAATGTTGCCGCCGTACACAAAGTTATGGGCGATTGATGCCGTATCGGCTTGTCGCCATGTATCGGTTGCACTATAGGTAAGGGGCAAAAAAGTCAGCGGAAGTCGGATCAGAATACCAAATACAATAATTATCACTGCTGCGTAATGTCGAAAAAATTGTATAGCTTGCGCTGCGAAATTAGCAATGTCATTCTTTAAACTGTGATTTGTTTCAGTGACAACCGTCGCCATTTTTGAAAAGCCCCTTTGTGAGAAAACCCCTAACTACTCACACTAACACACTTCCACAATGTATAAATACCGCCAAATGGCGTATTCGTGTATTTCAATTCTCTGGTAATGTGGGGCTACAGCATAATTTTCAAGGAGGATATGGTGGAAACCAAAACATTCAAAGTACCAAATATGACTTGCAATGGGTGCGTCAGTACCGTTAAAGGTGAAATTGAGCAACTCGCGGGTGTGGTAAATGTCGATGTCAACAAACCTGCACAGCTCGTCACGGTTGAATGGCAGACTCCAGCATCATGGAACGTCATCGAAAAGGCGTTAATTGAAATTGAGTATCCGCCTCAAGAAGCATAGCGAGAGCTTCAAATAAGTAATGAGATCTGGGATATTTGTATGATCTCAGTCGCTGTAATGAAAAGCTGAGTACAGTGCGGCAAACGCGCCAATCTGTACTCAGCTCACTGACAGATAAAATAACAGATGCCAGTTATTGCAACTGGCATCTGTACAGTACTTTGCTAATTATTTCCCATCATACCGTGACCGTGTCCCATCATGCCGTGTGGCTGGCCGCCCATCATACCCGTCATGCCTGTGCAATTACCAGCACCCGTGGCGCCAAACATCGGCATCTGAGTAACGTTGTCCTTCATCCATGTCAGGTGTGCGTCAGCCTGTGCTTGGGTTATCGTACCGTCTGTGACTTGGGTAGCCATATGCTCTTTAACAGTCGCCAACATCGTGTCATACACTTTTTGCACATCAACATTCTGTGCCTTAGCAATATCGGCTAAAGTTTGGCCGCTGTGCAGTTCAGTCACAAAGGCAGTTGTATCCAGTCCTAATACTTTGGCAGCCGCAGCCATCATCGTATCGTCGTCAGCGCCTGCCATCATACCATTGCCGAAGCCTCCACCCATCATAGCACCGTGTCCCCCCTGTCCTATTCCGGGACAAGTGGGCGTAGTTGTGTCACTCTGAGCTGCTACTGTAAAAACGCCTGCAACCACCAGCACGACGATTGCCCCCAGAATAATGATTGATTTGCGTGTCATTTTCGTAAACTCCTGTAGTTAATTTGCTTATGCTCTTAGAATGCCACAGGTGTTTATAGCCTCCGTGTTGCTTATATAAAGTTTGTGTAAAGTTCAGGCCAGCGGCAGCGTAAAGCTGAATTGGCTGCCCTTGCCCACACCTTCACTTTTGGCGTGGATCGTTCCGCCCTGCGCTTCTACTAATTGCTTGGCAATGGTTAAACCGATGCCACTGCCACCGCTCGCACGCGACCGGGATTTGTCCACCCGATAAAAGCGTTGGAAAATGCGCTCAAGGTCATTTGAATCGAGTCCTGCTCCGCTATCACGAACTGAGAAACAAAGCTGATGTCCGATTTGCGCCACGTCAACATTCACATGACCCTGACTCGGTGTGTATTGAAGCGCATTCCCCAGTAGGTTAGTCAAGACTTGTGAGGCGCGATCCACATCAGCACGGATAAGCGGAAGATCATCAGCCACTGTTGTATCGAGTGCAATCCCTTTTTCGCGAAACTGAGGACGCATTCGCTCGATGACAGGCGTGACAAATTGATGGAGATCACAGGTTGTTATTTCAAGGTGGATTTGACCGGCCTCAGTTCGGGAAAGTTCCTGCAAATCCTGTACCAGCCGTTGCAATCGATCCGCTTCATTATGGATAAGTTGGAATGTTTCCGGCGTGGCTGGCAGCACGCCATCCTGCAATCCTTCCATATAGCCTTTGATGCTGGTGAGTGGGGTTTTGAGTTCATGGGTAACATCCCCCAACAATCGCTGGCGCATCACTTCAGTTTCCGCTAACGCCGCCGCCATTCGATTGAAATTCTCAACTAGTTCCGCTAGTTCATCACCGGTATCCAAGTGGAGTCGCTGTTCATAATGACCGCCGGCAATTCGTTGACTCAATATGACCAGCGCACGGATAGGATACACAATGCGATTACTGACAAACCAGCTCACCACGCCTACCGCTAGGGTCGCCGCGATACCCGCAATAATCAGAGCATTGGTGAGCGAATTACGAAAACTGGCTTCTAACTCGGCAGTCAATTCAAGCGTGTGCTGTCCCATCATTCCAGCGAGATTACCACCCATGTGAGTCATCTGCTGTGAAAAATTGACTGGTGCCACAAAGGCGGTCGAAATGGAGAGTACAATCAGGCCGATAACGACCACTAAGAGGTAAGAGGCGAAGAGTTTGTAGGAGAGTTTCATGATGGATCATCCGCGAATTTATAACCGACGCCGCGCACCGTCATGATGAACTGCGGATCAGATGGATCAATCTCGATTTTTTGGCGGACATGTCCAATATGCACATCCACCACCCGTTCCTCTCCATAGAAATCATAACCCCAGACCCGCTCCAACAACTGCTCGCGGCTCAGAACCATCAGTGGGTAAGTCGCCAAAATAGACAGCAGTTTGAATTCAAGTGCGGTCAATTCAATCGGTTGACCGTCGCGCTGGACTTCATGGCGCTGCATGTCAATCTTCAAGTGCTTGAAGGCGAGGATTTGGGATTCGTTCGGCGATGAATTACGTCCACGCCGTAAGATCGCTTTTACACGCGCTGACAATTCACGCGGGCTAAATGGTTTGGTCAGGTAATCATCCGCGCCAACGGTCAATCCCATCACCCGATCAAATTCTTCGGATTTTGCGGTAAGCATCATGACGTACACATCAGATTCACGCCGGATTTGCTGGAGTACTTCAAGGCCGTCCATTTCAGGCAGCATGATATCGAGAATGATTAATTCTGGGTGGTAACGCCGGAAGGCAGCTAGTCCTTGCACACCATCGCGTGCCAGATGAACAGCATTGCCGTCACCTTTCAAATAAGCTTCAACGATATTAAGGATACTGTCCTCATCATCAATGACGAGAATCGTTGCCATAAGGTTTTGCCATTCGATATATCTATCTCCTCATCAGAGTATCAAACATCTGCTTCCTAAGATGCTCTATCTGCCACATTTAGGATGAAAAGCAGTATTCGTAGTTTCACTACCATAAAAGATTTCCTTACAATGGCTTGAAATACCGAGATCATTTCAACCATCCATATCCATACTCTCCTGCGACGCCGCTGTGAAGGTTTTCTGAAATCCTGAAAGCAGCAGAATCTTCTGCTCATCAGTTATGTATGCTTCTGGATGCATAATCAGATAAATATTTGGGGGCATATCATTGGATAAATGCCATTTCAAATCCTCTAAGTTATATTCTGTTGCCGCATCTTCAGAAAAATTCATCGCTGCGCGTCCCTTGTTCACATCGCGTGTAACCAACCAAGAGATCGGTGCCACCTGAGCATACCAAGGATATACGGTTTCGTTACTATGGCAGTCGAAACATGCTCTCTTTACCAAAATTTGCGTATCGGGTGAATTCCATTCAATGGTAGCTAGGATAGGGGGATTAGCCTTACGCTGAAGCACATCACGGAAACTTCCTACTGGAATGATTTGCACGATAAGAAAACCGAAAACAACGATCCCAACTAATGCTGCTGCGATATTGCGTTTGCGCGACAAGGTAGCCTCCACACTTAAAATGATGATACATTACAGAAGGCTGCTTACAGTCACCTAAACGATAAGGGGCTGCACATTAGCAACCCCTGTCGTCGCTCATTAACACATCAATTAGTATCCCGGAATTACTGAAGTTCAGGCACCGCCTTCAAAACTTCCGTATGGGATTGATGGTCAGTTTTCTCATTCTCTAAACGGATTCGGCGCAGACGCAAACTGTTGCTTACAACGAAGACGGAAGAAAAAGCCATAGCCGCAGCGGCGAGTACGGGAGCGAGTATGCCGAATATCGCTGCCGGTATTAAGATGATGTTGTAAATGAAAGCCCAGAAGAGATTCTGATAGATCGTCCGCATGGTCGCTTTACTCAATTTAATTGCGCGTGCCGCACCAATCAAGTCACCACTCACGAGCGTTACGTCAGAAGCTTCCATCGCAATATCCGTACCGGTTCCGATAGCAATACCTACATCGGCTTGGGCTAGTGCAGGCGCATCGTTCACCCCATCGCCTACCATCGCCACCTTTTGACCACCTGATTGGAGTGATTTTACTGCCTCAGATTTCTGTGCGGGCAGCACGTCGGCTAATATGCGGGTAATCCCAACTTCTGCGGCAATGGCCTGTGCCGTGCGTTGATTGTCACCCGTAATCATAACCACCTCTAAGCCCAGCGACTTGAGAGCAGCAATCGCAGCGGCTGAAGTGGGTTTCACCGTATCTGCGATGCCGATCATACCTGCATACTTGCCGTTTACCACAACCATCACAACAGTACGGCCTTTCGCCTGTAAGTTTTCGACCTCGACAAGCGTGTTATCTAAATCAATACCTAACTCACTGATATAACGTGGACTACCGATTTGCACCGATTGACCATCAATCAGCGCTTGAATACCGCGCCCGGCCTCAGATTGAAAATCTTGAGGTTGGGTGAGTATGAGTTTTTGGATTTGTGCCTCTTGAACAACCGCCTGTGCCAGCGGATGCTCGCTGCCTCGCTCGGCAGAGGCTGCAATTTGGAGCAACCCTTCGCTCGTGAAATCAGTAGTCGGGACGACATCAGTCACACTGGGTTCACCGCGCGTAATTGTGCCTGTTTTATCGAGGGCAATCACTTTGATACGATGGGCATTTTCCAGAGCTTCGCTGTTCTTAAATAGGATTCCCATTTCCGCGCCGCGGCCAGTCCCAACCATAATGGCGGTTGGAGTAGCTAAACCCAAAGCGCATGGGCAAGCGATGACCAGCACTGCTATAGCGTGCAACATGGCCGTTGTAAAATCGACCTGAGCCAGTACCAACCAGCCAAAGAAAGTCAATGCTGCCAGTACAAGTACAATAGGAACAAATACACTCGACACTTGATCGGCGACATGCTGGATCGGTGCTTTTGAACCTTGTGCCTGCTCAACAAGATGAATAATTTGCGCTAGTGCAGTTTCGCTGCCAACCCGTTGGGCTTCAATGACCAACCGCCCGTGTTTGTTTATTGTGCTGCCAATAGCGTTGCTGCCGACGCTCTTGCCAACGGGCAGACTTTCGCCTGTGAGCATGGATTCATCCACTGAGGAACGGCCTTCGACCACAACACCGTCCACAGGAATCCGTTCGCCGGGACGTACAACCAGCGTATCACCTACAACAATATCATCCACACTGACTTCAGTTTCTTGCCCATCTCGTAGCAGGGTCGCGGTACGAGGAGCCAATCCCATCAGCTTCTTAATAGCTTCGCTTGTACGCCCTTTGGCTCGTGACTCAAGTAGCTTGCCAAACGTGATTAACACGAGAATAACCGCGCCAGTTTCAAAATAGACATGCCCGGAAAGACCATTGATATTGAGCAATGTTCCAATCAACACGGCTACACTGTAAGTGTAAGCTGCCAATGAGCCTAATGCGATCAGGGTATCCATATTGGCGGTACGGTTGCGAGCGGCTTTCCACGCGCCGACGATGTATTGTCTACCAAGCAAGATTTGTACAGGTGTTGCCAGCAATCCAAATACGAACGGCCAACCGACCCACATAAACCAAGGGAGGGTTATCCCACTGGTTGCCATCCCTGCCATGTTGCCTGCTGGGGCAGCACTCAGCATTAGTAAATCCCGGATCATGCTCAAGACAAATAGGGGGATAGTGAACAAAGCGCCGATGATAACCAATCGTCGTTGACGTTGGGTTTCGGCTTCGCGAGCTGCACGTTCCGCATCTTCTGGTTGCTCCGCCGTCGAGAGATCAATTACACCGTACCCGGCTGCTTCCACTGCCTTGACCAAATCAGAACGGCGAACTCTACCCGGCAAATAAGAAACAGTTGCTTTTTCAGTCGCCAGATTGACGTTTACTGACAATATACCAGATGGCTTCGAAAGTGCGCGCTCGACACTTCGGACACATGATGCACAAGTCATACCAGTAATAGGCAGTTCGATAGTTGATTGAACAACGCCGTATCCAGCACCGGAAACCTGTTCTATCATTTGTTCCAGCTTAATCTGGTTCGGGTCATAAGTTACAGATGCACGTTCAGTTGCTAGGTTAACAGTTGCGCTGACAACTCCATTGGCCTTTGTTAGTGCCCGTTCAACATTACGAACACAGCTCGCACAGGTCATGCCCGTGATAGGTAATTCAACTTCCTGAGTCATGATATTCGACATTCTGGTTCCCCAATTAAAATCACTTATTTAACACTATAGCCTGAAGATAAACGAAAACTTTCCGAATGATACGCGCCAAATGGCGCATGTTTTGTTTCAGGCAAGATATTACATTCTGACCATCAACAATGACTCAGATTAGGAGACGACAATACTTTGAAGCGAACAACACAAATTGGATTGTCCTTCCTTATAGTCAGTATTATTTGTTTTACGCGGACATTTGCTCAAGACACATCCGTTTCAACGACACTCTTTTCGCTTCCAGATCGGCCGCAACCTAGTGCAATTCTGACCGAAAATAATGTAACTATTGAGCTGTATTTTGATAAGATCGCTCAAGGACAAGCAAAACTTATTCATGTATTTGGTCCAGAGCTTGTTGGAGTTAATATGCTTTTTCTTGGCAATTTGATTGATTTTTGGTCAGTAACTAACGATGGTTATTATGGGTTAATCTCAGTGAATATGGAGTTACCGCCAAATAGCTACGACCTGCTTATTTACGGTCATTATCAAGATGGCACTCAAGCTACAATGAAAGTAACTGTACCTGTATCGCAAGGAGAATTTATCCATCAGAAAATTGAGCTTTCATCAGACAAAGTCTATCTGGCTGATCCTTCAGTGGAACGGAATGAATTGGCACTTTTGGAAAGCATAACATCCAATTTAACTCATGAGATGCTATGGGATGCTAATGGTTTCCGCATACCTCTTGATGCCACTTTAGCATCACCATTTGGGGCATTTCGTATTTACAATGGGTTTGCTCATTCACGCCATACGGGTTGGGATATGAAAGCGGTTTTAGGAACACTTCTTGGTGCTACAGCATCTGGTCGTGTCGTTTTCGCCGGGACCCTTGATATCCGAGGCAACTATGTTTTGATTGATCACGGCTATGGCATCTATTCTGGTTACGCACATCTATCAAAAATTCTTGTTGCAGAGGGCGATACTATTACTGCGGGTCAAATCATTGGCAAAGTAGGAACTACCGGACGGAGTGAGGGGTCCCATTTTCATTGGGATATGTCCATAAACGGTAGCTGGGTGGATGGTATTGATTTTACTAAGCTCTGGATACCGCTGCCGATACTAGGTGCAACCAATGCGGGAAATTCTTAAAATTAATGGTTAGATAATTGCCCCTGTATGTGGCATGATGACAAGATGATAAACTACTGAACAAATAACTAATCCACCTGTTACTCCTGCCGTCAATTTACCAATCGGCACTTGGTTTGAGGTTAATTTTTCACCTCGACCTTGCGCCTGGAGATTTCTTTCTGTTTGTTTTCCAGCCAGCGCCACTCCCACTGATACGGACATTGGTATTGCAGCGCAAAACATACACATAATATCCTCCAAAGTTAACAATTAGCTATCACAATTAGGCTATTCGAGTTTTTAATTATCATAGTCGAAGTGTACCACGCCTCACAATTTCAATAAAGTTAGCCTCAATACTATCAGAAGAGAAAAAATATAGCTTAGATGTCTTAATATCGAAAGTCCTATTATGGAAGAAGTAATCGTTATTTAGATGCAATTTCTCAACTTATTTTTAAAGAGCTGAAATTGCTTCCGTGTTATACTGTTTAGAGTTATAATTCTTAGACATAAGAGTACACTCGAATATGGAAATCCCATATCTTCTTGACACTATTGAACGATATAAATCTGATCCCGAATCAGTCTATAATACTTGGTTCGTCACCAGCGAAGAACGCTTGAAAGCTTTTCGTTCAATACGTCGTGGCGTTCAAGAAATAGTAAAAAACATAGCAGAGGGGACATTTGGCAACGACTTCAAAGGATCGGTACTCGAATTTGTGCTTACAGCTATTACAGAACAAAAGCAGGTTTTTGAAGGCGCTGCTCATCCTTTTTATTGGAAGCCCAAGTTACGTATTCCTGACATATATGAAAACAGCGCTAATCAACAAAAATTCGGGCAGTTTTTAGAAGCCTGCCTGATAGCTACTCGTGAAGATCAACTGGTCACTGCCATGAATCGTCTTGCTTCCGCACAGATTAAGGGAGTTGGACCAGCAGCAGCAAACATCATCTATTTCTTGCACCCTACACTTGTCCCGCCTTTCAATACAGCGATTGTAAATGGATTTAATGCATTATTTAATGACAAGAAGAAACTGGGTTCTTGGGAGAGTTATTTGGCAATGCGTGAGACAATCATGCGGGTCAACGCGCATTCAGAAGTACGTCCCCATCTATCAAAAGATTTGGGAGCTTTCGTTGGTCTACTTTTCGAAATCGGTGTTGGACGTTTATTAATTGAAAATAATGTAAATTCAGTTCTTGAAAATATTAAGGCGCAAGCCGAAAAAGTGTCCCGTCTGCGTCATGATGAAGTAATTGCTGAAGAAAAAGCTGAATCCGAACATACTGAAGTTCAATATTTGCTCATCAAAATCGGGCGTGCACTTAATTTTGACGTTTATGTAGCACGCAATGATCGCCATCGCAGTTACAATGGGCAGAGCTTTGCCTTACTCACAGTCCCCCAATTACCAGTGACTTCGTGGGGAAACGATGTAATGGAAACGGTCAGCTTAATTGATGTAATCTGGCTCAAACGCGAAACTGGGGAAATCGTCAGCGCTTTTGAAGTTGAGAAAAGCACCTCAATTTATTCGGGTATACTTCGCATGGAAGATTTGGCTCGTTCGATACCAGGCTGCACCTGCAATTTTTACCTGATTGCGCCTGACAAGCGCGAAACAGAAGTTATGGCTCAGTTCGCACGCCCTTCATTTCGTACTACGTTGGCCGACATGTCACTTGCCTTCATCAGGTTCAATGATTTGCGGCACCATTGTGATGGGTTGTGCCAGCTGGGTGACGATCACACCATCATGCGAAAGATTGCACGGCATTACACTCCTGCACAAAACGCGTGAGTGCGACCTAATATTCATCTTGCGTCCTCAGCGTGGAGGCCAAATGCCAGTTGTTTCTGCAATTTGCGGTGAATCGCCGCCTGAAATTCGCCAGCCGC
Organism: Anaerolineaceae bacterium; assembly: GCA_016124855.1. GTDB lineage: Bacteria > Chloroflexota > Anaerolineae > Aggregatilineales > Phototrophicaceae > CFX2. Next base: position 67,744 of record WGMX01000044.1, on the reverse strand, counting down.
GTGGTGTTTTGAGTATGGCTATGTCTTGCGTGAACAGAACTGTGAAAACCACTACCCTATCTCGGATGACACGTAAGTGCATCTGATAGGTCACCCGTGCCATTCCCGCATCTTCACGCACTTCTACTGCGTCTATATGGAACGAGTGGATCTGTACTGATTGCCCATTCATCAGGGTAACGAAGGTTTTATAGGCTCCTTGCGTTTCAGACAGCCCATTTTCTTGTGCGCCTTCCTCAATGGTCGCAAAATAGGTATCCAAGGCATCGGGTTCTGCCTGTTTATCCCATCCGATGCCGTTGTCTGTACGTTCCGGATTAGACGACGGATATTACCCTCCGAACTGCCGGGTCGGATCAACACTATAACCATGACTGCGATTACGCCGATAGCAGGAATCCATATCCATCTTTTCATCACTCTCCTCCATTCAAGGGAGATTATTTACTTTTACGATACCCCAAGAGATACGCGAGATGCAGCGCTGTTTGGCTTGTATACATCTGAGCAAAATGGCGCATAAGGCGTCAAACAACCATTTCTTAGGTGGAATCCATATTTATCTGCTCCCAGTGGAGTATCAAGGGGATTAAGGGATGTCATGCGATATCAAGGATAGGTACAATGGTGAGGATTATAGAAAACTGAGGCCGGTCAACCGTTCGCTGACCGCCTCTGTGCGTCCGTCGTATTAGTGGTGTTCACCGTGGTGATGTTGATCTGGACTTACAAACTTCTCCGGCTCTTTATCGAACGCCTTCTTGCAGTGTTCGGAGCAGAAGTAGTAGGTTTGTCCGTTATACTCCGACTTTCCGGCAGCCTCCTTGGGGTCGATTTCCATCTCACAGACAGGATCTTTCACTAACATTTGCTTACCTCCTAAATAACCTTAAAGGGTGAGATTGCGCGTGAAACTTCACTCAGTTTCACACGATCACATAATCTCTATTGAGCCACATAACCGCCGTCAACCAGCATGGCGCTTCCCGTGACGAATGAGGCGGTGTCGGAACATAACCAGACGATCATAGCCGCAACCTCTTCAGGTGTGCCAAGACGTTTTATCGGGTGTAAAGCGACAACCGCGTCGTAGATATCCGTACCTGCCGTTAGCCCTGAACGCTCCAACATAGGTGTTGCGATAAAGGCTGGACAGACAGCATTTATACGGAGTCCCTTTGCAGCATATTCCATAGCAGCTACTTTGGTTAGGCCAATGATGCCATGCTTGGATGATGTATATGCGCAAGCGTTGGCAAAACCCACCAAGCCAAGAATAGAAGATACATTTACGATTGCACCTCCTCCTTGATCTAGCATTCGTGGAATTTCGTGCTTCATACACAGCCAAACTCCGGTCAAATTGACACCGATAACTTTGCTCCAGTCCGCTTCGTCACAATCAGCGGTTAGCGCCTGTGTTCCACCAATTCCAGCATTGTTAACCGCATAGTCTAGCCGACCATAAGTTTCGACCGTTTTGTTTACTACTTGCTGAACATCTGAGGATGGAGAAACATCGGTTTTAATGTAGAGAGCATTACCACCACCTTCTTGAATTTCTAGTACGACACGCTCACTTTCCTGCTTAACGATGTCAGCGATGACGATCTTTACGCCCTCATGGGAGAGGGCAAGAGCAGTGGCACGGCCAATACCGGAGCCTCCACCTGTAACAATTGCCACCTTATTTCGCATTCCGTCCATCTGAACACCTCATTTTCTATGGCATACTTGATATCGTTTTGCTTTCCCCAATTGCTTCCCAACTAGAAAGCCCCAAAGCACCTATCCAAAGGGTAGCTAAGACAAGTAATTGCCACTTAAAATCTGAACCGATTGCAAAATTTACTATCACCATTAATCCAATAGAACTCAATCCCGCCAGCCCAATGACACTCAAAACGCCTCGCCGTCGCACACGAAACGCAGTTTGGGCAACATAGCAGGTCAATAGACCGACCGTAAAAACGTAGCCTCCCATCACCCAAAACACCTTATCTAACCAGTTGAGGAGACCGGGCGCTGTCGCTCGAAGCTGCTCTGAAGATAACGCCATATAGCGGAAGTCTTCTGGCAACAATTCGGGGCGAATTAGAGCAAAATAGAGACCTATTCCCATCAAAATGATCCCGCAAAACGTTAGCAGAGTTGAAGAGTAAGGCTTAAAATTCATGATGACCGTTTCTCATGTGTGTCTGGCAAGGGTTCTTGATGTTCTGTACAGGCCTCCTAAGAACCCTTCGTTCAAAGGCCAGTGGCAACCAAGCTTTCATCCAGTTACTCTGCATGCCCGTTAGTGGAAACAGCAGAGAGATTTGACTTGATCAGCGGTGCTTTCCCGCTGGCACCTTTGGGAATAGCTTCAAGGCGTTGCACGGTTACAGATGGAACAATTATGTCTTGGGTCGCCAATGCTCGCTCTAATTTTCCCACCAATAGTTCGTCTGAGAACGATCCTCTTACAAGACTCAATAGAAGTGTTAATCCATTCACATCCTGCACGATCTGCCATCCACTGGTCGGCACGGTGTCCATCACCTGATGAAAAACGTTTGGATGGACGGCAACTTCTCCACCCTTCACTCCGGGGAAATAGAGAGTGTCTTCTGTGCGCCCCTGAATGCCGTCAAGTAAGGCGAACGGTAACGCTGACAAGTATGGTTCTGCCGCCAGCCGCACACTGTCATGCAGTTCATAGCGAATCAGCGGTTGCGTCCGATTGAACAGCGCGGTGAGCAGCACTTTATCCCCGAATACACCCGGCGGCACAGGTTGATTATATTTATCCACGATCTCAAAAATGACCAAGTCCTCAAACAGATGCAGACCGCGATGGTCATTGCGTTCTGCGGCCAATCCACCACTTTCGGTGGCGGCGTATTCATTGAACAAGACTTTGCCCCAAGCATCTTCCACGCGTCGCCGTGTCTCATCAGTCAACACCTCTGAACTCGTGAAAACGACTGTCGGTTTGATTTGAAGCCGTCCAGCGTGCTGCTCTTCGGCTAGAATACGCGCCATTGAGGCATAGGCGACTAGAACATCAGGTTGGAAGTCGTTGAGCTTCTGAACGATAGTCGAGAGAGGTTCTGCCGCTGCCAAACGAAGGGTTGAAACCCAAGGACTCTGAACGGTCAAGCCGACACGGAAAGACATATGCAGGGAAGAGGTGGAAGACACAACCGCCATTTTCCGACGATGCAGCATATCCACCTTGAGACCGCCCCATTCTTGACCCCGCGCGAACGACGCGATTACGGTTGCCCATTCAACGCGATTGAAGAGGAAAATACCCGGTTGTCCGCTGCTGCCGGAAGTCGCTGTAACCCAGTAACGATCCAGATAACGTTGGTCACCTTGCGGTGTACTCATACGAGCCCGAATGTCTTCTAGGCGAATAGCTCGATCCGTCACGAGATCGTTGAAATCTTCCATCAGCATGGTTTTCGTCAGTACAGGAAGTTCGCTCAAAGGACGATTCATCAGTCCATTATGAAATCGCTGATAAAACGGCGAGTGTTCGTAGACGTACTGGCGGAGATGGCTCAATGCCTGAGCCTGATGTACCTGCAACTGCTCACGGGTCCAATGTTCGTGCTTTCGCAACTGGCGCAATGTCGGTAATACCGTCAAAATTGTTGCAATACTCATGATGCACCACCTTCTTGGAAAAGCGTAGCCTTGTAGGTGTGCCGGATATCGCCCGCTTCAGCAACTATGTTGATCAGACGCGGCACGTCGACTTTAGCCGAAATATAGATGACTTCCGCTGCCCCAGTCATGTGACTGACCTCTGCTTTGACGACTCCTAGATGGTCAACGAGGCTGTTATGCACGCGGTTCGCACAGTGGATACACCCCATTCCTGTGATCTGAAGGGTGATCGCTTGAACTTGGTCGGTTTCTTCTAGGACTACCTCTTTGTCGAAGAGGATTACGTGGCATTTGTCATCCATGATAATGGTTATCTTCCTTCAAATTGTCTTTTGTTACTCTATACGAAGCGCTTGTTTTGCCGAGCTATGCCCAATAATTTCGGCCCCATAGTGATGACACGCCTCCTGACCGATTTTTTGTACAACTTTCAGGAGTTCATTAGGTGTCGTCATTGCAGAGGAATAAACGATGATACCAACCCCCTGTTTGTAGAAGACATCGACCACTAATACACTCTCCAGTTGTATCAAACCGTTATGTAACCAAGTCGCGCAATCGGGGCAGTCCATATTCCAGATGCTCAAATAAATCGCATCTGCTTGGAGCAGTGCCTCACGATCAGCTACTTTTTGGATGAGTTGAGGATGCTCGCTCATTTTGCCGCTCTCCCACATACTACTTGCTGCCTCTACATTGAGAACTCAGCACGAGTTTTGTGCACTAGAATTACCTTATTGTTGTTTCCCAGAAAAATCATCTGACGGGGTACGCTTTCCTCTATACTCCGCAATAACCTTTGGTATGCAACTTAACCAACAGAATGCGAGCATGAGGATCAATAGCCCTATGGCAACGCTTATCGCTACCTGTGCTCCAAACAGTGGCACAATGACGAAAGCGATAAGGGGCATGGTACACATCCACATAGCCAAGGTCAGTCCCATCGTATCCAGACCGGGTAAAAAACGCTTAATGGTTTGCATGATGTTCCACTCCTGCTTCTCAGTGTGCGGATTTTGTCCTAGTTTCTATCGGTTATTCCCAAACGGCCTGATGCTAGAAAACCCAAGCGACCTAACCAGTGAGTGAGATATTTGTCGAGTCCAAGATATAGACCTGCTGATGACAGAAATAATCCAACGAAAACCAGCACATAAATGATTGCTGAACCGATGTCTGTAGAACCTGCCTCATATGGTCCACCGAAGCCTTCAGCAGTAGACCAAATCACTAGTGATAACAAGATACCGAGAATATTAGTCAGATTACTGAAAATACCGAAAATGAGTCCAATAGCGATGGCAGTTTCCCCAATTGCCACCAGATAGGCGAAAGGCTGCGGATTCACATGGATAGTATTCATCCAAAAGTTGATCCATGACTGGACAGCAGGCGGCTGACCGCTGGCGCTATCATTGAGATAGTTCATGAAGTTATTGATGAAACCCGGCTGCCATTTGAACCAAGCATCAACTGCCCAAATGATCCCGAATACAATACGCAGGAGTCCGATCCCTGTTAACCGCCAAGATGCTAGGGTTGTTGGAATGATAGATCTTTCGACCATTGGTTGCTGTGCCATCATTATTTCCCCTTTCATCACTTCTACCTACTTGTTACTCTATTCATTAGCTTAGAACAGTTGGGAGGAAACCTAAAGCGCTGTATAGCTTAGTGATGGATACGCCAAATAGCTTATTTGTCTGGAATGCGACTTTCTCTCGAACTCAGCCATGCAATGCCACTCAAGATGAGTAAAACACCCCCAATTCCCAGCCACCCCAGACGTTCATTAAAGAAGGTTGCGCCAATCATAAGGCCAAAAACCGGGGTCAAAAATGTAAACGTGTTGAGGCGGGTCAGTTTGTTGCGGTGCATCAAGGAGAACCACAGGACAAATGCCAAAGCCGTACCGAACAGGCTAAGCACCAACAAGTCCACTATGAAAGGAAGACTCCAAACGATTTTTATAGGCGATTCAAACGCGAGCGACAAGAATAAGAGTGGCAAAGCGCCTATCAAAAATTGACAGCCAACTGCCACGAGCGGGTCAATCTCCTCCACCAAACTCTTCAGCAAAACATTGCCGACTGCCACACCAAGTGCTCCCAGAAGTATATAAATGGGACCAAGCAAGGGGTTGGTCGTGTTTTGAGAACCCAAACTGGCAAAAGCGGTCAAGATAATCCCGGCAAATCCCAGCAACAATCCGATTCGAACCGGTGGGTCAAGTCGTTCGCCGAGGACAAAGTAGGCCAGAACCGCAGCAATCAAGGGTTGGGAATTGGCAAGCACCGTAGCAATACCAGGGCTGACGATGCGGCCTGCCAAAAACATGCCGCCAAACCCTAGCGATGTCGTACCTAGCCCAATACCAACCAACTTCAACCAGACGCGCCCATTACACGGAAATGGACGGTGCAATATGAAGGCTAACGCCACCAAACTTGTACCTGCCACAAAAGCACGCAAAGTCGCAAAATACATGGGCGGCACAGTGGTTAAGCCAATGGAGATAAGTGGAAAACACAGCGCCCACAAGAACATCACCAGAACTGTAGTCAGCAAATCGGTACTGACCTTATTCTGGCCGTTGATTGCCGCCAATCTCTTAAAGGACATACAGTGCGACCCATTCTCTATTTATTTCGTCTGTAATGCTGCAAAGATGATTTTTTGACGATCAGTTCCGGCTGGTGGTAGGAAGTGGTCACTCAATTTGCCAACCGGAACAGTTATCGACACACGTGGCAGAGGGGATGATTACTTTGCCATCGGTGCTATTGGCTGAGTAGGCTCAACTACCACTGCCGGTTGTTCGCCGGGTCGGGTCGAACGAATGCCGGGTAGTTTGGTGCGTTTAAGCAGTAAGGCATTAATTGCTACCAACAGTGAGCTGCCCGCCATCGACAACGCGGCGATCTCTGGGCGCAGCAGTAGTCCGAACCAAGGATAGAACAATCCGGCTGCGATGGGAAACGCTATAGTGTTGTAACCGACCGCCCAGAAAAGGTTCTGGCGCATCTTGCGGACAGTGGCGCGGCTCAAGGCGATAGCACCAATGACATCAAATGGGTCGCTTTTCATTAACACTACGTCAGCCGTTTCCATAGCTACATCACTGCCCGCTCCAATGGCGATGCCGACATCCGCCTGAGCCAAAGCGGGTGCATCGTTAATGCCGTCGCCGACCATTGCCACCCGTTTGCCTTGGCTCTGAAGTTCCTTCACCTTGTCCACTTTCTGGTCTGGCAGCACTTCAGCGAAAACGGTCTCAATGCCAATTTCGCGAGCGATGCGTTCCGCCGTCGCGCGGTTATCGCCGCTCAGCATGGCAACCTCGATTCCGAGCTTCCGCAACTCCTCAACCGCTAAACGGGAAGTCGGACGAATAGCATCGGCAATAGCGAATATTCCTGCTGGTTTGCCATCTACGGCTGTATACACAACCGTTCGCCCAGCACCTTCCAAGTTAGAGGCTTTCTCTTCCAGCGCATCTGATGCAATTTGCTGTTCGCGCATCAGCTTGCGATTGCCGATCAAAACTCGGTGCCCATCCACCATCGCTTGAAGACCATGACCGGGAATTGCCTTGAACTCAGATGACCCGGGCATAACCAACTGGCGATCACGGGCGTAGTCCACAACCGCCTGTGCCAAAGGGTGTTCACTCGACTGTTCGGCGGCTGCCACCCACCGGATGAGATCGGTTTCTGAAACCGAATTACCCGTCGTCACCACTTCAACCACGCGCGGTTGACCGACTGTAAGTGTGCCAGTTTTATCGAAAACAATGACCTGTATTTTACTGGCCTCTTCCAGAGCGGTTGCGTTCTTGTAAAGGATACCGTTTAGTGCACCCAAGCCAGTTGCGACCATAATAGCCGTCGGTGTAGCCAGACCTAGTGCATCTGGGCAGGCGACAATTACCACGGTAATTGCAAGTGTCAGGGCAAAAACGAAGCTTTCGCCTGCAAGCCAATACCATCCAGCGAAAGTTAATAAACCAAAAATGACGGCGGCTGCCACCAGCCATTGCGATGCGCGATCCGCCAAGCGCTGTGCGGGGGCTTTGGAATTCTGCGCAACCTGTACCAGTTTGACAATCTGCGCCAATGCTGTATCCGCACCAACTTTGGTTGCCCGGAAACGGAAGGTTCCAATCTTGTTGATGGTTGCGCCGATGACCTTATCGCCAACCTGTTTCTTAACTGGGACGCTTTCACCCGTAATCATGGACTCATCCACACTGGATTCACCTTCTGTCACGGCGCCATCCACCGGAATTTTGTCACCGGGACGTATGAGAACGATGTCGTCAACCACAACTTCGGATGTCGGCACTTCAACTGGCTGACCGTTGCGGATGATGGTGGCTTTGGGAGGTGCAAGGTCAAGTAACGCGCGAATAGCGTCCGATGCCCCGGCACGAGCGCGCATTTCCATCCAATGACCAAATAGGACGAAGGAGAGCAGCACCACTGATGCCTCATAGAACACTTCCCCTTTAAAGAGGAAAGTTGCAGCCACGCTGAACAGATAGCCTGCACCCACTGAAAGTGCAACTAGCACTGACATATCCAACGTGCGATGCTTCAGTGCGCGATATGCCCCTACGAAGAACATCTGCCCGCCCCAGAGGACGGCTGGCGTTGAGAGGATAAAAAGGAAAATTTCATTCGGAATTCCGAAAGGTACGGGCAGCCGAACTTTGAGTACCTCAGTGAACAAAGGCGAGTATGCGAATACCGGGATCGCCAGTAGGAAGGTAACGAGGAAACGGTTACGCATATCCCGCACCATTGCCTGCATATCCATGCCTGACCCGTGACCCATTTGTGCCATTTCATCCGAAACTGATGGCTCATTTGGCATTGCGTGTCCAGCATGTTCTCCTAGCTTTTGCGTGCCCATCGCATGTCCTGCGTGTTCATCATGGGGTAAATGCGCAGCGTGGTTCGCCTTTTCGGTCGCCTCAATCCCTACGAGGTGGCGGGGAACGACCTCACCGCGGCAGTGATAACCGCACTCCTCAATCAACATACGAATTTTATTTTCTGAAATCGTATGCTCATCGTAACCAACCGTGACCGTATCACTCATCGTATTCGCTTCAACGTGGTGAATACCTGTCTGGCGCTGCAAAAAGGTTTGCAATGCCGGAGCGGAACTGCCACGCAACAACCCTCCAGCTTCAAGCACAACTTCCTTCATAATCCATTACTCCTCATTCATTCAATCCGGTGGGTATGTCGTAGCCCGAGAAACGAAAAGCTAATCCCATCAGTTGATATGTAGTGTACGAGATAATCTCTCGCCGGGTATCCGCTAAATGGCGCGTCTTTCCACCCCGTCGTATAGCGCACAGCGCGAAATAATACTTGTGACAATACGTGCATTGATGTTTGAAGGGAAGATGAATCGCAAAATGGGTGTGGTATCTGGGGCTGCTCTCATTGGCAGCGGCAGGTAAGCTGAAGTGACGCTGCCAAGCCACCGTATCAATAGTGAATTGTACCAGCAGAACGACGGCAAAGCTCAATTGGAGCGACTGTTTTCAGTACAAATCAGGCCCGATTTTTAGATTGAGGGCGCCAGGAGCGTGTAACCACAGCTCAAAGGATATATGATTTTGTCTGTGGCATGATAAGCTTACTCTGAGTTAGGTATCCCGCAGCAGCGTTGCGAATCTGGAAGCGACACATGTTTGCGGCCATTGGTAGGTTTGGACAGTACGCATTGGTACACACCGATATGGCCCGATTCAATGCGATCCAGCAGAATAGATAGACTAGCAGTCCCAGCGTGGAATATTGCATCACTCGTATTGCTCACGACGCTATCTTGATTCGCCTGTAAATAGGTCTGCCAATACCGTAAACGAATTCGGTAGGTTTCGCTTTGGTTCTCGACAAGATGAATTTCAAAACCAATCTGGTTGGCGATCAATTCAACCTCGCTAAATGGCAAAAAATCGTTTCGTGTGGAGGGATGGAGGATAGAACCAATAGACCGCGCTAACCAAGTCTGTTGCTGAACTGAAGCCGACACGGTCGGTGGAACCGTTGCAATGCATTGGGTCAGAAACAGACCACCGGGACGAAGCAAGTTAAAGACGGTTCCAAACAGATTCAGCATTTCTTTCTGTTGGACAGTCGTAAATGGGTTAAGGTGTACCGCTTTATCAAATTTCACGCTCACGAGGTTACGATAATCCATGAATTTCACAGCGCTACCCAGTAGCCCCGAAGCAGCAATGAACTGATTGAGCTTCAGGTGTAGCAGCCTGTCGAGCGTAAGACCAACAACTTTTGAGCCGTGCTTTCTGGCAGCATAAATCAGCAGCTCGCCGCCGATGTCCAATAGTTTTTGGTCTCTTATAAGATTTAGTTTGCGGCAAATCGGTTCAAATTCAGCTTCCCAAATCGAATCTGGATTGGTTTCATCAAATGCAACCTGAAAATAATCATTGAGCCAAGCTAAACTTCTCAAGTCAAGAAGTGTAGGAGAAAACTTCTGGAACATACCACAATCTCCCTCAAGAGCAAAAACGGCGCTCAACATTGGCTCGTCTTTCTCCCATTTATCCTAGACCCGTATAAGAGTCAAACTGAATTCTCGTGTCAGACGCAAAATTACAGGATTAGCTACAACAGGAATAGTGACATACTCCTTGTCGCGGAGTAGCATAAAACAATAGAGTTCCACGCATTGTCGGCTCAGACACGGAAACACTTCAACAACAACGCGGTTATTTATTTTCCAGCCATCTTGGAGATATTGTAACAACACATCTGCAGGTGCAAAGGGCTGTGATTTAGCAGACCAATGACGGTAGTCGTCATCGGACTCAATCGATTTATCGGGCATTTCTGGATCGTCCACAACGCTCCCGATTAATATTGACGACACAATATTTCCTCGAAGCGCATTAGGATTTCTTGGTGATTCTGCTCCTTCCTCGAATTCAGTTAGTGTCGGGAACGGAGCAACGAGGACAAAATGCTCAGATTTTGTAAAATCTGGCGTATCCTCAACAATCAAATTGAGATACGGGAGAGTACCGTCTGGTAGGATATTGGGGTCGGGGTTAATGATCGTAGGCGGCAGCGGACATGTAGATTCTTTGCCGAGATTGGTCGAAAATGGCATCAAGCCCGATGTGGCTAACTCATGCGATGACACCATATTGCTGATTCTCGATAACATATTCAACTCCGTAACCTACCGAATTTTTCGGTCTCTCCAAGCCCTAATGCTCACCTGCTGTGCGATGTATTCCCAACAGATGTGGGAAAAAAGCTGGTGTAGTCGAAGCATAGTCGGCGTAAGCGCTGCCAAAATCGGCAAGGGCTTCTCGCTCTTCACGCCGCGCCAGCCGTACATACATGGTGATCAGAATAGGAAACATCAACGCTGTCAGTAAGGTGGGCCATTGGAACAAAAAGCCCAACATAATTAGTCCGAATCCAACATACTGCGGATGACGGATGGAGGCGTAAGCGCCAGAGATTGCCAAACGGCGATCACGTTGAGCCTTATACAGCACATCCCAAGCCGCCGATAACAAAATAAAGCCTCCACCAATCAGCAGGTAACTCAATAGGTGGAATGGACTGAAATGTGGATCACCCGTCCAACCTAACAGGGTTGACCAGATATGCCCAGCGTCATGCGAAAACAGATCAAGGCCCGGAAAACGGCTGCCCAGCCAACCCGACAACAGATAGATAGTCAGCGGAAAACCATACATCTCTGCAAACAGCGCCACTATGAATGCGGCGAATGCACCGAACGAACGCCAGTCACGCGATGTACGTGGTCGGGCGAAGCTGAAAGCAAAAATAATAAACACTGCCACGTTGATGACGACCAGAGACCATAGACCATATGAGGGCGAATCGGAACTCATTCCTCACCTCCATGCACATGAGGCTTATCATTGTTGGGTTGACCGTTATTGTGGTCATGTGAACCATGTCCACCGTGCATAAACAGCATCATCAGCGGGCATAGGAGCAGCAGGGCAAAAGGCAGCAGCCCAAAAATGTGTGCGTAATGCTCAACGACTAAAAAGAACCCGACAATCGCCAGCAGCGCAATAGTGACGAGTCCGGTACGTGAACGCGCCCATGCCCCGATGCCCTGCAATCTGTCTTGAGTATTCATTCTATTTCTCCTCTTCCATTTACTTCTACGATAGCATCAGACTGGTCAGTCGAGAATCGCTGTTCGGCGGGCATCACATAGGCAAAATGGCGTACTGAGATGAAAAATGGCAAGAGCAGGTTTATAACCTGCCTAGCCATAGCCCGAACAGATTGTTACGATTAAAATAGGTAGTGGATCTATCTGATTCGACCACTTCATTCGCCTTACTCGACAATCAACTTCCCACGTAACATGCCCATTTCGCACTGGAATCCGAATTCTCCGGCTTTGTCAGGCATTAGTTCCAGTGGCACGGTCTCACCTACCGGTAGGTAGATGCTCTTCTTGAAGTCTGGGAACAAGACTTTTTCAGAGCATGAGGCGGACTCGGTTCGAACAAAATTCAGTCGCACGGGCTTGCCTTTTTCTACAATGATGATGTCAGGGGTATACCCGCCTTTGACTAACACCATCGCCTCCTGATAACCGCCACTGCTTAAACTGGCTTTCACACCGGGCTTTTTCACCAGCCAGAAAAACCAGACGATGAAAGCAATCGCTGCAACGCCAATCAGAGTTACTAGGAATTTATCGGGGGTCATGAACATTACTCCTTGAATTTGGTATTACCTGCTGATCAATCATTGACCAGCAGGCCATCTTATCGAAACTTAACTAACAGGTTTCCATCTCTTAAGACGGTTGGCATTACTGATAACTGTCACACTGCTGAAGGACATCGCTAGAGCAGCCAACAGCGGTGAGAGTAATACACCGAGGAATGGGTAAAGTACACCCAGCGCGATGGGCAGACCGGCTGAGTTATAGATGAACGCGCCAACTAGGTTCTGGTACACATTTCGCATCGTAGCACGGCTGATTTGAATGGCGGTCACCACGCCCATCAGACTACCCTTTATTAAAGTAATGTCTGATGCTTCAATGGCAACATCTGTACCTGTACCGATTGCCAAGCCGATATCGGCCTGCGCCAACGCAGGGGCATCATTAATACCATCACCGACCATCGCTACTTTCTTGCCTTCCAACTGGAGTTTTTGGACGTTGAAAGCCTTGTCTTGGGGCAGCACTTCGGCCAAAACCCGATCTATGCCAACCTGATGTGCAATCGCATTGGCCGTGCGTTCGTTGTCACCTGTAATCATCACAACTTCCAGTCCCATGCGTTTCAGTGCGTCAATGGCAAGTTTCGAGTCTTCCTTTACTGTATCGGCTACGGCGATGATACCGGCTAATTGACCGTCAACGGCCACATACATCGGCGTTTTACCTTGGTTGGCGAGGGCCTTGGGACGCTCTTCCAAATAAGCGAGTCCCACACCTTCGCGATGCATCAACTTTGAGTTGCCAATGAGGATATGATGACCCTCCACAGTTGCCGAAACGCCATGACCGGGTATAGCGTCAAACCTTTGCACATCACTCAAACTCAGGCCGCGCACTTGCGCACCTTCGACAATTGCCAGCGCTAGGGGATGTTCGGATGATTTTTCGACTGAAGCCGTCAAACGAAGGAGTTCATCTTCCTGTTGGCCCGGCGCAAGAATGACATCCGTGACAGATGGTTTACCAAGTGTGATCGTCCCTGTTTTATCGAGAATGATCGTATTCAGTTGTCCAGCCGTTTGCAAAGCATCGCCGGAGCGGATGAGGATGCCATTTTGCGCACCTAACCCGATGCCTGTAGTGAGACTCATGGGTGTTGCCATGCCGAGCGCACAAGGGCAGGCAATAATCAGTGTGGTAACGGCGATTATTAAGGCGTAGGCTAACGACGGGCTGGGACCGAAGTTGTACCAAGCCACAAATCCGATAATTGCTAGGATCATCACGGCAGGCGTGAAATAGCCTGACACCCGGTCAACGATGCGCTGGATCGGTACTTTGCTGCTTTGTGCGTCCTGCACGAGCCGGACAATATTTGCTAAAGCAGTATCTTTACCTACCTTGGTTGCCTGGAACTTGAACGTGCCTGTTTTGTTGATGGTAGCACCAATTGCCTCATCGCCCACCTTCTTAGATACGGGCAAGGACTCGCCGGTAATCATCGATTCGTCTACAGCGGACTGTCCCTCGATAATCGCGCCATCCACCGGTATTTTTTCGCCCGGTCGGACGATCACAGTATCACCGACCACTACTTCCTCAACTGGGATGTCGAGTTCCACGCTGTTTCGCAGCACCCGCGCCGTCTTGGCCTGCAAGCCGATGAGTTTTTTGATTGCTTCGGATGTTCGCCCTTTAGCTTTGAGTTCCATCGCTAATCCCAGTACAACCAAAGCGGTTACGACAACTGTCACATCGTAGTACACATCGGTGAATGCCTCTGACGGGAAAATTTGCGGGAATAACAATGCGATAGTTGAGTAAATCCAAGCAACGCCCGTTCCAATGGCAATCAAAGTATGCATGTTAGCCGAGCGGTGCCTAAGCCCTTCCCACATACCTGTAAAGAATTGGTTGCCTGAATAAATGAGTACCGCCAAGCTGGCAATCCCCATTGCGTACCACGTATAACGCAGGTTAGCACTGCCACGTGGGAACCAATCGCGCAAGATTGGGAATAACCAAGGGTAAGACAGAATCATGGTTGGAATACCTACTGCGGCAGCAAACCACCACTTCCGCATCAGCGCACGGTATTCCTTTTCAGATGTCTGCGCTTCCTTATCCAATTCGGGTTCGGTGGCCTCAGCCGCACGCTCTGCCGTGTAGGGTCCGGCATTTTCAATCGCCTGTGTTAAGCGGCTGAGGCTTCCCATAGATGGTGCATATTCCACTTTGACTTCATTAGTAGCTGCATTCATAGTCGCATCGAAAACACCGGACACCTGCTTTAGTGACTCTTCGATGTGTCCAACACATTCGGCACAATATAGGCCGCTCACTTTCAAGCGCAATGTCTGACTACCGGGTGTGAAGCCCGCCCGCCGCATCACCTCTAACATATCGGAAATGGTCGAACGGGTGGGATCGTAATCTACAAATATGCGGCTGTCTTTGACATTGGCAGATACGCGGCTCACACCGGGTAGAAGACCTATCGCTTGTTCCAATGCAGGACTACCAGATCGCTGAAGACCGGTCACCGGTAGTTCCATCCGCGTCGTGGAGAGCGTGGTATGAGTGTGACCATTGCTAGACACGCCCACAGGAAACTCGTGAGGAGCAAGCTGTTCTTGCGTCTCTGTACTGTATCGATGTGGGTCAGCTTCAAAGGTATCTACACATCGTTGTGAACAGAAGTAGTACGTTTGCCCCATGTGTTCGCGTGTAGCAAACGCTTCCTTTGGATCAATTTCCATTGCGCATACTGGATCTTTTGTCATGAGAATAACTCCTTCTAATGCATATTCTCATTCTATGGCTTCAGCTAACCTGAACAGTAGCGCTGTCTGGCTTGCCCCACCCCCGCCATATTGCTTACTGTTATTGAGATGTTCATTACAGCCGACTGCCCTCGCAATTAGCAGGAAATAGGAAGAGATGCATTCATGGTTGTGAAGTGGTGACAGAAAGTGACCTCAGATAATCGACCAGTGCCCATGTTTCCTCTGGGGAGAACAGCGTACCAAAGTTGGGCATATCAGTGCCCATACCGCCACGTCGGATTTTGGCATACAGCACATCATCTCGTCTCATCCACATGTAAGCTAAATCAGCAAAGGCGATCGGCTTCACTGCTGTTTGGCCAGCAATCGGTCCATCCGCGCTACCGGTTTGACCATGACATGCAGCACAATTCTTGTTGTACAGACTGGCTGCTGAAGAGAGCGTCTGCGGATTGACGTTTCCGGCCCAGAGGTAAGCCACTGCATCGGCTAAATCGGAAGTTGACGCGTTCGGGTTATCAACAACGAGTAGCGCCGTAGCCTGTTGTGGGGAATGTCTCTGCTGCCAGCCTATGTCGGTCAATTCGCGTGGGATAGATAGCTGACTGATGACAACTGCACCACGCTGTGCCGAAGGCTGGAAGCCATTTATCTCGCTCGATATTTTGGATTGACCGCCACTATGAACTGTATCGTCAATATCGATGCCTTGTGTTGTTAAAGTTTCAATGACTGGATCGCGTTGTGCTACAGGAATGGCATTCGCTACGTCTCGGACTTCAACCACACCGCGCATTCGCCAATGGTTAGGGCTGCACCAAGTATTGCAATAGAATGTATAGGTTCCTGCCTTATCAAAAGTTAGTGTTACCTCTTTTGTATGACCGGGATCAATCTCTCCTAGATCAACCCCTAGAACAGGGCCGATGGCAACACCATGTGTCACATCTTCCGCGTGAAAACGCAGGGTTACGGTCTCGCCAGACTGAACTTGAATGCTGTCCGGTTGAAAACCGCCTTGTTCCGGCACAACAGCTTTGATGTCTATTATGCGTACTCCACTCAATTGTAGCCTCAGAACATATTGGTAAACCACCAAAGACACAGGTATCACGATTAAGAGCAATGCTAGCGAGACGCGAGCTAGAAGTTCACGCTTGTCCATTATTTTCTCAGCCTAAGTACAACCACAGAAAACCCAGAGTCATCACCGTCAAAAAACTAGTGACAGGAAGAACAGCCATGAATGCCCGGTTATAATCGGATGTCTGCTGACGAGCAATGCGGTAAGCTGTTTGGACAGCGAACAGAAGTCCGGCTGTCAGAACTCCGGTTTGCAAGAGGCCAACCAAGTTAGCGCCGAGCGGTGCCCACTGAGTATTCGCAGTTCCGAATAAGTTCCAGCCCCAACCGAATGGATCAGATATGACGGCTAACGCGTAACTACCGTTAGTGAACACAAAACCAATACTGAAGGCAATCCACGCCGCTAAACCTAATGGTACAAGCGTGTAGGTGTAGGCTACAAAGATTTCACGTCGGGAGATTTGTCCTCCTGTGATCTTGCGTGCAATCAGTGCCACTAACCCAAACAACCCCGGCAATACGAGCAGATTGACTGCCCATAATCCCGCAGTATACAAAACCCAGTGCGCTAGTGTGTCAAGATTGGCCCAACTTTTTAGCCATCCCCACGGGCCGAGTAGGACTGCCGAATACATAAGCGCGCAGCCCAGCATGATAAAGGCCTTGTAGGCTTCATCTAGCCGGTGTTCTTTCCCTACTGTTAGGTCAGTGCCAACAGGCCGCCAATTGAGGGTAATGTTGTCCTTCGGACAGGTTTTTAGACACTCAAAACATAGTCCACAGTAGGTGTTGCGTTCCAATTTTCCAGGATAGACCAGCCATGGACAGCCATAGCCCCGCTCGTTGCCAACCACACAGTCTTTTGCTGTGTGATCCTGACAGGTCTTGCAATCGAGTACGCGAAGTTCGAGTGGAGAAAGCATCGAATACAAGCCGATGAACCCCCCTACCGGACAAACGTAGCGGCAGAATACGCGATTATCATATAGGACGCTCAGAGCGACCGCAGCGAGTATAAGAGCCAGCAGCACCCAAGCGCTGATTTGCGGACGTGTGAGGATAATCGCGCTGAAAGAGGCTACTGTTAGGAAGCCGAAATTCTGGAGCCACATGTTCTTTAAGCGCTTCGGCCAGCGTTTGTGCAATGTACGCAGCTTGCCCGGTGTCTTGCGAACAATACCACGCCTTTGCAACCACTCACCCGGCGCAGGAATCGGGCAGACGGTACACCAGAACCGACCGGTCACCGGGACGAGGATAATAATCAACAACGCCCACCAGACAATCCATACGAAAACAATTCCAAAGTTGTGACTACCTGCAGATGTCCCAACCAGTCCAGTCAGGATTGCCACAGTGAAAAAGAACAGAGTGACGAGCTGAAGTGCCGGTTGGAACAGACGCGACTTGAGCATCCGTTTGAGGCGCGGTGCGCGTTGAAGCAGGTCAACACGGGCAGTCATTACTGCTGCACCCAGTTAGAAAGTACTACCACCTGTTGGTCAGGATTTACAGGATCGGTTGTCCGCACATGGACACGAAACTCATGCTCGCCATCCATCCCTTCATGCATACTGAAACGCATGCTCACCGTGGCTACTTCGCCGGGATTTAGGAATTTCTGACTCAATGTCGTTTTGGGTGGGCAACAACCTGTTACGGCTTCGACTTGTGGCTCCCCGATAATGAGTAGTTGCTGATCGCCAACATTCTTAACTTTGAAAGTTGTTTCAGCCCATGATCCGTTACGAACCGTGCCGTAATCAAAATAGGTCTGATCAATAACGGCACTGGGTTTGCCGGTCACTTCAGGCACATACGGCTCCTGCAAACTGGCCCGAACTACAAAAAAGACGACTAACAAAACCAGCAATCCACCCCCAATCACAATGAAACGCCGCCGCATCAGAGGAAGACCCGGTTGTTTTCTGATTACCATGTGTCTAGCAATATGTCTTGTCATGATGAAGTCCTTCCAAATTTCCATAAATAAATGAGCATTCCAATCAGTCCGGTTGCGACCAGCGCTATTGCCCGCCAAAACGGAAGATTGGTATTGACCACAAGCTCGCCGATCATGAATGGATGCATCGGCCCGCAGCTTACTGAACAGCGATAGCGGAATTTGCCCGCTTGATCGGCTGAAAAGACAATTTCCTGAGAAACGCCGGGTACAACGCGTCGTTCCAACCCATAGCCGTCCAGATAAAACCCATGCGTAACATCCGAAGCGGTCAGCGTAATGATGACCGTATCACCCTGATTTACCTCTAACCGCCCCGGCATGTATTCAAATTGCTGTGCATTTAAGGTCAGTCGATGCGCCACGTTCGGTTGAGATTGGGCTGGCAGAGGGATGAATAACACCAGCAGAGCCAGAACCATAACAAGCAACCAGAGACCGAAAGAAGGTCGGGTGCAAATCAAGCGGTTCATGGTTATTCGGGCAGCGGCGTGTTGGTTGACGGCCCAAAACCACTGTACTGACCATCAATGTAGGTCCGGATTTCTTTGGCCGAACGCCCCTCCCGCTTCATCCTCATGACATCCTGTGTAATGTCTACGCAAATACCGCACCCGGAAGCATGGTCATCAAACGTGATTTTGCCAGCTGCATCTATATCTTTGATGTAACAATTGAGGTTACTGAGGTGTCCCATCTTGCCGCAGCCACAATAACAGGGAACAGTTTCCAGATCATGTGGATTTGCCATCGCGAACTGATAAGATTCGCGGACTTTAGGCGGCGCATCATTCAAAAAGGTCGGTAACATCGTGTCAGAAGCCATCGCATAAGGTGCAGCCGTTTGTCCACTACATGCGCTTGATCCAAACGTGACTCCGGCCAGCAGCAAAATCACGAAAAAATGCTTAAAAATACTCATCGATGATCCTTATAATGCTTATAGTTGAAGGCTTTTCACGGTCAAATCAATCCGATGCTATTCGCTTCTGTTTGGCCGTAATGCGGCAGTCTGAGGCGTTAAAACGGAAATGACCCGATAAGAATGTCGTCCATCATTACCCGCATTCGCAACTGCTTCAAACAGATTATCAAGCGTCACAAATTCGGGGCTAAATGTAATGTTCGCTATCGCTGTGAGGTGAGCGACCTCCACATGAACCACACCCTTAAGGGCAACCAAGCCGTTCCGCACACGCATAGCACAATTGGGGCAGCCCATCCCACGGATAATCAGGTTAATCTGCTCGGTATTTTCTTGTTCTTCCGGAGTGATGATTCTTTCGACAGGAATGACATGACAATTACCGTTCATTGTTTCCTCTTTTTTCCAGCGTTCATAATTCAATTCTAGTTACAGGTTATAGATGGCATAAGCGCTGAATAGCGCATCGCGGCATACGCCATTTGGCGGGTAGCAATAAGCTCTATCACTACTTTATGCTCAGCAATATTGACTGCCAGCTTCTTGATAAAACCCAGCTATACTTGAAACAAGGACTTTGCAGCGGTTTGATTTGGAGAAATGATATGACAACGATCCGTGTTGTGTTGGCTGACGATCATGCCGTTGTTCGTAAAGGGATACGGGATTTTCTCGAAGAAGATAGTGACATTCAGGTATTAGCCGAAGCGGCAGACGGCGAGCAAGCGAAACAATTAATTCAAGATCACCTACCGGATGTTGTTGTGCTTGATATTCGGATGCCGGGCGCAACTGGCATTGAAGTGACCCGTTGGATCAGGGAACAGATGCTTCCTGTGGGCATACTCATCCTAACAGCCTATGACGATGACCCTTTCATTGTTGCTGCTATTCAAGCCGGCGCGAACGGATACGTTTTAAAGAATGCCGAAGCTGACCAAATTACCCGAGCCGTGCATACCATCTATGGTGGACAATCCGCTGTAAGTCCGGCGATCACTCAGAAATTGATGAGCCATATGGCTGGCGCCACACAGCCTGAAAAGTTGGTCGAGCAGTTGACGGAGCGAGAACAAGATGTACTGCAACTTGCAGCTTCAGGCCTAACCAATCGTGGCATCGGCTTGCAGCTCAAGATTAGTGATCGAACGGTCCAGGGGCATCTAGCGAGTATATACAGCAAATTACAGGTAGGTAGTCGTACGGAAGCGGTAACAACGGCCATTCAACTTGGGTTCATCCATCTACCGGACAACAAAGGATGAAGTTGAACTTGGCTACGATCAGTTTCCATGGACTGCGTGTGCAAGTTTTGCTCTGGACTATTCTTCCTCTGACTATATTGCTTATTGTTTTTTCGCTTACTGGAATTAGCGGTCACCAAGCTTCAATGCATGCTCTGGCTGCGGAAGAGAATTCCCGTCTTGTTGTGGCGCTAGCAAAAGTAATCTCCTTGCAAGCCAATTACTACGCACTACAGTCACAGATTAAGCTATCAGAAGTGCCTGTTGACGCACTGGAACTCGATCAAGTGGTGGAAATTGAACATCCCGATGTGGTCGTGACGGTCGCGTTAATAGATAGGCACGGCAACGTATTATTCAACCGGGGTGGTGTGGTGCCATCCGGGCAGGCTATTCTGAGTTGGCCGGGCGTTCCGCAGGCACTTATGGGAGAAAAAGGGATCGTTTTTGAGCCAGAAACGGGAGAAGGTGATCTCATTGCCTATGCACCTGTTCCGAGTACGGACTGGATATTGGTCATCCGTGAACCTTGGCATTCATTAACCGTGCCGCTGCTGCGGTTCGAGCAGGCTACCCCGCTGATTTTGTTAACGGCTGTCATAATTTCCTTATTGATACTCTTTTTTGGCCTTCGCTTTGTTGTACAGCCCTTACACGAATTGGGGATTCAGACAAGCCAGATTGGGCAGGGAAACTTCGAGGCTGCTTCAAAACCAGTCGGTGGGGTTAAAGAAATTGAAGACCTGCGTCAGACGATAGATCAAATGGCGCATCAGTTGCAGCGCTATCAGTCTGCTCTCCAAGATTACCTGCGTGAAATTACACAAACTCAGGAAGATGAGCGCGCCCGATTAGGGCGTGAACTGCATGACGAAACTGTCCAGACGCTCATAGCATTGGGTCACAAGGCTCAAATGGTACAACGTACGCTCGAACGTGATCCACAACAAAGCATCGAGCGCGTTGCTGAACTACGCCAGATGGTCGCCAATGCAATTGAAGAGGTACGTCGTTTCAGCCGTGCTTTGCGTCCACTTTACCTTGAAGAATTGGGGCTGGTACCCGCGTTGGAAACCTTGGCCCGTGAAACAGAAGCCACTTTTCGAATCGACGGTACACCTGGTCGCCTGAAGGCGGATAAAGAACTGGCTATATATCGTATTGCTCAGGAATCACTTAACAATGCGCGTCGCCACGCGAATGCCCAAAACCTCTTGATCCAACTTAGCTATGGGGGAAGTGAAGTCATCCTGCGCGTCAGCGACGATGGTATTGGATTCGAGATACCTCCCAATCTTAACGAACTTACACGAACAGGCCATTTCGGGTTAATGGGGATGCGCGAACGGGTACAGATTGTGGGCGGTCAGATAAAGATTACATCCACTCCATCACAAGGCACGGTAGTCACTGTAAAGGTCAATACATTAGGAAATGACACATAGTACACACGTATATCTTTACTCTGAATGAGACTCCCGATGACCAATCAACTCCTGTTTAATGTCTGGGAGATTGTGATCTTGCCTAGGTCACTTTGCGGCTGAAACTCATTAGAAACAATCTCAACAATAGTGCCTTCGTCAGCCCGTTCACAGAGCTTTTGTGCATTGTCATTTTGCGACATGAAGCTACATAACAAATGGGGCTTACTCGCATTACCGCCACAAAGATCAGCACCACTGGAACCCAAAACTACAGCATTAAAATCGTCTACTAAATCTGCGTGTTGAAAAACTCGTCGGGTGAACTGGACTTCCCATCAAAGGGGCAAAATGCCTCCTCAAAACAATCTAAATCAGTGGAATTGTGAGACAAAGCGACTTTACGCCTCAAACGGCTCAGAATCGATTCGGCCCCGGTGAATATCCAGAACCATCGAATGGACTTCGATCTCGAACCATTGCATGAATGTCACAAAGTCGCGGTTTTTGGGCCAGTCACTTTCAATCCGATGCCAGGCTTTTAGCTCATGCTGGAAGATTTCCCGGAAATACCGCTTAACGATGGATTCCACATCAACTAGGTAATCCGCTATATCTTCAACCAAATAAACGCTTCGCTCAGGTAAATGGTCAAGTGTCATTCTAGGACCGTCGTGGTCAAGCGCATTGGCCCAGTCAATATAGGGCTGTTTGGGTCTGACAGTAATGGCAGCGCGGTTCACAAGTCGCATGGTAAGCTCCTTTCCGTAATTGGTTTTTCACAAACAGACGGTTAGATTATCATCCGTTACCAACAATGGCGCGACCTGATGTGGGCAAGTGCTCTATTCTTGGGTCTTGCTGTTGTCGTGTTCGAGTAACGCTCCAAATGAAGCAATAAGGAACGTTGTCAAGCAGGGAGGAGTAAGGCTCAATGCTCGGCTACAAACCGAAAATCTTTAGGCTCCACAGTGCGATCTGTCTAGACGACATGGTTCCCCAAGATAACTTCTACCGCCAAGTCGAGGCGAAACTGGATCTGAGTTTCGTTCGGGAATTGGTCAAGGATTGTTATGCTTCTTGCATAGGACGCCCGTCGGTTGATCCGGTGGTGTTCTTCAAACTGCACCTCATCATGTTCTTTGAGGGCATCCGTTCCGAACGACAGCTCATGGAAATGGTCAATCTGAACCTCGCTCACCGCTGGTACATCGGCTATGACCTCGATGAGGCTGTCCCTGACCACAGTTCTTTGAGCAAAATCCGTGATCGTTATGATCTGGAAGTTTTCCAACGTTTCTTTGAGCATATCGTTGAACTGTGCCGACAAGCCGGTTTGGTCTGGGGCAAGGAACTCTACTTCGACGGCACGAGGGTGAGGGCGAATGCTTCAATGGATAAGGTCGAGCCGCGTCTTGAAATAATAGCCAAGCAACACTTGGATACGCTCTTTCCAGATGCGACCCCCGATACCCAAGAGCCTGAACCTATTCCACCACGTCGTTTACTGGACAAATACAACGGCCAACGCTTCACCAGTCGTCAAACCCACTGGTACACGCGAACAACCGATACTAAAGTGAGCATAACCGACCCGGATGCGACCCCGATGAAGCACTCTAATGATGACCGGGCGGCTCTGGGCTACCACACCCATTATGTGGTGGACGGCGGGAAATCGCGCATCATTCTGGCGGCTCTAGTCACTCCTGCGTCCATCATGGATAACACGCCCATGCTCGATTTAGAACGCTGGGTGTGTTTTCGTTGGCACTTGTCCCCTGAAATGGCGGTTGGTGATACCAAATATGGTACGGTTGCCAACATCGTCGGGCTGGAACAAGACGGTATTCGGGCTTATCTGCCGACCTCCGACTTGGGGCAGCGCAGCGGGTTTTACCCATCCGAGCGATTTCACTATGAGGCTGAACGTGATGTGTATGTCTGTCCACAGGGAGAAGAACTTCCACTCAAAGTTCGCCGCAAGAGTGAACAGGTATTGCCGTACATCGCAGACGCAGCCACCTGTAATGCCTGTCCGTTGAAGCCGGAATGTACCGACAGTAAAAGTGGTCGTCACATCTTCCGCTCCTTTTTCCAAGCCTATCTTGACCGAGCCAAGAGCTACCGCGAAACCGAAGCCTACAAAAAGGCGCTGCGGAAACGACAGGTTTGGGTTGAACCGCTCTTTGGTGAAGCCAAACAATGGCATGAAGGCAGGCGGTTTCGCCTGAGGGGATTGGAGAAAGTCAACGTTGAAGGGGTCATGAAGGCAGCGGGACAGAACATTAAGCGATTACTGAAGGGGAAAACATGGAGAAAACCCCTCAAACCAGCGGGGAGCGCCGCCCTGCGATCTCCTTTTCAGTGGGTATTTTGCTTGCCGTGACGCAGTGATCCTGTTCGCCTGACGCCTTTTTCAACGGGCTGAAATCTAGTGTGACCTTATGGATGCGTCTCATTTCCGGTGTTCTGTTCGGAATAGGTATCGCAGCATTCTGCATATCCTTATTTGAGCAGGAAAATCGCCTATTTATACGCGGCATAAGTGATAAGTTGGCGCACCATAATAATATTCACCCATTGAATATAGGCTAAATGGCGTATACCAGAACCCGCGAAAGAGCGTGTGACAGATAGACCTAAGCAGTTTATTGTAAGTATACAAACTATTCTGTTTAGGAGAAAATCATCAACATGAAACGGAATCTAACAGTTGTACTCGCTTTAATGGTCGTCCTGCTGATTTTTACGGCAGTGCAAGCGCAAGATGGACAGCTCACACCCACTCCAGATTCACATGCAATACATCATCCAACAGCCGAAGCTACAGCCACCTTAGTGCCAAACGCTTTACCAGACGCCGGAATGGGGCAAATGGGCGGCATGGATATGCACACCATGATGCAAAACATGAGCAGCATGATAGACACAATGCTGTCAATGAACATGTCAGACGAAATGCGTGCCCAGATGAAACAAATGCGTAACATGATGGATATGATGATGTCTGGCAATATGATGTCTGGCATGGATATGACGAGTGTCACTGCTACTCCAGAGTCAACGGGAAACATGGAAATGGGAACCAAGTATTCCGTCAATGATTTCGCGCCGATGGCATTGGCTTACTACGATGGCGGGGAAGTCTACTTTGTTCACCCTGAAGCCTCCGATAAGGGAGTTGCCAAAGTTCTGACTGATATGATGGGAACAGATGTGATGGTTGTCCCAAGCCTTGCTGAAGTTCCTAAAGATCTGCTCGGCAATGTATATGTGTTTACTAACGGAATTAAAGCTATGGGGCCACTCGGCTTTCAACCCGATGTGTTTGACAGCGTGCCTGGCGACGAAGCTTATACACCACTGCGTGCGCTCAACCTTGTGACATGGCAGGGAAACGCACAAGCACGCGAACTAACTAGTATTCGTGAAATTCTGGCGGCAGAAAAAAATGGTGAAGTCATCATTGAGCAGCCCGGTGTAGTCGTTAACATGCCTATCTTGGTTTGGCCGGAGGGGCATCGTTAGGATTTTGCCGTTAATTGGATACAGGGTATCTCAAATAATGGCGTAGAATCCGCTACGCAAATGCTAATAAGCAATTTGACCGATTAGTTTCACACATAGGTGGGGATAATCTAGTATTATCCCCCGTTTTGATAGAGCTTTTATTAGTGTTTATCCTGCGACACTGGATAGCATTTTCTCCATCTCATCAATCTCGGCTGCCGAGTCATTGAATTGCGGCAGATAATTGCCGATGCTATCGAGGAAGTACGGCGTTTCAGCCGTGCCCTGCGACCTGTATATTTGGAGGAACTGGGACTGGTGCCAGCACTGGAAATATTGACCCGTGAAGCGGGAGCAGTTTTTCAAATCGCCACTGCTCCCAGCCGCCTTAAAGCGGATAAAGAACTCGCTCTCTATCGCATTGCTCAAGAATCACTGAATAACGCTCGTCGCCATGCAAAAGCACAGAACGTGTTGCTAGAACTCAATTTTGTTAACCCTAACGTCATCCTCCGAGTCAGCGCTGATGGCATCGGATCGAGGTACCTCCCAACTTAAATGAGCTGACACGTACCGGTCATTTCGGGCTAATGGGAATGCGAGAACGGACACAACTCATCGGCGGTCAAATGACAATTATCTCATCGCCGACGCAGGGCACAGTTATCACCATTACCATGCCCACATAAGCCATTTGGCGGGTAATCTCTACGCTAGACGGCGCTCCTGAATAATTCCCTGAACGACTACACCGAATAAAAAGAATAAGGAACGGCAATAGTCAATCAGGGGCCTCCAGCTTAATTTAATTGGCTCCGGTGACTTCTTTGCCTTTCCCTGTTGAAAGGATCGTTCATTATGAAATCCCATGCCCGAAGGAACCAACCCGTCCGTCAGACTTCACCATCACGACTTCGCACTCTCACATTCGCCGTGATTGTCGTCATGGTTCTAGGTACAGCCGGATACTTACTAGTCTCGGCATTTTCATCAAAGACTCCTGCCCCTGCTGCAAACACCATTGACATTAGTGCCTCAATGGGGGGATTTAACACGAATGAGATTCGAGTTAAGGTAGGCCAGCCGATAACGGTGCGTCTGACTAGCCAAGACAATTCCCATCATACGGACGGTGGGGGGCAGCATCAGTGGGCCGTAGATGAGTTCGGCGCGAGTGTGATTGCACCACCTCTGGGGAACAACTCGGTCACGTTTACGCCGGATAAAGTTGGCACATACACCTTCTATTGCGACATTTGCTGTGGTGGGCGCGCCAATCCCACTATGCAAGGCACGCTGATTGTGGAGGCGTAATTATGAGCGTTCGTCTACGTCAGATTACCATTCTTTCAATCCTGAGCATCATCGGTTTCGGCGCTTTGGCTCTGGCGGGTTTCTGGCATCCCAATGCGCCATCTGAGGCGATGCAGATGTACTTACCCCAGATCACTTTACCTACTGTGCTTGCTGCGGGTGTCATCGATGGGATCAATCCTTGCGCATTCACTGTTCTCCTGCTCTTTATAACAGCACTGACACCCACCTTGAAGGTGGGTGAACAGAATGTGAAAGCGCTTCGCTCCAGATTGTTGAGTATGGGCAGCATTTATATCGCTGCCGTTTTCCTTACTTATTTAGCGTTGGGAATCGGCTTGTTGAAATCCTTTGATTTCTTTACCAAACAGCATGTCCCGGCTCGTTTTGGTGCGTTGGTGGCAATCCTGCTGGGATTATGGATGCTCAAGGATTATTTCCTGCCTGATCTGGGCTGGCGGTTGCAGGCACCGGGACGTATAGGACAGGTTGCTCACCAGATGGGACATAAAGCGACCATTCCGGCTCTCGTAACCGGGGGGTTCTTGATTGGTTTATGCACCGTGCCGTGCAGCGGTGCAGTGTACCTAGCTGTATTGAGTTTACTTGCGCTCCAACCAACAGCTTTGCTAGGCTATGGCTATCTAGTTCTCTACAACATGGTTTTCATTCTGCCATTGATCGTTATTTTGGTTGCGGCCTCCGCCCGACCCACGCTGAACCGCATCGCACACTGGAATCTGCATCATAAAGAGTGGGTACGCCTTGCTCTCGGAAGCGGGGTTGTGGTGATGGGATTGCTGATACTAGCAACTGTATAAACACTTGCCCGGCTGCAATGCACAACTCCGACTTCAGTTTAAGAAGTCTGGAGTTGTGGCTTATTTCGCTTTTAGCGCCTTATAGACCGATATCGTTCCTAACAAGGTCATATAGTGATGCAATTCATGGATCTGAATAAATCCACTGTCCGCCAGTAAATCAGGCAGTAGACCCCGGACGTTATCAGTAGTGTTTTCAAAACCATCTAATAATTGAACTGCAAGAAATGCAGTCCGCATAAGCAGGTTCTGTGCTTTGCCCCAATCAGCGATATATAAAGCAGCACCTGGCTGGAGTACCCGCAACACTTCATGCATAGTGCGCTGCTTATTTTCTCGTGTGAGATGATGGAAGAAGAGGGTAGAGAACACAGCAGAAAACGAATCATTTGGGTAAGGAAGTTCAAAAGAAAGTCCCCTAAGTAAAGAAATATTCGCATTGAACTCAGACACCTTGCGCAGTGCCATCCTCAGAATTTTTGCATCCCCGTCGATCCCAACAATGTATGATTGAGGATATGTTTTTCTGATCAATAGAGCGAGGGTTGCTGTCCCACACGCCAAATCCAATCCCCACTGGTTAGGCGATAGCTGTACCTGCTTTACCAGAAAGCGTTTAAAGGTATTTTCGCGAGTTGTCCAGCGAACTAATGGGTCATAAAGAGATGTTAGCCGATGAAATTTTAGAGCGGGAATAAAACTGCCGTCCATTTTCGTCATCGAAATTCCTGTTAAGGCTTCAAAATTATCCGGCTTGTAAACGTGCTACATCGCTTTGTGGTGGAAATTCGCTCGAGATAATCTCGACAATTGTACCCTCATCCGCCCACTCGTAAAGCTTTTGTGCGTTGTCGTTTTGCGACATGATGCAGCCCAGCGTGTAGGGCTTACCCACATTACCACCGCCAAGATAAGCGCCGTTGGGCAGAAGAACTCCACCGTGAAAACCATTGATCAATCCCGGTGTCACCTCATAGATGCCCATAAACCACTTCATTTCCCATTGACCACAACCGGTATCGCCACATAGGGTATAGCTGCTGCCATATGCAACAGGCTCGTGGCTCAGAATTTGGAAAATACCGGGTGATGTTGGGGCTTGTTCGATGCCGGATGAAATCGACCAACTAAATACCTGCTGTCCGTTTTCGTAGGCATACAAATACTGGGTATCCAAATTGACAATAATGCGCTTATTATTCACCGGTACTAGCGGTACTGTGACATCACGGGACGGCAACTGCACTGTATCTCCCGGTGATAAAACACCCAAATCGAATCCCGGATTCGCATCTCGAATTAAGTAAAACGGGATGCCCGTTTTGCGAGCAATACGATAGCCTGTGTCGCCCGCCACCACGGTATAAGTCAGTGGGTGATAGCGAATTCTTAGTCCCACTGAATTTTTCTGATGACCAATGGCTTGTCGCAGTGCTTCAATAGTTTCGGTAGGATCTAGGTAGCGATCTGCTTCGGCACTATGTAAGTTCGCATTCTGTGCTTCTAGAAAAGGTGTGAATGCTTCTTCGCGCAAATTCAATCCGGTGCTGCTGACTTCCAGCCATGATGTGGAAGCTTCACGGGTGGTTGTCCATGTAATCGACTGATCACGGAATGGGTCGTATCCGGCTAGTGCGAAAGGTTGACTGGTCAATTGACGGGCTTGTTCTACGTAGGGTGTCGGATCTGCTGCTTGCGGAGACACAGGCAATACGACAAGATCAAGTCGCTGCTGGACAACAACATCTGTTGGCGCTTGCGTCAAATTAGCCAAGGTCCGATCAATATCTAAATCGCGTCCTGAGCGTCCGGGTACACCGACGAATTGGTCATCGTGCCATTCAAATCCGGCGTTGTACGGTTCGATCTTGACCCGATTCGTCAAACTTGAAAGATAAGTACGAGCTGTAACTGGATCGGCACTGATGACTGGTTTGATATTATATCCGAACGGAATGCCGGCTATCCCCACACTGCGCGCGATTTCCGCTGTCGCTTTGGCATCGAGGTGCAAACCGATGTCATCGGGGGATACCTTCCATACCCGGTCACCATCCACCAGTTGAATCTGAACTTGGCTATGCCATGCTGCACGAAGTCGTGCTTCGGCTGCATCAACGGCCATATTCCCGATAGGTATGCCCAATGCCCAGATATTGGGGAAAATTTGCCCGGCGAGTACATGAGTAAGGATGAACAGACCCATCAACACAGTACCGATCAAAACAATAATTTTTCCGATAGAAGGTTTATGTTTGATTGACATCCACTGGATTTGAACCAGCCGTGATTTTCTCTTTGAAGAGTGCGCTGGGATATATTCATTAACCTTCTTATTGTGTGGAATCGCCATCTCCTTCCGCAGACGCATCAGATGGCGTCTGCGCGCTTCGCCTGTATGTGGGGCTGTTGTCTCATCTTTTTCCATGTTTCATGCCTCGAAAAGTACTGGAATATGAAATGCTCAAGGATTATTGTGGTATTCCGATTAGTCACCGTTCCAGTACTTCTCTTTTTCGCTAAGTTTTCCATCTTCCAGCCACATTATACGGTCGGCAATATCGTGCAGACGGTGATCATGAGTCACAATAACAATCGCTCTTCCCTGCTCCCGGCCCACTCCACTGCATAAGAGTTCCATCACTTCACGTCCGATCTTGCTGTCTAGGTTGCCTGTAGGCTCGTCAGCCAAAATCAGCGGTGGATTATTTGCCAGCGCGCGGGCTAGAGCCACACGCTGTTTCTCGCCGCCAGAGAGATCGGCTGGTAAATGGTCTAGCCGGTGTTCCAAGCCAAGCATGGCTAATAACTCAATAGCACGAGTGCGCGCGGCTTTGCCTTTGATACCTGCCATATTCATCACAACCTCGACATTTTCCAGAGCTGTTAAGGCTGCGAGCAGGTTATAGGCTTGAAATACGAAACCGATATTGTGCAATCGCAAGGCAGGCAACTGGCGCTCGTTGAATTGGGTCACTTCCTGGCCGTTCATCCACAGATGTCCATCTGTCGGATGCATCAGCAACCCGGCCATGCTCAACAGCGTCGTCTTGCCACTGCCCGAAGGTCCCATAATAAGCACAATCTCACCCGGCTTTACCTGTAAACTCACATTGTCTACTGCTTTCACCGCCGTGTGCCCACGTCCGTATATTTTGCTGACATTCTCTAGTTCAAGAACCGTATTCATAATTTGTTACCTCTTATGTCTGAAAGACGATCATGGGGTCGGTGCGCGTTACACGGCTGATGGGTAATAGCGCTGCTAGAACGACAATAAGCACCAGAGTTGGAATCTCTCCCAACCAACTTGACGTTTCGATCAAAATGACGACATCCGGGAAAATGCGATCCACGAGTGCCACAATCCCGTACGACAACGCTACACCCAACCAATAGCCCATAGCTGCCGCAATAAAAGCTTGGATGAGAACAATCCCAATAAGTTGCCTGTTATCAGCACCAATCGCTTTCAGGATGCCATACTCGCGGGCACGTTCTACCGTCGCGGTGTAGATGGTTAAGCCGATCACCAACAGCCCAACTATGTAGCCTACCGTGTTCATCGCGCGCAGGGTATCCGCGCTCATTTGCTGAGTCAAATCCTGCTCCCTTGCTAGGAAAAAGGATTGGCTCATGATATTGGCTTCCGGTACAACTGTGCGCAAATAGGCGGTCAGGGTGTCTAGTTTGGCTGTGGGTTCGGGCTGAATCATGATGTAACTGGCAGCTTGTGGACTGACGCCCATACCTAGTGCCAAGGCTGTTTTGTTCACAAAGACCATGTTGCTGGCGATGCCAAACGTGCCTTTGCTCAACCCTTTGACTGTGAGCTTATATCCCAGGATATTGACCGTATCGCCCACTTGAATGCCATAGCGTCGAGCAAGCGTTTGGTCGATAACAATATCATTCATGGACACCGCGGCGCTCCCCTCCGATAATAACCAGGGGCCACCGAAGGGATCATTGGGGTCTATCCCAAAGACATAACTCGGCACCAGAGCGTCGCCCACTTGTACTGCTATAGTGGCGTACAATACGCCGACGGCCTTTTTGACGCCGGGTACCTGCGTCACGCGCATGAGAGCATCAGTAGGCAACATTGAAGAAACCATATGCATATTTTCGATCCCAGCCTGGGCCAGCCATAGCGGCGCTGGCTGATTGCGGATGTAGCTTACGGCCTGTTGCTGGAAGCCGGCAAAAAAACCGTTCAAAATGAGGATGAGTAGTATTGCCAGCGCCACACCCCCGACACTAATTGCCAGCCGAACACGTTCATGGATGAGATTGGCCCAGGCTAATTTGAACATGATATTGCTCCATCAAGCTCTAAAGGCAACAGCAGGGTCAACTGCGCCCAGGCGGCGAATTGGCAGCAGAGCGGCCAAGACGCTCATCACTAGCGCGATGACTCCTGTCAACGCCAACGTTTCGGGATAGATGATGATAATAAATTGCGGGAACAGAACCATGATGATTTGAGCAGCCCCATACGAAAAAATGGTCCCGACCGTGAAGCCCAGTCCAGCTTGATAGAACGTTTCGGTGATGACCAGACGATACAGCCATTCCCCGGTGGCCCCAACTGCCTTCAATACTCCATATTCACGCATCCGGTCAACAATGGTGGTGTATGCCGTCAGACCCATGACCGCGATGCCAATGACAATGCTAATCCCGAGCATCAAGTTGATCGGGGTATCTAACACTGTTGCTACAATCTTCACAGATGCATCCGTTTTCTGGTTGGGTCTAAACACCTCGACATTCGGAAACTGCTTCTCGATGGCATTTGCGACTGCTGTCAAATCACTTCCGGGCGGCAGGCGAAGGGCGTAATAGCTGGCGATGCCAGGGAGTTGGAGGGTTTTCTCGGCAGCGCTTCGAGAAATAAACAGGTAAACTGCTAACCAGGAAACAGTTTCACGAGATAAACCCACAACACGAAATGGTTGATTGAGTAACGTGATTTTGTCGCCGATGTTGATCCCCGCTTTCCGGGCTAAGGAGGCGTCGAATACGACCTCATCGTCAGCTTGTATGCCGCGCCCCTCACTCATTTTCCACGGACCGCCGATGCCATTTTCGATGTTATAGCCAACGAGAACGGCTGGCATTTTGACGTTTCCCTGTGAAAAGATGAATTCACCGACCAGCACATGGTCTATTTCAACCACTCCAGCGGTTGCCCCGAGCGTATCGTGAAGTGTAATTGGGAGATTGCTGGCTGTAAATGCGCCCTGTATACCGCTTTTGGTGACCAGCAAATCGGCAGAAATATTATCAAGATAGGCTGTTATTGCCTTATAAAGTCCATTTCGGAAACCCAGCAGTAACACAATTAGTGTCAAAGATGCCGCGACACCCAACACACTGAGAATGAGTTTGCTCCGGTCATGTAATAGATTGCGTCGGGCTAGAGGAACGTTCATAATTTTTTCACTTCCTCGATAATTCCGCTTCTTATTTTTAGGATATAGCGTATTTAGTAGCCTGCCATGCGTAGTTCAGCGGGGTGAATGTGAGCCATTTGGCGCATTACCGGTATCGCATTTCCTCATGTGAATGTCTAGTAACAAGCTCACAGATTGTGACAATCACCATCGTTCATTTTGAGGATGAAACACGCCAAATGGCGTATAAGCCGACCCGCGAAACGGCGTGTGACAACGACTATCAACGTGATTTAAGGTAGAGCGTAGTATCTATGAGATTTATCGGATAAGGGAATAAACATGAGGAACACAAAGTCTTTCAAGCGAACCGCTGGAGTTGCATTCATCGCAGGATTAGCCCTACTCTTTTCCATCTTGGGAGTGTCAATTTCAACTGCATCACCAGTCTCAGCCGCAAACGATGTTATTCAGGGAACGATCTGGGTAGCCAATGAAAATGGCAACAGTATCACGGTTATTGATGCCAGTACAAACCAAGTTATCACAACCCTC
This sequence comes from Anaerolineaceae bacterium, assembly GCA_016124855.1. Lineage (GTDB taxonomy): Bacteria > Chloroflexota > Anaerolineae > Aggregatilineales > Phototrophicaceae > CFX2. The sequence continues at coordinate 34,336 of WGMX01000044.1, read as the reverse complement.
ACGGGTATCGAAGGACCACACAATCTCCAAGTATCGCCGGATGGTAAAACAGTTTGGGCTGTAAGCGGACATGATTCTACAGCATTGTTGATTGACGCAACTACCTACTCCCTGTTGGGTACAGTTCCTACAGGAGATCACCCAGCCCATATTATTGTTAATCCAGAGGGCAATTATGCCTACGTAACAAATGGGAATGATAATACTGTTACCGTCATCGATGCGGCAGCCATGAAAACTATTGCTACAATCCCAGTAGGAGAGTTCCCACACGGATTGCGCCCGAGCCCAGATGGACGATGGGTCTACGTTGCGAACGTAAACAGCTCAACCTTAAGTGTGATCGACACAGCAACCAATAACAAAGTGGCCGATATCGAAGTTGGTCAGCGTCCAGTTCAGGTTGCTTTTTCGCCCGACAATAAATTTGTCTACTTTTCCCTCAATGGGGAAAACGCCCTAGGTAAAATTGATGCAGCAACTCGCAAACTGGTTGGCAAGGTAGATGTTGGAGTTGGTCCGGTTCAGGTATTCGTGACTCCAGACAACCGCTTTGTGGTGGTCGCAAACCAAGGGACAGAGAGCATTCCAAGCACTACTATCTCAATTGTAGATACAACGACTTTTTCAGTTGTCCGCACGATTGAAACTGGTAAGGGAGCACATGGCGTTGTCATAGAACCCTCAGGACATTATGCCTACATCACCAATATCTACGGAAATAACGCCGCTGTCGTTGATCTAACCACGCAGCAGGTAACAACTACCGTCCCAACTGGTTTGGGACCAAACGGGATCAGTTTCTCTCCTCTCGCTGCAGCCACGGCTTCTGCACCAGAAATAGCGCTGGCAATACCTCAGCCTAGTGAATCCACTGATGCTCATGCGGGACACCATCCGACAGCAGAGACTACAGCCACCCCCGTACCAAACACGTCAGCAGACACCGGAATGGGGCAAATGGGCAGCATGGATATGAACACCATGATGCAAAACATGAGCAGCATGATGGACACAATGTTGTCGATGCCTATGTCAGACGAGATGCGCACTCAGATGAAGCAAATGCGTAGCATGATGGATATGATGATGTCCGGCAACACGATGTCGGGCATGGATATGAACACCATGATGCAAAATATGAACAGCATGATGGACACGATGCTGTCGATGAATATGTCGGACGAGATGCGCGCCCAGATGAAACAAATGCGTAGCATGATGGATATGATGATGTCCGGTAGCACGATGTCAGGCATGGACATGACAAGCGCCACAGCTACTCCAGCACCAATGGGCGGCATGGATATGGGTGGGGGACATTCAATGGAAGCCATTAGCAGCAAGAACGTCCCACCCGCAACGCAGAGTGTTGGTGGACAACCGCTTGATTATCAACTAAAAGATGGGGTCAAAATCTTCAGTCTCACTGCTGAGCCAGTGATCTGGAAGATTCTCGATGGCGTGTCTGTAACTGCGTGGACTTACAACGGTACTGTTCCCGGCCCAATGATTCGTGTAACGGAAGGTGATCGTGTTCGCATCAATTTCACTAATAACTTACCTGAACCAACTACCATTCACTGGCATGGAATAAATGTTCCGAATGCAATGGACGGTGTGCCTGGCGTGACACAGGAAGCTATTCAGCCCGGTGCAACATTCACTTATGAGTTTACGGCGGGGCCAGTTGGAACATTTATGTATCACTCACACTACGATAGCGATGTTCAGGTTGGTTTGGGTTTGTATGCGCCCTTCATTATCGACCCTAAGCAGCCCACAGCACCTGCGCCAGACGTCGATGCCACACTAATGCTGTCAGAGTGGCGTGTTATCAATGGACAAACGTTTCCCGCCATGCCGATGAGTGGTGCTGAACCTAACTACTTCACCATCAATGGTCATGCCTTTCCGTCAACAGATACTATCAATGTAAAGGTTGGCCAGCGAGTACATCTACGACTAGTCGGTATCGGGCAGTTTATTCACCCAATGCACTTACATGGTATGCCGTTTGAAGTTGTTGCTATCGACGGCTATCCTGTTCCAGAAGGTGCGCGTCAGACACGAGATACGCTGAGTGTAGCCCCCGGAGAACGTTATGATATCGAGTTCGTGGCAACAGAACCCGGAACATGGTTGTTTCACTGCCATATCTTGCATCATGTCACGAATGACGGTGTAGAGCCGGGTGGACTAGCCATGGTCATTAATGTAACCAAGTAGATTCATACACATAGAAGCAAAGGGGATGATCTAATATCATCCCCTTTTACATAAAGAAAAAGCACAGACAATGATGAGTGGTATGGGAATGGGCTTGGTCATATTGATGGGGGTTATTGTAGCGGTAGTTGCTGTGGGTCGGTTTGCGCTGTCCCAAAAGCCATGTGAGGCGACAACAAAGCGTAAAAACGATGAGTTCAATTCCGATTACGAAGGCTTTACGATCGGAGATGATGGCGAAATTGTCGAGTTTCCTGAGACAAAATTCAAGCGCAGGCGCTGATTTTCGTAGTGATAATCACACTAATTTACCTTAAAGGGTCGTGACTCTTTGCAGGTTTATCTAATCTTCCGGTTTCAATAAATTGACATCGGAGCGCCGCATCATATCGAACATATCAGTTCTGTCAATCATATATTATGCTGTCGGAGTTCCTTCCGTTTGCCGTCGTCTAAAAGCTGTAGACATTTGAGAATGTGTGTAATCTATGATGGATTGGACCTGAGGCTTAAAATTGTAATGGTTGCTTAGCAAATCGAGCTATTGATCAAGATTTTGTGGGTGGTGGCGTTTTCAACTACAATCGTGTCGTATTTGGAGGCGACGACGATGCCGGACAATATGTATCGGAAGATAAAAAACAAACCTGGGCAAGGGCTACAAAAATTTCTAGGGGAGTTAGAGCTCGCCGTTATGGAAGTGATTTGGGAGCGAGAACCCCTCAATGTAGCTGATGTTTTGGCTACTCTTAACAAGCAGAAGCACAATCTGGCTTATACCTCTGTGATGACTGTCATGAGTCGACTAGTAGAAAAAGGTTGGCTTAAAGCTGAAAAACGCGGACGAGCGTTTTTTTATCGGACCGTGTATTCGCGCCAGGAAGCTGAAGCCGCAGCAGTAGGTGACGTCGTTAGGGCATTACTAAGGGATTTTGGCGATGTAGCAGTGGCGGAGTTCATCAAAGAATTAGATGGGATATCTCCTCATACCCTCAATCGCTTGGCTGAGCTTGGGCGCGAGATCGAGAAAGATAATGACGAACAAGCATAAATATAATCATCAGATGTTCCTCATCAGATTATTTTTACCCATAGTAGTTTTTGCGAGTTTAGCTACTTTATGCAATTGGTTTATGACTTGGTGTTTTATCTTGATACCGGCGAAACGAATATTGGTAGGCATAATCTTCTTAACACTGTTTATAGTTGTTCTCATTAGACAGATCTGGCGAACATTTCGGTACACACAAGAATTTCTCAATATTAGTCCAGCCGAATTCCCTATGCCCATCGAAAAACTTATTGCTGAGTCAGGAATAAATATATCAAATATTGTTCTGATTCAGTCGTCAGTGCCTTTCGTCTTTTGTTTTGGATTTTTACATCCCCGTATATGCCTAAGTACAGGCCTCATAAATTTGCTTTCCCTATCTCAACTCCGAGCAACTATTTTTCATGAAGATTTTCATCGGCAACGATTTGATCCTTTACGGATTTTAGTAATTGAATCGATTAGCACGACATTGTTTTTCCTCCCGGTGATTCGTGAATGGCGATCTCAAGCTAAACTCAAGCTAGAACTCAATGCGGATGATTATGCTATCCATAAAGTAGGAAAATCTTCACTGGCTGGCGCACTCCACCGATTATTGACCTATACTCCCCAAACTCAGCCAATTGGATATGAAATAAGTGTGGCCGGCATAAACGCGAATGAAGCACGTATTGCTGCATTGCTTGGAGAACGCTCCGTCTCTCAAACAATTTCGGCTAGCAAATTGGTTTTGAGCATCGCAATAGTATGGGGAATCTTCTGCATTTTCATAGTTTGAACAACCTGTGTCTCATCATTCAATACTCATTTGACAGGCTTAAATTGAAATACTACAATCGCGTAGTAGAAAGAGCCCGTGATCCCTAGGCAATGAGGGCATACTTGAAACTCGAACCCAGAATTATCAAACCACGATACAAACCAAGTACTTTCCCTTTTATTGTAATTGGACTACTTGTGCTGGGTCTAGTTACCAGTTTTGCCTTCATCTATTTTTCAGATCTGTTACCCAGATCAAACGATCCTGCAACAATTACTGCTTTATCCGTAACAACGTTGCCCGCCATAGTAAATCTTCCTCAGCCAACCAATACACTCATAGTCAAAACGCCCGTTGTTATTGGAACCTCACAAAATTTAATTTCACAGTCCCTTCCAAGTCTGACAATAGGCGAACCAGCCCCAAATTTCACCCTCAATAATTTGGGTGGCAAAAGTGTTTCCCTCTCGGATTATGCCGGACAAGCGGTGTTAATCAATTTCTGGGCCAGTTGGTGTCAGCCCTGCCGCATCGAAATGCCTGAATTAGTAAAAGCCTATGAAAATTACCGAAAAAAAGGCTTTGTGATTCTGGGGGTAAATTTAACCGATCAAGATCAAATGCCTGACATTACTACATTTGTAAAAGAATTCCATGTGTCCTATCCGATTTTACTCGACACTGACGGAACGGTGTCAGACAAACTTTACTATTATCCCGGCATACCCATGACTGTATTTGTGAATCGTGAGGGGAATATCGATCAAGTACAAATCGGTGCAATGTCGAAGCAGCAAATAGATGATGGTGTAAATGCGTTGTTAAAGAAATAAACAAATGAAGCGACAATCCAACTCATTAACCAGTAGAGAATTATTTTTATGATAGAAAATGCCACATCCTCGCCTGCCAATTCCCTAAATACACGTCCGTCAAAACGGATGAGGACTTTTGTCCATGCCATTCTATTTGTGTTGGGATTTTCCATCACATTCGTCGTTGGCTGGGGAGGAGCATTCACCGTCGTCGGACAGGTTTTTAGCCAATATAAGTCACTGTTAGGACAGATTGGTGGGATTGTCATTATTGTATTTGGTTTGTTTAATCTTGGTATCGTCAAAATTGAATCTTTAAATTATGACACCCGACCTCAGCAGAATGTTGGCCGCCGAGCCGGAGTGGCATCATCACTGCTAATGGGGGTCTTTTTCGCTGCCGGGTGGACACCCTGTATTGGAACAACATTGGGCGCAATCTTGACTTTAGGTTTCAGCCAGCAGACGACAGGGCAAGCGATGGTCTTGTCCAGCGGGTATTCTTTTGGACTAGGAATACCTTTTTTGATAATCGGATTGGGAATAGACCGCGCAACACATTTAGTGGGACGGTTCCGACGGCATATTCGTAAACTTCAGATTGTCAGCGGTTTGCTTCTTATCATTATTGGCGTATTGCTCCTGACTAACCAGATGTCGGTGATCTCCATTTGGGCACAGCGTTACGGACTCTATATCGATCTGCCGCTAGGGGGAGCAAGCACCCCGAACTACCTCATCGCAATCATTGCCGGATTATTGTCATTTCTTTCGCCCTGTGTCTTGCCGCTTGTCCCGGCATATATTGGATACTTAAGCGGTCAAGCCGTTAGAGAAATGTGATTGAGAAGTATATGGCAGATCAAGCAGTTATCGAACGAACGACCATTTCAGCCCAACGCACAACGAAAGCGCTTCGTGCCGTATTGTGGGGTCTCGATCATTGGATTATTATCCTTTCGGTCGGAATGGGAGTACTGGTCATTGCGCCGTTCCTCGCACCAGTTTTCATGCACGTAGGTTGGACTGTTCCAGCCCAAGTCATTTATGGCATTTACAGCACCTTGTGCCATCAAATGGCTCAGCGATCCTATTTCCTGTTTGGTTCACAACCGATGTACAACATGGCTCAGTTGCCCCTTCCGCTTACGGGGAAAATGCTGTCCGATACCCTGTTACTACGCGGATTTATCGGCAACGACAACCTTGGTTGGAAGGTAGCATGGTCAGATCGTATGGTCTACATGTACGGGGGAGTATGGATTGTAGGTATGGTCTATGGATTGTTACGTCAGCGCCGCCGTATTCGCCCCTTGAACATCATTGTATTGGGTTTACTGCTTCTGCCCATGCTTGTTGACGGACTAACCCACATGCTGAGTGACTTATCCGGTGGATTAGCAAGTGGATTTCGCTACAACAATCCTTGGCTTGCGGAACTGACGGCAAATCGGCTGCCGAGTTGGTTTTATGTGGGTGATGCTTTTGGCTCTTTCAACTCATGGATGCGTCTCATCAGTGGAATAATGTTCGCAGTTGGTATCGTCTGGTTTGCCTATCCTTACATTAACGAAACGCTGGCCGAGTCCACAGAAAAACTACGTTGGAAGCTATTGAATGCTAGGGAACGTGGCTTAAATATTTAATTCTTATGCTCCAAAAGAAAGCGAAAGAAAGCAATGAACCAGCACGATAAAGTTCAAGAGCAATTCAATAGGCAAGCAGCCATTTTCAGTCAACACCATACGATAGCGAACCCGGATTATACACAATGGATACTAGACCATATCGAGTTGAAACCAGAAGATAAGGTTCTCGATGTCGCGGCAGGTACAGGCCATCTGAGCCGTGCAATTGCCCCTCATGTACAAGAAGTTATTGCCGTAGATTTAACCCAGGCAATGATCGAACAGGGACAGCTGGAAACACAGCAATCAGGCATCACGAATGTCCATTTCGAACAAGGTACTGCTGAAAATTTATCTTATCCCAGTGCCAGTTTTGATGTGGCTGTGACTCGGTTTTCACTGCACCACTTTGAAACTCCCATCGCTGCCCTGCACGAAATGAACCGTGTGCTGAAGCTCGGTGGACGAATTGCAGTCATTGATTTGGTGAGTCCAGACAACCTCGAACTCGCGGCAGCCTACAATCATTTTGAACGTCTCCGTGATCCTTCACATACGACTGCAATTGGTGCCAACGCATTATTAAATATCGTAGCCGAGGCAGAATTTGATGCGGTGCAAGGAACAACGCGTGACATTGAGGTTGATCTGACGCGCTGGCTTAATTTAACTCAAACGCCACCTGAAGTACAAAAGCTAATCCAAGATAACGTTAGAGCCGAACTAACAGGTGGCAAGATGACCGGGATGCGACCCTTTAGACGCGACAATACGGACATGTTTCTGCATAGGTGGATGGTTGTAACGGGCATCAAGAAATCATAAACCAGTCGACGTCAGAAAAATCAATCGAGATTAACAAAGTAGGTCAATATGGCATTCGAACCCTCTATCCAACCACAGACTGGGGATAAAGAAAAGTTAGTATCTGAAGTTGAAGCCGAGCAATTACCTAGCCCCTATGCACAAGAGGGTGCGGTCATTGTTATTCCGAGAACAACTTTCAATTACGTGATTATTGGACTGGCTTGTCTGGCTGTTGGTATCCTCCTCGGCACAACGGTTTTTAATCCAATGCGCGGTAACGAACTTACCCTTCAGACGATTTCCCAAGCAGTCGCAGATGGAATCAGTAAGTCGCCAACCGTGCAAACGGCACAAAATCAGGCGGCGCCGCAAAATATTAACGTCAGCGCTGATGACGACCCTTCTTGGGGACCCAAAGATGCTCCGGTAACGATTGTTGAATTTTCCGATTTCCAATGTCCGTTCTGTGGACGTTTCCACAAGGACACCTATGAGCAGCTTCGCAAAAATTATGAGGGCAAAATTCGATTTGTCTATCGTGATTTTCCAATACTGAGCTTACATCCTTATGCGGAAGTTTCCGCTCAAGCCGCAGATTGTGCCAACGAGCAAGGGAAATACTGGGAATATCATGATCTTTTGTTGAGCAATCAGGACAAATATCTTCCAGCCGACCTAACTAATTTTGCTTCTCAACTCAATTTAGACGGGACAGCATTCACAACATGTGTAAGTAGTGGACGCTACAAGCAGGAAATCGCCAAAGATGTCCAAGACGGTGAAAGCTATGGCGTTACGGGAACACCCACTTTCTTTGTTAATGGTCAAGCGCTCGTTGGGGCACAGCCCTACGCCGTTTTTGCATCAGCAATTGATGCGGAATTGGCAAAAATAAAAACGGCAGAAAGTACACTCGCACCGGGGTAACTTAAACTGGCTTAATTTGTCACGTAAGTGGATTGCGCTTTATGATATAGTAGTGTATGATATTGTATGGTTATGTTATACACTCAGTCAAGATAATTATCAGCAAGGTGGGTTTCTTACTTAACAGATTGCATTTGTAGAAAATCCGGTTTGCAACTCCAAGTTTATAAGGGAGACAAGTAATGGCTACCAAAAAAAATGTTTCAAAGACAGCAAAAGATTCTCAGCAAGAGAACCGCCAAACTGAAATAGGTAAGCTGACACCCGCCGCCCACCGAAGAATCCTTAACTTCATCAACGAAGCTGTTTATCCACAAGATTTGATGTATGAAAAAGTAACCACTAGCCACGGCGAAGGTGATTTTATTCATGAAGACAATCCAGAAGAAATGATAGTGAAACGAAAACAGATACTGGATTATGAAATTGCCAAACAGATTCTTGATGTAAGAGATATAGAGTACCCGTTAGGATTTCGTAACTTCAAAGAAGTTTTGGATATTACGCATCTTCACTCAAAATATTTCGACATTTTCTTGCACCATTTTAGCAACATGTTTTATGGAAGTTGGGCTGTTTTCCCCCAAAACATACCTCGCAGAGGCCCCGGCTCAATTGATGGTGTCGTTCACGCGGCGATGTTACACACGGGTAAAGTGCTTTTTATCACTGCTGATGAAACGACGATGCTTTGGAATCCAGATGATATAACGCCCGCTACTTTTGAAGACCCTGTTAACCAACCCCACCTCACACCAAATGCTACAGATGGCTACTCGGTGCTTTGCAGCGGCCATTCTTTCCTATCAGATGGACGGTTTTTGGCTGTTGGCGGTGGTGGATATGGACATAATTCTAAAGCGATATGGGGCTATAAATTTGACCCGATAAGCAAGATGTGGACCAGAACCACTGGCAGTATGGTACACGAACGGTGGTATCCGACCGTTTTGACAATGGGTGACCAGCGAATTGGCAACAGCCACGAGTTATTGGTTACTTGCGGACATGGCGGCGGTGATATGGAAATCTATGATGAGGTTTCCGACAGTTTTAGGGAAGTTACACTTGGTGACGACAAGCCATTTCCGAGTTTGTACCCCGGTCTTCATTTGTTACCCAATCATAACATTTTTTATTCAAGAACGGGCTGGGGAAGTGCAGGAGCAGGTGGTGGTCCATTCTTGGGAGATGATCAATCCGCTTACTTTGTATTTACTGGACCCAATACCGGTGTCTGGAATAATATTGCACCCGTTTTGCCTTCTATGCCAGACCGGACAAAAGGCATGTCTGTAATGATGTTAAGCAACACAGCACCCTATGTACGTATTTTAGTGATCGGCGGCTCGGATCCGTCCACAAATAATACCTACGAAATCATTGATACCACATCACTGTCACCATCCGCCAACTGGGGTACATCTACAGCATTTCCCGATGGCGAACATCGAAGTCTGTGCAGCGCGGTTTTGCTACCTGACGGGAATGTGTTTGTTTGTGGTGGCATCCAACGCACAAACTCACCCTGTACAATTTTCAATCCGCAGACCAATTCGTGGTCGCCTATGGCGGCATTACCATCTATTAGAGATTATCATTCAGTAGCGATGCTGTTACCGAGCGGGAAAGTAATGATGGCGGGATGGTATAGTTCTACAATTGAAATATATAGTCCCCCTTATTTGTTCGGTGGAGCAAGACCTGTGATTTCCGCCGCTCCGCCGTTGGTACATCACGGACAGAATTTTGTCATCGAGTCACCTGATGCATCTAGCATCGTCAAAGTAGTTCTTGTGAGACCAATGGCTGTAACGCACCAAACTGATACTCAACAAAAAGTTCTGGAGATGCCTTACGTCCATGACCATGCAAATCCAACGAGATTGACCTTGACTGCCCCGCATGGTGGTCATCCTCATTCCCTTGCTCAGCAAGGATATTATATGATGTTTGCAATAAACAGTAGTGGTATACCTTCAGTTGCAAAATGGATTTACTTGCACTAAACGTACCTATAATGCCATTGCGCTCGGTTCAAGAGAATGTCTTATCTAAGACAGGGACGCGGCAGCTTTTCGTCGTGTCGCTCGATAAGTACCTCCTTGCGAATTCAAAGTGGAAGTTTTGAACGTCTTAAGTGTGCCTAACTCACTCGCACAAGTAGCCGATTCGCTCCGCTGTGCTTCACAAATGTCTGTTCTGCTGGTTAAAGCGCTCAAGGCAATCGGCTGTGATGAACCTATGTTATGGTTGATACAAAAAGTTTGTATCAGTTCTAAGTTATAAAGTGACATTAAATGGCTGACTTGCTTGACGAACCCATTCAAATCCAACGAAGCACTTCACGTATAGGATCTGTTGTACTCATCATTGGGGTAGTGGTAAGTATCGTCGTCTTTGGTTTGGCACTGTCTCGTCGTAATGAAACTCAACCAACATCCGGTCCTGCACCTGATTTCTCGCTAACAACATTTAATGGAGAACAATTCCGCCTCTCCGATCAGCGAGGTAAAGTCGTTGTCATTAATTTCTGGGCGAGTTGGTGTATTCCCTGTCGAACTGAAGCGCCTGCTTTACAAGCAACTTGGGAACATTACAAAGAAAAAGGCGTGTTATTCGTTGGCGTGGATTATGCCGATACCGATGATAATGCCCTTGCATTCATCAAGGAATTCGGGATAACCTATCTGAATGGCCCAGACATAGGGATAAAGATTTTCACTGCTTATCGAGTGCAGGGTGTCCCGGAAACCTTTGTCATAGATCAACATGGTAATGTTGCTCAGTTTTTATACGCAGGGGTCAACGAGAAACAACTTAGCAGCGCCATTGATGCATTACTTGTTCGTACGGATGAGTGATGAGCTCTGATTACCTGTTCGCAAGATAGGATGCAGTTCAGACATGTTCACGGCCTGCCTAAGATCTCGTATCAATAGACTGTGATGATAACAAATAACAATGCCCGAACTCGATAAAATGCCGTATAGCGAAGAACAAAATCGGACGCTAGAGCATTTCAATGAACGGAGCGATTATTGGTATGAGGTTTACCAAGATCAGTATTCATTTGCCAGCTACGCCTTGCGAAAACAACATGGCTTTGTTTTAGACTTGGTACAGCGAACAAAAGGCACAAGTCGTATTTTGGATGTGGGGTGCGGAGCCGGCGTGACTGTGCTAGAGCTAGCCCAGATGGGTTATGAAGTCGATGGTCTGGACATAGCGCCCAAAATGATCCAGCGGGCACAAAACGAAGCGCAACGCCGAAATCTTGAATGCGAGTTCAAAATTGGGATAGCCGAGGATTTAACTTACCACGATCAATATTATGATGTGGTGATCGCCTTAGGCTTATTGGGCAATATATTAGACGATAAACCAGCTTTAGCTGAGATGGCTCGCGTCCTTAAGCCTGGGGGACGCTTGATTTTGACAATGCCAAATATCCTAGCATTGGATTTGTTAATCGCTTTGCCGAAATCGTTACCCATCATGTTAGGCGCTACCCGGTTCAGGCAGCCTCTGCGCGTGGTCGGCAATCTTGGACGCCGTTTGATCGGACGGGACATTAAAGATATGTCGGCGCTCCGTTTTAACCAATGTGTGATGCCACAAAAGTTCGTTAGACACTTACAACAACATGGGTTTAGTGATGTGAGCTATTATCCGCTGACCTTCGGGCCAATCATGCCTTTTGGGCTACATGTGTTCAGCAATAAGACCTCAATCTATATGAGTGAGAAAATAACCCATACGGTCAATACAATAAAGCCTTTAGCGATCATGGGAACAATGATCGTTTACGATGGCTGGCGTACTTAAGGTGACTTGAACAAAAAGCGCACATCTAGCTTTGATGTGCGCTTGCTTTTTAGATTATCGGTCTGAGTAGCACCACTTATTGATTCACTCCGTCACATTCACCATGACCCCAAGGCCACTTGGACAAGCGGCATATTTGTGGTGTGTAACATAGAACATAACGCTACGGTCAGTTTAAGACATTGGTAGAAATACTATTACCGGTTACCCTGCCAGCATTTTCTCCATTGCATCGATCTCAGCTGTCTGGTTGGTAATTATGTCCTGAACTAATTTGAGCAATTCTGGATGTCCCTGAGGGTCACGCTTTAATAAGCGTTCGGACATGTGGATGGCATCGTCATGATGATCAATCATGGATTCAAGCCAAGCAACTTCGTAATCTTTACCTTCAAGGCGATTGAATCCGGCCATCATGCCCATCATCATGGATTGGTCAGTGGCGGGCATATTCATACCTTCCATACCACTAGGCGTTGGTGTTACACTCATATGCATTCCGTTCATAGCGCCAGTATTACTCATACTCATCATATCGGCCATGGGCATTGGTTTATACTCGATGTTGTACCACTTTAGTAAATAACCCTCCATGGTTGTTATTTCAGCAGTCTGTGCAGTAATGATATCTTGACACGTTTTTAACACTGTATCTGTCTTCGCTTTCAACAAACAATCCTGTGCCATATCGAGTGCCATTTGATGATGATCCATCATCCCCTCCAAAAAACGCACTTCGGCGCGACCAGCTCGCCCTTCTATGGGTGCGTCAGCTAATGCTGAAGGCAGGATCAGACCCATCAAAACAAACACAAATAATCCGAACGCAATGTAGCGAACCTTCATGACTAGACTCCTTATCAATTGAAACTAAGCGATTAATGATCCATGCCAGGCATGTTGGCTGGCATTGTTGAAGTAGCTTGTGCTGACATATTCATACTAGGCATAGCTCTGTTATCTGGTTTTATGACAAACGTCTGGCTCGCACTATAAACAAACCAGACAATTAATGCTACTATAACCGCCACTACTATCCATGTCATTGACATCCTTTTCGAACCAACCGATTTTTCAGAAACTTGATCATTCGGCATAATTCTCCTCACTAACTATGATCAAACCTTTTGTCATTAAAACCTCTGTAGATTTTAGCCATAAGGCTGGTTTTCAGATGACAGGAAAGATTCTAGCCAGATTCTCTCCGCTTGAAACCCGCCAAATGGCGCATAGTTGATGGGTAAATAAGGCATATTAGGATTATTGAAATAGAAAGTGAAACTTTGCGAGCACATCATCGTGAATAGGTTTCTAAGACTACGGGACAATGGGAATATCCCCTAAATTGTTTTGCATTGTCAGCTTCTCATTCGATGGCGAACCCACCGGCCCCATTGGTTCGCTTAACCTTTTGCTTTGGTGCAACTTTTATTCCGCAGGATAGCACGCCACCCCACCCTTCATACCCGCAAGCGGGCACGGCTATGGTTTTGCCTTGGGCTTGTGCCGCCTTCGGCTCATGACAAAACCATGCCGCCCGTTGGGTGAAGGTGGGCGACCCCGGCGTGCTATTTGACCTGCGTAAAAGTTGCAGATTACCAAAAGCATAAGTGGTTATCGATCAGACGGATGTGCTGTGAAGGCTGCGTTCGCTCGAAAGGGCAACGCTGTAAACACTGCCCAACGCCGATGTGCGTTGACGGTCTCCTATAGATGATCGCGCTGTCCAGATTATGCCAAACGCTCCCGAACCTGTGATGCAGGATCAGCTTCTCTGTTGGAGCAGAGCAGTTGGTTTTGCCAAGCTGCACATGGGCAATCGGAACGCAGATCGTCGTGGATGAGGCAGCGAAACCAAAAAGCTGTCTACTGGAACGGCCAACGTCTCGAGGTCACACCTGCAAGGGCGTGCCGGGGCGCATTCAGGCGGCAACCTGCGCGGATGAGCGCTTCTCGACCTCACAGTCATAGGGCTGTGGGGTCGTTTTATTTCGTACTTTCACACTCAGAGGTGAAATCTATGATTGAAACAAAACAGCACATATGCGCGGTTGGAACGGCACGAATTGGCTATCGCGGTCACATTGGACAACGGGTATTGGACACAACCATCAAAAGTGCGACCGGGTTGGGTGCAGTGTTCGCTCCCACATGGTCGATGGTTATGGATTGGAAGCGAGGCGCAATCGATTGGGATACCTATACCAACCACTACACCGAGCTCATGCGTGAACGGTATCAGAAGAATCAGGTGGCTTTTCTGGATGCGTTACAGAGCGATGTGTTGATTGTCTGCTGCTATTGCAAGGATACCCATGCCAGCACACGACACTGCCACCGCTATTTACTGGTCGATATTCTGCACAAGGTTGCCGACCGTCATCAGATTGGTTTTAAGTCGCTCGGTGAAGTTCACAATCGCTGATAAAAACATTTCTTTTTAAACCCCATCAAATGACCACTTATTTTGAAGTGAGGCTGATATGAAACCGATCACACATCTGATGATCGCTGGCAGTCGCCACTCAACTCGCGAAGCATTGGCGTATGCGCGTCGTGTCGTGCAACGCGCACACCAATTGGGCTACACGATTATTGTCGGAGACAACCCGAACGGTGTGGATATGGTAGTGGTACAGGAGTGCCGTCGGCTGAAAGTGAAAGTATTGGTGGTCGGCATCACCAATTTTCCACGAAACAACGGTTGCTCACATGGCAGCTATGTCAAGGTCGAGCGGGATACCTACCGGGCGGCAGGTGGCTATCTGCTAGATCACTATCACACACGAGACCGCTGGATGGTGGACAACGCGACTCTCGGCATGTTTATCTGGAACGGCGACAGCCGAGGAACGAAAGTTGGATATGGCTACATGCTGAGCCGTCACAAAGAAGCGCATCTCGTCACCTTTAAGTTCAAGGAGGCTCGTCATGGCTGACAATCATATTCTGGCGGTTCACACCTACGGCTCACAGCGGGTGAAAAACCCTCGAACGAAATTGACGGTCAGTGCTTACAAAATCGGCTATTCCAGCGCCGCCTGCGAAACCTTGCTGACCCTCTATGGGGCAAAAGCGCGGGATGTGTCATCAGCACAGGCATCATATCGCTACGTTCAGATTGACGGGGACACTTCAGTGCGACATGGCTATTTGCTGCTCAATGTGACTGCCGCCGAGCTGACGCAAGCGGAAGCGGTGACACGCCGCTACCATCGTGCGGCTGTGTTTCTCTGGCGCGATGGCAAATGGTTGGAACTCCCCAACAATAGCAGTACCGGCTACATCGAACCGACAGCCCATTCTGGACCGAACTTCAATCCATCCGGGTATCATCCCGTTTCACCAACAACTGGTGAAAAAGAAACGGCAGTTGAAGGCATTCACGCTGAGAAAAGCCAGCGCAATCCACAGGAACGTCCGTGGTGGTGGCTGCTTGGCGATACCTACCCAAAACGCGAAATCCTGAAACGCTTTGGCGCACGCTTCAGCAGCAAACGCCGCGCCTGGTATTATGTGGTTGCGCCGTATGGCGACTTGTAAGATTGTGCGAAACGCACCGCAGGTTGAAGAAAGTGCCTGTGAGGTCATCCAACTTACCTGAAAGGGAAACCGGACAGCGGACAATAGCATGTTGGAAACGGGGTGAACTGCGAAACCGTTTAGCAGAGTAAGAACCTCAAGACCTGAGTGATATGGGTAAGGCTGGATTGTTTGAAGTCTAGTGGTGAGTTGGAGACAAGTACCCTCCCTCGATACAACGGTTTAGATCGAGACCTGACAGCACCGTTCCCGCCGACGTGGAATGGGAAATCTTCCTGTCAGGAACAATGGTCAGTGAGACCTATCAAGCCACGAAAGGACACCCTAAGTCACTCTAGAAACGTCTTACATGATCGTACTACGGGATCGCCTACGGGGTGCGAACCCTATGGTGACGGAGATCATACCATAGTAGTCGTGGGAGTAACGACCCACCGGGGCGGCTGGCGATAAACCAGCTACAGGGCGAAGGGGATCAGGAACTCATGCCTGTAGAAAGAAAGAGAGGTATGCGAATGCAGAAAGCTAATCAGATTTTACAGGCTATACGCAAGATGGGGATGCAACGCATTCCACTGACACGGGTGTATCGCAGTCTGTACTGTGAGGAACTTTATCTCGCAGCTTATGACAAGATACGCCGTAACGAAGGCGCTATGACTTCAGGAACAAGTGACGACACAGCAGACGGATTTAGCATTCGGGATGTGCGAAAAGTCATTGACTTACTCCGCCATGAACGGTTCTACTTTCGTCCAGCACGTCGAACCCAAATCCCGAAGAAGCGCAAAGGGACAAGACCACTGGGTATCCCGGACTTCACCGAGAAGTTGATGCAGGAGGTGCTGCGAATGGTGCTGGAAGCCTATTACGAACCTCGTTTCAGAGACAGTTCGCATGGTTTTCGCCCAGAACGTGGTTGCCACACCGCATTAACGCAACTTAAACAGAAGTTTGCAGCAACAACATGGTTCATTGAAGGCGACATCAAAGGTTGCTTCGACAACATTGACCATGAGGTCTTGATGAACATTCTATCGCGTGACATTCACGATGGACGTTTACTGAACCTCATTCAACGAAGCTTAGAAGCAGGTTACATGGAAGATTGGGTGTATCACAAAACACACAGCGGAACACCACAGGGTGGTGTACTCAGCCCAATACTTTCCAATATCGTCCTCCATGAACTGGATACCTTTGTCGAAGATGAGCTAATCCCACACTACAGTCGGGGAAAACGCCGTGAGGTCAATCGGGACTACAAACGGTTGACTGACGCAGCAGCAAGAGCGCGAAAGAAACAAAACAATGAACAGGCTGAACAACTCTTGCACCAGCGTCGTCAATTGCCCAGCAATGACACGCACGACCCCAACTTCCGACGGTTGAAATACATTCGCTATGCCGACGACTTTATTCTGGGTTTTATCGGACCAAAGTCAGAAGCTCAGGCGATCAAGACAGCTATCGGAACGTTCCTAAAGGAAAAGCTCCGTCTGACGATGAGCGTGGAAAAGACCCTTATCACCCATGCCCGCACTGAGTACGCTCACTTTCTGGGCTACGCTGTTAGTGTCCAACAGGCGAATGACAAAATGACGCGCAGTCAAGGCACAGGTGTGCTGCAACGCAGCGTCAACGGCACCATTCGTCTGGGTATCCCATACGGGTTGGTCACAGAATATGCCAAACGCTATTACAGGGGCGGCAAAGGGATAGCTCAACCTTCCCTGTTATTCTACAGTGACGCTCACATCATCGAAACCTTTCAACAGCGCTTTCGGGGATTAGCGGAATACTACAAGTACGCAGTAGACCGTATCCGTCTCCAAAAGCTGAAATATCTCATGGAGTTAGCCCTCGTGCGAACATTGGCAAATAAGTACAAAACTCGTGTCAGAAAAATCTACCAGAAGTATCACTCCACCATGAACGTAGACGGCTTTGAGTACAAAACACTGGCAGTTGAAGTGCCTACCGAACGTGGGACACACCTCATCTACTGGGGAGCAATTCCGCTCAAAGTCGTCAAAGTGGGCTACGAAACCCTCAAGGACGAAAAACCCTTTGAGTTAAGCCTTTCTCGTACCGACCTCGTGCAACGCTTACAGGCAAACACTTGTGAACTATGTGGTTCACAGGACAACATTCAGGTGCATCACGTTCGCAAGCTGGCTGAACTGAAGCGTCGTTGGGCGGGACGAAAAGAAAAACCCGAATGGGTGGTTCGCATGATTGCCATTCAACGCAAAACGTTGGTGGTATGTCACCCATGTCATGTGGATATTCATGCTGGTAGACCTATTCCCAAATCACGTAGAAAGAGTTCTGGAGAGCCGTGTGCGGTGAAAGCTGCAAGCACGGTTCGGAGGGGGGATTGTGAAAAAGTATCCTAAGAGACAACTCGTCACATTGCCTACCCTACGTTGGGAACTCCCCGCTGGCATTCAGCAGCTCATTGCCGAAAGCGCACCAGTCGAAACAGAACCAATAATTCAGATTGAGGACGATGCGCCCTGCTCTGATGAAGAAGCTGAGCGGATTCTGGGTGTCCACCTCGCACCGCAATCATCGCGCAGCACCCATGATGTGCTGTCTATCCAAACAAGCCTAACGCCAGCGCAGGACACAAATGACTTACGTCAGGAAGTGCCTGCTGAAGTGATATCAGACAGTAACCCTAAACTGTCGGATGTTGCTCCGAATGCCATACCTGATGCCACTGCCGAGCCTGAACACATCCGCGTGTATAAACCACAGTCTCTTCCCTCAGATGGCACACTGCTCGATGACGTACAAAGCGCGATTGTACAGGCAAAGTCCCAACCATTACCTGTCTTACACACCGTGATCTCGTCTCAGAAACGTGCATTGGCGGTTATTGGACAATCCTATGTCGGTGAATTGACTGGAAGTATCACCGGCAATGTCTACTGCTACGGCTATGCCATCCACGACGGTATCTGCGTCTACGTCAATATGGGCGGGCCGCGCATGGCAGTGGAAGCGATTCGGGCGAAATTCAGCAAAGGCGAAATTGTGAACTGTATCCCGTGGGATGCACCGGCTATCGAACTCACCGCAGGTGAAGGCAACAGCGGCATGTATCACGACTTCATGCAGAACATCCCCGAAGCCAAATTCACATCGCTCATTCTGTGCCACAATCTACTAATAAACCCGAATTACGGCGGCAAGTCGATCACTTTCATCTTTAGAACAAGCGAAACTCAGGCCATGGCGAAACTCAAACATTGCGTCACAGAACTGGTCAAAGTGCCGGTCTTCGATGGCTGGGCGGCTTACCTGTATCAGGCCGGGCAGAGTGCCATGCTGGTTCGTCAGACACGCTCGGCCGGAAACTTTGACCTGCTCACAGTTGATCTTGATAGTGATGCCTGGACGCGGCTCATCACGGGCGGCATTGAACAAGGCATTATCGTCCTCCCAATCGCAACCTAATTTCATCCTATCCGTTTTTCAGCTGCCCATCATGAATGTGACAGGCGGCTCTTTTCGATTCCAGAAAGGAACATCCTCATGGCACGCGCTGAAAGCAAAATAATCATGGGCTATCTACCCATCGAACCGCATCATCATGCCGCCATCCAGTCGCTGATTATGCCTGCCACACCCGCCGTGAAACTGCTCGATCCCTTTGCCGGGGATGGGTTGTTTCTCGAAGTAGCAGCACAGGCATGGAATGTCACACCCTATGCCAACGAACTGGATGGTGAACGGGCACAAGCCTGTATCGAGCGCCTTGGACCGACACAGGCGGTACGCTGTGATGTGGAACGGTTGCTAGCCTCTAACAATGCTTTTGGCGCGGCATGGCTCAATCCACCTTATGACCATGACAAAACCGCCAAAGCCAATAAACGGGTTGAGTTCGCTTACCTGCGCCACAGTTGGAAGTGGCTGCAAGACGGCGGGCTGGCATTGTGGTGCATCTACTCCCAGCACATCACCGAAGATGCCGCCGCATTTTTGGCGAAGAATAGCAGTCGCGTAGATGTCTGGGCACTGCCGGGAAAACATCAGGGTGAATACGATCAGGTGGTCGTTATCGCCATCAAAGGCACACCCCCCAATCCAACAGAACTCTATCAAAATATTCTGGAAGGCAAAGTCAGTCCTCGTCTCCTGACCGTGCAGGACGAGCCACTGTATAAATTTCCTGCACCCCTTCAACTCACGCGCTTTGTCTTCGCCCCGGACATCATTGATGAAGAGCAAGGTTTACGGCTCATTCAGGAACAGGGTGCATGGAAGACCAATGGCTTTCAGGCTCTGCTGGAAGTTCCTCCTCCCCCGGAGCAAATCGAACCGGTTGTCGCACCACGTCCCGGTCACATGGCATTGGTACTAGCAGCAGGTGTCGCCAATGGCGCGGTCATCCAAACTGACGATTATGGGCAGGTTGCCATTCGCGGCAAAACGCAGAATGTTGAACAGATTGCGCGGGTGGAAGTCGAAGCCGCTCCCGGCGATCCTGAACGACAGATCAAGAAGACGACTATCCGGCTCAAACCGACAACCACACTGACGCTGCTGGCTCAAAATGGCACAGTCGTCGAGATGGACGGCGATGAAGCGCTGCTGGGATTCATTACGGCGAATAAGCAGGCGCTGACGAGCTACCTCAACCAGAAGTTCAAGCCGATGTATACCTTCGACTTGAACGGCATGGCATGCTGGCTAGATCGCATCCTGCTCAAGGGAAAATACCCGCTGTACACCGCTCAGAAACATGTCACAGCAGCTGTAACGCGCGGTTTTCAGGATCGCGACAGCATCTTGCTCGTCGGCCAGATGGGAGTCGGTAAGACGGCGATCGGAGGCTCTACCGCGATTGCCATGGCAGCCGGTGTGGTCGAAAACTTGCGCGGTGAAATCCGGGATGATCAAGTGGTTCTAATCGTTGCGCCACCCCACCTGATTGAGAAGTGGAAGCGCGAACTGCACAGCATCAGCCGGAATATTCTTGTTGAACGCTTGGACCGCCATGAAGATGTCAAAGCCTTCATGGACAAATCCGCGCGGGCGGGAACAGGGATCGCCAAAATCGGACTCATCAAACGTGATATGA
Organism: Anaerolineaceae bacterium; assembly: GCA_016124855.1. Classification (GTDB taxonomy): domain Bacteria; phylum Chloroflexota; class Anaerolineae; order Aggregatilineales; family Phototrophicaceae; genus CFX2. Next base: position 13,650 of record WGMX01000044.1, on the reverse strand, counting down.
CCAAGCTGGGTGCCGGGCGTGAAGTCGGCATGATCTGGCGCGATGAATGGGTCGCCCTCTGGCGGCATGATGCACCGGTTCCCGAAGGCTATGAACCCAGCCAACGGTTGGTCAAACAGCGCATCCCGAAATGTCCCACCTGCGGCTGCACCGTCATGCAGGAAAAGAAAGGTGTGGCAAGCCCCGCCTCGGAAAGCTGGCTCAAAGGCGGCAAACGACTCTGTTCCGTTTGTCAGACACCGCTGTGGCAGGAAGCCCGTGATAAGGGATCACAGCCCAAACCGGGGCAGAAATATCCGACCAAGAACCCGCGCTATCGCATTGACGAGTACCTCAAGCGCGTTTACCCGGATCGGGTCTACCTGCTCATCTGGGATGAAGTCCACGAGTGTGCCCACGGCGATACTGGCAACGGTGAAGCCTTCAACCGGATCGCCGGACTAGCGGATAAAGTACTGGCGATGACCGGTACACCTTTCAATGGACGATCTTCATCCATTTTCAATCTCGAATACGCCCTCAATCCTCGCACCCGTCAGCGTTACAACTGGGGTGGATCACCCCGCCTGAGCCGTAAGGCAAGCGGTGAACGCGGCTTTCAGACCATCGCCGTGGACGACAGCAAGCAGCGTGGGCGGGCCGAGTCGCGCTGGGTGGCCGATATGGGTGTGCGTGAACAGGTGGTCGAAGAACGCCCGTCGTATGACAAAGAAACCGGCGCATACACCGGCACATCCACCTATGAGCGCCCCTACGAAGAAGCGCCGGGCATCTCACCGCTGCTGGTGGCCGAAGTGCTGGATCATGCCATTTTCTTCAGTTTAGGCGATTTAGGTAAAGCACTGCCGAAATACGAAGAAATCGCGCTGCCGGTGGAAATGGATGCCGACACCTATGAGCAGTATGACCGCACCCGTCAGCAGTTGAAGGATTACCTGATCCAGCGGCGATGGGAAGGCGACACGACTTTCAGAGGAGCTTATCTACAATGGGCAATGGGCTGGCCAAATGCCGCACACCGTCCGCACGAAGTCATCCACAACATCAGACACCCGATTACCGGCCAGAAGCTGTCCCACATCGTCACCAGCATTCCGTCTTATGGCGAGGATCGTATCTTTGCCAAAGAGCAGGCACTCATCGACCTTGTGCGTTCAGAACTCGACCAGAATCGTCCCTGTGTCATCTATATCCGTCAGACCGCTACACGCGACATCCAGCCGCGCATTGAGCGCCTGATTCGCCAGAATGTTCCTCTGGCGAACACATTCATCCTCAAGAACACGGTCGAAGCTGAGCGGCGTGAAGCGGTCATCGAAGCCGAAGTAGCCAAGGGAACCAATGTTGTCATCTCCAATCCTGAACTGGTCAAAACCGGACTGGATTTAGTCTTCGCCCCCACGCTCATTTTCTACGAGATCGTCTTCAATCTGGGAACGATGATGCAGGCAGCGGGACGATCCTACCGTCTCAACCAGACCCACCTTCACTGCAAAACGTATTATCTCTTCTGTGAAGGCACGATGGAACAGACGGCGGTACAGCTCATGAGCCGCAAACAGCGTGCCGCCAAACTGCTGACCGGTGACATCGGCCTCACGGGACTCGACGCGCTGACGGAAGGCGAAGGTGGATTCGAGGAAGCACTGCTCAATGCGATTGGACGCGATGAAACGCTGCTGGATCCTTCCGAGCTGTTCAAGCAGTCCGGAGTACAAGGGGAAATCGACAGCGAGGATGCAGCCTACTGGAACGTGGAATTGTTCGATGCTGAGCCACTGCTTCCTGAAATCATTCCGAGCAAACGAGCAGACGAACAGCAGGACGATCCCCTTATTCAGGAAGCCCTGCAACTTGGCGGTGTCATTGCTGAAACCAAAACTGGATCTTTCGGACGAGATGCGACGAAAACAGTCACTCAAGCCGCTGAGCCGCAGGGGTTCGGGCAGTCTATCAGCCGCTATCTCGACAATGTCCACCTCATCGCCGATGACCACAAACGTGCTCATTTGCAGGCCAAACTGCTGACTATTCTGTCGAACGGCGTTCAAGCCGATGATGGCACCTACGCGGTCATGGGCCTGTGTGATCCAGAGTTCAATCAGTATCCGGTACATACCGAAACCATGACACGCTACATGCGAAATTGGTTGAAAGAACACCATTTTGTCTTTGCCGGATGTGAGCAGGAAGTCGCCGTACAGATCGTTCTGTTGGCAAAGCAAGACTTGGGTATAGGACGCTTACCTGAATCAGCATCGAACCTTATGGCGATGTACCCGGTCATCGTCGGTACAAAATCGAGACCATCTGCGGCTTCCAAACTGCAAAACAGACAACACGTCTTATTTGCTTCAGGCGAGAAGCGAAAACCGAATCCCAAGAGTCCTCGAATCGATGAGCAGGATGAAGCCACACCTATGCAGTTGGCGTTGTTTTAAGGGGGTGTGACCATGCACCCCGATATGCTGGAGTTTCTCAATCTGCTTTTTGAACGCTGCACACCACAATACGCGTCGTACCCACTCACTTTCACCGCTATTCATCCGGATGGTCAGCATCCCACACCCTCCCGACATATCCGACTGAACGACCGAACAGCGTTGATCGACACCCTACAGCGGTTGTCTGACACGAACCAAATGGGCTGGGGTGCGTACTACGCGGTTGGGCTACGACAACCGGGATTGACCCGCTGGCAACGGGGTGGTGTGGCAGATGTGGTAGCACTGCCCGCGTTCTATACCGACATCGACCTTCCAATGGATAAGGCACTTCCCAAACTCAGACGAGCGACGCTCCCACCGTCTGTGATCGTACATTCAGGAAGCGGCATTCACGCCTACTGGCTGCTGGATGAACCCACCACCGATCTGAATACAGCACGGCTAGTGTTACAGGGACTCGCAAAGGCATTCAGTGGCGACAGTCTTTCACCGGCAAATTCGTTAAGACTTCCAGGAACGGTCAATACCAAACCGGAACGTGGAAGCACACGGTGTCACTTGATTGAAGTATCAGACCGCCATTACAGCCTGTCAGACTTCCAACCGTTCACGCTTCCCGTCCCCCGCTTATCAACTTCAGAACCTGACGTTTCATATGTTTCTCAATCAACAGGTAACAGAAAGCTCAATGAGATGTTAATCCATGCCATCACGACTAGGTTGTACCGCGACTATGGGGCACGGGAACAGCGGCAAAATGCGTGGATTGCGGCACTGTGTCCCTGCGGTCATGCCCGTGACAGTCCGGGTACACATTTCTTCTGGAATCCCACCATCGGCTGCGGGCGCTGTCATGGACGACATGGCACGCTCCGGCTCGTCGACCTCTGTTCCATTTTAAGTATCAACGCGGCCACTTACGGTGGCATCTATCGTTAATGTAGGAAGGATCAAACACATTATGTCCGACAAGAAGAAAAACACCCAACAGGCCTCACCACCGACCCTCATCACATTGACTCTGCCTTCACCCTCAGATGGCGGTCTTCCGCTGGATCAAGCCACGGCTACCTTGCTCATTCAGCGCGGCGATCTGGCGCACATGCGTCAGTTCACTTATGTCGTGGTGGATGATATGACCACCGCCATTAAGGAAGCCTACATCGCCCTCGCTGGTGTTGAAGCCGAACCGCCTGTCATCCCCGAAGTACCCAAAGATACGCCCAAATCTGAGCCAAGTGCAAAGCCAAAAGCCGAACAGAAGCCCACGGTGGCGGAAGAACCAACGATCGACATCCCACTCAAGAAGGGAACATTGGCCGTCAAAATCAGCCATCTCAAGATTATCGGCGGCGAAACAGACGCGGCAGCCTATCGTCAGGCGGTATTGATTGCTGGAAAGCTCATCGATGGCAAGCTATGGGATGGTCAGTCGCCAATTCGCATCGACGATGTGTACGCCCTGCAGCGCAAGCTCAAGCACCTGTCCGACTCTGAGATGAGCCTGTTTGCGTTGGAAGATTTCGTGCAGGTGAGCAGTGCTGCCGATCTGCTTGAAATCGTCCAAGAATTTGAAAGTGACGCTGTCGAAACCGAGGACGACAGCATGGAAATCGAACCGCTGCTGCTCACAGGCAGCCCATCGCTTAACGGGCATCATGGGGATGATATAGCCGACGAATAACCCCTTCTGATTAAGTCCATTCAATCGCATCGATATTGTAAAAAAGGAGAACCTTATCATGTCCGACCTGAACCCCACACAACCCCGTATCTTCAAAACCGGTGCCGTTCGCATTGTCGAGGACGAGTCTACTCGAGGGCTGAATAACGAAGAAGTTCGGGGCATCCTCAAGGCAACCTACCCCGAAATCGTCAACGCGACTATCCGTGAAACCACGACCACAGAAGGACAGACTGTGGTTGAGTTCCTGCCGCAGCCCGGACGTAAGGGATAACCATCATGTTTGACGCAGGCTTAACGTTGACCAGCCTGCGGGACTGCCTGACACAGATCGAACCCGTTCAGCTTTTGGGGATGGAATTACTCAAACAACACAGCGCCCATCCCCAAGGGCATTGGTTCCCTGCTGGTATTCCCCGCAATCAAATGGTGGACGCGGTGACCGAATTGGTAGGTTACACCCGCCGCTGTGCTTATGCCGCCGAGCAAATCAGTCATCTCACTTCGGTGCCGCTAACATCTGTATTCAACTTGGAGTTTGGACTATGACTGAACTCTTACAGCTTCAAGAGCTACTTGTTACGGGAATGAACAGCGACTCCGTATTATGCCTTGCGAATGCGGTCGCATGGCTCGATCCGTTCTGGGATGAATTCACGGATGAGGATGACGATTATGCCGGTGATGGCAGTCTCGATTTAGCGCTGCGGGTAGTACGCAGCTCATTTCCAACTATCTATGTACAGGTGATCGAGCAACTGCGTGACGGGTATTCATGGGATGACATTGATCGTTTCGTCTGCTGCGAAATCGAGAAGCTGGGCATCCCGCTGGAAAACCTTGAATGGATGGGCTATGGCATCCCCTTACCATCCTATGGGGTGAGACTGGAAGAACCTGATTTCTACGAAAGCCATGCGGATCTGATCCCTTTACTCGCGCCCTTTGGGATTGATGCGACAGCCGATGACGACACTGTGGATGTGCCAGAGCACACACACGTCGTCGGACAGTTCATCGCCGAAGACCTTGAGCAGCATCCGGATGAACGCTACCGCCAACTGTCGTGGTTGATGCAGTGGTTGTTTTCCTGTTCAGGGAATTCAGTCATTGATCTCGATTACGACACCATGTGTGAATTTCAGCCGCTGACATGGGACAAAGACGATCTGGAATTTGCCATCGCCATCATTCAGGAAGCCGACGAAATTATGCGGGAGGCTCTAAAAGGTCTCGCCTTCCTGCAATCTACACCGGAAGTCTTTGCCGCACTCGATGATAACGTGCGGCACATTTATAAAGTCTTCAGTAAACAGCCAAAGGAAAAACGACATGACAAACCTCGCGTTCGATGTATCTGGCCAAGCCTTGGAACAAGTGCTGACTGAACAACCCTCGCTGGTGCTTCGGTTTTACAGTTATGGTGTGATGCTGGAAAAGTGTGAAGGGAATCGGGTGACAGAATATCCCGTAGATGTGCGACGTGAAAAAGCGTCCTGAGTAATTGTTCAACGCCCTGTGCGTTACGAACCTGCTGTTCCATCAGCAGTATCCTATGTGGTCGGCGGTGAGGCAACGAACCGTCTAATAGCCCACAGACAATGTATCCCGCAGTCACATGACTGCCATCATAACCGTGAGGGTGTGATGGGTCTGCCAGCATCAAGGCGGATAGGGGCTAGGATAGAGTGGTATGGCGAGCATATGCAAATTCTCAATAAACGTCGTTAGGTGTGACAAGCCAAAGATGCTGACAGGCTTGAACCAAAATGGTGTGTGGCTGGTACAGGGGCTGTCTACTCTCCTGTCATGGACATTAAAGCCACCGGCGAAGAGAGAACGACCTAACCCACTCATGTTACTCAAGACGAACACGGTAAGCCCGTAGTACTCCTCAACAAGGTAGGTAGCCGCAAGGTGAACCAATGGTGCTGCGGGTAAAGGAGGATGGAAAAAGCGAAAGCCGCTCTGTAATGGGGCGGATAGAGGTTGCGTCCGGCATAATGGGCAACATCACCTCACGCGAAAGCGGGCAGACTTCCATCTGGTCTCTCATCACGAGATAGCTTGATAAACCGATTAAGGAGATAAAGCAGATGACGGTAGCACAAACTACTGGTGCGGTCTCCCACGATTTCGTGGAGGACTGGCACAGCATCGACTGGCAGTCTGCCCATGAGAATGTGCGTCGGCTGCAAGTGCGTATCGTGAAGGCAACTCAGGCAGGGAAATGGGGCAAGGTGAAAGCTTTGCAACACCTCCTAACCCGCTCGTACAGTGCCAAAGTGCTGGCAGTAAAACGAGTGACAGAAAATCAAGGCAAGGATACACCTGGTGTAGACGGAGAAATCTGGGACACACCACAGAAGAAACTTGAAGCGGTACATCAGTTACAGCAGCATGGATATCGTCCTCAACCCCTCAAACGGACGTATATTCCCAAAAGCAGCGATCCAACCAAAAAACGTCCACTTGGCATTCCAACGATGAAGGATCGGGCAATGCAAGCGCTTTATCTGCTGGCGCTCGAACCTATTGCGGAAACAACAGCGGATACCCGTTCCTATGGTTTCCGTAAAGAACGCTCTGCTCATGATGCCATCGAACGATGCTTCACCATTCTCGCTCCAAAGCGCTCTGCCCAATGGATCCTCGAAGGCGACATCAAAGCGTGCTTCGATACCATCAGCCACAACTGGCTGTTGGCAAACATTCCAATGGAAAAGGAAATCCTACGCAAGTGGCTTGAAGCGGGCTATATGGAACAGGGACAACTCTTTCCAACTACCGAAGGAACGCCGCAGGGTGGCATTGCCTCACCTGTACTGGCAAATATGGCATTGGATGGATTGGAAGCCCTTCTTCGCAAGACCTTCCCCAAATCACACCATAAACACGTCAATCGGAAAGTAAATCTGGTACGCTACGCGGATGACTTCATCATCACTGGATGTTCAAGAGAATTTCTTGAAAACGAGGTCAAACCGGTTGTCGAAGCGTTTCTACAAGAACGTGGACTTCAACTCTCACAGGAAAAGACCCTCATTACGCACATTGATGATGGTTTTGATTTTCTTGGGCAAAACGTTCGTAAATACAACGGAAAACTGCTCATCAAGCCTTCTGAGAGAAGTGTCCGCAAATTGCTGAAGCGCATCCGCGATACCATTAAAGCAAATCCTCAAATGCCTGCTGACAAACTGATTTTCGTCCTGAACCCCATCATCCGAGGGTGGGCAATGTACCACCGTCACGCAGTAAGTGCTCGTACATTCCAAGAAATACAGCACCATATTGTGATGGCACTCTGGCGATGGGCAAAGAGGCGACACCGTAACAAGAATGCACTGTGGTGCAAACAGAAATACTTCACGATAGTTCAAGAGCGCGATTGGACCTTCTTTGCAGATAGCAAAGGGAAGCGGACTGTGCTTTTTGATCCATCAACCTTACCTATCAAACGACACACCCAAATTAAGGCAGATGCAAACCCGTTTGATCCTGAATGGGAAATGTACTTTGAACGGCGGCTGAGCCTGAAAATGGTGAATAGTTTGAGTGGACGAAACCAACTGATCCGTCTATGGAAAGAGCAAAACGGAAATTGTCCCATCTGTAACCAGAAGATCACCACTGAGACTGGATGGCATAACCATCACATCAAACCCAGGATTCTGAGTGGTTCGGACAAGGATGAAAACCGTGTTCTGCTTCATCCAAACTGCCATGCAAGTGTTCATAGTCAGGGTTTATCTGTTGAGAAACCGCGTCCTTCACAGGGCGTTTGAAGAGGCTTGAGCCGTATGAGTCGAAAGGCTCACGTACGGTTCTTAGGGGGCGGGAGTGCAGTAATGTACTCCTGCTACCCGACCCTGCCCAAATCGCGCTGGCACTTTCAGCCAAGGTGGGCTTCGACACCGGGCTGCTGACCGGAAATACACTGCTCGTGTGTTATGAAGGCGTAAAGAAAACCGTCGTCGAATACCGTCCACCGGGTAAGACCGGCTTGTATTTTGAAGGCTCGGAAGCCCCGCTGCGTGTCCCGCTACCGGGAATGCTCATGATCCGGGTGACCGCCGAGGACAAATCACCGCAGTATCAAGTCTATGCCGTCAAAAAACGCCCCGACCAGATGGACACACCCTTATTTCATCTACCACTGCCTAATGTCTTTACCAGCGGCAGCATTTGCTGGGGAACGGTTCCCACTGCTTCCGAAACCGCGCTCAAAAGGGGTTCGCTGGTCGAAGATTGGGCCGTCTTCCTCGGCAGTCGTTTTGGCGATCATGGCTGCAATAGTAAATCCAAATCCCATCCGCAAGACATCCGGCAAAAGTTAATCGACTTGGAAAAACGTCATGCGCGGATTTATCCCAAGTCTGATTTAATTCCGGCACAGCGCACTCTTGCCCAAGTGCTAGGCGATGATCGCCACTGACCACAGTTACCTAACGCCATCGTTATTTGTTATGCAGTTTTCTGCAACAAAGCCTCTCGTGAGCGAGATAGGAGGATACAGCCTTGAACATTTTTGATCCCTTTATGCATCTGCAAACCGTGACCGTCGTTGGACTAGGTGGAACAGGCTCCCAAGTCGCACGGACGGTGGCGCGGACGGTCTACGATATGCGCCGGACACGGCTGCACACACCCGCATTGGTTTTCATTGATCCGGATGTGGTTGAAGAAAAGAATGTCGGACGGCAGTTGTTTGCGGCTGGTGACGTCGGTCAGAACAAGAGCCGGGTACTGGCTCGGCGCTTTAATCAAGCCCTAGGACTAGAGATTGCCGCTGTCGATCAACCGCTCAATGTCCGACAGCACATCGACCGCAGTGGCAACCTGGTCATTGGTTGCGTGGATAACCATGATGCCCGCCGTGAATTAGCGAAGGCCGAGGGCATCTGGCTGGATGCCGGTAATCATTTCGACAGTGGTCAGGTGTGTATGGGCAACACATCGGATTGCGAGACGATGCTCAGTCATATTAAGGGTAGTGAAGGTAAGTATCGTTATCTGCCTAGCCCAGCACTGCTCTTTCCGCAGCTGCTCGAACCGGAACCTCAGCCTGTCCCACAGCCTAACCTCTCTTGCGCTGATCTGGTCGCACGCGGTGAGCAACATCTTTTAATTAATGATCTCGTGGCTTGCGTAGTCGCGGGCTATGTCTACAAGCTGCTGCATCGGCAGCCCATAACCACCTTTCTCAGTTATGTCAGTGTCGATGGGTTGTCTGTCCGCAGCCTGCCGATCTGCCGTGAGGAACTCCTCTCCTACCTTCAGACTTAATCCCGTCCATTTTCCGTTTCACATCTCACAATTACAGACTCATGAAAGGATGCTCACCATGCGTTTCTGGGAAGATATGCAGAGTAAATATGGCTTTTCCGACGGCGAGGCTATGCCCGATGGGATTGAAGTTTACCGCGAAGTCTATATCCGCGCGGTCAATCAACTTGCAGAGCAGCTTAACAGCGGTGTACGGGTCGTCGCCTTTAACCGAGCCGGCGTTCACAATTGGTGTCTTATCCTGATGCACCATCTGTCTGACCTGCAAGCGCAGCATATCGAAGATTTCACCGCTCATGTGAATATTGCCGCTGAAACATGCGAGGCAGACGAAAGCCTTGAGGAAGCCATTCGTCAGGCTAATGAGCTGGAACTCGATAGCTTATTGGAAGTGACCGTCACAGTTGCCGATGACTTCGAGCTATTCATAGAGGCACTTCACCCCATAAAAGAGGGTGATCCGTTAATCGCCGAAGTGAACGGCGAAATGCAGCACTTTTATGCCGAAGGGCGTATCCGGTTGGTTCAGGAGGTGACAGCCTTTGACGGTTCGGTGCTGCCGGTTGGAAGTGAGTACATTATCACCTGGGTTGAGCAACGTGCGGAATGGATCAACATCGCCCTTTCATCCAGTGAACATCCCATCGCTTTTGCAGCTACTGGATCGGCGATGGTACTCGAAATTCCGGTTGAAATTCGTGAATCGAGTACAAATAACGCGGCAGTCCCTCCCTATTATTTACGTGAATTAAAAGGCGAAACACTTGGGGATTACGGTCAATTCTACACATTAGCTGAAGCGCAGGCCGCCGTGCAGCGGATTGTAAGTGAGTCATGCAAGACGGTTGAAATCATCAACGGTTATGGCAACACGTTTTCGTCCTTTGAAGCAGATGATAAAGGCGGGTAATTCGATGCTCAAATGCCAACGGCAGAATTTCCACCACTCAAAATTACCCAGAGCTGGCACAATCGGATGCATCATCGGGCTGTCCACTATCTATCCGCGTCGCAAGTGCATTGTCATCGCCTATCCCCTGTGTGATAACGTGCGTCCCTACAGCATCGGCATTCATAGCTGCTGGGTGCGCTTTCTCGACAACGGCGACATCCAACGATTCAGCGGCATCTGGTTTCAGGAGGAATAAGCCGATGTCTTACCAACTTCCTTTGTTTGCTTTGGATGAGCCATCGCCTCATGATCCAATCCAACTACTGCGTGACGGCGCGGCACTGGTCTTGAGCGTATCGGGCGGCAAAGACTCGGATGCCATGTGTCACCACTTGCTCGAATGTCGTCAGACCGAAGGCTGGTCCGGTGATGTGGCGATGGTTCATGCTGATCTTGGACGCGCTGAGTGGCACAACACCACGGATTACGTTCACAATCTGGCACGGCGCAAAAATATTCCCTTGCACATTGTTCGCTGGACCAATGGCGACCTCATTGATCGCATCTGGCAACGGTATTATAGCGACCCATCCCGTCCCTGCTGGCCGTCCAGTAAAGTACGCTATTGCACCTCCGACCTCAAACGTGCGCCCATCTCGCGCTGGATACGGAATACCTATTCAACAGGGAAGGTCGTGTGTGCGATGGGGCTGCGTGCTGAGGAGAGCCACACCCGGGCGAAACGTCAGACCTTCACTGTGCGTGATGACTGTGCCGCCCCGACTAAGGGGCGGTTTGTTTTTGACTGGTTACCGATCCATGACTGGACAGAAACAGATGTTTGGAGTGGTATTCGACGGTATGGAAATATCTACCACGACGCTTACAAACAGGGCAATCATCGATTGTCGTGTGCGCTGTGTGTACTGGCCGGTGTGAACGACCTCATGAATGGAGCTGCTCATAACTCCGATACTTACCGAGAATTGTGCCGTATCGAAGCGGTCACCGGCTACAGTTTCCGTAAAGATTTCTGGCTGAGCGACCTCAGACCGGAACTGCTCTCTGAAGAAACCAGATCGGCAGTGTATGACCACAAAAGGAGAAACATATGATTGACGATTGCACCGGGCTTGATTGGCAGCCCACACTTTTTGTAAAGGTTGTCCGCCAACCTTTCAATGACATGCCGACTGGATTAGCGGTGAAACGCCTCTATCTGGCACAGCATCCTAACGGAATTCTGAGTGCCGATTGGACATTACCGGCTGACGAACGTTTTTTACCGATCGTGCAGGTGACTGGTTGGAAACCAGAGCGCGATGTGCCTTTTGATCTTCCTGTCCGATACAAACGAGGGGATAGGCGCGTTTCTTTTCTGATCCCCTATGGGACATGGGTTTTGCCTTACGACGATGAGCAGTATCACTTATATGAGCGTGTCCAAACAACCCTCCAGATGATGCTGATGCAAGTCGAGACAGCACCAACTGATCCCCAAACACTGCGAATGCTGAGTCGCTGGAGCCTGTAGAACCAGACATTGTTCTACTGGAGACATTTGTACCTGATGCTGTTGGCGAATCAAAAGCTAAGCCATAGCAAGTCGCGCAAAAGCTGAAACACGGGTGCTGGAGCGTTCTTTACCGGACAACCAATCCACTACGCGCATAAGGTTCATGGCTGCGGCGGTCATTAAATGCTGGAGATGCACCTTGTCGAGACCCCGGTAGCGAGTACGGCGCATCCCCAGCACCCCGACTGCCTGCGAAATCGTGCCTTCAACGCCAGCACGCTTTTTGTAAACTTGCCTGAAGTCCTCGGTTTGCTCGCGCTGACGGGCCGCTTCTAAAGCACGAAACTCCGGTTCAGGGATGAAACCAATCTGTCGTCCGGCTTTGGCTGTTGTGCAACGTTCTCGAACAGGACAAGCCCGGCAGACCGAAGTGGAAAATTGGACGGATATAGCCGGTTTACCACGACTGCCGGTGCGTTCATACCACTGTCGTGTGGTGTGACCCTGCGGACAGGTGACCGTGCGCGCCTCAAAGTCAATCTGAAAACAGGACAGGTCGTATGCCCCTTCAGTGTTCGCCTGCCAACTCACATCGGGGCGGGCCGGACCCACCAGATCAACCGCATAATCCCGGTGACTGCTGACCAAAGCGGCTCCTGAGCCGTAGCCATTGTCCACCAGATGCTGAGCGGGCAAGCAGTTTTTGCGCTTCAGTTCAGCATGGATCGGTTCAACAACTTCGCTATCCGCGGCGGTGGCGAGCGTCGTTTCCACATGCGTGATCAGATGCGGGGTATCTTCGTCGCAGGTTTCACTCAGATGCACCTTATACCCGACCCACTCGCTCCCCCGTTTCTTGCTCAAACGGGCATCGGTGTCGTAGGGCGAGGTCAGGATACGCTCACCTGGTGGCACGTTCCCTGTTCTGCGCCAGCGGGTTTGCTCATCTTCGTCTTGGTAATACTGAAGCACCCACACGCGACGCAAGACTTCCACCTGTGTCAACCGCCTGAGTTCGGATGGGCTGGTTTGGGCGTAAATGTGCGTGAGGAGATCAATCCCATCACGCCCAATCCGCTCACCCAATTCCAGACGTTCCGCTTCTTTCTGTGGCAGACGATATTCACTGAACGGACGACTATAGAGGTCGAACCAGTCGTTTGGGACAACCGTCTTCAGCCACGCTGGTGCGACGCTCGCCAACTCATTGAGTGCGGCTCGCAAGGTCTCCCCCACAAACTCAATGCGATTCAATTCGCGCACATTGGACAGGATATGGGTTGAATCGGTGCGCTGTTTGCCGCCCGCTTTGAGCAGCTTGCGTTCTTGAAAACCGACCAGCATGATGTCAAACAGTCGGGCTTCAGCACCACTGCTTAGCAAGCGTGTCCGAAACTCGCTCAATACCGAAAAGTCGAACCCCTCGTCAGTCAATTCAAGACTGAGCGCATATTTCCAATCAATGCGACCACGCACCGCATCCGCTGTCTGTCGATCCGTCATATTCTCGGCAAATTGCATGACTGTCACCAGTGCCAACCGCCAAGGCGACTCCGCTCGTTGACCCACATTGGGGAACAAGTCAGCAAACTGCTCATCATTGAACAGTGTCCCCAGTTCATCCCGCATCTGCATATAGCGATTACCTTTGCGAAAAGCGGCTTTGGCGACCTTGACGGTTGCTTCGGGCACATCGGGAATATAGCGCCGGTGTAGGGTCATGCTGCTAAACCTCCTCGGGTCAGGTTGAGACACAAAATAGGCTCTCTCTCAGTCCTATTTTCGCTCACAATCCATCCTACGTCGATTCGCCAACAGCATC
>WGMX01000061.1 GCA_016124855.1 Anaerolineaceae bacterium | reverse complement strand
TTCGAATCCAGATGTGGTCTATCTATACTGTCGCAGCGCGATGCGCCCGATGATCTCCGGCACAAGGGTGTTGCCCAGCATAATCAGTCGATCAAAGAAGCGTACGACCACCGAGCGCGGATTTCCATCGGTCGCTCGAACGATGGCTGCTGCGACTTTAGCCGGAGTCATGGTTGGCAGGCTTTCACTGCTGCGCTTGCCCAATCCTAAACGATTCTCATTAAATTCGGTCGATGTTCTTCCGACGAGTACATCCGTGACCTTGATGTTTTCGCTTTCTAGTTCCAACCTTAGTGAATGGGCGAGGCTGGTAACGAACGCTTTGCTTGCAGCATAAGTTGCCGCGTAGGGCGCAGTTAGGTTATAGGTCACAGACGATACGGTTATAATATGTCCGCCTCCACTTTGGCGCATGGCGGGGACTGCCGCTTGGATGCTGTGCAGCACACCGTCAATATTGGTTCGCAGCAAGGTTTCTAAGTCCGACCAATCTGAATCGGCAATCGCGCCTCGATGTCCAATCCCCGCGTTCGCCACCAAAATGTCCAGCCGCCCGAAGCGACCCATCGCCAGTTTGACGGCATTTTGCATGGCCTCGCGTTGGGTGACATCGGCTTCAACGGTGAGAATGTCACCATGTCCGGTGGGCAGTTTGAGCACTGCTTTTTGCAGATCACCTAGCTTATCGATACGTCGAGCCGTCGCGACCACATGTGTCCCAATTTTGGCGAACGCCAGCGCTGTTTCATAGCCAATCCCGCTGGATGCACCTGTAATCAAGGCAACGCGCTGCTGAGTCAAAATAACATGTCCTTGCTAAATTTGATGTCTAATGGGGATTTAGATGGCAGGTTTTCGCCGCTTTAGCACACAAAAATAGGTATTGCTCCATTCACCGCCGCCGGTGAACAGGACATCGCCTTTGCGCCCAACCCGCGCAACTGGCTCCATATGTACCAGTTCCCAACCTTGGTTGCCCAAATCATCCAGTTCGGGCATCATGGCTTCAGGTGTAAACTGTGGAGGATTTTTCCAGTTGGGGCGGTAACTCTTAAAGAAATCAAGTACGCCCTGACTTTTCACATCGGCTTTGATAAATCGTGTCAGATATTCCCAACGCTCCATATTGTCCCCCGTTATAAGTGAAATAATCTCAGTTGTTATTATATGGCTATAGGCTCGTGATATACCCCAAAGACCTCACGCATCACGTCGGTGATCTCGCCCAACGTTGCGTAGGCTTTGGCTGCTTCAATCAAATATGGCATGACGTTTTCGCTGCCGCTGGCAGCCGTTCGCAGCCCATTGAGTGCCGCTTCGACTTTCGCATGGTTACGCGTCTGTCTCAGATTTTTCAGCCGTGCGACCTGCCGATTGTAGCCTTCAGGATCCATCTCTAAAATGGGAATGCCCGGCTTCTCGTCGCTGGCATATTTATTTACCCCGACGATAATTCGCTGCTTAGTATCGACTTCCAACTGCTGGCGATAACTGGCTTCTGCAATTTCTTGCTGCATATAGCCCGTTTCTAGTGCTGGAATGACTCCTCCAACTGCATCAATCCGCCGGAAATAATCATAAACAGCGGCTTCGGTTTGGCTGGTTAAGGCTTCCACATAATAGCTGCCGCCCAGTGGATCGACCGTCAGTGTAACCCCTGTTTCTTCGGCAATCACCTGCTGAGTTCGCATTGCCAAGGTGACGGCTTCTTCGCTTGGTAAGGCTAAGGCTTCATCACGGCTGTTAGTGTGTAGTGATTGTGTCCCTCCGAGTACTGCTGCCAGCGCTTGAATTGCCACCCGTACCACATTCACTTCCGGTTGTTGGGCTGTCAAACTGACTCCGGCGGTTTGGGTATGAAAACGCATCAACCACGAACGGGGATTCTTTGCGCCAAAGGTTTCACGCATTTCGCGCGCCCATATGCGTCGCGCTGCCCGCAGCTTGGCGATTTCCTCAAAAAAGTCGTTGTGGACGTTAAAAAAGAAACTCAAACGGGGTGCGAAGAAATCAATATCCATCCCACGTTTGATTGCCCAGCGCACATACTCTAGGCCATCCGCTAGTGTAAAGGCCAGTTCTTCCACGGCGGTGCTGCCTGCCTCGCGGATGTGATAGCCGCTGATGCTAATGGTATTCCACAGAGGCATACGCTGCGACCCAAATTCAATCGTGTCCGTCACCAAACGCATGGACGGTTCAGGCGGGAAAATAAACTCTTTTTGAGCAATGAATTCTTTGAGGATGTCATTTTGAAGCGTACCTTGTAACTTTTCCATTGGCACGTCCTGTTTTTCTGCCGCCGCGATGTAAAATGCCCAAATAATCGCCGCAGGGCCGTTGATGGTCATGCTGGTGGTGACGTCGCCAAGCGGAATGCCATCAAACAGGAGTTCCATATCTTGAAGGGAACTAACCGCTACCCCACATTTGCCAAACTCACCTAACGCTTCTGGTGCATCGGTGTCATAACCCATCAATGTAGGGAGGTCGAAAGCCACCGACAAACCCATATTGCCTTCTGCCAGAAGATATTTGTAACGGGCGTTGGTTTCCTCAGCCGTTCCGAATCCCGCGAACATTCGCATCGTCCATAACTTGCCGCGATAGCCGCTGGCGTGAATACCGCGTGTGAACGGATACTCGCCCGGTAATCCTAAATCTTGTAGCAGGTCGAGTTCACTGATGTTTAACGGCGTGTATAAGCCGTCAATCGCTACCCCTGATTGGGTGGTGAAATTTTGCTGTCGTTCAGGGATACGCGCCTGCGCTTGCTGGAGAGTAGTTTGCTCCCAGCGCTGCTGTGCGATTCGGAAAGCATTTAAATCTTTAGAATCAAATGTCATTTTTTGCGCCTAATTGGTTTCAATTGTTTGAATTATAGCATTGCTGCCCTTCTTGGAGTGGCGAAAAGTTGTTGCTTGATATTACAATCTTAATTAAGTTAAGTTTTGCCTACGATTTTAATAAAAATATAACACTGTGTTAAAATTACAACTTCAATTGCGGTATTGAACAGGAAATTGAGGAAGTGAAATGGCTTTTAATTTAGCCGAACGCATAGAGAAGTTGAGCGCGGCTGTGCAGCCCGTTGTGGCGGAAGATCATATCGCGGAAGCCGGTCGCAAAATTTTGTTAAACGAATTTGTCAAAATACTTCAGCGTGAAGCGGGCAGTCGTACCGGAGAAGACGTTGAAGATGTTCATCAAATGCGGGTGGCAATTCGTAAGACCCGCAGTTTGTTACGCTTGCTCAAACCTTTTTACAAGCGGAAAGCCATTAGCAATTTTAAGGCCGAATTGAGTCATTTGGCTTGGACTCTCGGCGCAGTACGTGACCTTGATGTGCTTCTTGAGAATATCCGTGCCTATCAAGCCACCCGTAAACCAGCCCAGCAGGCAGATATTCAACAGGCGGTAGATGAACTCGACAAACAGCGCGAATCAGCTCGCCATGAATTGAATGAAGTTTTTGACTCGCGGTTGTACCGTCGATTGATCAAAGATTACAGCAAATTCTTGCTAACTAGCGGCGAGGGGGCGAAAGTCGTCAATGAAGATGATATTGCGCCTGTGCAGGTTCGACATGTGCTTCCAATAATCATTTATCATCGTTTGGCCGGAGTACGCGCTTTTGACAGCATTCTTCCTGAAGCCGATGCGCCTACTTTGCATGCACTACGCATTGAACTGAAGCAGCTGCGTTACACTTTAGCCCTATTTAGCGACGTATTAGGGCCACAGGTTGCTGACTTCATTAACGAAGTAAAAGGGCTGCAAGATTGCCTCGGGCATATGAATGACTCAGTCATCGCCCGCGCTTATCTAAGCGACTTCTTGAAGGACAGTCATCTTGAAGCACTCAATGGCTACCTCACCAGTCTTGAAGAAGGGGAGATCGCGCTCAGAGGGCAGTTAACTGAATTGTGGGCGCAGTTCAATACGCGCAAAGTACAACAGAAATTGTCAACTGCTATCTTAGCCCTGCACTGATAGACTAGCTGACCATATCGAATGCTTCGTAAATTTCTGGGCGATTCCGGGCAATGATGCGGTAGGCTTCGCCCAGACCAACTGTCTGAAAGAATCGTCCTCTCATGCAGGCATATGTATTTGCAAGCATACGCACGGTGCGATTGATTAGTATATTGCCGCCGACCATCACATGAATGCCCGCGTTTGCAGGCAGTAAAGTCACCGCATTCTTAATGTGATAAGTGGGATTTCCTTCTGGAATCGCAGTCGTAGGGCGCATAATCGTGATGACATCAACTTGATGATAAACCTCGTTCATCAAGTCGCTGATTCCGTCCATCGCCATCTTCAGATCGTCCCAATCCCAATAATCACCGACATACATCCGAATTACTGTTTTTTCGCTGTCGTCCCACGCATATTGGATGCCAATCATCGCCTTTTCCCCTGCTTCTAACCCTGACTACCCATGACAATGTATTGTGATTTATGTATATCGTAAAGACGTATCAATTGTGTGTCAATGAATTAGCGGTGAGCAATTGTTTTGCTTCGGATAGAAAGTTGTTATACACGGCTCTATAAGGCTGCCAATTCGTTTTAGGAGGCAGGCGGCGGGACAATCGTGATTTTGTCAGTCAAGCGATAGCCTTCACCTGCTGGCCGCCCGTTAATGGATATCGCCACACGCTTCTGTGTTTCGAGGTCATACATACCCACCAAAATAGAGTAACCATCTCCCAACGGCGTATCCGCTTTGTCAAAAGTCAATGATCGTTCGTCAACAATATATTCGCCCGGCTCCCAAACTAGGGTGGAGTACATATTGCCGTCGTTCGTCCAACTGACTGGCCCATCCCACGCTTGCACGACATTACCGTCTTTGTCCCTTAAGTGAATATAAACCATGTAATTGGCCGTTGGTCTTGCCAGTACCTGCCAGTAAAGGTGCATAATCAGTCGGCGTTTCGGCCAGAAATCTAACCCCCCTATGTCATAGCCCAGCAGCCGGACAAAGTCACCTAGTTGAACATCTCCTTCAGGCGTGGGCCCATTAATGTATGTAGGAGGCTTAAAGCGGTTTTCGAGGTGCAGTTCATACACCGTGTATTTGAATATGCCATCGTCATCACCCCATGCCCGCCGCATAATATTGCTGCCAATATCTGTGCTGCCAGTCGCCAGTGACAGTGCCGACAGCACTTGATTTTGTCCCGGAATGAAGGTGTTAAAGTCTCCGCCCGCTTCTGGTTTGCCATAAATAAAATAGGTCACGCCATCAAGTTGATCGAGCTTCGTTGGCATTTTGTCGATCTCGATGTCGGCGGAGGGAAAGAAGAAGGGCAGCCTCTTAACCTGAGGTGCCACAACGCGCAGCGGTTGGTTGGGATGTTCATCAACATATTTTTGCAGCCCATCGACCACATTCATCAACGCTTGATTTCCCGAAGTGTAACGCGCGTGGTCATCCAGCAGTTTGTCCGTCCACAACCAATCCCAGCCCGCGTTGCCGTCATACAGCGGAATAATAATTCCCTGCCACGACAGCGCTGCGATTGTCATCAAACCCACAATCCCTATGATTATCGCTTGTAATGACTGTCGCCTGTTGCCTGATTCCTGTAGACTTTCTCGCCAATTTGCCAAAATAACTGCTGTCGGCATAATCATCAGCGGGACAATCGCAAATGACAGTCTATAGTGATAGCTGTAGGAATAAAACCATGTAATGAAGTAGGGTAGTCCCAACGCCCACAACCAACCGATTTTGACTGCCGTGTCTTGTCCCTTATCTGTCCAACGCCCCCGCGCATGACGCCACAATGTCACGCCCATGATCACCACGCCGGAAGCCAGCGCTAACCATTCCAGTGTACCCATTCGGTTGTCAGTGATGCCCACTTTTCCGCTGTTGTAAATTGAAGGCCATGCCCCCGCAATTATCAGCATCACCCCGACAGCTAACTGAGGAATTGCCAGTGGTACAAGACTGACAGTGTCATTTTGTTTGATCTTGAAACTTGAAACTTGCGACTTGTAGCTTCTCCAAACCACCCACGCCACCACCGCAAACAAAGCTAGCAAGGGCCAACCGAACTCAACCCCGCTGCGTGCCGCCAACGACTGCCAGTAGCCATCCGGGAATATAATCGCCGCATGTCCTAGCAGCATATTCCGCACATACCATACGCCGCCCAACGGAATGCATACCAATCCCGTAATCACAACCGCTTCAATTTGAGGTCGTAATTGTTGGATTAATTCTCTAATTGGTTTCTGTCGATCTTGCCACCAAACTAAAACCAGCGCGATTCCCGCAACCAACATCACGCCCCAGATGAACGCACCCATTGTCGGCTTCGTCCACAACCCAATTCCGAGAAATAGTCCTGCAATAACGGCATATCGTCGTGTAATAGGAGTGATATTTTGTGTTAAAGCTGACGACTGGTGACTGACGACTGATGACTGGCTTGTCCACGCCATCACGAAGAAGGCCGCCGCACCGGTGAACATAAATGTGACCGGCACTTCCAAATCACCATAGCGTGACCATTCGCCCATATGTGGATAGAGTGCCCAGATCGCTGCCGCGTAAATCCCCACGCGCCGCGAAAACAATCGGTTGCCCATCACATAAACCGCGAGGATGCTTCCTAGATGCAGCCACGGTAAAACAGCCCGTGCCGCATGGTCGTCGATACTACCAACCGCCAGTTGTAAGAAAGTGTGTTGCAGCGGCAAGAACTGCGGATAATACTCAATCGTCGTCGGAATATGACCGAGTAGGGTATACAGACGACCTTCATAGCCATAAACCCACAGTGCGTCATAAGCTGTCGTCGGCCAATACGCCACACCAATCCAGCGGACGACTAATGCGATTACCACCAATAAAATCAACAATCGTTCATCGAAACCAAGTCTGTGATTTTCTTGGCGCTCTTGGCGACTTGGCTGTTCAACTTGTCGTTTCCGCCAGACCAATACCCATCCGACAACCGCAATTACCGCTGTTCCAGCCAGCACATAGTTCAAAGTTAAAAGATTAGCGCTCTGCACACTGCCAAGCACAAACATCCATGCCGTGAGCAGCGCTGGCCCGAATGCCAATGTCAAGCAAGCAATCATGACTCGGTCACGCCAATCACGGCGCGGCAGTGTAACCAATGCCCACGGTAAACCCACACCCAAAAACATCCACAGGAGGGCAGGCGTAGCAGCTAAAGTTGAAGGCATCCAGTAGGGCATAATGCGATTGATTAGTAATGCGAAGTGCGAGGATAGTAGATTAAATTACTATTTTCAGGCCATAAATAACCTGTATGACTCGGAAGTGGTATTCCGTTTTGTCGAATATCTTCGGCATACGCAGTACCACTACACTCATGATCAATAAGTCCTAAATCAAACGGTGATGCTGCAAAAACAAACCTTCCTATGGTACTCAATAAATCATCCAGTTCTCTACGCCAAACTTCATGCGATTCTCTATCACTATCAAATGGAAATCCTTTTACATCATATGCTGTAGCAAGAGCGCCCATTGGAACATAAAAACCTAACCAGTCTGAGCCATTTTCTTCACGCACTTGAAAAGTTCCACAGGCAACTTGTTTTATGTTGGGCAGAGTAATTAAACCATATAGATGGTGTCTTGTATCGATTTCACTTTCTTGTGGCGATATGTGGGATTGCTCAGTCGGTTCTTTGCTGCTTTCCCTATAGCATCCGTCTAAGGCGGGATGTTTCCAGATGTTCTGCAAAGCTGAATAAAGGCGTTGATTTGACGGCGGATAAAACTCAAGTGCTAACTCGTAAAATCCGCCATTCCAAATGTCATTTGCAGTGAAATATTGAGGCATTCGATGCTAGCTTTCGCGATTCTCTATTGGTCATAACTCTGGCAAAGTATCGGGACGCGAGTCATCACCACTTAATGGAATTTCATCGGCCAATGGTTCTCGTCGGCGGAGGGTTAGCCGATTTCGGTTTTGAATAAGCCAATTGACTCCCAAACCTGCAACTAATCCAATCACCGGATACACCGCTAAATAATAGCGCTGCCATTCTAATGGTGTGAGGACTAAGGTCGTGATGAATGTCACCAACGCCCATAAGCCAATCAGCCAATGGATTCCACCTGCTGGCTCTCCTACGTCTTGTTTATGAGTAGTGGGGCGAATGAGCGACCAAATACCCCCCGTCATGATACCACACAGCACCACCGCTCCTCCGACCGAGCCACCGATGCTTACCCCACGCCATACCGACGCATCATACTGGCTGATTTGGTCACCGATATAACCTTGCCACGAAGCGATCTCATAATATTGAGGTGTAACGACGAAACTCTGACGCAAAAAACCGCTGAGTTGCTCCCCAAAGTTGGCGTAACCACCGAAAGCGGCGGTTTGTCCCGCGAGTAAATTTTGACGCAGTTCCAACACGGTTTGAGCCCGTTGTGCTGGATCACCCCACCACGCCGGATTGAGCGCGAAGAATGTGCCAAATGTAATTGCGGCAGCAATCGCTAAATAGGGCAGCAGCACGTAATCCACCACGCTGTAATCATCTTCTGATCGTATCGATTGATAAATCAGATAGAGTAAGATGCCCGTGTAAACGGCTCCAACAGTGAAAAGAGCCGTATGTTTGCTTGCCAATGCAAACCCGCTCACTAATCCGAGTAAAATACCCCGTCTCAGTGACGGTTTTTCCAGCAGCCATACGCCGACCATCAGCACCAACAGGCTAAAAAAGATGAAGCTGCCTTCCATCATTGCCCGCCGCCCGTCAATCAACAAAGCAGGATTGAGCGCGTAATATAAACTGGCAGCATAAGGTGTCCAACTTCCACCCAACGCCCGACCCAGCGCGAACATGACGATGATACCCGCTGCCAGTAAAATCGCCGAAGGCCATCGGGCAACCGTTAACAATGGCGCGTTCGGCGCGTGACCATTTTGCTGGTTGTAATTCCAATCTGCGCCCCAATCCCACTGTTCATTCACATCGCTGATGCTCATGCCGTTCGCGTGCCATGCTAACCCGATCAGATATTTGTTGACTGTGCCATTAAGCAGGCGCAGTTCTTGTTCTGTGGCAGCAGTTGGAGTAGGGCTGTAGGCCAATTTGCCGAAGTCATGGTCGATAAATTGATATGCATAATCCCGACTCATATAAATCTGGGTGGATTCATCGCCATGAAATGGAACATACGCTGTTCCATACAGCACATAAGCCATCAATATAATGACCCATATCAGAGGGAATAAGGATGTCAATTGCGGGGAAAATCGGGACAAGGTTGTTCACATCTGTCTTTAAGCAGGTTGTTGATAATATTCATGGCTCAGGATAGACATTACGACTAAAGACTCAAACTGCTCACCATTTTTCAAGCATTCTCGCAGAACGCCTTCTTCTCGGAAACCCAACTTCTCGTAGATATATCGGGCGCGGCGGTTGCTCTCTTTGACATCCAACCATAATCGGTGGGCGCTTAAGCGGGTAAAAGCAAATCGCTGCACTTGTTGGATCGCTTCCTGACCGTAGCCTTTCGCCTTTTCGGTAATGACGAGTCGTCGAAATTCGATATTTTGATGTGGGCTTTCCAATCCTGCCAGAATAATAAAGCCCACAGGCTTATCCGACTCATCCTCGACAATCAAATGGGCTAAATCTGTCCCAAACAGTGCGCCACGATGTTGGTCGTATGTCCATGCAATAATAAATGCGTTATTGTCATCATGTTGTTCAGCCGCTACAACATACGAGAGATCATCCACTTCGGTCGGTCGTAATAAGATCATGCTAACGATCAGTTACGAAATACTAACCAGCACTTTGTTTTGTTCGACGGTTTGCCCCGGTTGTACATTCACGCTGCCGACTACGCCGTCGCGCGAGGCTTTGAGTTCATTTTGCATCTTCATCGACTCGAGAATGACCACCGTATCGCCGGCTTTCACCTCTTGCCCCATCTCCACTCGTACCGCGACGATCAGTCCCGGCATCGGCGCTTTGATGTTTACTTCGCCCGTATCGTTGCCAAAGTTGCCGCTGCGTTGGGCCATTAACAAAGCCCGTTCGTCCAATACACGGTTGTTGTACAACCGTCCGCGCATCAGCACTTCAATTTCGTCCTCGCGTTGTTCAATCGTCAATTCGTGAGACACATTTTCCGAGAGAATCGAGTACATCGACGGCCCCAGCGCCCGAAAATCGACGTCGCGCTTTTTGCCATCGACCGTGATGCTGCCATCCGCCAAAATCTCAATCTCGAACTGCTTGTTGTTGACTGTGGTAACGTATTTCATTAGCGGTGCATCCTCTCCCAGCGACCAACCCACTTCCAGTTGCTAGTGTCGCGTTCCCCGCGTGTCACCACTTGGCTTGCGAGCTGGCGTTGGCGGTGTGCGAATAACGTTGCCGCAATCGCTGCTGTTTCCAATTCATCCTCACTCGGCGCTTCTTCGTAAGTCGTCATGCTGAAGCGCTCTTCCACAAACTTGGTATCAAACATGCCCGCGATGAAACTGAAGCTGTTCATCAAATTTTGGTGGAAGGGGATATTATGCTTCACACCCATGATGGTGTATTCTTCCAGCGCACGACGCATCCGCAAAATTGCCTCACCACGATCTTCACCCCAACAAATCAGTTTAGCGATCATGCTGTCATAGTAGGGAGTGATTTCATAACCACCGTACACGCCGCTGTCTACACGTACACCCGGCCCTGTCGGTACATTCAGCGAGGTAATCTTACCCACTGAAGGCATGAAGTTGTTGTATGGGTCTTCGGCATTGACACGGCACTCAATCGCCCAACCGGTGGGATTAAGAAAGCTCTGTGTTGGCCCCATCCGCCGCCCACGCGCGATACGTATTTGCTCTTTGACGAGGTCGATACCTGTGACCAACTCAGTCACCGGATGCTCAACCTGTAGGCGGGTATTCATTTCTAAGAAGTAGAAGTTCTTGTCTTTATCGACTAAGCATTCAATCGTTCCAGCATTCACATAACCGACTGATTCTGCCGCTTTAACAGCCATCTCACCCATGCGCTGCCGCAGCGATGGGTCTTGATCCAGTACGATACTCGGTGATTCTTCCACTAATTTTTGATGCCGCCGTTGAATTGAACATTCGCGTTCGCCGAGGTGAATAGTATTGCCGTGTGTATCAGCCAGCACTTGGAACTCGATATGCCGAGCGCCGACCAGCATCTTTTCGACGTAGACATCACCATTACCAAAAGCGCTTTCAGCCTCGCGCCGTGCGCCTGCGATTGCGTCTTTCAAGTCTTCTTCGCGGTGAACCGCCCGCATACCCTTACCACCGCCACCTGCCGTCGCCTTCACCAGCAGTGGGAAGCCGAAACCCGGTGCGAGCGCTAATATTTCTTCGTCCCGCATCCCCGGTGTTGTTCCCGGTACGACAGGAACACCCGCCTTGCGAACGGTTTCGCGGGCAGTTTGCTTATCGCCCATCGTATCAATCGCACCCGGCGGTGGGCCAATGAAAATGATGCCCTCGTCAGCACACATCTGCGAAAAGAAGCTGCGTTCAGATAAAAAGCCATAACCCGGATGAATGGCATCCGCGCCGGTTTTCTTGGCTGCTTCGATGATTTTTTCTGCGACCAGATAACTTTCGCGCGGTGATGGTGGGCCGATAAATACTGCCTCATCCGCATATCGCACGTGTAAGCCAGTGCGATCCGCTTCCGAATAAACCGCTACCGAGTTAATCCCTAAATCGCGGCACGCCCGAATAACACGCACCGCAATCTCGCCCCGGTTGGCAATGAGAATTTTCTTGATTGTCTTCTGCCCCGGTTCATTTGCTGCGATTTTTGATTTGCGCTTTGCCAATTTGCGCCTCCTATTTCCTCTTCACTGTTGATCGAGAAGAGAAATTATTTTGTAGGGGAGTACCTATGTGTGCTCCCAACCTATTGTATTTAGCCAAAAGCTAACTGCTAATCGCCAACAACTATAATGGAATATTTCCATGCTTTCGCGCCGGATTACTATCGCGCTTGTTCTGGAACACTTCTAACCCGTTAATCAACCGTGCGCGAGTTTCGCGCGGCTCTATAATATCATCAATGTAACCGAGTTCCGCCGCCGCATATGGACTGGCAAATTTCTCACGATACTCGTTGGTTAGTTCGGCCTTCTTGGCAATTGGGTCAGCTGCATTATCGATTTCACGCCGGAAAATTACACCTACTGCCCCATCCGGCCCCATGACCGCGATTTCAGCCGAAGGCCATGCCAGATTCAGATCACCACGAATGTGCTTGCTGCTCATCACACAGTACGCACCGCCGTAGCTCTTGCGCGTAGTCACAGTCAATTTCGGCACCGTCGCTTCGCAGTATGCATAAAGCAGCTTTGCTCCTGCTCGGATGATGCCAGCGTATTCTTGTGCAGTTCCCGGCATATAACCCGGCACATCCACGAACGTCACAATCGGTATATTGAACGCATCGCAGAAGCGAATGAACCGTGCCGCTTTTTCACTGGCATCAATATCCAACACGCCAGCCAACACCGATGGTTGATTAGCGACTATCCCGACGCTGTGACCTCCTAAACGCGCGAAACCCACCACGATATTCATGGCGAACAGTTCATGAATCTCAAAGAAGTGGCCTTCATCCACCACTTTCTTGATGACTTCCTTCATGTCGTAAGGTCTGTTAGGGTTATCCGGTATGATCGTATCGAGTTCAGGGTTTGCTCGCAGTGGATCATCAGTGGTCGGCACAAATGGTGGGTCTTCCATGTTGTTCTGCGGTAGATAGCTCATCAACTCACGCGCCAGCAGCAGCGCTTGTTTTTCGTTGTCCGCCACCATATGGCACACGCCGCTCTTGCTGGCATGAACACTCGCGCCGCCCAATTCCTCATGGTTTACATCTTCATGTGTCACACTCTTGACCACGTCCGGACCCGTGATATACATGTAACTCGTGTCCTGAACCATGATGATGAAATCGGTCAGGGCAGGGCTGTATACTGCACCGCCTGCGCACGGCCCCATAATCAAGCTGATTTGCGGCATTACACCACTGCTGAGGGTGTTGTGCAGGAAAATTTCCGCGTACCCTGCCAAACTTCCAACACCTTCTTGAATACGTGCGCCACCGCTGTCATTTAAGCCGATTACCGGTGCGCCCGTCTTAAGCGCCATCTCCATAATCTTGATGATCTTTTGCGCGTGAACTTCGCTCAAACTGCCGCCGATCACCGTAAAGTCTTGGGAAAACACATAGACCAACCGCCCGTTAATAGTTCCCCATCCTGTGACCACACTGTCACCAAGATATTTTTTATCCTGCATCCCAAAGTTCGTTGTCCGGTGCTGCACAAATGCATCCAGTTCACGAAAACTGCCGGGATCAAGCAAAATATCCAACCGTTCATGAGCGGTATGACGGTCGTTCTCTTTCTGTTTTTTGATGCGGGCTTCACCGCCGCCAGCGTGGCTTTCTGCCCGCTTTAGGCGTAATTCTTCGACTTTATTGGGCTTCGATTCGATTACTGTCATATTACTCTCTCCGTTAGAGTTTTCGTCTCGTGTGAGCAGGGCACATGAGTTCCCTCGCGG
Organism: Anaerolineaceae bacterium; assembly: GCA_016124855.1. Lineage (GTDB taxonomy): Bacteria > Chloroflexota > Anaerolineae > Aggregatilineales > Phototrophicaceae > CFX2. Next base: position 49,041 of record WGMX01000061.1, on the reverse strand, counting down.
CATGAATGTGGGGATGCGCCGTATGATTCGCTTGCATTGAATGATAACAACCATAACAGGCAGCAGATACTAAATCCACTGCCAGCTAATGCCTGATGAAGGGCTAAACTTTGCTTATCCGTGTATTATAACCCGCCGCATGGTTGGTCACAAAAGCCACTCGGCTAGATAAATAAAGAATTATTCTGCTTTTCTCTGTGTTCTTTGTGCCTTTGTGGTAAAAATGACTTTGTTTTTTCTACTGACTAAAGACTAACCACCTCCCTAATCCGGCATCACTCCAAACCGATTGAGCAATTCCACCAGCGCATTGTTATAGCCGAGCGCACTTTCCTCAATCACACGAATCGTGTGCGTTTTACTTAAGGCCGCATCTACTTTTACCGATAATGCATCCCACGCGCCTGATTTATACACAAACCCATTGTGCCAGATTGGAATGATGCTTAATCCTGCCTCAATCGCCCAGCTAATCTCTTTGATACACACTTCGGATTTCAATGTCTCGTGACTAAGCAGCGCTACCAGATATTGATACTTCTCAATCCGCTCTTTCAAACCCTTTTCCCAATCGTCGCCCGGTTGCAGCGCCAGATCAAGAAACGGCTCTAATCCTGCTGCCTTCATCCGTGCCAGCACCAGCAGCGCAAAGGCCGCGCTCTCGCTGCGTTTATATGAAATAAAAATATTGGCCGGTTCAGATTCTTCGATTAGGTCAAACGCCGCCTTAGTGATATACACATCATTCTCACCTGCGTCGAACCGCATATATCCGTTGCTGAGCAGCAGTCCGAAATGGGGCGCTGCATCATTCCACCGCTGACTCAGATAATGAATCAAATCTTGTTGATCGTCACTCGTCACCAACTGCCCTCGGAATAGGCGGAACGAAATGCCCCATAAGCCAACCGCCGCGCCCTCGGCCAATTCCTTCGCTAAAATCCGAATCCGCGTCATTGGATTTTGTGGCAGCGGACGCTGTTGAATCCGCTCCATAAATTTTTCAAACCCACTTGCTTCACTCATCTCATTTCCTCACTAGATGCGTTTGATCGTTTCTGGCTCGGATTGTCGGATTGCTCGCCAGATGCCTAAACTATCAAAGGCGAATACCCTGAACATCGACAACGCGCTGAACACCGAGAAAACACTGCCAAAGCTAAAGGAGCTGCCAATCGAAAGCACGCTGCCGACGCTGGCGATGCTCAATATGCTGCCGGTGCTGCCAATTGATAGGATGCTGCCCACGCTTGCAATCGATAAAATACTGCCGATGCTTGCCAAACTTCGAACGCTGCCAAGACTCTTAAATTGTTTCATCTTTGCCGCTTCTCCATCTCATTCAAGATTATCTTACCCGAATTTGCCTCATTTGACGGCTATTTCGAAACAAATTAGAATAAATATTCTGTGTGGGCTGTTGATTTTGAGGTAATTTAATGACCGAAAACATGAAACCTTATGTGCTGCAAGCGGATGAAGGAATAGGAAGCGACTCATCACTGAAAGCGACTGTCGCTTCTACCGGCGGACATTTCACCCTAATCGAATCGGATACTGATGGTGGTGCGCCAATGCACATCCACAGCCGCGAAGATGAATATTTCTACGTAGTTGAAGGTACAATTACCGTTACCTGCGGCGACCAAGTTTTCGAAGTCGGCCCGCGCGGTTTTGTTTTCCTCCCACGCAATATCCCTCATGCGTGGGATGTCATCGGTCAACGAGCCACTGTTCTCATGATGACAGTTCCCGCAAGGTTAGACGAATTTTTAGCCGAATTTCATGCTGCAGCATCTCAAGAAGTCAAAGACAAAATCTCCCAGAAATACGGCATTATATGGGTGCGCGATTAAATCAGTTCAATCTGGCTTTGACTTAAATACTCACGTTCGGGCGATACTCACCAAACACGCCCCGCAGCGTGTGGCAAATCTCGCCCAGCGTGACCTCATTTTCAACGCAGGTTACCAAAAGGGGCATGAGATTCTCTTTGCCTTTTGCCGCAGCCTCCAATTGACCACGTAGTTCATTGACCTTTGTGTTATCGCGTTTCGCTCGCATTTCGGCTAACTTCTCACGCTGCGCCGCCTCGATCGCCGGATTGACTCGTAGCAAATCCGGCTGCACTTCGCCCTCAACCGTGAACTGATTCATGCCAACGATAATTTGTTCGCCGCTTTCAACCGCTTGCAAATATTGATAAGCCGCGTCCTGAATCTCAAGATTGATGTATCCAGCCTCAATCGCCTTCAACGCGCCGCCCATATCGTCAATTTTGCGGATGTATTCTTCTGCACGTTTCACAATCTCATCGGTGAGGCTTTCAATCGCATAACTGCCCGCTAGTGGATCAACCGTGTCCGCCACGCCTGTTTCATGGGCGATAATCTGTTGTGTTCGCAGTGCCACCTGAACAGCTTTTTGCGTCGGCAGTGCCAGCGCTTCGTCCATGCTGTTGGTGTGCAGCGATTGTGTCCCGCCCATCACCGCTGCCAGCGCTTGCAGTGCCACCCGCACAATATTATTTTCCGGCTGCTGTGCCGTTAAGGTGCTGCCGCCCGTTTGTGTATGGAATTTGAGCTGCCAACTACGTGGATTTTTCGCCCCGAAACGGTTCCTCATTATCATCGCCCAAAGTTTACGTGCCGCTCGGAACTTGGCGATCTCTTCTAAAAATTGATTGTGCGCGTTGAAAAAGAATGACAATTGTGGCGCAAAATCATCCACATCCAAACCGGCATCAATCGCCGCTTGCACATAAGCCATGCCATTTGCCAGTGTGAATGCCACCTCTTGTACTGCCGTACAACCCGCCTCACGGATATGATAGCCGCTGATACTGATCGTGTTCCACTGGGGTACATCAGTTTTGCAGTAAGCGAACAAATCCGTTATCAGTCGCAGCGATGGGGCAGGCGGGAAAATATAAGTGCCTCGCGCGATATACTCTTTGAGGATGTCATTCTGCACGGTTCCGCGCAGTTGATCCGCGCTTACTCCTTGCTGCTTACCCACCGCGATGTACATCGCCAATAACACCGTCGCCGGAGCATTGATCGTCATGCTGGTAGAAACTTTATCCAGCGGAATTTGGTCAAACAACCGCGCCATATCGTGTATGCTGCTGATGCTCACGCCGACTTTGCCCACTTCGCCCAGCGCCATCGGATCATCCGCGTCATAACCAATTTGCGTCGGTAAATCGAATGCCACCGATAAACCCGTTTGCCCTTGTTCCAGCAGATAACGATACCGTGCATTGGATTCTTCAGCGGTGGCATAACCTGCATACTGCCGCATCGTCCAGAATCGCCCGCGATACATCGTCGGTTGCACGCCGCGTGTAAACGGATATTGGCCCGCCTCACCAATTTCACCCGCGTAATCGCTCGTTACATCTTCCGGCTTGTAGAGCCGCTTTAACTCAATATCCGAGGATGTTGTAAAACGTACTTTGCGCTCCTGCGCTTTTTTTTCTGTAGATTTAGGTCTTGTCGTGGTCATTTATCACTTCTCCATACGGGCAAGAATCAAGGTCTTGCATAAAATGGACTGTCATCATGAATTAAGGTAATCAGCTCAGAATAAGTGCAATTGCAGCGGAGATGAGTCAAAAGTAGGTGATGTTGGCAAGCATGTTGTCCGCTGTCCGAAAGTTGCATAGCATGATTATACGTGGAAAATTATTGTTGGTTTATCGGATAGCACAGATAAATGATGCCGAATCCGAAGCAGATAATTCCCAAATTATTGAATTACACTGTGATATTATGATTTCTATGCTTCTTTTTATATCCATAAGGATGAAAGTAACCATGTCTACATGACACTTAACATACTGGTCATATGAGTGATCGTGCTAAACTGCCATTAGAACAAAAATAAATAGAGCCTACATCCTTCAATGCAGGCTCGTTGGTCAACCCGTTCGTCTCAGGTTGACGCCACATCATTATAACCATTGTTTTTATTCGGGCGTTACCTGTTGGGGTAGCGCCCGTTTTGTTTACTGTCTGGGGAGGAAAAAATGTTTAAACGATTGATTCTCCTAATTACAATAGCGGTAGTTTTGCTGAGCCTGACGTCGGTCTACGCGGGGGATAATCCGAAGCCACCGCCAGTGCCAACCAACGGCTACATTAACGACGGACGACTGAATGGTGCCGATATTGCTGCACCAGTAGCAGTCTTTTACAAGTACGACACCGTACGTAAGCCCGGTGACTGGAAATATCCGTTCTACGAAGTCAAGGTGCTGCGTGGTGTTGAAATATTGACGGTCGATCCCAAGACCAATACAGGCAAGTTGGCATTGGCAGTGTCAGCTGCTGATATTGCCAAGATTGTTGATGCCGCTGGCAATAAAGAGGGTACCTTAATTGTCTCAAAGAACGGCTATTCAATGTACTATTCAAGTGCTAACTGGTTCTGGATCACCGCTCCAGATGCCAACGGGAAGACTTACACTTTCCAATGGCAAAACCTGACCGTACCGCATGACTAATGTCATCCGTGTTGGGGGAGGTGGAGGGCGCAAGTCCTCCACTTTTATTTTGTGTGATTTAAGAAAATACCTCTTCGCTGACCTCAATACCCTTAAAATTTGCGAATGTCAAATCGTTAAATTCTAAACCCAACTTCTTGCGTACCCGTTCAAACAGTGTTGAGTAACTCCCATCAAATCGCTTGGCATGACTCAAGTCTAACCCGCTAATAATCCGTTCAATCGCTTCTCTATCACCTTCGATCTCGACAAAATTCCCGTAAGGCATTTCGTCGAGTACCACTTCCGCGCCATCCATTTCATAAGTTGTGCGGTACTTCTCATATACCAGATAAGGGGTATAACCCAGCTTACCAAGAATCGTTTCCATTGCGTCGAAATCGCTGACTTCGACCTCGGCCTCGAAGCGGCTGACCACGCCATTCTCAAACGTACCGTCATCTTTGTAGGTCAATCTGACCCGCGAATCCTGCCGCAAACGCACCACCATCCCGTGAGGAGTCATGGTGCGCTCTTTGTTGTCATACCGAACATTGCGCTCATACACGCGCGGTGCGGTCAATTCTGCACCTGCCGCCACTAACTTTTGCTGCACCGCCGCTAAATCCGGCACATACAGTTTGACTTCTGTTTCGTTATAGTTGTTTGCCATGAGGATTTACAGCGCTCCATTTGATTAGTTACTCAGACACTTCCATACAGCCGATTGAGATTGAATTGCATTTATAGTGAACGATGTTGCTGCTAATGCCAGAGGATAAAGAAGTTTTGTTTATGGTATAGAAATGGTCCGCACCAATCTGTTGATGCTCAATCACAGCGAAATCCAGTGACTGGATATATCGAAAAGAAATATAAAACGAGGTCAGCGTCAAAGAACAAATAATAATGACCCGAACCAGTAGCGGTTCAGTTAGATAATCGCTTAACCAACCTCTTAGACAGGCAAAGACTGCTACTCCAATCCAAGCGACTATCGCTGCCGGTACAAAGAAAATCGCACCAATGCCGAATATGAAGGACAAAAAGTAGGTGACGACAAAGACGAGGCTTTCATTGGCTAAAAATGGACTCGCAACAACAATGAACAGAACCACCCCAAGTACCTTGCCGATGAACGGGATGCCTATCCATTTCATGAAGATGAAAACGAGCGAAGCCAATAATACGAGTGCAACAATCATGCCATATCGAAAGTAAATTGTTTGTAACAAAACTGCTCCGAGCAAGTTATCGGAGTCGAAAAAGATAATAGTCAAAGCACAGCAAAAAAGAGTGAGGAGGCCAAGTTTGAGGTCGCTGCGCCACTCAGCTCCGCCATACTCCAGCAATGTTTTAATTCGATTAGCCATTCGTTTGAATCTTCCAACCTGAGTGTCACCCTAACCACCTCAACCTATGCTATGCTGTTCATGCTTAAATGTTGTGTTTTGAGGGTGTTAATGGACTTCTTGTATGCTTTCTCTGCATTGCTCTGCGACTCTGTGATTAATCGTATTTGCATTTTCGGCGTTTCTCTCCCTGACATCCGCCAAAGCGAAATGTTCAAAATGCACGCGGTGGCATTAGGGGAGGCATCCGCTGCAACTGCGTCAATTCAGCGGCATCTGCCGGGCCAACCGCCAGTCAATTTTGTCAATTCAGCGGCTTCTCCCGTGCTTCCCGCCAGCCATTTCAGCGGATTAATTGCATAATTTGCAACAACTTTTGCATTTTCCTCATTTCGAATCCCGTTGTCTTTTCTATAGACTACTGACTATCGACTACTCTCACTGCTTCTGGTAAATGTGTCCATGCCAGCCTGACCAACTGCCAATACGTACCTTCCGCATCAGAGGGCGCGAGCAGAACACTTTTATGAAACGTACCCGCCGCCCGTTCCCATAGCCATAAATCTTCGCCGTAGGGTTTCAAATTCGGTTGATCGCCCAACTTGTCGAAGTTCGCCTTCTGAAAACCAAAAGTTAATGCTTCATAGTCCGTTTGGCTCACTAGAAAACGAAGTGGTTTTTGCTCAAATAGGCCTCGGAAAACCACTTCAAGGCTCGCCCCATTTCCACTCGTTCGCACAACCGTTGCCACTGAGTCAATCGCGCGCCGGTCGTGGTAACGGATGGTTAATCGGTACACAGCCCGCACCCCCGGCTGAAGCGCTAACTTCGTCAACGGTGTCAGCTTCATCTGGTCAACAATGCTCGTTAACAGTGACGCGAGGTATTCCACTAGAACTCCAAAACAATCTTGCCGAACACGCTAAAATCTTCCAACGTTTCGATAGCCTTCCGCATCTCATCAATTGGAAAAACGGCTCCAATCACCGGCTTGAGCTTTCCCGCGAAAACAAGGTTCATTACCTTCACGAAATCCTGATGCGGCCCCATTGTACTCCCGATGATGCTCACCTGTCGGGCAAAAACCTGTCGTAAATCAAGGTCAACCATTGGCCCACTGGTGTTCCCAACCACCAAGATTCGTCCACCTATCCGTGTAGAGCGGATGCTGTCATTAAGAGTTGCTGCCCCTACATTGTCCACCACCACATCCACACCTTGTTTGTTGGTCATCTGGTAAAGCGCTTTCGACCATTGGGGCGTTTCCTCCCGGTTGATCGTAATATCCGCACCCAGTTCAGCCGCCTTCGCGCACTTCTCCGCGTTGCTCCCGACCACGTAGACCATCGCTCCCGCCAGCTTTGCAATCTGGATACTCGCGCTGTTCACGCCACCGCCTGCTCCCACAATTAAGACTGTTTCACCCGGTTTCAACTCGCCGCGCGTAATCAAGGAATGCCATGCTGTTACGTAGACTAACCCGGCTGCTGCCGCCTCACTAAAATTAACGTTGTCCGGTATTTTCATCAGGTTGCGTTGCGGTAAAACCACGTACTCTGCGCCAACACCCGGAACCGTTTCACCCAATAGATGAATACGCGACTGATTTTCCATTCCGGTCATTAGGGCAGGGCTGTCTTTATCCACAATCGTCGGGTCGATACAAACACGGTCGCCTACTTGATATTGACTGACGCCATCGCCGACTTTATCAACGATACCTGCTCCATCCGCGCAGGTGATATGGGGCATCGCCAGTTTAAGCCCGTTCCAACCCGCCCGCACCCACAAATCCAGTCGGTTGAGTGCTACCGACTTCATTTGGATGCGAACTTCGTCGCGTCCCGGTTCGGGTATCGGTAGGTCATTCACCACCTGCACCATTTCAATCCCACCGTGACCTGTAATCACCGCTGCTTTCATAGAAGCATCCTTACTCTGACTTAGACTTCACTTTTTTATAAATGTCGCTCAGGTTGATTGAACAGCCGATAGATGAAAGAATAAGTTGAGCATCTAAACTCATGATGTCTGTGATGCCCCACTGATTTTCTTGTCGTCGATAATGTTCCACTTGGACGCTATCTTGAGCAACTAGAATATATTCCTGTAACGAGGCGATACGTCGATAGTACAAAGCCTTTCGACCACGATCATATTTTTCGGTGGATGAAGAGAGGATTTCAATAATGACGACGGGATTGAGTAGCGTATCCAGTTTAGTATCTTCAAATTCCGGTGTTCCACACACAACTACCACATCAGGGTAAGTATATAAATCGCTTGTAGGTATCTTTACTCGCATGTCACTTTGGTAGATTTCGCAAGGATAATCATCCAATTGATTACCTAAATGTCGGCTTACGTTTTGCGCGATGAGATTATGCTCACGGCTCGCGCCAGTCATTGCAAAGATTTCACCTCTGAAATATTCGTGTTTCTCTTGGCTGCCGCGTTCCATTCGGAGATATTCTTCCGGTGAAATGTATTTAGGTAAAGCCATATCGCCTCCCTCTTAGCCGAAAACCTAGCTATCGAAGTCCTAACTCATTCCGTGCAATCACTAACCGCTGGACTTCGCTGGTACCTTCATAAATCTCAGTGATTTTTGCATCACGGAAATAACGCTCAACCGGTAGCTCTTTGCTGTAACCCATCCCGCCATGAATTTGCACTGCTTGATGAGCCACAAACATCGCCGTTTCACTCGCAAACAATTTCGCCATGCTGGCCTCTAATGTGTAGCGTTCGCCAGTTCGCTTGTGCCGTTCCTTCGCCAGAACCGCGTTGTAAATCAGTTGTCGGCTGGCCTCAATTCGCATCTTCATATCAGCGATTTTCTGCTGAATCATCTGGAATGAACCGATTGGCTCACCAAAGGCGTGGCGCTCTTTTGCATATTGAACACTCGCCTCGTATGCCGCTTCCGCGATGCCTAATGCCTGTGAAGCAATCCCGATACGTCCCGCATCCAGAACCGTCATCGCGATTTTGAAGCCTTCCCCGACTTTGCCCAGCACATTCTCAACCGGACATAGATAGTTGTCGTAGACAATCTCACTGGTAGCGCTTGCACGGATCCCCATCTTCGGCTCTTTTTTGCCACGAATGAATCCCGGTTGATGTGCATCAATTAGGAAAGCGGTGATTCCCTTATTCCCTTTTTCCGGATCAGTCATCGTAAAAAGTACCAGCGCATCGGTTACTGGCCCGCTGGTCACCCAGCTTTTACGTCCGTTAATCACATAATGTGTGCCTGCTTCATTCAGAACCGCGCGGCTTTGCATAGTCGCCGCGTCACTGCCGGACATCGGCTCGGTTAAGCTGTAAGCACCTATTTTCTCTCCGCTGGCTACAGGAACCAGAAATTTCTGTTTTTGTTCTTCCGTTCCAAACTTCATCAAACCATGACAGTAAAGCGAATTGTTGACGCTCACAACGGTGCTGTGGCTGGCATCTGCTTTCGCCACTTCGATCATCGTCAGCACATAAGCTAGGGCATCCATGCCTGCGCCGCCATATTCTTCCGGAACTTCAATCCCCATCAATCCCATGGCCCCCATTTTCTTAATCGTATCGAGTGGGAACTCACCGGATTCATCGAACTCGGCTGCAATCGGCATGATCTCTTTTTGCGCGAACTTGCGAACCGCATCCTGTAAAGCCAGATGTTCATCGGTGAGTTGGAGACTTAAATTGGTGGGGTCAACTGTGGCGACCATTATTTTTTAGTCCTTGTAATAACGGAATACTGTTACCTGAATTATAACACCCCGCTGCTGTATAATGCGGTCGATTAACATCTAGGAGGTAAGTTGTGACCCCCATTAAAATTGATCATATTGCGGTGGTTGTCGATGATATGCCTGCTGCACTCAACTTTTGGGAGAACGCCCTCGGGCTTTCGCTCGAAGCAACCGAAACCAATGAACACGAAGCGGTTGATATTGCTTTCTTGCCCGTTGGTGAATCCCGCATCGAATTGTTGAAACCGACTACTGAGGATAGTGGCATCGCCAAGTACCTCGCTAAACGTGGGGCAGGGATGCATCACTTGTGCATCGCAGTGACCGAAATCGAGTCCGCGATGGCTCATATTGCAGCTCAGGGCATCCAATTAATAAACGAAACCCCTCGCCAGCGCGAAGATGGTACCCGTTATGCCTTCGTGCATCCCAAAAGCACGGGTGGCGTGATGGTCGAGTTGTACGAATTACCGGAAGGCAAGGTCTAATGCGTCGATTACTGATCACTCTATTTCTCATTCTGATGTCGAGTTCGGTCTTAGCGCAGTCAGTGGATTGTGCGGCTGTTGCTCAAAAAGCAGTTGAGTCGGCTCGTAAAGCCTGTGTTGACATGGAAAATAATCAAGCCTGTTACGGAAATCCGAAAGTCGAAATTCAACCCCGTGATAATGTTCGGCTTGCTTTTGCGAAGGCGGGTGACGTTGCGCCTATCGCTTCGCTGAAGTCTATTAGTACGGTGGCATTTGATGATAATAATTGGGGCTTGGCACTGCTAAACGTTCGTGCTGATTTGGTGAATGGTAATGTGACGGCTGTCAGTTTTGGCAAAGTGTTGTTGGAAAATGGAAGTGAAGCTTCTAATGATTTTGTAGCCCTTGAAATCACGGTAACTGAACCCAAAGGCGCTAATCTTCGTGCAGAACCCAATCCCGATGCGGCGATTGTGCGCGCTGTTTATAGTGGAGACCGTTTGCAGGCAATTGGTCGTCTAGAGGATGGTACATGGATACGCATAGCTGAAGGTTGGCTCTCCAAAGATTTGATTAAAAGCACTGCGGATTTGAGCCAACTGCAAGTGCTTGACTCTACTAGCAAAATCGCAGATGTTTATGCGCCGATGCAAACCATTAGCTTGCATACAGGATTAGAGGATTCGCCCTGTGCTGGCGCGCCGGACAGTGGTTTACTCTTGCAAACACCTGTCAATATGTCAACCAGCATGATCATTAATGGCGCGAGCCTTAACTTTACTGGAACGCTGCTCTTGCAGACCACTGCCGACGGTAAAACCGTGATGAGCATGTTAGAAGGCGAACTATTTTATGCAGATGGATATCGCTTGAAACCTGCTCAACGGGTTGAGTATGGTTTTCAGGGAGATAAAATCATCTACGGCAACCCAGCCGAGTATGATTACGCCAATGCACGTTATTTACCTCTAGTTCTCATGCCACGCGAATTTGAATTACCATTTTCGCTTGGTGGAGTAATCTTCCCCTTTACTCCCGGTACGGGTTTCTTGCAAACCTTCGCGGCTGATTCACCCTGTGTTGCTGCTTGGACGGCTGACGTTAATTTACGAGGCGGCCCCGGTACTAACTATCCCATTCGTAGGGGAATAACTGGCGGGTTTTATGGTAACCCCGATGCCCGTGCGATTGGTTCAGATGGCGCTGTTTGGTGGCGTTTAGTCGATGGTGTATGGATTGCGGCTGACAGCACCTTTACGGCTGGCGATTGTGGAACATTACCACTTGTCGCGCCTCCACCGCTGTCATCAGGTTAAATCTGCTGCTAGTGACGGCGGTTGGATAGCGACCGCTGTCAATCCCCAGAATGCTGCCTGAAACTGGATAAGTGTCCACGTGTAATGGTCAAAGAAACCGATTACCAAAAAAGCGACCACACCACACATAACCGCAGAATAGAAGAATGCATCATTTCTTTGCTCGTTGATTCGCAGTTTTATATTTACTGTTCCCGTTTTGATGGTTATTCCTACAATCATGAAAAACAACGCTAATCCGATAATCCCCAGCTCTGACCATGCCGAGAGATAAATGTTGTGCACCGGCTGCCCGCGCAAATCATAAGGTGTTTTTGCCAGATAATAGGTTGCATACCATGGAAAATTGCCAATTCCTGTTCCTAGAATGGGTGATTCTTTTATCGCATCAATAGCAATTTGGTTATAAACATTGCGATCACTTACCGACCGAAGCTCGACCGATTCGTCTCCGATGCCCGCCCGTGCAGATAAAAAGGGTTGATAGAGCAGGAAAAATAGTCCACCAGCAATTAAAGATACCCCCAAAATTGCGATCACCCGTGTCAGCCGATTGCGATCATACCACCACGCCTTGAACGTTAGTAGCAGCAATAGCAGGATCCCGGTTGCGAATCCCAGCCACGCGCTGCGTGAGAACGAGAGAAACAAATTCCACAACCCAAACGTGAAAATGATGGCTGTCAGCAACCACCGTTTGTTTTGTCCATTTAAAACCCAACCAAACACACATAATAAAGCGATAGCCAAAAACCCACCCAGCATGTTCGGATGTGGCAGCAATCCATATGGACGCAACCAGCGAATATTACCCGCCTGTACAACCACAGCGCCTGATGACGCTGGATCAACTGGGAACTCGCCCAATACTTTTAGACCCAGTGATCCCTGTTGCGCTACTTGTAGTGACGCCAAAATACTGTTCCACAAGAGGCCGATGACCAAAGCCGCAATAATCAAACGAATTGGAAATCGACTGCAACTCAGAACAATTGAAAACAGGATAGCCAGAATAAAAGGTATTGCTGCGCCAACTGTGACTGCCGGATGAAGCGTACGCGTATAACCCCATACCCATGACAACAATATCCAACTTGCAAAAATCACTTGAAGCACGAACCACAAGCGTAGTGATGTGTTTTTAAACAAATTACTGATGCCCGAAAAGCCGCTAAACGCCCACCAGATAATTGTCCACAGAATCGGCCAGAAGATTAGAAAACCTGCGCTGTAAAAAACGGTAAAGTCACCCATTCCCAATGCTTTCATGTTCGGAAATCGATACCATAATGGTATCAACATGAAGCTTACGAAAATACCGATATGAACAGGCAGCAGTCGTTTCGTTAAATACCATTTATGAAGTGAACGGGTCACAGGGTTGTCCTTTGTGTCTTTTCGTGACTAATCCTACTTCATGAACTTTTTTCAAGATAGCATACGGGCATAATGAAGTGGAAATCCAAAAGTAAGATATACCCCACCGGGTATGTCTGTTGTGATAGGAGGATGAAATGGCTGACAAAACTATTCAAACCGCTGAACATGATCTGAAGTGTGAATATAACGAAAAGACACTGCATCGTATTCATCGCATTCAAGGTCAATTGGGTGCGCTTGAAAAGATGATTCAAGCTGACGAAGGCAGTTGTGAAGATCGCGTGATTCGTGCCCGCACAGTCGAGAAGGGTATGACCAGCTTAATAACCCATCTGGTTGAATGCTATTTGGTCAATACAGCACGACACGAAATGACAGATGACCCTGATAAGACGACCGCTGAACTCGCTCGCATTTTTGATCTTCTCAATCACTAATCTATTACACCGTTGGAGATGAAGCTAGATGAAGCACTTGCTCGTATTAGGAATAATGATGGTCTTTATATTCGGTATGGTTAGCGCCCATGACTCAACGGCAACGCCCACTGCGCCCGCCAAGAGTTATGTCGTCAATTTAAGCACGGAACCGAAAGTTATCGAGGCTAATAAGCCCTTTACATTAACGGCAGCGATCTTAATGCCCGATGGTCAAACCCCTGTTACGGCCTTCGATGAGGTTCATACCAAGCTGCTGCATTTTATCTTGGTGAGCGAAGATTTGACCCAGTTCTTGCATGTTCACCCTGATTATCAAGGTGGCGGCATATTTGTTCTCAAAGATGTCGTGCTACCAACCGCCGCTGATTACGTTACTTTCGCGGACTTCACTCCAACCGGCGAAGAACAACATTTTGTTCGAAACATCCTTTCAGTAGAGGGTGCGACCCATGAGCATCCGAATTTGGTTGTTGGCTCGGAAGAAGTCACAATCGGTGATTTGAAGATGCATCTCGTTAATTCAGCGCCACTTGCCGCGGGTGGTGAAACGCATCTTCAATTCCATGCCACCAGCGCAACAACCGCTTCAGATGTGGAAAACTTGGACGAATATTTAGGTGCGGCAGGACATCTGGTCATCATTGACCAGACAAGCCAAACGTATATCCACACGCATCCTGCAGGTCACGATATGGAAAGCATGAGCGGGATGAACGGTATGAGTGGCATGGCGACCTCAACCCCTGCAATGGCCGGAATGGAAATGCCTATGCAATACGGGCCAGATTTGGATTTCATGGCAGAGTTTCCATCGGCTGGTTTATGGGCGATGTGGCTTCAAGTCCAATATAAAGGTGACGTTTATACCTTTCCATTCGTAGTTGAAGTAACGGACAATGTTGAAGCAACGCCAGAAACACACGCACATGGCTAGTAAGGAAATGATGATGACTGTCCAAAAAATTGATCTGCCGATTACAGGGATGACCTGTGCCAATTGCGCTCGAACAGTCGAGCGTACATTGAGTAAGACACCCGGAATCGAAAATGTAAATGTGAATTTTGCGACAGAGCGCGCCCAAGTAACATTTGATCCGACCACGCTTAAAATTCCAGACATGATTGAGCGGGTTGACAAAGCAGGTTATGGTGTCGCTCAAGCAACAATTGAACTTCCAATTACAGGAATGACCTGCGCAAGCTGTGTCCGCAATGTTGAAAGGGCAATTAACAAACAGTCGGGTGTACTTTCGGTTAATGTGAATCTGGCTACAGAAAAAGCCAGCGTTACTTATCTTCCCGGCAGCGTTCGCCGTCCCGACATTATTCACGCGGTCGAAGCAGCTGGTTATGGCGTGCTTGACCTTGCCAACGTTGAAGCGCCTGAAGATGTCGAGCGCGCTGCACGACAAGCGGAAATTGATCGCCAGCGGCGGTTAGTTTTAATCGGCGCAGCCTTCACGATACCTTTATTCGTTTTGAGTATGGCTCGTGATTTGGTCATGGCAAGTGCAGCGGGCGATAGTGGTATGGCGATGTCTGGGATGGATAGTGCCTCAGCAGTCAGCCCATTGTTGGGTTGGCTGTTGTGGGCAGGCTGGCCATTTGTCTTTGGTTTATTGGCAGCACCGGTGCAAGTGCTGCTCGGTCGTCAATATATCGTCGGAGCCTATAAAGCCGCCCGCAACCGTACCACCAATATGGACACCCTAATTGCTCTAGGGTCTTTAACTGCCTTTGTTTACAGTGTGATTGTCCTTATTGCGACGATCTTCGGTTTAACAAAGGTCGTCGGTGAGCATGTCTACTTTGAAACTGCAGCCGTGATATTGGTGCTCATTACACTGGGTAAACTACTTGAGGCACGCGCGAAAGGGCGTACCAGCGAGGCAATTAAAGCGTTAATTGGCCTTGCGCCGAAGACCGCGACGCTGCTGCGTGATTATCAAGAAATCGAGGTTGCAGTCGATACCATAACTGAAGGAGATCGCCTACTTGTGCGACCCGGTGAGCGCATCCCAACTGATGGGGTTGTGATAGAGGGCCGTTCCTCGATAGACGAGTCGATGCTGACGGGTGAAAGTCTGCCTGTAAACAAGACTGTTGGCAGTGATGTAATCGGCGCGACCGTTAACAAGCAGGGGCGGTTAGTGATAGAAGCAACGGCGGTTGGTTCACGTACTGCTCTTGCACAAATTATTCGCTTGGTTGAACAGGCTCAAGGTTCGAAGGCCCCTATCCAGCGAATAGCCGATCAAGTGTCCAGTGTTTTTGTGCCTGTTGTACTTCTCTTAGCTGCCTTGACCTTTGTTGGTTGGTTGGTTTTGGGACAGGCTGTTTTTACAACGGCTATGGTTCACGCAGTAGCTGTTTTAGTTATCGCTTGTCCGTGTGCCTTGGGTCTAGCGACACCAACCGCGATTATGGTTGGGACTGGTAAGGGCGCGGAACTCGGTATCTTGTTCAAAAACAGTGAATCTCTGGAAAACGCTCACCGGTTGCAAGTCATTGCGCTGGATAAAACCGGTACCTTGACCAAAGGTGAACCAAGTGTAACGGATCTTATTCCTCTAAACGCGTTCAGCGAAGATGATTTACTGCGCTTAGCAGCAAGTGCCGAGCGGGGAAGCGAACATCCACTGGCACAAGCAGTTGTAAAAGCCGCCGAGAAGGCTGGACTTTCATTGACCCAACCGCAAGATTTTGAGGCGATGTCTGGCCAAGGCATCCGCGCTACGGTTGACAACCGCACAGTTCTAATCGGGAGTCCGCGTTTCGCTAGCCAACAAAGTTTATCGAAAGATGATTTTGCTGCAGGTATTGAAGTGCTTCAGAATGCTGGACGAACGGCGGTTGTTGTTATCGTTGATAGTGTTGTCGCTGGCATCATTGGCATCGCGGATACAATTAAAGAGACTTCGAGAGAAGCAGTGCTTGAACTGCAAGCACTGGGTTTAGAGGTTGTCATGATTACCGGGGATAACCAACGGACGGCTGAAGCAATAGCCGCAGAAGTCGGTATCAAACGAGTGCTAGCCGATGTGCTGCCGGGGCAAAAGGCGGAGGCAGTCAAGCAGTTACAGACAGGTAGTAAGCGAGTTGCAATGGTTGGCGACGGTATCAATGATGCACCTGCACTTGCTCAGGCTGATGTTGGTATTGCGATTGGTACCGGCACAGATATTGCCATGGAAGCCAGCGATTTAACGTTGATGAGCGGTGATTTGCGAGGTGTTGCACGAGCGATTAGTCTGAGCAAAGCGACCATGCGAACCATTTATCAGAATCTCTTTTGGGCATTCATCTACAATATCATCCTCATTCCTGTAGCTGTTTTGGGTCTACTCGTGCCTATGCTTGCGGCTGGAGCTATGGCCTTTAGTAGCGTCTTCGTTGTTCTAAACTCCCTTCGGCTCGGAAGGCCATCGTCCCTGCAACTGAAGGCTCACGAGACAGATACGCTTCGTATGTCTCACCATCTTCAAGGTGACCAGACTCCGGGATTACAAACCCCGGACCACGTAACAAAATAATCCGGCGGCGAATTGCCTGCCAGCTCCGATAGGGCAATGCAGCAGCAATCTCAAGCTGTGTTGCCCCTGATGTCAACATCTCATCCAGTTTATTCATCTCTGATTCTTGCCAGCGTGCGCTGCCAGTATGTCGCTGGCTCTTTTCCTTCCTTTCCAGCCGTTCGAGATAGGCTGCATACGTTTCTTCATCACGGATCACTTTCGGCGCAATGTGAAAGGATCGCGTGCCGGTAATCTCATAAATCTTGATGCGGATTGCCCGCCAGTTACGCTTAGGGAGGGCTTGAGCCATCTCAACCTGTGTTGCTTGTCGTTCCAGCAGTTCGGTTAGCCGTTCAACTTCTTCGGGTATCCACAGCGTCCATTTGTCAGCGCGATAAGGCAGCACAAACTTGTTGGTGCTTTCATCACGCCACTGGATTTCAACATCGGCAACGCGATGTTTCCCCGTTGGTGTAACCACAATTCGCACAATAAAAGCATGAGCAACAGTGCGCTGATCTTTCAGATTCATCTGATGCCAGTTCGCCAGAACCTTTTCGGCTTGGCGAGCCAACTGTATCAACGCTTCGCGGCGCTGTGCTCGTCGTTCCAGCGCAGCGAGTTTGTTCTGCAAACGAATTTCTTCTTGCTCATACTGCCGATAATCCTGTTCAAGCGCCTGGAGTAAAGACGGCGTATGAGCATAACTGAAGTTTGTGACGATAGCCTGCATTTTTTGGATGACAGTTGCTTTCTGTGTTGTGAGTGAGCGGCGTTCTGTATCGAAATCTTCTCCAGTGCTAGCCAACACATTGTCCCAGACTTTCGGGTCAAAGGTTTCGCGCAGTTTATTGTGCATCATCTCAGTGATGACCTGATCGAAGTAATCACAGCGCCGAGACCAGAGGGTATGCTGATTTGTGGCTAAATCGTTTCGCTTGGTAGAGTACGCATAGGCTTTCATGCCCGGACTCCAACATGCGGCTGCCTGCCGCCATTCGCCTTCGTGGTAAGTGCCGATCAAACCTTTATAAATAGGCTTTGCTTCATCTCGATCTTCTTTTGAGCGCTCTCGGTAAAAGGGTGGTGCGTAATCGAGATTTGGTTCCCCTGTGAGTGTGTACGGTGACAGATAATTAAATGCACGATAGAACAATTCCTCCGATACGATAGCTGGATGATTGTTCCACTGGACGACTCGGTCTTTGTGCATCCAATGTCCAATATAGACCGCATTGGTCATCATATTGACCATCGCCATTCGGCTTGGGCAGTAAACCCCGCCGCGTTTCAGCATTCGCATCGGCTTGTCACAAATATACCCCGGTGGCACATTCCGCTGAAACTCTGGATCATCGAAATCAGGGAAGTGCGGTCCATTCTCATACACATGGGCAAGAGTTTTGCGGAGATTGCCGCCAAAGCTAACGAAGGTGTTGAATAGTTCAACAACCACTTTTGCACACGGTTCAAACGGCTCAAATTTGCGCCAATTGGGGTTGGGAATTCCGCTTGGCAGATATTTTCGATTGTCTACCATAAAACCAAGATTGATGTTCCCACCCATCCACATACCGAGCAGCATCATGCGCTCTTTGGCAGCAACTAAACGTCCACGCACATACGAATTCAAAAAATCCGCCGCTTGCTCGGCTCTCATGCGAAACAATAAACGATGGTAAGGGCCTTCGTGTTTGTCAGCAAAGTTGTATTTGAAAAAGGGCGTGATTACACGGACATTGTTTTTTACGCAGGCATCAATGAACACATTGACCTGAATTTGGGTTTCATCGCGGAAAAGACGATCCTCCGCTTGCGCCACGACAGATCCTATTCTCCCGGTGATAATCAGGTCAAACAAGCGACTCATGCCCTTGCGCTCATCAATGCGCTTTGCTCCGCTCACACCTTCATCTTCATCAATGAGGATGATTTCATCTTCGCTCCAGCCAAGAGATGCCACGTAGCGAGGAAGGTCAATCTGCTGCATGTCCGTTGAAATATTGCCAACCTGCTTCATAGAGGATTGGCGATAATATACTGCTACTGCGCGATCTACAGGCAGCATACCCGACATTATTGGATGTTCAACTTGCGCTTGAGATTGATACTTTCGCTTGGCGGGCATCAGCCTATTTCCTCACGTTTATGGTTCTTCACTGTTTTCTTTGTCACTCAGTGATTGTTCTTCGATCTTCACCTTGCGTGTTGATTTTCGCCGATGATTCGGCATTCCTGCTGCAATCCATTCTTGCAGGTGATCTGATGAAATTGCAAAGGCACGCCCCACCTTTTGTGATTTGAGTAAACCAAAATGTGCTGCACGTCGAATGGTGTCCTTATGACACCCAGCGATTTCTGCCGCTTCAACAGGTGAAAGTAGTCGCTCCGTCATCATTAGCCTCATTATTCTATTGTACGCCGATAGGCGCACAATGGCAACTAATTGGTGACGTGAGTCTACAACGTGTACGACAATCTCACGAGTTGTCGTACACCTTTTCTTCCTGCTTCTCGGTTTCTCCCTCAGAGACGGGTATCTCGTCTGATTGAACAAAGGACTGGATCAAAGCCCGATACGCTATGGTCAAATCCAATTGTTTAAAACCGGTCTGCTTTTGTGCTGATGTATCCTCGATCTTTTTCTTAATCTGCGAACTTGGCGTATAATCGTTCAAAGTACATCCTCGCATCGTACTGACGCTCTCAGCCTAGCACGTCGACCCTGCTCAAAAGGTGTAATTTTATAGTTTTGCCCCGTTAAATTTGACAAAACGCGAGTCAAAATTACACGTTCAAGCGCTGGCAATAAAAAACGCTGATTGGTCATCGGGTGATCCTTGTTGTCGTACCGATGCAACCAGCGTATCAAAGTCAGATCATCAAACCTGTCTAATTTTACAGTTTTCGATTAGTAATTTTGGGAAGGAGTGTGAAATTTTTCAGGAGGTGAGCGAATAGGAATACGGAATAATGTCGTTGAGCATTCCACACACTCATAGTTATCAATCTGAAAATGCTGTATTGTGAATTACCCCTTTTGGTTACGATATTCCTTTAAGTAAAATGGTTTTGTGATACTTCTCACAATCAGGATCTCCATCTTCTGTATAAACTCAGGTATTCAGCCACTCAATAAACTCTGGGGCAGTTGCCGCTTTTCGTAGATTGCCGACTTCATAAGATAGGGACAGAGCGCTTTCAGTGTAAACCGCATTAGGGGTGCAAACGACAGCTATGATCTTGGAGTAGCGACGGAAATTATAGTTTTGCCCGATGGGAGAATCCAGCAGTTCAGCTTTTACAGCCTGCCATTTGATAACAGCTTCATCAAGACGTAGACGTGCATTTTTAAGAGCGTGGTACTCACCAATGTCTTGTCCGACGCTAAAAATCACAGCCTTGCACGAAATAATCAAAAGCGTGTCGCCAGACTCACCAATGGCATCAATATCTGTAATCTGGTTGTTTTTACCATGCCCCCTGCGTATAAGGTGTACCTGACGCATAGCTCGTAGTTCATCAGATGACTTCCACACTGAGGCATCGATATAACTCTGTATAGCATCCTCAAAGTGAATACCACGCTGATTTCCGGTTCCACCCCCCAAATTTGGAAACCGAAGCATCATTCCGAACCTGTCTTTCACACTTGCATGATCGATGACAATCCGTTTCTTATCGCCCATAACCACTCCAGGTAACAGAGGATGTGTGCTGGTCTCTAATCTTTCCATTTCATCCAACAACTGTATGGGAGTAGCGGGCAATTCAGCACTAGGGAATAGATTTTTAATCACCGAAACCAATTCATCAAACGCGGGCCAATAATCCACGACAAAATCAACCCGCTCATGTACGGAGTAGCCATACATCGCTATGTTGATGCTATGTTCTGGTGCAGTAGCTGAAATAGGCAGTAGCAAACCTGCCAACAGCATCAAACTAAACCCATCTCGACGCACCCATTGTTTGTTGCCGTTGTCTGTCAACTTGTAGAGATTTGAGATGTGCTTCAACGGTACTTGTGTGGGTAAATAGTACGTCGGAACAAACGGTGGTGTCTCCAAACCACGAAATTCAAAGTAGGGTAACTGTATTGCGACCGGGTAGTAAACTTTATCTACCACCAGCAGGGGTGATTTTTCAGATAGATCACTTTGGCTCGGAATAGTTCCAGCGAGTCCAGAAATCCCGATGTTCTGACGTGCGTCAAATATCCTGCCTGCTTCCCGCTTGCTTTCCGTAAGGACTGCATCGGGGAGGCGTTTTGAGCTGATCCTGAACGGTATTTCTCTGCCAGCAGCGCCATATTTAATGTGCAAATCCCCCAGATCGTAGCACCCAGCGACAAATGCTAAAACATGGTTAGCGATGGATTGAGTTAGTGGAAAACTGAGCTGCGTATCGAACTGTTCTGAATCGTCTTTGCGGTGTGAGCGTGTTGACAGAATTATAGCCAGAGTCAAACAGTAGTTTTCGAAGCCCTCATCCTCAATGGAATGAATACTTGGGAAGCGTCGTAAATACCATAGCCACTGCACAGGCGAAAATCGCTGTGCCATTTCAACCAACCCGTTTTCCACAGCTCCCAAACACTGTTTGAGATATGGCTGGACTTCTATAAGATCAATTAAACCATCCCCAGATACAGTGGGTCTTGTAATATACTTGGACCATGTTGCACTCTGCTTTTTAGAATCTTCGAGTGCTTTTCTGATCTTTTTCTCGTCTGCCTTTACCAATTTTTCCATGTGGAGATGAGATAGAATGAAATCCAATGCTGGTCCTTTATCTGGTTATCAAACCCACGGGGCATAGGCAAAACTTTCTATGTTAAAATGATTGTACTGAATGATGTGTTCCAAGAGATGAGTGAGGTTTACCGGATGATTCCCAATCCTCCTACAATGACAGTTCCCCTGCGAACCGATCAGTATGGCGCAATTCGGGTTGGAAACACGCGCGTGCTACTTGAATTGGTTATTCATGCCTACTATATGGGTGAGACACCTGAAGGAATTGTTGACAGTTATCCCAGCCTGACAACCTCTGATGTCTATGCAGTCATTGGTTATTATCTGGCAAATCGGAATGAAATTGATGATTATGTGCGGCAGCGTGATGAGCAGGCAGATCAAATTCTCCACGATATGGAAGTCAATATGACACCGGAAGCTCGCGCCCTGCGAACTCGTCTACGCGCTTATCAGGAACAGCAAAAAGCCCACAAATGATCCGCTTCCTCCTCGATGAGAACTTCAATGGCAAAATTGTCCGGGGTTTACGCGCCCGGAAACCCGATGTGGATATGATTCGGGTTCAGGATACTGAAATCTCAGGTTCAGATGATCCGACAGTGCTGGAGTGGGCTGCAAAAGAAGGGCGTATTCTGCTCACGCATGACCTGGACACCATGACAAAGTATGCCAACGACCGGATTGAGCAAGAATTGCCGCTGGCAGGTGTCATCTTCGTGCGTGATACACTGCCGATTGCTAAAGTGATTGATGATTTACTGACAATATTGGGGGCCAGTGAAGCAGGTGAATGGGAAAATCGAACTGACTTCCTGCCACTGTAGAGTGTCGTTGTCATTGAATGGAGTGAGATGAATGGATGGTTCTTTAGTTCAACAGTATTTTGGTAAATATCTTTTGCAGCTAGATCTTGGGTTTAAAGAAACAGGATTCTTTAGTCGATTTTTGAATGTGCATTATTCTCCAGATAGCCTCGAAAAACGACTTAAGACTATAGAACATCTAGGGCTTACGCGGTCTATCATTAATGAAATCGGACATATTCAAAATTTAAAGGAACTTGATAAAAGACTACAGAATGCTTGGGCGGAGTTGCGCTTTGTTGACCAAATTCACCGAGAAGGTTTTAAGGATATTCATAAATTCACCGAGGTTGCAGACTTCACTGCCACACAAAATAGTAACGCCTACGCATTCCAAGTTACACGGATTAATAAGAGTTTAAATGATGAGATCGTCAACCGTAATCCTCCAGAGAAGCGTAGTGGTTCAGCATACGGAACTTTGGATGCAATTCATACTCGCTTAGATAACCCTCTCAGTTTTTATTTTTGGAACGCATTAGAAAACAAGAACAACAAATTCGGGAAGTGGAAAGAAAGACCTTTTATTCGTTGTATCGTCATTGTAAGCAGCGATGAAGCTTTGCAAGACCCAATGATACGACATATGTCTTGTCAGCAAATTTCTCGCAGCGCAGCTTCCCTAGTTCATCGCAACTTTGAGGAGCTTATTTGGTTGCCAGATTTAAGTAATGGAGCATGGTTCAAGTTCCCAGACGATCCTAAATCTACGCTTTGCATGGCTGATTGGAAAGATGATCCAACTCATTCTTATCATCTAGACGAAATGTACATCCATAGGCGGACAGTGGATCTTACTGAATTTTGAGATTTACTTCGATAATCTGCTTTTCCCACAAGCTCTTTACCACCGACCAGAAAACATCGTCACTTACGGTAGCTAAGGCTTGACGCAATCGTATCAAATTGGCATTTACCCCTAACTGGGTGAGAGCATTAATAACCATCTGCTCATCTGGTGAGAAAGATGGACCTTCTGGTGGCTCACGTAGTTGCTGAATAACTGCGTGAACATTTCGAAGTTCATTTTGCATTTTGACAACAATATCAAGCCATTGCTCAAAACCCTCTACATTACGGATATTTGTTGAGGTTGCTCCTTCAGCCAAATGGGTAAACTCATCGTTGAGGCTGCGGAGAATTGTTTCTACTCGCCCTAGCTCTTGCTCCGCTGTTTCACCATCGCCGTCGAAGTGTTCAACAGGCATTGTTCGCAAAGCAATCAAGGCGGTCAGTTCCCTCTCAACACTGCTCGATAATTCATCAAGAAGATCAGCCATTTGTTCTTCAACAGCCTGATATAAATTGCCGTAAACCCCATCGGGATTACGAGAACTATAGATAATCTTCTGCCATAGCTTTGCAGGTTTTACACCCGTTTTCTGAATGAGTGAGTTGCGATAGTTTTCCTGCTCACGATTGAACTTTCTTTCGGCTTGACTGGCAAATCCTTCGATTTGTTGTTCAAGCTGGGATAGTAATTTCTTATACTGCGGTGCAGTATCAAATGCTTCCGAAGGATGTTTCTCAAATGCTCTTGTAATGTTAACTTCAATCTCTTGCAGCTGACCAAGCAAGTGCTTGGCTGGTTCTCCTAGTCTTTGAATTGCCTCCATTAACTCATGGAATTGATTCGCTACTTCCTGCCATGCCTCAGTCTGCTGAACAATGCGCTCCAATATGCGACGTTGGTCATTCAAGTCCAGATGTGTTTTTGTCAGCTGATTGATGCGTCCATTGAAACGCTGAAGTGAACTAAGCGAGAGATTGTTCTGTTCGCTGATGAGTTCAGATAATCTTTCTCGATAAGCTGCCGCTTCGTTGTTCCACTGCCTCATCATCTGTTCATATTGTAACCGTACTTGATTGATAGGAGAGGTAAATGTCCCTGCCCGTATCATAGTTACGAGAATCTCAGACCACTCTGGCGGCAAGTTTACCAGTTCTAGTTTGGCGACTCGTTTGCGAAGTTCATTAATTTCTCGCTCAATTTGCGCTTGAAGCAGTGGTCTGTCTGCTTGAATTTGCTCATCTAAAACTATCAGTTCCGCTTCATTCCGATGTCTGCGTAATTCTTTCAACCGTTGAACATACTGCTCGGCACGTTGAGCCATAAGCTTCGTGTCAGGCTGTCCATTTGCTTGATGTAGTAGATCAGATTCTCGTTTGAACAACTGCACTTGCTCATTCAGCGTATCAATAGAAACAGAAGTACGTTGTTTCTCACGAACCCATCCACCATCTACCTCGACAAGATCACGCGCCTCCATAATATCCAGAGTAAACTTTATTTCGTCTCTGCGATAACCCAAGTCAGCAGCGCCTCCATAAACATCATCTAGGCGCAAAGCATGTATAGCTTTTCCATCGCGTTTTGTAGATGTTGTTGCTCCTTCAAAAGATGCGAGAATAATTTCTTCTAGCGGATGACGTGTGAATCGAACACCACCTTTACGCCCAGCTTTTATATCAGCACGGCTCGGAAAGGTATCGCCTTCTATCTGAAGCAACTGGGAAAAGCGTGATTGGAAAGCATCGAAACTGGCAGCAGTTGTGCTGAAAAGACGGGCAATGTCGTCTTTTGTGCCTTCAACAACTGAAAAACCTTGTTTTTGAGAAAAATTCGGAAGTTGTTTCAAAGCAGAGATGTAGCTTCGCAGACTATCCCGCCACTGTTTGTAGGTTATCAGTGTATGATATCGGTCATCATAGCGGGTCTCAATTAAGCTTCCAACACTTTGCTCAATGATGCGTCCACCGGCAGCATTGAATCGAACCCCTATTGCTGGATTGAACAGGATTTCCAATGCGGCTTCCAACAAACGTACCGCCATTGAGCGCTTAATCATCTCCTTGAGTGGTTTTGATACACCATCTCGATCTGCTGCATCCTGCAAATAAGTATACAGAGACAACACCAGCAGTGGAGTGACTTGCTCCACATCAATCACACGACGCAGTTGATCCTGAGTCGCGCGGTTGAGGGTATCAAAACATGGTAACATCAAATTGAGCGTAAAGTTTGCACTGAAACTATTTTCGTCTAATTGCATCTCACCGAGAACGCTTTGCCGTTCTTGATTGGGTAGGTCAAAATAACGACGTAATGTGAAAGTTAGACCACATTCCCCTTCAAGTTTACTGGCAATCACACGCTCGTCATCTCCCATAATCCGAACATGAACGAATCGTTCTGGAAACCGCCGGACCATTTCGGGGAAAGCACCGTTGTATACAATCTCAGCATTACGAGCAAAATCCCGCTGTGTTATTGCTTCGACAGCCCAATGCTCTTGCTTAAATATCAGAGATAGTAATGATACGAAAGCATTTACTGCACGCTGAAGTTGATTTGCTGCCTGTGGCTGATAATTGCGTACAAACTCACGGAGTATCAGGGTCAATTCATCAGTATTTTCTTGTGCGGCATCTAACCCTCTTAACATCAATGCCGGACGATTACGATCTCCGATTTCCAGTACGATTTCTGGAAATCCGCTCACTTTCAGCTCAGCACATGCTTCGGCAAGTTCATAATGCGCCTGGATTTCTCGTGTTACTCCATCGACAGGAAAGGCTGCCACTAACTTTATTGCCTGAGTTAGTGCTATATTGCCCCTAACTACACTGGCAGCCAATGCTGTGCTGGTCACTTCTTGAATTACTTTTCTGGCATCAAAAGAGATGCGATTCGCTATGAAATCATCAGTCAAGTCAATAGGGGTATAAGGCAGTATTTGTCCATCTGATTCGATCACACGTTGAGCAATACGACGGAAAACATTGATAACTGTGCGTGGTCCATTGGATAGGTCTTGTCGTGATGCAATTTGACCCAGACTATCCAGTGTGTAAGCATCAATCATCTGCGACGCTAATTGGACATAATCAAAACTCTCTGCAAAACGCATCCACAACCGTGCAGGAAATTCGCGGTCATAGATAGCCCGCAAATCAAGCGTATTTCCACGCAATCTATCAATTAAATCGCCACGTTGGTCATTGATAACACCAAGTTCTTTGCTGGTGATAATCATCAAAAATCCAAACGCCAACTTCCCCTGTTGGTTCATTAGTTCGGTGACAATATCGAATAGTGGTACTAGCGGATCAACTTTACCCGACTTTATTTCAGGTTCCAGATATTGCTGTAGTTCATCGGGGATAATCACCAATCCCTCAAAACCAGCCTCCTGCACCAAATCTGTCATTTGCGCGAAGAATCGTACAATTTCTTTAGGGACGATATTTAACTGTAGAGCCTGATCACTATACATGCGTTCAGCTTGGTCGAGGGTTACACCGTAGCGGATAGCTACGGCCTCAAGCTCTCGATCATGATAAAAGCGATAAATTTCCATAACTCGCTCTACGAAATGTGGAACGCTCTTCCCAAGAATATAGGCAACCCAACCAGCCGTCGCATCTAGCAGATCTTCAAGCCGATTGAGTCTGAAGGGTGGGACAGCAATAAGTCGTTCGTCCTGTGCTTTTTGCCAAACAAATAGACCTGCGCTGGTTTTGCCGTAGCCGAAATCTGCCGTGATATATCCCCGCGGAGCGCGTGCTTCTTTGACTTGACGAACGAATTTACTTGCAAAGTCTAAAACACCAGAGGCTTCATCAGTTCCAGTATGGAGAGGAATGTAGGTGCGAACATGGTGTTTATATAGATCATCAATTTCTTGAGGATTATCAAGAAAATCCCTTGCTTGCCGGGTTGGGATAACCTCTTCTTTGTTGAGAATGGCATGAAGTCCATCAAAGTTCATCGCAACAAATCTTTCAAACTCGGTAATTGCATGACACGAATAAAGCGTCCATAGGTTCCCGTGCGGGTTCCGGGTTGCACCCAATCAGGGTACTCTGGAAATAGCCAATCTAGCATTTGGTCGAGGGCAGATTCATCTATTAGACAAATACTGCAAAGCATTTCGCGGCGATCTTCTGACAAAGGTTGTTCAATCTCTAATTGTGAATCTGTGGTCACTGTCACGTAGCCTAATGCCATGAGAAGTAGTTCAGGGGAACAATAATGCCGCAGTGCGAATTTTTTGTTAAGAATTGATTCTGGTGTCAGTTTTTCTAGCCAGTGTTCAACGCCAGCAAGACTGTTTACGCTTAGAGAAACAGCACCTTTTGCCAACTTTGATAATTCATCAGCAAAGTAGGGTGATGAAGTTACGCGGCTTGTCATTTCAGCAGCGAGCATCTCACGTTGAGCAGTCAGATCTACTTCTCGCTTTGAATATAACAAGTTGCAGTATTCAAAATATGTGAAGAACATTGTGTCTTCGGTTGGACTAGATGGCTGCCAGCGCACAAAGTGCAAGAAATGAAGTAAATCCCACACTACCTCAAGTCGTCGGGAGCCAATTCGGAGTATCTCATGACCATTTTCGGTTAGCTTAGCCTCCCCCTTTGGTGTAAGTAATCCTAATTGGCGCAATCGACTAAGTTGCCGATCAAACTGAGTGACATGCTCGATTTCGTCTCCATTTCCAATAGCCGTCAAAACATTCCAAACACGATCAGGTGTAACTTCGTGTCGAACATGGAAATTGAGGGTAGCCATCAAACATCCCCCTTCCGAAAAATTCGGATTTCTCCTCGTTGGGTCAGCTCAATTAAATGATTCAGGAAATCACTTTCTGTTTTGCGGCTTTGTCGAAATGTTTCTTGTAAATCAACCAATCCGTTGGCTATTACCCACGAAAATTCGTCGGATCTTGGAGACTCTGTGCTGGCAGTTCTGGGTCTAACCAAAGATGAATTTGCCGATGTTTCATGCTTGTCCTTACGTGTACCAGCCAGTTTGACGAGCATTTCCATCTCGTTTTGTATCTCGGAAATCGCCTGAACGAATTGGTCATATATTAGTCGATATTGTTTTAGTCCTTCGCTGGCAAATTCTTGCTTTATATCCCACTGAATTTGTTCTAAGTTTTGTGCAAGTATGCTAACGTCGGTAATTTCAGCGGCAACATTAAGCATGTCAGTTAGGCGCTTAAGCCGATTAATCAATTGGACCCAATCCTGGTGTGTACTACATTGGTCAAGTAACAATTTATAGCTGTTCACATCTTCATCTGCCGACTCCGTTTGTCGCTGAAGTTGAACGCTATAATCTTTGAATGCGTAGAAATCGGCTGTATCCAAGTCAAGCGAAATCCCTATAGCTTCACGCATCGTGGAGACCCGCTTTTCAATACGGATAATCGCCTGCGTAACTAAGTCTTGAAGGGTGCGTTGTGCTCCATTGATGTGGGTATCAAGCAAAAGACCTGACGTAGATTCTTTCAATGGTTCGCTAAAGTGAGCTTTGTACCGATAAAGGCTTTCGATTTTATTTTGTACAGCAGTCCGCAAATCTTTGATAATGCCTGCACGCGCCTGTTGGATTGAACGCTGATATTGGAGAAGTCTAACTTGGGAATCTGATAAGACAACAGTATTTCGCTGAAGATCAGAAAGCATGATCTCAACCTGGGCATGTAGGTCACCGCTATTGTTTCTATCCGATAGTTGTTGAGTGAATTGCAGTTCTTCTAGTATGTCGCGTGCAATCCCAATAAGCTCATCTTGAGATAGTGTGGTTGCAGGTAGCAACTGATACGTGCTAATGTCCCGTTCGATATAACCCCTAAGCAACAAGAAGTCAATGAAATAAGTAGTTTCTTCTGGAAGGTATCCCTGCTGCTGAGATAGGTTGTAGATAGTATCCTCATCAAGTCCATTTTCAACAGTAATCATCTCGATAATGTTATTCTCATTGGGGTGGCGGTGAAACATGAGAGAACCTATATCCCCACGCCAATCTTTTACTTCGACTAGCCCATTGAACTGTTTTACATAACTTTCGAATCCGGCGTACTGCCGTTGTCCAAAGAGAAGGGCTAAGTCAGTTTTTTTGCCGTTGAGTGGCTCAATTCCACGTCGTTGCGCTCCAGTAATTTGTTCTAAGGCGCTACGATATTGCTCCAACGTTCGTTTCCATGTTGTGCTGTTAACAACTGTCTGATATTGAGGGTAACGACGGCGAAGAACGTTAAATAGGGTGTCTCGAAATGCTTGTACGCCACGAGAAAATATTTTGATTTCATATGGTGCGAACGTCTCATCGCTTAGAGACATATTGAGCAAGAATTCTTGGAGTTTTCCCTTTACATCCAGTATGCGCTGATGCTCTTGCTCAGACATTCCTTCAATTCGAGGAATCTGCTCGGTGATATAGTTAAGTAGACTAATTAGTACTCCGGGTGTGAGTATTACAGGACTAAGAAAACTTTCAATTTCCCGAATATCACGTGGTAGCTGACGACTGAAAGGAGTATGAACGGGTATTGGAATTACAAATGTGGGAATATGATCCAAATTATCAGATACAGATCCATGGCTTTCTTCATCTTTTTGGATGAGAAACACATATTGAGCATCTACATAACCCTCTGGCTCAACAATCTGATCAGCGTTAAAGACGACTTGTACAGCGATCCTTCGCTGAGGGTATTCTTCGAAAAATGTCCCTGAATAAACCCTAAAATATCCACCAGATGATGTAAGCAAAAAACGATCTGTTTCAGGCTGCCAGCCATTTTGGTAGCTTGTAAATTCGGGAAAAAGTGGTTTGACCCCGTACTCGGCAAAGTATTGCAGAGCCTTATCCGAGATGATTTCGGCTTCAGTGATCTGCAACCAGTATTTTTTAAGGATGATATTTAACTTATTCTGAGGTTTGCCAACTTTTTGCAGGTCAACGAGTGCTACACCCTCAGGTAGCTCTACAAGAATTTCACCCCGTAACTCGTCGAACAAATACTCATAGGTTTCATGTAAACCATACCGTTCGGCAACTTCAGGAGGGCAGCCACGCGGATAAGCTGCAATCAACTTTATAGTTTCCACACGGGAAGGTGAGCGTTTGATGTAATCGTAGGAGCTTATTTCGTTAACCAGAGACGCAATTTTGCCACGATCACCATCGAACCGGACGTCATCTGTCAAAAAATCATCAATCAAATCACAGGGTGTATATGAACGTGAACGAGTCGAATGAAGTGTGGCAATTCGTTGAAAAATGTTTATTACTGTACGCGGTCCGTTACTTAGATCTGAGCGTTCACATATTTGTCCAATAGCCTCAAGCGTAGCGTGATCAACGATATGTGGACTTTCACGGACAAAGCTGAAGGCTTCAGCGTAGCGGCTCCATAGTTCCCGAGGAAATTCTCTGGTGTAAATATCGGAAAATGAGAGGTAGAGTCCATGATTGCGGATTCTATGCAATATATCCGCACCTCTATCAGTTAAATTGCGCTCCGTATCGGGATCCATCGTAATCAGAAATCCGAGCGGCAATGCCCCTCGTGTTTGCAAGCCCCAAATTAATGTTCGAAAATTGGTGATTACTCCCTTATTGATATTCCCCAAGAACTGCTGGAATTCGTCTACGATTACTACTAAACCTTTGAAACCGGTATTCAATGCAATTGCGACCAGTTGCTCTAAGAAATGCAGTAAATGAGTAGCGCTCGCCTCCAATTGTAGATAACCATTTTTGATCTTGTCCTCTATACTTTGGAGTGCAACATCAATGTCGATTCCATATCGTTCTGCATCTTGCTCTGCAAGCTTTTGTGCTGATGAAGTGAGATATTGTTCAAACGCCTCTTGCACATGAGCGACAGCTTCCATGTGTCCATCTTGTTCGAGGCGGTACATAAGTGCTGTTGCAATAGATTGTCCCATCTCGGCAATTGAATTACAGCTAAATGGCGGCACAGCCAGAAGATCAGATTCCTCACAAGATTTCCAAACACTAATTGCGGTGCTAGTTTTGCCATAACCAAATGGTGCGACTAGGCAAGCAATAGTTGTCTGGTTTTCAAGGACGGTCTGGACGAATTGACGTTGGTAACGCTGAATATCTGGTGACACAACAAAGGTTGTTGTCTCGGAATGATACCGATGGTACGTTTGTTTAGCGCTTTCGTAATCAAAAGTCCCGACATGGGTTGCCACTACAGGTTCTTTATTAGCGAGAATATTTAATCCTTCAGCCGCAATCATCATTTATTTACTCTTTCAGAAGTTTCCAGCTAAAACCGCTAATTGCTAATCGTTCACCACGCTCACGTCGAACTTTAATACACTCGAAACTTGCTTCAGTCTGTTCGAGCATTTCTTGAAACGCTTCGGGCACTATCAGGCATATCTGACATACTTCCTGACGCATCTCTGGTGTTAGGAGGACTGACATGCCGTCCTCACTAAATTGCTGATAAACATGATGAAGCGCCAACAGGAATGTTTCGAGGGGGCAATATAGTCGACGCGAAAACACCCGTCCTTGAGCATCCAAACATGCTGGATAAAGACTGGAGACCCAATACAGAATCCCCATCACACTTTGAGTGCTAAAGGAGATACTTGTTTCATCAAACTGATCGGCTGCATTTTGAACGACAATATTCACCAGACGATCTCGATTTATAGTACATGGAGCCGTCATCCACAGGTGGTCGCAAACGGTGCGATAGCTCCATGAGAAACGTAGATTTTCGTCTGATGCAAACAATGTGTAATACAAGAAATGGATTAACTCACCCAATAGTTGACGTTGAAAGAGGCTCACTTCAGAGATGATACGTCCTTGGTCTGTTAGCCTGAGTACCTTGTGTTCTTTTTCTATAACTCCGAGTTCTTCCAGTGAATTGATAAGCTTTCCATAGCTGGTACGCTGACGCAGCGCATAACCTTGTACCTGTGCTGCAATTTGGAGATCTTCTTCTGTTTGCCCTTCAGGTATGGACTGCAAAAGTATGAGCAATTCGTAGGCGAAATTCGGTTGCAAATCATGTCGGATGTGAAAGCCTGTTGGTTTGCTCACTACTTAGTCTCCTTTTGTACTTTGTAGTGAGAGCGTGTTCCCATATTGAGATAGCGCGATGGATTGATTCCAACTAACTCTGGAATAATCATCTCACCGCGATTCAATCCTTCTACAGTGTCCATCATGACAAATAAGTTATGCACCATTTGTTGAATCCGGTTGTGCTTCAAACTCTCATAATCTCGACAGAATGGACAATCGTGTCCTGTTGCATCCTTTAAGCGCATAAAATCTTCTGGACGGTAAGCTTCACCGCCAACATCTCGAATCATCCGGGTAGATATGTTTCTTCGTCCAATAAATGGAAGATAGACATTGCCATAACCGGCTGTTCGGCTCCAGCATGAACTATCAAAGCTGTCCACGTCCAATTCTTTAAACTTGAATAACACTTCTGGAGTCCCTATGCCAAAGAGATGCAAACGGAGTCCTTTTATCGCAGTTTGCTCTTTGACAAATGCTACCATCTCAAGGGATTGGTTGTTGACCATGTTGATACTGTTGTTGTCGCCGCTAGTAGCAAAGCTGCCGAAGCCAATATAGGTTACGCCTAAATCGGCATATGCATCAACACAGGCTTTTATTTGTTCACGGGTGTAGCCTTGAACAACGGGTAATGCACGGGTCTGTAACTCTTTTGGCATCTCTGCAAAAAATAGCCTAGTGACCGTTATAGTTGCTTGAATGCGTTCCTCGACCTCTGAAGGTGAGAGGTTGGATGTAGGTACATAGTCAGGCAACACATACCAGCTTCCCCATCGATTCTGGTTGTAGAAATCCTTGAGCTTCTGGTAGAGGGACTCGTAAGTAATCGCACCTTGCTGGACGAAATATCCACCTG
Source organism: Anaerolineaceae bacterium (assembly GCA_016124855.1). Classification (GTDB taxonomy): domain Bacteria; phylum Chloroflexota; class Anaerolineae; order Aggregatilineales; family Phototrophicaceae; genus CFX2. The sequence continues at coordinate 15,980 of WGMX01000061.1, read as the reverse complement.
AATCGAAAATAACACCACCGACGGATTGAAATTCATCCACCATTAACTGCCGTACCCCTTGTTGAGCAAACAGGGGAGTGTAAATGGTGCGTGCAAATGGATTACGACTATCGCCAGAACCACGCCACATAGAGAGAATTTGCCGTAGCTCGTTTGGACGATGAGTCATGGATGCAACAAAATCCATGCCCTACACCTTATCATTTTCGTGTTGGGGAAGGGCGAAACGCCAAACATTCAAAGAACGTTTCTTACCTTTCTCAGTTGCAGACAGTTCAAAACCTAGTTGCTTATAAAATACATTCGCAGGTAAATCAGCAGGACACTTGAGTTGAATAAATTGTCGTGACTTTTTTGTACATTCCTGAACCAGCGCGTTCACAAGTCGCTCACCTATATGTTGTCCCCGATAATCTTTATGAACACATATTTCCGAAAGCGTTGTTTGCTGATCGAGTTTACGGTGACGATAGAGAACAAACCCTACAACCTGGGTATTTTCAAGAGCGACAAATCCGCGCTGCTGTTTAGCTGCTTCCTCAAATTTTTGACGGGTTATAAAGCCGATTGCTTCACGGCTTGCATCTGCAAGTAGTTTAGCAGTCTGGATGTCAATATCTTGGATGTGACGTAACGTTATCATGCTTACCTTCTGGGCAACCAGTTGCCCAGATAATACCATGAGGAGGTGTCTCTGGCGATTGTCAACATAAGTCCTTTATGACCAAAAACAACACTTAATTGTCAAATCCTATTCTATAATCAAAACTGAACAATGTAAGTAAACATCCAAACAGTACAGAAATTACTAACAGAGCTAAGACGTATGCCAACCTACCTAGACTGGAACGACGTACTGATTAAATATACTTTACAGGGTCTAAGCCTCGGTTCGCATGTCTTTTTATCCATCGATGAAGAAGCAATAGAAATCATAGCCCTCTTATTTAATGAACCAAGACCACCGCACGGATGGGTAGAGGAGTTTAAGCGCGTTGTGCGAAATCGCTGCATCTACAATGAAGAAGTTAATGTGCCTCGATTTGCTCAACCGTTACGGGATACAAGAAAATATCCTCGTTATGTGCCTTTTCTAGCGGCTATGGTCTTTGCTGCCTACCTGATGGGTGAAGATGAGGATAAAAATATTTACAGTAACGACTATTTCACGCATCTAAATTCTGTTTTGGGATTAGAGGGCAAAAGAGGGCGTGTTGGTGGGCTTACTCGGGGAGAAGACGGAAAACTTTGGGAGGACTGGGCAAGTTGGTTACGAACATCTGGTTATTTGCCAACTGCCTATCCTGGAGAAGGACCTGAGAAGTACAAACAGTATCCTAAATCACAAACACTCCTTCGAAAAGCAGATAAGGATAATCTCTGGCGACATTTCAGCACTACACATGGATGGCGAAAAGACTACGATGAAGTCCTCTTGATGCAAAAAATTCGCAGAGAAGCACAATCACAAAGCTTAACAACGCATCTTCAAAAAATTCTCGATCCCAAAAGCGAGATGTGGCTCCGATCATATGAAGCTATCAGTAATTCATGCTATGAAGTCTACGAAGATTGGCGCGAATCAGATGGTAGCGAGACCCGTTTATTCGCATCCGAGCCTAGAATTCGCACTTCTCTTGACGGGAAGATCTATCGCACCGCGGATTTCTTTTCGGGGGTAGTTGGCTATCAAATTTTTCCACGCCAAACACGTCAATCGGCTTTTGCAGAGCTTCACGTAACGCACAATGGCGAAAACTATATGTTGACCGAAGCTAGACCGGGCTGGTATTCACCACTATGGATGCTCGACGGAAGGCAACTGACAGATGGTCTCAAGGTGCCGATTACTTCTCAAAACTCAGCAATTAAATCTCTTTTTTTGCCCGCTCGTGATTTTTGGGTATTGACCCTTGACCCTGATACGCCTGAGTCCGGGATATATGCAAGTTGGGACAAAGGAATTCAATTAGGAACTGAGTTCATTCTTCTTGCACGCCAAACAGTGCAAGATGATTTGGCTACACTTAGAGATGAAGGACTGCTTACTTGGCAAAGTGTAGTTAATGTGTTTGATAGCTGGTATGAATATCACGGGGTAACTGTTCAATCGGAACCTCAAGCCTGGACGAGTATTCACCTCAACAACGATGCTCTGCGATTAACACTGCAACCACGAACTACCTTCAGTATCAATTTTATTGGCGGTTTGCGTGCGCCTCGTGGCTATGGCTGGTTAGTGGGATACGAACCCAAACTAAGTCTGGCATCATTTCTGCCTGATGCGATCCTAACCGTTTTTGATGAAACCGAAGAAGCTATTTACACTGCCACAATTGAACCTGGGCTGCTTATTGATATTCCATGGAAACAAGCCGGAAACTATCGGCTTGTTATTGAACAAAGCGGACAATCCGATGAAAGAATCGTTCGTATTCTGAACTGGTCGGATGTACCTCCACGTTCGATGGATTTCCGTCAAATTGCGGATGAATTCAACCTGCTTGTATATGGTGTGATGGTGAGAGATAAGTAGCGATGGAAAGATGGTATATCGCGTTTAACACAGTTGGATCTCCCTATGACATACTTGCAAGAATAGAGCAAGCAGTTCGACAACATCGACTTGGTGATTTTGTGGTTCGTTTCTGTTACGAAAAAGGTGCAATAAAAAAACGTGGACAATTCTATGTTTTCATAGGAGTAGCCAGTGAACAAAAAGGATTAATACCTCAAGAGGTTCATAATGAATTTTATACTATGCTCCAACGGCTTCACCTAAGTGATAATCAGTTGTATGTTTACTTCGATGAAGTAAAACGGATGGTGCCAGGTGGAAAAGAACTAGAAATTCACAATCTACGCCAGATCAAAATGCACCAGCTTCACAAGTTGGAACCATCCGATCCATTTAGTTATGCTGGCACCGAAACACCCCATATTCAGACTTCCGAAGTTAATCTCGCTTACAACGATCTATTATATTGGCTCTCCGCTTATGGTCGTGGAACATGGCAACAGTTCAGGGCAGCTTGTCAGGAATTGGGATTGGATCCGAAAGGTGAATATGCAAAACGGATTGTTCGCCGCTTACGCTCGCTTGGACATCTTGAACTAACTAATGAGGGGCAAAATTGGGTTATCACCCCTTCGTGCATTGTCGAAACGCCTGCTGAAGATGGTCAATATTGTGCATTTCTCGTGGGACAACGCTCGCCACAGTTAATTCAAGCGCTTCAACAAGTAGCTCAGGTTGAATCTCAGCAGCATCCTTACGGTAATGCCCCTGAAGTCGTGCGAATCAAGTTTAACAACCAAGCTGAAGCTATGGATTTCGCTAAAAGCTATACACAGCAGTACTATTCCCTATATCTGGCAGGACGAGCCGATCTTCAAATCGCCAGCATCTTGCCAGACCTAGCCTCATGGGAAGCGTCTTTGACATCACTTTCATTGGTCAAGGGGAGTTACACTTACGAACAGTGGATGAGCGATGATTTTTGCCCCCTGAAGGGCTTGCCAAAAGAAACTGGACTCTATCGCCTTACCCATGACTCTAAACGATTTGACCATCCACAACTCACACTATTCTATAATGCTGAAAATGATAGATGGTATAAAGCCGATTGGTATGGGTTACGCTATTTGATGCTGCGACGAACTGGCGAAACTTGTCAATTCCATTACGACGAGCGTTTGAACACACTGAGCGTGGCAAAAGACCAGCGCGTACCTGATTTATATGAGCGTGCATTAGTATTGGCTTCGGGGCGATTGCCAGTGTATAGACATGAACAGGTTATTTTCGGCAACGTATCCGATACTCTGGCTCATATGGTGGCAAACAAATTAGAAGCGGAATTCTTCGAATACAGAGGGATTTAGTTATGCACGATGTCGTAGGTTCTTATCAGCGTCTCGAACGTATCTATCGTATGTATATTGAAAGTGCTTTTCCTCTCCGTAATCAGGCGCTTTCAGAGGAGCGTCGCAACCTGCTAAGTCAGCCCACTATTCTTAGTCAACCACCGTTACTTGAGACAGTACCTGTCTATCCGACAGATGGGACCACTCTAAATCAAATTGCGTCTGAACTCGCCAAGATTGAAGAGTCTTATGGTGATCTTGCAGAACTAGCGAGAGGGCTATTCCCATCAGATCGTCCCCTGTATGAACATCAAAAACAATCTCTGATAGACACCATAAAGTATGGCAAGGATATTGTTGTTACCACCGGAACTGGGTCGGGCAAAACAGAAACGTTCTTGCTGCCTTTACTTGCCCAACTCGCTCGTGAATCAGCTGGTTGGCAGGTTGCTCACAAACCTGACAAACAGCGCAAATGGTGGAAACACAGCGCAAATCGTACCACGCAATGGGAACATATCAACCGTCCGACTGCTCTGCGTGCGCTGATTCTCTACCCTCTCAACGCACTTGTAGAAGATCAGTTGCGACGTTTGCGTTTAACTCTCGATAATGAACTCATACGAAGCTGGTTAGATACAAGCAGAGGTGGCAACCGGATCACTTTTGGACGTTATACAGGGCTAACTCCTATATCCGGCGCAGAAACTCCTGAGAGCACAAAACGGCTACAGAAGGAACTGGCTGATATGGACTATGCATATCAGCAGATAGTTGCTGGCGCAGGTGCGAGCGAAGATGCCAAATGGTATTTTGCTAATCCAGACGGCGCTGAGATGTGGTCGCGGTGGGACATGCAGGATACTCCTCCTGATATCCTCATCACCAATTACTCAATGCTCAATATAATGCTGATGCGTTCTATTGAGTCATCCATTTTCAGTGATACACGGCGGTGGCTAGAATCCGATCCGTATCGAGACTCTGAAAATCCGCTCCATATTTTCCATCTTATCGTCGACGAGCTACATGCCTATCGCGGAACGCCGGGGACTGAGGTTGCTTATATCCTGCGCTTGGTTCTGGATCGTCTTGGCTTAACACCGGACTCTCGCCAGCTACGCATTTTAACAACAACTGCGAGCTTGACCGATACAGATAGGGGACGTGAATTCCTGAGTCAGTTCTTCGGGCGTGATTTTTCGCATTTTAGCTTTATAACAGGCGCTCAAGTTCCTCCTAAGAGTAATGCTCGTTTCAATCTCAGGGTTTACACTTCACAATTTAAGAATTTTGCCGAGCAAATTCAACCCGATCCAACTAACCCAATGCGTCCCATCAATCCCATTGGGGCTTACCCGGCAATGGCTCAACTTGCTCAACAACTAGAACGGGTCCAGCGCAATCATCTCAATGCAGAAACTAGACTGGGTGAAGCACTGGCTGAAATAGAGGTTGCCGAAGCCATTCGTGATGCCGTCCAATCAAAGCATGGTACTGTTCGTGCCACTCAAATTCCCCATCTGGATGAAATCCTGTTTGGCAATACGGGGGATACCATTTCTGGTTCGATGCGTGGTTTATTACTGGCAATGGGTTTGTCTAAGCAGGATGGTACACAACGTTCACCCCAGCCTGTGCGCGGTCATTTATTCTTCCATAATCTGCTCAATCTCTGGGCTTGCAGCAATCCAGCGTGTAGTGATATTAGTTGTGATCCTCAACTCCGATCTCAATCGCAGCCAAGTATTGGTGCAGTTTACGCTAATCACCGCCTAACCTGTTCATGTGGCTCTCGCGTACTTGATATGATTGTGTGTGAAGTCTGCGGTGAGGTGTATTTAGGTGGCTTCAAACACTTTCCAAAAGATAAAAATGGTCACATTGTCAGTGCGCCGATGATTCTGACTGCTGATGAGCCTGACCTTGAGGGAATGCCTGAACGTACCACTACCAATAGGAATCATAGTCAGTACGCCCTTATTTGGCCGGTTGATTGGCGTACAACACAGCCACAGACCAAAGATTGGAATACACCTGATGCGAAACAAGCAGCGCATTGGACTAAAGCTGCACTAGATACAGTAACTGGAAGTGTGCGAGTCAATGCAACAAATATTAGCGACAACGAAATCCCTTGTTACATCTACACCGTAACAGGGAATGCAGTTATAGAGCCTGAACTGCCTACAACATGCGCCTGCTGCGATGCTGACTACCGATATAAGAAAAAGAACAAATCGCCACTGCGGAACCATCGTACTGGATTTCAAAAAGCCTGTCAGGTTTTGGCGGCAGGCTTACTCCGCGAAATGCCACAACCTACTGAACACGATGCTACTCGCAAGCTGGTCATTTTCTCTGACAGTCGGCAGGATGCGGCAAAGCTTGCAGCAGGAATGGAACGCGATCACTATCGTGATGTTTTGCGTATGGCGCTGATTCAGGCTTTGGAGCGTTATTGGGACAATGTAGTTGGCTACATTCGTCTCTCAGAACCCAAAAACGCCGCATTAGAGATGCTCAGGGGAATAAATACTAAACTTTATGAGGCTGTAACCCAGGACGGGGAAGTAGAAGATAATGCTCGAATGCAGTATTTTGTCAGTACACACGGCGAACTTGATGCTGAAGCAACGCGATGGATGAATAATCGACCACCTGTAAATCGTGGTGTATACGAGCAATGGATTAATTTAATCACCAATTATGGTGGGGCAACCTCCCTTCCGCGTCTCATTAGTATTATTGAGCGCCAATTGCTAAGGTTAGGTATCAATCCGGGTGGAACAACGCATGACGTTTTGCGTTATTTCGACGAGCGCGAATACCCCTGGTATGACTGCTATCAGTGGGACAATGATCCCGTTATCAACAAAGTTCCCCTTTTGCCTGCCCAAGAGCGTTTCATTGAGAAAATTCATGTCGCACTCATGGGAGAGGTGATGTATGCACTATTCCCTCATATGGCACGATCCCTAGAAGGTTTAGGGCAAGGTTGGGTGACTTACTCGTCGTCTCGCCGCCAAGATGATCGCATTCGATTGGCAACTAATCTTGTTATCCGTCAACTTGGTTCGCGCCGCCGCCATAGTTATGCAGATCATTTTGTCCCTGGAGATCGGGACAATATGCCTAAGCCTGTAAATGATTTCCTGAAACATATACATATCGAAGCATCGGATATTCAACGAGAACTATTGACTAATCAAGTTGCTGTCACTGGACGTAGTGGCTTATCCCTTGATCCACGACAACTTTATATCGTACCGCCTGCCCCCCTGAACATGCGCGGTCAGCGTGATGGCTTCCGCTGCCCTAAATGCAATGCGTTTTATCTTCAAGAGGGATTAGGTGTCTGCCCAGATTGCTGCGTAAACCTGACTGAAGATGAAACTCGTCCCGATTACGATTACTACACTTATCTATCCAGTGAATCGGGTGATCCTTTCAGGATGAACGCAGAAGAGCTTACCGGTCAAACTGACAAGAATGATCGTCCAGATAGGCAACGTCATTTTCAAGAAATCTTTATTGGGGATGAAATTTCGAGGGTTAAGGGTATTGACCTTCTAAGTGTGACGACGACTATGGAAGCAGGTGTTGATATTGGCAGCCTGCTTGCGGTGCAAATGGCGAATATGCCGCCACGACGATTCAATTACCAGCAACGTGTAGGACGTGCTGGGCGTCGCAATGCGGGCGTATCCTTGGCGGTGACGTTTTGTCGAGGACGTAGCCATGACGATTACTATTATTATCGACCAGAAAGTATGACGGGAGATGCGCCGCCACCACCATATGTTGACATGAATAGCGAAGCGATTTTTATGCGTGTATTGCGTAAAGAGGTTTTACGCTGCTCTTTTGCCGATTTTGATATGGGCGAATCTCGTTCTGACAATGTACATGGGGAGTTCGGAGAAGCAACACATTGGGAACCGGTCTACCGTCCACAGGTTTTAGAGTGGCTCGAAGCCGACGAAAATGAAATGACCATTCGCAACATAATTCATTCTTTGAGTGTAAGAACTATCTGGCAGAATGACCCACAGGTAGAAAATGAGCTATATAACTACCTATGTGATGACTTCATATCGGAGATTGATTATGTTGCATCTGATCCAATTTTTACACAGGATGCTCTTAGTGAACGTCTCGCCAATGCAGGTTTACTTCCAATGTTCGGTTTTCCGACTCGCGTCCGTGTTTTATACACAGAATGGCCGCTCAGTGCGTATCGCTTGCGAGAAGGGAGTAGTGTGGATAGAGACATTGATATCGCTATAAGCCAATTCGCTCCTGGATCGCAGACGGTCAAGGATAAAGCTGTTCACACCTCGCTGGGTCTTGCCGACCTTATTCCGCAAGGTATTGATGTAAGCACTCGCCCTGGTATTCATCCACCATTAAATGAGCCTTACAGCAAAATAGGATTATGTTCCAACTGTCACGCTGTTATTCCGCAAACAGCCTTTACACCTACTTTTCGTGAAACAGATCCATTCCAAGAAATGGAAAAATGCGACGTTTGCGGAAAAAACACCCTCCGAATTGTCGATGCACGCGAACCTCGTCACTTCTTCACTGACCAGGACCCGCAGGATTATGAGGGGCAATTTGAGTGGCAACCTCGCTCAACACACCCTTCGCTTGCCTTTCAACGTAGCGGTAATGACTTACTGGTCAAGAACGCACGTATTAACTCTACTTCTGATTATGTTATTTCGATCAATGACAGTGGCGGGAAAGGGGGCTTCATTTTCTATGACGCACGAATCAAACGTGGGATAAAAGAATTCGTACCCTTTGGCAAAGGTGCTTACACAACTGATGCTTCTAACGCTCGTCGTGTTCAAATTGAAAAATCCGGCGACGGATATCGTGTAGCCCTTATGGCACGCCGTAAAACCGATGTTTTACTGGCGGGTATTTCAGAGTGGCCTGATGGTGTTTTTGCCGAACCGACTACCCTCGAAGGGCGTGCAGCATGGTTTTCATTTGCATTTTGGCTTCGAACCATTGCCAGCGCACATCTTGACATTGATCCTGAAGAACTTCAGTCGGGGACACGTACTTACCAGAGCGATGGTAGTCCATTCGCAGAAGCATTTCTTTGCGACAAACTCGAAAATGGTGCCGGATATTGTGAATTCTTAGGACAGCCAGAAGTGTTCTCTGTGCTACTTGAACATGCTGATCCTAATTCAATGCCTAATGGAGGCGAAAGTATTGCAGCCAAATGGTTGCAAGAATCACATTCAGGATGTGATACATCCTGCAATAAATGTCTCCGTGACTATAACAACATGCCATATCATGGCTTATTGGATTGGCGTTTGGCGCTTGACATGGCGCGTATAGCTTCCGGTGAAATACACATTGATTTAATCACCAAATGGGAAAATTATCAGAATCCCTGGCAGTCTACTCTACGAGATGCAATCCCGGCGGCGATGAAAAAACTTCACTTCAGTTCTCGTGAGACACTCAGCGATCTACGTGTGTTTATTCGGGATCTACCTAACCGCAATAAAGTGTTGATTGAAACCCACCCGCTTTGGAGTGATGAACACCCTGTATATCTCGCCGCATTTGAGCAGGTTCGCCAACAGTACCCAAACCATGAAATTGTACGTATGAATCCTTTTAGGGCTGTTCGTCGTCCGTCTGATTATGTTTGAGACAATGGCAGTGTTTGCATGTATACCGTACTTGTAACCGAACAATTCCGCGAGGATCTGGATGGGCTTGATAAAGCCATTCGTGAAAGAGTGCCAGAAACTATAAAACGGATCGAAGAATATCCACAACATCCGGGCTTGCATACCCATAAACATATCACAGTTACAGACCGAGCCATTTTTCGATCACGAATCAATGAAAGCTATCGAATACTTTGGGAATGGCTAGGTCAGGGAAGTATTGGATTATGGCGTGTGGGTAAACATGATTTTGTCGACGCATTCAATACCCTTCCCGGGGTGGAGCAAACAGAGTGGGAGGCTCTCCAAACTGAGATCGCACCGTCTCTTGAGTCGATTTTGGACTGGCGCAACGACTTGGATAAGCCACAACCGTTTAAGCATTTTCCCAACAACCACCTGCGGTTGTTCGGTGTACCAGATGAATATCTGGATGCAGTACGAACGCTCAATGATCCCGAAGCAATCTGGGATTTGACCATCCCAGAGAATGTTCAGTACACCCTCTATGATATTCTTTTGAAGGGCGCAGACTGGACAGCAGACAGATTTTTAGACACAAAACAATTGCTCTATCGCACCACAGTCGATCAACTCGAAGGCTATTGCGAAGGCAAGATTAAGCGCCTGTTACTCAATCTGACTGATGAGCAAATAGCACTTGTACGAGTCAGCGCGTCGGGTCCAATCTTAATTAAAGGTGTCGCGGGATCAGGAAAAACCACCATTGGTCTGTATCGCGCACACTATCTTGCGGGGGTAATTGAACAACAGCGTCGTATATTTGGTGAAAGTACCTCTATCCTGCTACTCACGTACACTAATACACTGGCAAAGGCGCTCAAGCAATTGTATGTGGAATTGTATGGCGAGTTGCCTCATGGAATCGTAATTGATACTTTTAGCCATTGGATGATGCAGCAGTTGCGCCGCTACCGCACATTCACGATAACTTCACGGGATCAACGAAATGCATTTATCCAACAAGTACAGCAGGAAGTCGCATTAGAATTCCCAGATGATACAGCGGTGAGTGCGCGACCATTGGGTTTTTTTATCAGTGAAATTGATGAGGTAATCCGTGCCCGAGGTCTAGAAACCTTACAGGATTATCAACTGGTCAATCGTATTGGACGTGATACTGGCTTGGATCGTGAACACCATCGCCCTATTGTCTGGCGTATCTACGAAGGATATCAGCAACTTCTTGATGAACATAATCTGGCTGATTTTGCAGATTTGCCTCGTTTGGTGCTTCAGTCATGCAAACCACTGACGCAATATGATGTGGTTGTTATAGATGAAGCACAAGATTTGCCTCCCGTCTATTTGCGTTTGGTATCAAAGTTGCTTCCTGATTTTGAAGAGTCACGCAGTCTGACTTTGCTGGCTGATCCTGCACAGAGTATTTACTATCGGGGCATATCGTGGAAAGAAGGGGGTATTAACGTTCGTGGAAGTCGAACACGTACTTTAGCGAAGAATTTTCGCAATACCCATCAAATTCTTGAAGCGGCACGCCATATCTTGGATGGATGCGGAGATCTTAAGCTGGAAAACGAATATATCCCGCCAACTAGCACATATCGTTTGGGTCCAAAACCAGTTATAGCACAATACGGGGAAAACAACGAAGCCATGCTGTTCGTTGTTCATACAATCATCAAGTTATGTCAGAGCGAAAAATACCGTCCAGGTGATATTGCAATTTTGGCACGGAATGATGACTTATCACTTTCTGCTCTTAGAAAACTACTTTCCAAGGAGAATATCCCCTGGGTTCATTTTCGAGACGAGCAATTCGAGATATTAGAAAACCAAGTTAAGTTGTTAACGATGCATTCAGCAAAAGGACTGGAATTCCCTGTGGTATTCCTGATTGACTTGCGTGAAGGCACAATCCCATACATCACTTCGCGTGAGACCGAAGACGCTGATTTAGCTCAAGAACGAAAGCTCTTTTATGTTAGCATGACGCGGGCCTCAGAACGGCTGTATTTGCTTCATCCGAAGCAAAGTCGTTGTCGTTTCATACGGGATATTGCGCCTGAGACAATTAGTGAAATGCAGTGCAGGAGCTAATCATAAAAATATATGGCTGGCGATTGTTCACCAGCCGGGGAAATAAAAACGGCTGCCCGTTTCACGCTGGACATATCGTTGATTCTGTTTAGCTCCTTATGAGTGTTTCGCCTTATCAAAATTATAGCTGTTTGTCCGCTGTTTCGAGGGCATATCGTAACCTGTCAAACTGGGCAATTAGCCAATCAAAGTGCTTATGGTACAAGTCTTGGTTATGGACATCGGCATCAATGGAGTGCAAAATCCGTTTTGCAACGCTTTTCGCTCTGCTTGTGTACCATTCGAGGGACGAACCGTACAAGGCTTCAATCTCAGATTTCTCCGATTCAAGACGCGCAAAGTCCTCTTGGCGGTAAACGTAGACCCCTATTCGAAGCACCTTCTGGTGGTATAACTGAAAGAAAATGTGATAGTCAGGGTTGCTAATTGTAACATCATACCAATCGTCGTAAGATGGCTTGCGGGAAGCAATGTCAGTGTCGCGACCGATAGATTTGCAATAAGCGACAAAACTGCTCCAAAAGTCCATCCGCTTATAATGGCGGTCAGAAAGTTCGCGTGTTGTCGTGCCCGGTGCAGGTGTTACCGGCTCATACGCGACTTTGGGTATTTCAGGCGGAATATCCCGACCATCGCCTACAAATGGGATATGAAGTAACTCGAATTTTTTATCGTCCGGGAAATCAAGCATCCAACGGTTCTCCATAAATTCAAGGAGATGCATTCCACGATCTAAAATGCTTTGTGCTGTCCATTCGGTTTTCTGCGCGACTTCAATCTCTGAATGTGAACCGTTAATATACCCACGTCGTCCTCCGCCTGAAGGGTTCTTTTTATCTGGAAAACTGTCGTTTTGAAGCGAAGAGTTAATACTCTGTGACAGCGGAAGTAAATTTCCTAGTGAGGCAGATAGCTGCTTAAGCTCGTCAGCAGTGAATGCCCTGAACATATTACGCCAATACCACTTTGTCGGTGTCTGCGGCAGAATATGCTCGATTGTCACCTTGTCCTTTTCGACCCTTGTAAACAGATTCCAGTCTACTTTTTCGAGATTGTTCTTTACCGCTTTCTCGTACTCGTATTCGTAGAGGAAGTATCGCAAGTCACGCCAACCGTAAAAACCTTCACCGGAGTCGAAGCGTCTGTTAGTACGGACGACAAAGTTCGTAATTGCTCCTATCATATTGGCATCAACTGTAGCATCTAACTCATTGGCTATCGAAACAAGGGATGCATCACCGCTTAACACCTCGCGCGACTTATTGTAATACACGCTACTCTGATAATTCGACTGAATGCTGCCGACACGGAGTAACACGAAGATAAAACGCTCTATAGCCTTAAACAAGATCACACGCTCTGCGGGTGTCGTCGTTTTTTCAGTAGCTAATGCTGCAACTACTAAAGGGCGGAAATAACCGATACCGATTCGATTCAGCTTATCAATCCAGACTTTTTCATCGGCTGTAGATGTACTATCATAAGGAAAGAAACTGTAATACCAGTATTCGGCGAGCGATTTTAAACTGTTTACGTAATCGTTGATTTCTTTCGGCGCGAGTTTACTCGTAAGAACCATCTCGGCTTCGGATTGAGTATCTGCTCCATTTTCGTCCTCGTCCTGTTCGAAATCCGAAACGATTTCTGACTCCTCAGCAGCGGTTTGTGGTATGGTGTGTTTCTCAAACACGTTCTTCGCTGAGAATTTTCCAAGCAGAAAACGGATATAATCGTCACCAGCCTTGCGGGAATAACGAAAATAAGTTATCCAGTGGGCACGCAGGAATTCATCGTCAGATAATGGCGCATTCTGGTTGCGCCCAAGCTGATAATATACCTCTTTCCATGCCTCATTGATGTTCTTGCGTAGTTGCTCCTTATCAGCTTTGTCGATTTGGGCATCGTCAAAAAGCGTAGTTAAGTAAATCAGTCGGTTCTTCAGCAGCTCAAGATTCGTCAGTCGTTTTCCGCGATTGTTCATCGTTTCAAAAGCAACGAATACGTCGTAGTCGTCCTCGATTTCGTGAAGGTTGAACATCAGCCTAAGCGTCATTTTCTTGTAAAGCTGCTCGATGATCTCAATGCCATCGCTTTCATACATCCGTGTGAGGTTCTCGACAAAGAATGACTTGGCATATTTGAGGTTTTTTGTATAGTAGGTTTCAAACACTGTGCCGCTGAACGCCTCATTGAAAACCTTGTATTTCAAATAGTTCGCGCTTGGATTATCCGTCTCATACCCGAAAAGGTAGGTGGTAACAAGATTCTGTGGCGGACGTTTCCGCAGGATATACTTAGCTTTAATGTCCTTAAGCGACTCAAAGCCGAGAAAGACATCCTCGTCGGTTTTGTTCTGATTGTCGGGTAGCCCTTTGACAAATGCCACAATTTCATACATGAGTATCGAGAACGTGGTCAAGCGTTGCTGACCGTCTACAACGTGGAACGGCTTAAACCCAATATCCAAAAGCCACTCGTCACCCTGCCACGTCTTGATGTCGTTGCGGTTAACCGCTTTTAGGGATAGTAGACCTGTATAGTGATATCTATCCTCGTGCAGGTTTAACAAGTCTTCCCAGAAGTCAGCAAGTTGCTCATGCTTCCAGGCATACCCGCGTTGATAATCTGGTATTCTGAATAGCCTGTTTTGAAACAGGACGGACAGCGATTGCAGCTCGTTACTCATAATTCTTACTCGTCAATTGTTTTAACCAGCACAAACCTGCTTGCGACACACACCCTCAAACTTGCCATAGAAAATCCGCTCTCACTTTCTGAGCGGTCACGGGCAATTGGTGAAGAGATGGATATTCGTAGCATCTCCAGCTTGTCGGGATTGAGAGAAGTTTAGCATACAAATGAGCGATTGGCTTTGGGGATGGCTCGCAAAAATATATGGCTGGCGATTACTCACCAGCCATCGAAATAAAAACGGCTGTCCTCATGCGGTACAGCCGTAGACTTTGTTCAGTTCCTTGTGCGCGTTTCGCCGCAGCATGTGGATGGTGTATTTCGATAACCTCAGCCGCTCAACCAGCGTTTTGCAGCTTTCGTAGGCTCCCATACTCTGCACCGTCACTGCCATGCGGAGATTGCCTTCCGCTTCGTAGCGTGCGACCAGGCGCAGCAGCGGCGATTCCACCCCGGCAAGATGCCGATCCCGCCAAGTCTCCTTACTCGGCTGGAACAGCTCCAGTTTCTCACCCAACTCCTCACGCATCGGCTTGACTACGCTCGTCAGCCACCACCACTTCTTCGTCCCGCTGCGTCCGGCGATGGCTGCCGCGTCGTCCGGTCCGACTTCGGTGGTGATATAGTACAACGCTGCCAGGTGCGGCAGACTGTCCATGTATTTCTCCGCCATCTCGGTGATGACCTTTTCGATGTCAACGCGGAGTTCAATCGCTTCGGCATAGGTTGCGTGACCAATGATGTGAGAATGATCGAAGCCGTCGATGATAAAGTCGTCAGGATCACCGCTGCGGATGGCGATGTCTTCCAGATACATCTCCCGGCGGTAGAATTTGCGGTAAAGCTGCGGATTGGTGCGGTTCAGCAGCAGCTTGAGCGCTCCGCCCTTGTCTATTGTCGCCAGCATAGAGGTATCGGCGCTGATGTCCAACCACAGCCGCATGAAAGCGTGAGCAATCAAGTCCGGGATGTCCAGTTCGTGATTGCGGTAGTAACGCAGCAGGCGGTTGAAGCTGGGGATCAGATCGTCGTAAATCTGCTCAAAGTTGCGCTGACCTGCCCAGCCTGTCGGATAGGTCGCAACACGCGGAAACGGACGAATCGTGGAACGAATATCAATGTTGGACATGATGAACACTCCCTAAACACACGCTGGAAATCGCCAGCACATTGAGCGCTACCGCTCGAACATGCAGGGACAGTGCAGAGGGAGGAACCTGACCAGCATCCCACCGGGAAAGCGGTGGTTCGGCAGTCCCGCCGGAACGGTGGTACTGGCGTACCGCCGCTGGTGCTGGTTAGGAGGGAACCCCGCACTGTAAGATCGCCGCGCGGCGGTAGTGCGAGGAGAAAGTGATCGGGGAAACCGGGGTTAAGCTGACTTATTCTCAGGTAGTGTCCCAAGTGTCACAGGTGTCACAACCACAAACTCATCACTCTGAAAATGATTTTGGATACCCCGTGTGTTTTTGTATTTCATTGGCAAAATGCGTTTCTGAAACTGTGACGCTGTGACAGATGCTGTTGGCGAATCAAAAGCTAAGCCATAGCAAGTCGCGCAAAAGCTGAAACACGGGTGCTGGAGCGTTCTTTACCGGACAACCAATCCACTACGCGCATAAGGTTCATGGCTGC
>WGMX01000082.1 GCA_016124855.1 Anaerolineaceae bacterium | reverse complement strand
TGTTTCTGTTGGTCAGCACCTGTTCCAGTCACGCATTACCCCTTCGACTACAGCCTGTCAGTCTAGTGGAGGCTGACGGATTCCGTCAATGCTACAGTGGGAAGCAGCTGGCGAAGCGGTGTTTTAAAGCTCAGTCAGCGGGCAAGTGGCAGACGAATCGTGAATTTGCTGCCGACGCCGGGTTCACTTTCCACATTAATTTGACCGCTGTGAGCGTCAATAATTTTCTGAACAATAGAAAGCCCTAACCCGCTGCCGCCAGTCTCGGTTGACCGCGCTTGATCAGCCCGATAAAAGCGCTCGAAGATATGGGGCAAATCCGACGCTGATATGCCGATGCCTGTATCTTGAATAGAAACAATCGCCCAATCCCCTTGCACGTCCACATGAATGCTAATTTCCCCACTTTGCGGCGTATAAGCGATGGCGTTATCCATCAGGTTGGTGATGGCGCGGGCGAACTCCACCTGATCAATCAATGCCACACAGGTTTCGACATCGGTCACAAACTTCACCGTGATTTGTTTGGGTGTCATCAACGACTCATAGTCATGAATCAGCGAGGGTATAAACAAATTCATATCGGTTAGACTGAATTCGAATTTTGTATCGCCCTTATCCAAATATTCCATTTGCAGCAGTTCTTCTAACAGTTTATCCATCCGCCGAATATCCTGCTGCGCCCGGCTCAAGTAAGCATCCCGCTTTTCGGAGTCAGTTGTTCGCTTCAGCAAATATAAGCTGGTATTGATGGTGGTTAATGGTGTGCGAAAATCATGAGACATGTCATTGATAAAACTCTGCAACAACTTAATGCGCCCACGTTCAGCTTCCAATTCCAACTTTTGCGACTCAAGTTGTTTATGTTCGGTGATGTCCCGGCTGATACTAATAATTCCCGTTACCTGCCCATCATTGTCGCGGACAGGCATTTTGCTCGTAAGAAGTGTTTTTTCGCCTGTATCCTGTTCAGCGTTGACGACCGGCTTGCCTGACTTAATCACCTTCATATCGTCTTCGTGAAAGCGGCTGGCAAGATGTTTGGGCAGGATATCACTGGTCATTTTGCCAATCATGTCCTCTGGCATAAGGTTTGAAGCTTCGGCCAGCGCCTTGTTGACAAGCAGGAAGCGACCTTCCCTGTCTTTGAGTGAGATATAGTCAGGAGTGTTTTCAATCAAAGTTCGCAGCAGGTCACGCTCCTGACGCAAACTTTCCTCGGCCTTTTTGCGTTCACTTATATCGGTGAGTGTAACCAAAATTTGTGTCGGTTTGCCGTCCGTATCCGAGGCGAAAATGGTTTCGCGACTTTGTATCCAGCGCCAGCCACCAGCCTTATCACGCATCCGGTATTCAATCATGCCGTCATGCTGGTTTTCATTACCTTTTGTTACAGCTTGCCAGTGAGCGACCACCCGTTCCTTATCTGCGGGATGCACAGCGTCGAGCAGCGATCCGGCAGCTTGCATTTCGCTTTGGTTATATCCCAGAAATTCCGGTCGGTTAATATAGATTTGCCCCGGATCAGTCAGCGACAAAATATAGATATAATCTGGAGAGTTTTCTGCCAGCAGTCGCAAGCCTTTTTCACTCTCGCGGACTGCGATTTGGGAGCGCTTTTGAGCCAGAAGCGTACCGAGTGTCACAGCATAGAGCGCTAGCACGTTCATTTGGTTTTGTGACAACGCCTCGTGTCGCACCACGTTGTCGGCAGCCAACCAGCCAATTTTTTCAGAACCATTCCACAGTACCGCAGCCGCATTCCATCCTAAACCTATCTGTTTGAAGTTGCTAAACAGCGGCGTATTTTCATCGACTGCAAAGCGTTCCTCTTTTTGTAGCGAGCGCTTCAAGATATTTGTGAGCGCAGAAGGATCAATCCGCAAATCGTGTTCGGCTACCACGTGGCCTTGTGCATCAGTTCCCCACGTCCCTACCGCAACCCCGGTTTCTTGCTCGTAAAGCAATAACCCCAGCCGGTCGAAGCCAAGACGCTGCAAACCCAATTCAACAGCCCGCTTATAAAATTCGTCAATTTCATTAATGGTCGTTAGTTCGATGGTGATTTCGTGGAGCGCTTTGAGATAATTTTGAAAATTAAGTTCTTCTTCTATTTTGAGCTTCAGAGCCGCTTCTAACTGCTTGCGATGCCTGATGTCTCGACTTACGCCGACCAAACCGGTCACTGAGCCGTTTTCGTCTCGCAGTGGAACTTTGGTGGTCGAGAACCACAATTCCTCGCCTGTTTTCAAATCAATTGAGGGTTCTTCACGGTCAATTAGGGGCTGTCCCGAACTCAAAACAGTTCGGTCATCGTCATAAAAAGATTGGGCAATCGCCTGTGGCATCATGTCAAAATCAGATTTTCCAATAAGCTGTTCGATATTCTCTAGACCACTGGCGTTCAGAACCGATCGGTTCGCAAGGACGAATCGGCTTTGCGTATCTTTAATATAGACATAATCCGGAATACTATCAATCAGCGTCCGTAAGAGATTGCGTTCGGCGGCTAATGCAGCTTCTGCTTGCTTACGATTGGTAATGTTCTGGGACATAATCATGCCAGAAACGATAACACCAGCCGCGTCACGAATGGGAACATAATTCATCAAAACAATCTGGCCGGCGAAAACAATTTCTTCAACCACTTCTTCGCCAGCCAACGACTTACGCATACGAATTTCGCCAGCCGCCGCTAATTCCGGTGGAAAGACATCCCAAATGGTTTTTCCTTCCATTCTTTCTTTAGAAAGTCCCAGTCCCGCTAACCCCAGACCATCCACTAATGTATATTGTAGATTGTGATCAAAGATCGCCAGCGTACCATTTGGAAAATTCTGCGCAAACGTTCGGTGAATTTCCTCGCTGCGGCGAAGGCGCTCTTCCAACCGTTTGCGTTCTATTGCATAACGCAGTGCCTTATTCAATACGTAATCATCTGCTTTACCTTTCAGCAGATAATCTTGCGCCCCATGACGAACCGACTCCAAAGCCAGTTCATCGGTATCATTAGCGCTGAGAATAATTATCGGAATAAGGGGAAACTCGGTTTGCAGTCGGTCGATGGCATTCAGCCCATGCGCGTCCGGCAGTCCCAAATCCAGCAAAATGACATCAACCGTGTTAGATTGAAGATAAAGCAAACCCGCTTTTAACGTGCTTTGCCAGTGAAGCACAACGTCGCTGCTTTTTTTCATCACATTGTTCACGAGAAGATAATCGTTCTCGTTATCTTCGATCATCAACACCTGCATAGTCCGGCTCCACAGACAACTATAGCCAAATCATATTCACATTCTGAAACGTCAACAGTCAGTCAACATTGTGGTATCACAAGAGGACTATTACAGAACATTACTAATTATAGCTTTACTTAAGCCCAGCGCGCTTAACGATTTAGTCAAATTGAACGATTAATCTGAAATTTTACGAAGATTTCGTTATGTCGAACATAAATTGAGGATCGACTATATTTGAAGCAGATAATCATCCTGTCATATTCGATTTTGAGTCGTGAGGTTGAGCCTACGTAGAATGAACTCCCCAAACAAGCTGTTGGCCCACGCAAACCATGAGCGTGTAAACTGTTCAGGGGTGTCGGGATGAAAGCTCTCGTGCATAAAATTTGTTCCGGCGGTAGTCGAGAGCAGCATTTGAATCAAGGTATCTTGCTCGGCGGCGCTTGTGGCGGTTAGCCCCTGCATAATTAGGCCAATATGCCAGATGTAACCATGCGGTGTATGAGGGCTGCCGATGCCTTTAGCATATTGGCCGCTGAAGTAAAAGGGGTTCTCGGTACTCAAGACAAAGGCGCGGGTATTTTGATAAAGCGCCGAATCAGAAGTGCAGTAGCCTAAATAAGGCATGGAAAGCAGACTAGGCACGTTGGCATCATCCATCAGGTTATAGTTGCCATAACCGTCTGTTTCGTAGGCATACATCCGTCCAAAGCTTGGATGGTTTACGATACCGTAAGTTTCGATTCCGAATTGGATTTCGCCTCGCAGTTGTTGAGCAGCATGAGCCAACGCTTCGTCATGATAGATTTCATGGGCGAACTTGCTCAGATGTTCAAGAATAACCACCGCAAACATATTGGCGGGAATTAGATAACCGAATTTGCATGAGTCATCGCTCGGACGAAAACCTGACCAAACCATGCCCGTGAAGTTGGTACGGGTTCCTCGCCCGCCTAATGGCAGTGTATCCGAAGCGACGCCTACGCGGTCAAAAGTGTAGGTCGATAACTGATCGTGATACTGCTCGGTCTTCATTGTCGCGACAATCACTTGCAGCATTTGATGGACCTTTTCATCAAAAATGGATCCGTCACGAGTCGTAACGAAATAGTCGGTCAGCAGTTGAACCGGATAGCACAACGAATCCAGTTCATATTTGCGCTCCCAAATCCAAGGATTCATTTGTGTTTTATCGTCTTGATGTCCATGCCCGTTATCCTCTTGGTTAAAGGCGTTGGCATAAGGATCAATCAACAAGTACTTTGCCTGACGACGGATTAATCCAGCGATCACCCGACGAATACTCTCATCCGCAGCAGCCAGAGATATATAAGGACGAACCTGCGCCGTCGAATCGCGCAGCCACATCGCTGGAATATCACCTGTAATGACAAAACTGGTTCCGTCATCGTCAAGCTGGACAGTGGTTTGGAGGGTATTCAGGTAACACTGGCGGAACAGGGGCAATAGTTTAGGTTCGTAAGAAGCCAGTTCTTTTTCTGCCGCTTCAACCAACCGCAAAATAGCACTATCTGAGGGGATAACATAATTTTCCATTTTGATGTCCGTAGTGAGCAGGCGAGAGGAGTGCTATGCTAAGCGCGGGGCAGTAAGAAGTCAAATATTAGGCGTTGTTTTCTTGTTCTTCCCGCGATAGGTCGATGTCAATGCGTGGCAGTTCGGACATAACAGGCGTAGATTTTCGAGGCGGTTGTCACGCCGGTCGCCGTTGATGTGGTCGATTTCCAGTGGAATTTTGTTGTCTAGCCACATGTCAAGTCCGCACGAGACACAGCGATGTTCGAATACTCCTTCAGCGATTAAACGCTTACGGAGGACATGTGTATTGGCGTAATCAGAGTCTTTAACCATGATTTCGCCCAAAGCACGTTGACGGACAAAAGTGCTTTTCTTTCCTCGTGCCCAATCATGGCTACCTCTGAAATGGCTTGTGTCCAAACCAAGTTCTTGGATTAGTTTATTTGCAAGAACGTAATTGCCACCCGCAGGTTTTAACCCCAATTTTTCCAACACTTTTGCGATTGACGTTGATTCCGCTACAGCTTTCGCAAACTGTTCATTTGTATAGTTTCGCCTTTTTGCTGCATAACCCCGAATAATATATTTTCGCGGAGCAGCTTCAGTGTCTTCATTCTCTGGCAAATCCGATAAGTGTCCAAAAAGTTTATTAAATTGGGCTAAAGATTTGTACTCTTCTATGCAATTTCTGACCGAGTAGCGTGATATACCCGTCATATCGGCAATACGCTCTTTTGGAACACCTGATTCCCAAAGTTCAAGTATCTTCTTGATGTCAGTTGGTTTTAGCATCATGTACTCCAAATAAAAAAGCGCCTACACGAGCGCTTATTTGTTTTTGGGGCTGGTGGGATTCGAACCCACATGGGAGTACACCCAACTGATTTTAAGTCAGTCATGTCGGCCAGTTGCATCACAGCCCCATAATTTATTAGTGTATAGATTGCACTTATAAATCACTTTAAATAGTGTATCAAGTTAATTTCTGACCGTCAACGGCGTTTTGTTCCAAGCGCCAAACAAATTAATCGCCGCTATAATTGTGAGGTTTTCAGGTCATGATTTTTATGTTTTCTGTTCATATTTGAATTTTAGTTCCATTATAAGAATTTTAGTACAGTGTGTCAAGCGCCATTTCAAGAGGTTCATCATGCTTCAAGCGGATCGATTGCGTAGTTTACGCTTAAAAAATAATCATACTTACGCATCGTTGGCAAAAGCAATTAGTTTAACTATGCGCCAAATCGTTCGCTATGAAGCTGGCGAAGCTGACCCATCCAGCGATGTGGTTACACGGATGGCGAATGTGTTTAATGTCTCGGCGGATTATCTGCTTGGACGCACTGATGACCCTACTCCACCGGCTCATCAATCTGACCTGACACCGGATGAGCGCGATATTCTTGCGGCCTTACGCCGTGATGACCCGTTAACGGCAATTAAACTCATCGTCCAAACACTCGACAAACCAGATTCGAACTTGCCAAATTAGAACTTTTGTTCTACCCTAAAAGAATTACATAATCTTTAAAGTCCCTTGTATCTGGGAGGAAGGGTTGGGGTATTGCAGGGGGTTAAATGTCGAAAGTTGTGGCAAACTTCACAATATTACTCGACGGATTCATTGCAGTGCCGAACGATGACGTAGAGTGGGCTGCGGCAGCGCGCCCTATGTGCAGGCGGTGGCACCAGCCGAATTAGCCGTTTTGCAATTGTGCTGATTCAGCGGTTTCCCGGCTGCTTCCCGCCTGTCATTTAAGCGGACACATGACACAATCTGCATTTAGGTTGACTTAGCCTACTAATCACCTGTATACTCAGCCATGATAAGCGCCCGTAACTCAGAGGCAGAGTCTCCGCGTCCTAAGCGGGTGGTCGTTGGTTCGATTCCGACCGGGCGCATAACTCCAACGCGCTGACCTGCGCGTTTTTGTTTGCCTGAGCAGTTCGTGAAAATCTGAACAGACTCAAACTTTTGTGGTAAAATCGCCTCATTCAACCTGAAGTGAGTAGTTATAGCTGGCTGTCTGAGGAGTATCACATGCATACTATAATCATCCTAGCGCATGGTTCGCTCGGCGAATGGGATGAGCTAATTTTCCTCAGCATCGCCGCCATTTTCCTCATCATGATGGGCATTGCTTGGGTGCGAAGCCGGGTTTCTACACCGGAAGCGCTGGAAGAAAGCCCCGAAGAATCATCAACATCCGCGTCTAATAACGAAGAACGTTTTCCGCTTGAGAAATGAAGTCATTACGCCCGACTAGGCTCCGCTTCATCGCCCTAGCTGTACTCCTTGTCCTGACCATCAGCCTGAGCCTGAATCGAGTTTCGGCTCATGGTTATCTGCTGCGTTCTATTCCAGAAGACCGTGCAGTCCTCGAACATGCTCCAGCACGCCTGCAATATTGGTTTAGTGAGGCGTTGGAAGCCCGTTTTACCACCCTCTCACTTCGTAATCAAAAAGGTGACGTGGTCGCTTCAGGTGCAGTTTCGCCAGATAACAATACGCTGCTGACTGCCCGTTTACCTCCCAACCTTCCCGATGGCGCTTATATCGTTGATATGCGGATCGCTTTCGCCAGTGATGGACATGTGATTGCCCAAAGCATCGTGTTCTTCGTGGATAAAGAAGTTAGCGGGGTTAATGGACAGGCGGCGCTCAACCAAGCTAATCCGCTAGAAGTCGTCTGGCGCATCCTGACCCTCAGCTCGACGATACTGCTGCTTGGCACGTGCCTTCTCTACAGCACTATTCTCGTCCCCGCTTGGGGCAGTAAAAGCTATCGAGCCGGGCTGCTTCCACCGCGTATCATGGGTGCGCTCAACCGCTTGATGATAGCCGGCCTTGCCGTCGCCTTCATTGGGAATATTATCGCTATGCTGCAACAAAGCATGGCCTTTTTTGATGCCGATTTGGCGCAGGTCATCAGCCAAAGCCTGTGGACGGTGGTGCGGGTCGGCACACGTTTTGGGGATTTGTGGTCGGCGCGTATGCTGCTGCTGGTGATGGTGAGCGTTTTATTTGGCCTCAGCCTCTACTTGCGTAACGACCAACCCGAAACCGTCCGTCCTTTCTGGACAGCGAATGGTTGGGCGCTGCTGTTGATGGTCGGCACATTCAGCGCGGGCAGTCATGCGGCAGGTTCGATTATCTGGCCGTGGATCGCTACCCTGATCGACTGGCTTCACGTGGTCGGGGTCGGTCTGTGGGCCGGTGGATTAGCAGCACTTGCACTCATTTTGCCAATCGCCCTTGCGCCGTATCAAGGCGATCAACGAAGGCAGGCGTTACTCGCAGTCATGAAACGTTTCTCGCGTCTTGCCACTGCCTGCGTTGTACTGGTCATCGCAACAGGCATCTACAGTGCTGCTACGTGGCTTTACACACCGTCCGATGTGACCAGCACACCGTTTGGCAGCGCACTCGTCCTCAAGCTGCTGCTGGTTGCGGGACTTTTGCTGATCGGGTTCGTGCACCACATGGCACTCCAACCTGACCGTTATGCCCGTTGGTCATCATTTACCAACCGCGTGCGAAACTTCATCCCCAGCTTAAGACTCGAATCGCTGCTGGCTTTTGCGGTTCTCGCCAGCGTCGGCTTATTGAGCGCAACACCTGTGCCTATCCCATACTTTATCGAAGAAAGTGTTCCCTCACCGACTGCCGCTCAACCAGTGGGTAATCTCACCGTCAATCTAACCATCACTCCCGGCGGACCGGGCGTCAACACATATGACATTTTAGTCACCCGCAGCGGACAGCCAGTTGATGGACTGAACATCCGTATGCAGATGGTCAATCCACAGCGCGACATACGTGGAAATTGGGATTCAACCGAAAACGCTGAGAACGGCTTATATATTACTGCCGGTGCTGAGATTGATCGCGCCGGTCAGTGGTGGTCGCTGCTCGACATCACTTTACCGGATGGTTCGGTACAACGCGCCGCCTTCAATTGGGATATCACAGATGCCGCTTCGGTCGAGCAATCGCAGCCGGCACGCCCCCAACAAGTGATTGCACTAGCACTGGTGTTGGCTGCCGTCGGCTGGGTGTTGTACCCTTCGGCACAATGGGTTTATCAGCGGCTAGACCTCAGACCGGCTTCGATTGCGATAGCTTTTTCGGCTGTGGTGGGACTCATTCTCCTGACCATTATCGGCATCGTTATTATTCAAAACACTGAAACACAGTACCAAGAAGCCCTGAATCCACCGCCGCAGGTCATCAACGAAATTATTCCAGACGAAGCATCACTTGAGCGGGGCAAGGCACTGTATGAATCGTCTTGTCCAAAATGGCAAAGCGCCGATCAAACTCAACTCATCGAACGCCTGCCGCGTACGCGTGATGATCAACTTTTTATCGCGACGGGTGAAAGCTGGCAAAGCTTCCCCGCCTGTGACGCTTCGCTATCCACATCTCAACGCTGGGACATTGTCAATTTCATCCGTACTTTTCAAAGGTAATAGAAGGACGTCACATGATTACGCTCGCCTACGATCCGCAGGATGCTGCACTCGCCAACCGGCTCATCAAAGACTTGACGGCGCAAGGATTCGCGATCAACGAAACACTCGCATCCGGCAAAGAGAATTTGCTGTTGGCGTTCGCATCACCCGCCAGTAACCAGAATCATTCGGTACAAGACCTTATTACACAGGCGTTTGATAATAGTCAACACGTGGTGGTAGTCAACGCGCAGCCCGTACCCACTTCGAAATATACTAATCACCTCAAAGCTTTTGATTTTGCGGCAGGTTATCCTTTACAAGCATTGGTGGAGCAAATTAAGCTGCTGACCTCACCACAAGCGGGACTGCCGCTCAAAGTCTTAACACCCAAAGTGCGCGCGCAAAATCGAGGCAGCGGCCTATGGCTCATGATTATCGTGTTAGTCTCGTTCATTATAGGCTTAGTACTGGTTGGTTTCTTTCGGATTCAGGCTCCGGTCGAAGAGTACAACACGATTGACACCGAAGTGGCCGCGACAGTCGCAAACATCGTCGCAACCAATCTACCGCGCTCGACCGAGGATGCTATCAACTTTCCGGCGACCGTTCAAGCGGTGACCACTGCCCAACGCCCCGTTCTTATTGCCAGTGCCACCGCATTAGTCGCGCCAAGACCGACCAAATCAGGCTTTTCGTACGGGAATGAAGAAGATAGCTCCGGATTCTGATTCCAAAAATTCAAGTGGGTTATGATAGAAAATAAAAGAAGACGGCTAAGCCGTCTTCTTTTTTTGAGTGCAGTGAATATTACAGGTTCTTGACCAAGTTCGAGAAAATGTTACCAATGGCCGGGCCGAGCAGAGCCAAAATGACGATAACGACAACGGCGACCAGAACCAAAATCAACGCGTATTCTACGAGGCCTTGGCCTTCTTCACGGGGCATGTACAACATGATAAGAACTCCTGAATTGAATGATACTTTATAATGAGTGGATAATGACCACCTGTAATCATCATACGAATATATTGATTGTTCGTCAATACAGCAACGTTAAATTTACAAATCCTTAACTATTTGATGAGACGGCAATTAAAACACCCTACCAATTCAGTAGGGTGTTTTTGAGTTGCGATAAGCTCAATCTGTTGTGGTAACGTCGTTATACGGTTTGGCCAATGTGGTGCCATCCAGTCGCGCCGCCCGGTCCCGGTGTCCGGTTGGCTTCCTTCTGAAGGGTGCCTTCCCCATCTGTACAGCGAACGGTAAAGGTATGTGAACCCTCGCTAAACGGCCAATCGTAACGCCAGATGACCCATGTGACATCCGATATCGGCTTACGAAGTTCGGCCTCTACCCAATCGGCATCATCGACTTTGAGTTCAACCTTTGAAATGCCACGGCTTCCGGCATGGGCGATGCCACCAATGGGGATTAACTTTTTGTCATCCTTGGTCACGGTGTCATTGACCGCTACTGTATCAATAACCGACGTGGCTTCCATAATGGCATCTTTGTCCCAACCGCGACGCACCCACCAACCTTCATGCCAACTATCTACAGCTTCGATGGTTGTAATCCACTTTGGCTGCTTCATCCCGTAATGATTGGGGATATAGACACGCAGCGGGAAACCATGATCGACAGCGAGTGGCAAGCCATCCCATTCATAGGCCAGCATCACCCGTTCATCTTTATTGATGGTTTCAATATCCACGAATTCGTCAAAGTTATCAGCCGAGGTAATTTTCAAATGGGTCGCGTTCGACTTCAAATGCATATCGGCTACAAAATCCTTCAGCTTAACGCCTGTCCAGCGGGTGGTACTGGTCAGCTCACCAGCAAGTGGATTGGAAATACAGGCCAATGTCACAAACTCATCAACCGGTTGATATTTTGACTTTAGTTCGGCCAAAGTCATTTCGAATGGTTCATCGACCAACCCACCAACCGACAGCTTCCACTCAGACTCAGCAATTCGCGGGGGAATGGTGTTAATGTCAATACGGTAATGCTGGCCGACCGGCGTCAGTTCTGGACGTGTGCCCGCAGCGGGTATTACTGGATCACCATCGTTGGGCAGTTTATGGGTCGCTGACCACGGTTGTAAGGCAGCCCCTGAAGTGTCGGTGTTAAGCGCAACTTCGTTCGATGGCGCGGTTGTGCGCCGCAGCGCAGCCCCCAAACCCGCACCGACCAGCGTAATGGCAGCCGTTGCTCCACCCAAGCGAATGAGGAAGTTGCGGCGGTCAATTGACTCGACCATAGCTGATTCGGACGCAGTTGTAACGCTGGAAACAGTTAAGCGGTTATAAACCCAACCGAGCGCCAACCCCCACACCATAAATCCCAGTAATATCCATATAGCATTCACCAATTCGGATTGTGTCGAGTTAATGTCAACGGCAGCACTAATCAGCATAACCGGCACACCAATGATCAACCCTGCGACTAACCCTGCGAGCGGGACTTGGCTGGTTTTAAAACGGGGCAGCAAACCATATAACACAGCACTAACCACGACACAGGTAACAAACATGCCCGAAATCGCCATCGTTTGTTCGGCAGTTTTGGCTGCACTGTCAAGGTTACCAATTTTGAGGGTAGTAATAATCTGCACAATTGTTTCAATACCAAACCTTACTAAACCCCCGGGAGCGACTCGTCCCACCCAGTCAAACACATCGAACGGTACGAAAACAGTTCCTACAAGCTGCTGCACCAAGTAAAAAACGGCGATTAATGGCGCAGTTAAACAAACCCCGACCAAAACGCCCGTCCAAATTGTTGGTTTACGTATTTTATCCATGATGTCCCCACTCAAATATTTGCTGCCTATAATCTAGTCTGATTTCATTACCAATCCATTACGTTGGTTTTCGTTATTTGGATTTTTCGCGCTGGATTGCATACAATAGAACGTTGAGGATTCTTTACCTATTGTAGCGCTAGTCAGGACAACCACTATGATCATCGTCGATGCCCATGAGGATATTGCTTATAACGCGTTGTGCTATGGACGCGATTATCGTAGAAGCGCACTTGAAACACGCCGCCTTGAAAGTGATCCAGCAGTTGTTGCACGGCGCGGTTCAGCAACCATCGGTCTTCCTGACGCGCTGTTGGGACGCGTGGCCTTAGTATTTTCCACGATTTTCGTTGCACCGGACGATGGGAAGGAAAATCAACCGTGGTCAAATTTCACCTATAAAACGCCGCAGCAGGCTTACAAACTCGGCACAGATCAACTCGATTACTATAATCGAATTGCAGACGAGAGTGACAAAATTCGGCTTGTCAAAACCAATGCGGATTTAGATGCTGTGTTGAAAACGTGGGAAGACGGCAAAACGGTGGCTGACCATCAACAGGGGTTAGTCGTCTTGATGGAAAATGCCGACCCGATTCTTGAACCACGTCAATTCGAGGAATGGTACGAGCGAGGCGTACGAATTGTTGGGCCAGCTTGGGCAGGCACACGCTACGCAGGCGGCACAGGGCATCCGGGGCCGTTGACCAAATTGGGCTATGAGCTATTGAACGTGATGTCCGATTTTAAGGCCATCCTCGATCTTTCGCATTTAGCCGAACAAGCCTGCTTACAAGCGCTTGATCATTACGACGGCATCATCATCGCCAGCCACACCAATCCCAAGAGCTTTCGCAACACCGACCGCCATTTCAGTGATGCTGTTATCCGTCAGCTTGCCGAACATGATGGCGTGATGGGCATCGTTCTTTACAATCGCTTCTTGAGCGACGAATGGACAAGTGGAGATCCTAAGTCCAACATACCCCTCTCACGGGTTGCAGATGCGGTCGACTATGTGTGCCAGATGACCGGCAGCGCTGCTCACGTCGGAATTGGCAGCGACTTTGACGGCGGTTTTGGTCAAGAAAGCATCCCTGAAGATTTGGACACCGTGACTGACCTCATGAAGATTGGAGATGCGCTGACTGCACGGGGCTACTCACCGGCTGATGTCGAAGCAGTCATGGGTGGCAACATGATCCGCAAACTCCGACAAGCGCTGCCAACCAGTTAGGTCATTCATAATGCCACGATTTGCGCAGTTTGGTATTGCATTAGGTGCACTTGGAACAGTTCTTACTTTTATGGGGTTGTTCCCCGGTGTCACAGGGTTAACGCCCGCTAAAGGTATTGGTATTGTTCAAATCTTTACCGTATTGGTGGGCTTTACCTTATTGATCGCCGGAGCGCTCATATACGTCAAGTTCACCTTTTATGTTGGCAAAGCGGCTAATCTTGCCCAACAGATCGGAATACGCTTATCGTTGACAGGGCTGCTCTTCGCCGTCATGTCTGGAACGGCTGATATTGTCGGATTCGGTTCTCATGGAAGCAATACTTCCAGCCAGCCGTTATTTGGTATGTTACAGGCCATCGGTATCATCGGCAGTTTTATACTGGCTGCCTTCGGGGTGCTGATATACGCCATCAGTGGCAATATTGACGACGACAGCCAGAATTGACATCGACAAACAGGATTACACAGCCGCGAATTCGGCCTCAAGGTCGATCTTTTTCCTATTCGGGTTTGACGACAACCGGCATGAGGTGCGGATCAGTTGGCGCATCAGGACTTTGAGTCTTGGCTACAACCGAGGGGTTGAACATATCAACCAACAGCTGTATCAAATCCCCCTCCAAGCGTTTTTGAAAGTGTTTGAGATCCTCAGTCGGTTTTTGCCCGTAAAGCGTATACGTAAATGTTTCATACAAAACTTTTCCGTTTACGGTCATCTCGGGTTGCCAGCGGTCGATTTGTGCCCATTGTCCGTACTGGCGTCGATACAACTCGAACCAAATCTGCCCTTCGCCATTCCGTGCCCGCAGACGAATATCCATCGCCAAGGGCAGCATAGCTGTCCGATCTATTACCTTTTTACGAACCTGTTTACTGAGTTCGCGTGCCACCGGAAGCAGTTGACGGCTGAGTTGTTCGGCATTTAAGCTCTCGTGTTTGCGTGCGATCCAATCTAAGCGTCTAATCAGCCTCCGAGTTGGTGTAATTTGACTGCGATTCACGCGACCGTACATGTCGTATTGGCTCATGCGTAAATCAACCACATGCCAACCAGATAGGTAGCGGTCGTCGGTGCCGGTCGGCAGTTTCCGTACGTGAACGCTGTTTTCCACGCCGGTTGAGGGAAGTACGCTGTTTTGCGCGACCCCCTGCCATTGTTGGCGGCGACCTGCCACTGTGTTGGGATCAGTAGGCATCAAATTGGAGTAAGAAGGCAGCCAACCCCCAAAATCAGGTTTGCGCGAGAAGAGTAAGCGCGCAACCAACCAAATAATCAGCGCGAGTATCAGAATGACTGCCAGCAGGCCAACCAAGAGTGCCAATTGCGCCGGGTTCGATGGATCAATATTAAACTGCTGCAAGAGTTGTTGAACAATGTTGCTGCCGGGTTCCGGAGTTGGCGCGGATACATTCGGTTCGTCTGTCACTTGAGGCGAAGGAATAAATTGAGGCTGTGGCAAATTTGCCGGAAAGGTTATGGTTATGCGTGTTGTATTGTCTTGGGCGCTGGCAGCCTCTTTGGGTTCGATGTCGCCAATTCCAACCGTTGCCCGAAATGACTCGACGCTGCTTGGCGCAAAACGATCATTTGAGAACTGCATCACCACTGTGTAGCGACCGTTTGAAACCAGCGGCGGTATCGTCGCAGTGGCAATTTGTTCATTGGGCGAAGCGATCAAATCGAGCGTAGCAGTCGCGATTTTATTGGAATCGCCGCCAGAATTGACCACATCAAACTTCACAATGGTCTGACGATTATCATCACTAAAGCTGTTCTGAATAAGTTGTATGGAATAATCCGGCGGATCACCCTGCATGAAGGCAGGAACTGTAAAGCCCAAAATACATAAAAAGATAATCGCAATCCGCGCCATAGAACTATTCAACCTTGGAAAAGACATTGGATGTCGTCCACATTGCATGATGTTTGGTGATAGTTTAACTATAGGTTGAAACAGTCCACTTTCCAAGTCGATTGACCGCCGCTTATTGACCTCAAAACCAACGCTAATAATCCTGACGGTTCGGTATTTTACCGCTAATAAAGAAATCTGTCCGGTTTCTGTCCGGAATGAGTCCGATGAGGTGGGACTCAGGCCGGGTTGATATGCAAACCTGTTTATATCGCTCATCGAGTAAACAGGAGGGCTTATCATGCCGGGTCCATATCCGCCCTATCCACCGCCGCCCCAACAGTAACATCTAGGGCGAACAAACGGCACATTGGTGTGCCGTTTGTGCTTTATAAGCCGCCCCGATCAATAACCTCTTGAAACTGCTGCCGCATAAACTGCTGCATATTCGCGTCTTGAATATCCTCAACATACGCCAGTCCCTCGTCCACATAGACTCTGGCTAATTTTTTATCTTTCGCAGCCAGTTCCAGATCAGCCAGCCCAACATAGATGGCAGCCTGCTCGTAGCGGTTCTGGACTTCCTCCCAATATTGAAGGGCAAAGCGCAGGTAACGCCGTGCCATCGAAAATTGACCCAATTTTGACAGTGCTAATCCGAAGCCGTGTTGGGCGATCACTATATAATGGGGCGAATTCAGGCTTTCGGCTTCATTGAGTGATTGTTGATACCAACTGGAAGCGCTCCCATAATCACCCAGTTGAAAGTAAATAACCGCTTGTTGGTAGGCGAGCAGTGGATACTGCCACACGTCATCAGTATGTGCCAGCGCCTCGCGTGCCAGCTCCAGATAGGTCATGGCATACCTGAGAAAACGCCTGTCGCCTTTCAATTGGTTAAGATACACGTATACGCCGCCGAGTACATAGCCTGTACGTCCAATGCCCGAATAATTATTGACGGATACCCAATAAGCAAAAGCGGTTTGACCATAACCTAATGCAATCTCCGTTTCCGTCTTACGGGCATAAATTGGCGCTAACGCATTAAATAGATCCGCTTGCAGCGCACGGTCTTCAACCAATCGGGCAGTGTCCAAGGCTTGCTGCACCAGCGTTTCGGTTATCTCAAGACGCAGATCAAACCACTGCAATTTAAACAGACCAATATAAACAGCCACCTTCAAATCGTTAATATCACGTGTTTCGGCGCGCTCAAGCACATTAAGGAATTGATCACGTGCCGCATTAGGCTTACCCAGTTTGAGATACGTTTCCCCCAACCAGCGGAAAACCTTCAGCTGTAAATCGACGTACTTAATATCTTGTGCCGTAAGCAGAGCATCCATGAGCAGCGGGAACCACTGCTTTATGTGTGAAAGAGTCAGCCCAAAGTAGGGAAAGACAGCCGTGAGAAGTTCGAAAGACTTCAGGAACTCAGGTTCCCAGTTCAAGCCATGCTGCAATATTGATAACAAGGTATCTTCATGAGGCGCAAGCCAGTTTAAGGTATCCGCTTTAGAATTCTTCAGATACCGCAGCCAGTCCCCGACACTTTCAGATAGTTTTGGCTCCATGTGAACGAACCTTACAACTAATCAACTGGAAAAGCTTGGGGATGATAACAATAACGTTATACAAAACCAAAAAACCAGCATGACTGCTGGTTCATAAAGGTCGGCTCAGTTCGTTTTGGCTACAATTTACGGGCGATGCCAATTTGATTAACACCCATAGACAGCGGAGTCCATGTGGTGCGGGTTACCACCTGCGCTAAAGCTGGCACGCCAAACAAGCCAAATTGAACCACTTTGGGGAGAATGGGCAAATATGGAACATCCCACAAACCGTCTCCAAAGTGCTTTACCATCTTGAAGCCATTTTGTTCACACCATGCCCTCCACTGCTGCGGCGGATGGACGTTGATATGGGTTTTGTCTTTGCCAATCGCATCATTATCGCGGTCTTTGAATCGGCGCAGACTGTAATCAGGATGCGGTGTCGCGAATAACCACAAACCACCGGGCTTCAGAATCCGGTTCACCTCTTGAATAGTGTGTTCGGGGTTGGGCAAATGTTCAACGAGATGCAGCGCAACAACGACACTGAATGAATTGCTTTCGAAGGCGCTTAAGTCGTCAGCGCTCATTTGAAACGCTTCAGCCTTGGGCGCGTTGAGCCGTGTTTGCTCGATGCTGTAATCAATCAGGTCGATGCCAACGCAGTGAAAATCATCCTGCAACAACCCCAACAGGTGGCCTAACCCACAGCCCATTTCCATGAGTTTGCGCTCAGGCTCTCCAGCTTGTGCGGGTGGTGTATAGCGGCGCACGAGCGCAGCGTAATAGCGACGCGCAAACCAGTACATGCTGTATTTGCCCAGTCCTCGATCCGCGTAATTCCACTTTTCAAAATACTCGCGGGTATAGTGTTCGGTCGGCGCTTGTGGAGGTGTCGTCATGGCAGCACCGGCTCTATCGGGTTGGCGGTCAAATCAAACAGGTCAAATTTCATTTCAGGCAATGTTAATACCCCGTAGGTATGAGAGGTCACACGTGTACTGTGAAAGGTATACAGCGAACCGGGATTAATGACACATCCGTTTGCGACTTTGATATACATCGGCACATGAGTATGGCCTACGATGAGAACATCGGCATCCAACGACTGAAGCATCATGTTCAGCAGCGTATTCGAGACATGATCGCGGTATAATCCCCAGATATTGTTGCCGGGTTTACCATGACACATAAACACGTTGTAGCCGTCGTATCGTTTCTGCCAATTGATGGGCAAATCTTCTAGAAAGTCCGCGTTGGATTGTTCAAACCCATATGCCCATTCGTCGTGGTTACCCTTTACCGTTGCAATTTTGCGCTCTCGTATCCGTTCTACTACCTTTTCTTGTTCCGGGCCACGTCCCACAAGATCACCAGCACATAGGATTTCATCCACATGATGGTAATTATCAAGCCGATCTAAAGCGGTTTGGAGTGCGGCATAATCTCCGTGAATGTCCGCAATGAGTCCAAGTTTCATCCTTCAACCCTAAAATAGACAGAATATGGGAATATTATAGTGTATGAATCTCAAAATGACTGCCCTTTCTCATCTGAAAAATCTTAGAATAATAACAATCGTATCGAAGCCGTAGGTTTATCCAGCGCATTTTTCAGCTAACATTCTGCAAGAGTCCAATAATTTTTAAAATCATGTCCGTAATGAAATCACTCTATCGATTCTCATTTTTTGTTGGCCTAATTTTGATCATCGGCAGCCAGCAAATGGTTATGGCGCAGGCCAATTTGCCGCCCTGTGGCCAACGCCCTCATTTGATTGATCCGCCTTGGGTAAACGCTACCTATTATTGTGCCGAGTTGGTCATCCATGACGAAAGCGGCGGTGAAATGGGATTTACGGCGCTGGCGGCTGCTCCTGACGGCACGTTATATGCGGCACGTCCACTGTCGGGCGAAGTCTTGGCACTCGAAGATACGGATGGCGATGGGCTGCCCGAAACCGCTCGCGGTGTTGCAGAGGGCTTAACACTGCCCAATGGCTTGGCCTATTACGACGGTTCACTTTACATATCCGGTGGTTCACACATTTATAAGCTCACCAACGGACAGGTCGAAACTTTGGTCAGCGATTTGCCGACGGGAACAGGCTTCTGGACAGGTGGCATCGCAGTCGGAACGGATAACCGCCTGTATGTGGCAATTGGCGCTGAGTGTGACGCCTGTGAACCCAAACAGGACAATCGCGGCAGTATTTTGAGTTTCGCCTTGGATGGAAGCGATGAGCAGGTGGTCGCAACCGGACTGCGACAGCCAAATGACTTGACGTTTCAGGGGAACGTATTATGGACAGTTGACACCGCACGGGATGGACTGGACTATACAACCAACGATGACGAACTCAATCACGTAACTAGCGGCGCGAACTTTGGCTGGCCCTACTGCATCGGTAAAGAAAACACTCCCGACAGCATCTTTAGTAATAAGGATTGCAGCCGTGTCACCGCCCCTGCTTTGACCTTCGCTACCCATAGTAATCCGTTCGGAATTGCAGCCTATTCGGGGGATGCATTCCCGCACTTAAAAGGTCAACTGCTGGTGACGTTAGGTGGCGTTACCGGCCAATCCTATCTTAATGGTTACACATTGGTGACTATCGCTTTTGATGCCGATGGAAATCCACTGGAACCGCACATCATCTTGCCAGAGTTACCCGGCGGTAGTGAGCAATGGAGTACCACCAACCTGCAAAAAATGCACTTTCAAGCCAGTGGTTTTTGGCAGCATCATCCCTATGATGTCACCGTCAGCCGCGAGGGTTGGATTTACATCAGTCTCGGTGGTGGAACCATCTGGGCGCTGCGTCCGAGATGATTAACCTACGCTAAAAGAGAGTGTGCATTTGAACTTAATTATGATATTATCGCAATAAGCACACTCAACACTCAAAAGAAGCTGCATGACTCAAATTTTGCTCATCCGACACGCTGTAAATGACTTTGTGAAGACCGGCAAACTGGCTGGTTGGACACCCGGTGTTCACTTGAATGAAGAAGGTCAGGCGCAGGCGCAGGCACTTGGTAAACGGTTGGCAGATACACCGATTGATTACTTGTACGCCAGCCCGCTGGAACGAACAATGGAAACTGCGGAAGCCATCCGTCAGTATCATACCAACCTCACCATCCAACAAACCACCGAACTCGGCGAGGTGCGCTATGGGGATTGGGAAGGGATGGAGATTAACAAATTGACCGGACGGAAAATGTGGCAGGTGGTACAACAGTATCCCTCACGCGCAGAATTTCCGAACGGCGAAACCATGCGCGGCGTACAAACACGCGCTGTTAACGCGGTAGAGGCGCTGGTCACCGCTCACCCACGCGAAACGGTCGCGGTCGTCACCCATGCCGACATTATTAAGATGGTCTTGGCCCACTTTTTGGGTATGCATTTAGATGAATTTCAACGAATTGTCATCACACCAGCTTCGATTAGTATGCTGTCACTCGGTTTTGGTCGTCCCTATGTCGGAACCATGAATGATATGGCACATGTCATTCAAATGGAACAAGAACGCAGACAGGCCAAAGAAGCCGAGAAAACGGCTTAAAACAGACTCATATGAGCATGATTTATCAGTGAAAGATAGGCTATGCCAGGCAAAGAAATCGAACTAAATCCGGTAGACTTCATCACCATTGGCACGATCGGGCCACGTGGTCAACGGATTTTCCATTTACAAAGCGGACAAGGTAGACAATTAGTCTCCCTGATTATTGAAAAAGAACAAGCACGCGCCCTCAGCGAAGCGATAAAGGAAATGTTGGACGATCTCGATAAGCGTGATCCGGACAGCGCCGGTTCCCGCGAAGTAAACCTGAGCGGCACCGATATGGATTTGCGCGAACCGATTGAACCGGTCTTTAGAGTGGCGCAAATGGGCTTGGGCTACGACGAAGATCATGATCTGGTGGTATTGGTTGCGCAAGAATTGGTTTCAACCACTGACTTGGACGAATTAAGCGAAATCGAACCGGGTGTGGTGAAACTATGGTGCAAACGCGACCAAATGGCACTATTATGTGAACAAGCCTTGGAAGTGGTTAACTCAGGTCGCGCTGATCCTAAACAAAATGGTCGGTTAGTCTATTACTGGTCGTAGGTATGGACACAAACACGAACGATTCTGAATCGCAGGGGCTAACAAGCCAGCAGGTCGTAGACATTTTGCAGAACGGCAGCATCGAAGCCGAGCACGGTATGATGCGTTGGAGTTCGAACTATACCTTTCTGCTCTCCATTAATCACAATGATCACACCGTCATGGCCGTCTATAAACCCCAAAAAGGTGAACGACCATTGTGGGATTTTCCCGACGGAATGCTGTGCAAGCGCGAAGTAGCATCGTTCCTGACATCCGAATATCTCGGTTGGCAAATTGTTCCGCCGACGGTACTGCGTCACGGTCCTCATGGACTCGGTTCAATGCAATTTTTCGTGGAGCATGATCCC
The DNA here is from genome assembly GCA_016124855.1 of Anaerolineaceae bacterium. Lineage (GTDB taxonomy): Bacteria > Chloroflexota > Anaerolineae > Aggregatilineales > Phototrophicaceae > CFX2. The sequence goes on along the minus strand of WGMX01000082.1, from coordinate 15,879 downwards.
GAACTGAACTATTTCGAGTTTGATGAAGCCAAAATGGAACAGATGAGACAAATCTGCGCCTTTGACATCCTTGTTAATAATGCAGATCGCAAAGGTGGTCACTGCCTCGTTGATGGTCAGGGACATGTTTGGGGCATTGATCACGGCATTACCTTCAACAGCAGCCCGAAACTCCGCACAGTGGTTTGGGAATTTGCAGGCGAACCCATAGAGGATTCGCTGCTGGCGGACATTGAACGCCTATGTATAGAAGTAGACAACCAGAAAACAGCTTACCGGCAGGAACTCAATAAACTCATCACCGAACGCGAGATTCATGCCTTTCAGAACCGCATTCAGAACCTGTTGAAATCGCGCAAATATCCACAGCCGGGACCCGGTGGGCCAAATTATCCTTGGCCGCCTGTCTAAAAAGCTGCGCAACAGCCCCAATCTATTAATAATTGATTGTTTAAGCAATCTGTCCCCCTAATTAACAACTTTTTAAATTAGGTTTGGACAATGCTAAACAATACTATGCCATTGTTAATCCGCTTATTTATTTTACGGAGGAATCGGATGCTACGAAAAATCAGTTTAGTTTTGGTATTGGCGATAGCGGCTGTTTTTAGTTCAGTGGCTTTTGCCCAAGATGAGTCATTTAACCTGACCATTATGCACACCAACGACGTACACGGTGCATATGGCCCGTATGATGCCAAGGGCGATATGACTACCGATGGTGGCGCAGCTCGCCAGATGACCGTCATCAACCAGATTCGTGCGGAAGGCGGCAACTCCATCCTCTTAGACGGCGGTGACCGCTTTACAGGAACCCTGTTTAGCCAACAATGGCGCGGCGAAGAAGCCTCGCGTATCATGAACATCATGAAATATGATGCCATGACCGTCGGCAACCACGAATTTGATGACGGTGACGCGACACTGGCGAAATTTGTTGACTCGGTCAACTTCCCTGTCATCACCTCTGATGTGACTTTCGGCGCAGATTTGAAAGATAAAATTAAACCCTACACCATTTTGGAAGTGAACGGTCAAAAGATTGGTGTCATTGGTTTGACCCCGCCTGACACGGCCATTTTGTCGTCCCCCGGCCCGGACGTGAAATTCATGTCGGATTTAGTCGGAACTGTCCAACCGATTGTCGATGATTTGACCACTCAAGGCATCAACAAAATCATTCTCCTCAGCCATATCGGTTTGTTGGTCGATGAAGACTTGGCAACCAAAGTCAGCGGCATAGATATCATCGTTGGCGGTCACAGTCATTCACTGCTCAGCAACGCCTATACCGGCGCGGAAGGTGTTTATCCAGTCGTCGTCAAGGACAAAGATGGCAAGAACGTCTATATCGTGCAAGCCGGCAGCAGCCTCAAGTATATGGGTCGCTTGAATGTCGTATTTGACAAAGACGGCGCGGTCACCAGTGCCAGCGGCGACACCATTTTGCTCTCGCGCTACATCGCTCCTGATCCCGAAATGCTCAAGGTGGTTGATGAACTGCGTGTTCCGATTTCCACACTGACCAAGCAAGAAATTGGCGAATCCGGTGTGTTCTTAGTCGGTGACCGCAAAGTTTGCCGTGCTGAAGAATGCAATCTCGGCAACTTCGTCGCGGATGCAATGCGCGCTTACTCCAAGGCTCAAATCGCTATCACCAACGGCGGTGGCATCCGTTCAAACGTTCCGGTCGGTGCAGATATTCCTGCTGACCTCAAACTCGCCTCGCCAATCAAGATTACTGAAGGCGATGTATTGACGGTGTTCCCATTCGGTAACGTGGTTTCGACCTTCGAACTCAAGGGCTCGGATGTAATCGCCGCGCTAGAAAACGGTGTGTCACAGGTTGAAGCCGGCGCAGGTCGCTTCCCACAGGTTTCCGGCATCAAATTTAGCTGGGACGGCAGTAAAGAAGCGGGCAAGCGCATTGTAAGCGTGGATGTCTTGGGCGCAGACGGCAGCTACAGCGCAATTGACCCTAAAGCCACCTACACTCTCGCCAGCAACGACTTTATGCGTCGCGGCGGTGATGGCTACAGCGTGTTCAAAGACAATGCCATTAATCCTTATGACGGTGGCAGCCCGTTGGACTTGGTCTTGGCCGATTACATCAAAGTCAACAGCCCGATTAACCCGCAGGTTGAAGGCCGCATCACCCGCGTCGATAAAGCCTCGTAACTGACTATCGAACCTGTTTCACAAAACCGGATGCACGTGCATCCGGTTTTTAATTTCACCAAATGACTGTTTAGGTTACAATGAAAATATTATTTTGTTTAGAATCGAGCTGAACAGTCTATCAGCTTCTTAATCACGAACAGCGTTATGCCGTTCGCCAACTTCAGGTTACTTAATTGACTGATGTAGATCAATCGCGTCCGACATGCTGACTAATTTTCAGACAGGCGCTTAACGGGGAGTAGTAAGACGTGGCAAGCGACCAAGCAAAAGAACTGCGGAAACAGGGTATTGCAGCTGCCAAAGCCGGACAGACCGACCAAGCACGGCAGCTTCTCCAGCAGTCGTTACGCATCGAGCCGCAGAATGAAGCCTCGTGGCTGTGGTTGGTCAGCCTTGCCAAAGACCAGCGCGAAAAGATGTTTTACCTCAACCGTCTGTTGGAAATTAACCCCAATAATGATATGGGGCTTCAGGCACTTAGATCGTTGGGGATGACGCGTGAACAGCTCACCAGTCAAGTATCCTCTTTACCCTCTCGGCCTGATAACCGGGCGACGTTAGCAGCCTCCGCACAACCGGGCATCCCTATGCCTGATGCGCAGCGTATCAGCCAGTTGCAAAACGAAGTCGATGAGATGCTGCGCGAGTATTTGGCTTCCAGAGAAACCGCGCCCACGATCCAGTGGGTACAAAAAACAAAAGGACGCGCAGGCGAACGGGACATCTGGGGTCTGCGAGCCGCCATTGCCGCTGGCGTCGCCGTTAGTTTAGTCGTACTGTTCCTAGCTGGCTACGGCATCATCTGGAACACGCCTGCCCTTCGCGGGATTGTTTTCGTGCCGACGCCCACATTGACCTTCACGCCGCGTCCACCCACAGCCACAGCCACCGCTACACCCGGTGATACACCAACGCCCTCACCCACACCAAAGTTAACTTTAACTCCCAGTGCGACTGTGCCGCCCCAAATACCGAACGGTAATGTCGCGCCACCGCTGCCCACAAAGATATTCCCACCCGCTTTTGCGAAGGGTGTACAGGGTGCGATTGTCCTGCTTGATCATGGACGCTTTGACGAGGCACTGCCCACCTTACAGGTCGAAATCACCAGCGTGGCCAACAGTTTTGACCCCGCACCTTATTACTTCGCAGCACTCAGCTTAATTGGTCAAAAGCAATACAACGATGCCAAGCAAGTCATGCTGGATGCCAAACAGCGCTTGACCGATACCAGCGACGCCGACACCAAGGCGGTGGTTAACGGCGCATTAGCCTATACCTATTACCTGTCGGCTAAAGCAGCCATTGAGAGCGGCAACAGCGGCGGGTCTGCTCAATTGTTGGCACAGGCCGAAGAAGCAGCTTCAACCGCCATAGACAGTTCACCGCGCTTCGATTTATCATATCTGGCACAGGCCGGCAGCGCCCGCCTGACCAAAAATTATGACAAAGCCATCAAAGCGCTGGACACCGGTTTGGCCGTGCCGGAACTACAGGCCGATGTGAAACTGCTGGTAGAAAAAGGCGAGATTTACTTCGAACAGAAGCAGTACGACAAAGCCGATTATCAGGCGTTTCTGGCCTTATATATTGATCCAAGCACCGAAAGCGCGCTCAAGCTGCGGATTAAGTCAGCCGTTGCTCAAGATAAGGCTGGATTAGCGGTCATCTACTCGCAAGCGTACCTCTACTACTACCCCGGCAGCGTCGAAGGGTATATTAATCTGGCACAAGCTCGCATGGCCGAAGGCAAAAACGACCTTGCCTTACAAGCCTTCTCGCAGGCTCTAACAGGCGGTGATAATGCCGATGTTTTGTTGGCACGCGCCGACCTCTACCTCAGCAAAAATCAATATAAGCTGGCACAGGCCGATTTGAGCAAAGCCTTTGACCTGACGAAAGACGATAAAGTTCGCGCCAAACGTATGGAAACGGCTTTTGCAGCCGGTGACACCAGCACCGCCCAAAATGATGCCGAAGCATTAGTCGGCACCAATGTTATCCCTGACGCCCAACTCAAGCTGATGCAAGCCCGCATTCTGATCGACAAAGCCAAGTCCACCGACAAACAGACTTATCAAGATGCGGCTGACTTGTTGACCGATGTGGTAGGCAATGTTCCCAGCGAGTTACAACCGATAGCACTGGAATATCAGGCCAAGGCCGCTTATACACTCGGTCAATATGATGTTGCTCTCAAAGCGATTGAGGGCGCGTTAGCCCAAAAAGAAACCGGAACGCGCCATTATATTCACGGGTTGGTTTTAGAGGCGCAGGGTAAAAAAGATGCCGCTATTCGTGAATACGATTGGGTCATGCGCTGGAGCACGGTCTACAGCTATCCCTTTATCAAGGATGTGCAAACACGGTTGGATAAATTGAAGTAGTAGGGACGGCATAATACCATTTAACTTTTTAACACGGAGTACCCGGCGTAGGGGAGCACCTATGTGTGCTCCCGTATTTCTCCCTTGCTCTGTTACTACGGGAAAAGGGCTGGGGTTAGGAATATGATTGTTTCTCCGTTCCAATTTGTTAAACATCATTATGCCGTCCGACTCCTATCCTTTTGCAGATTTAACTTATCAACCATCAATAGACTATTCGCAAAGGCCATCTGGAAATAGGTGGCCTTTTTATAATGAACATTGATACAATACATTTTTAACTCACCGACGAAGGTTTCTTTTGCGTTTACTCAATTCAGGCGTGCTTATTCGCCGCATCATGCTGGTTATTGCACTTATCGGCCTCTTCCTCGGTGCGCTCGACGTGCTCAATATCACCTCAGGACTAGCCGTCAAAATTACGCCGATACTGTTAGCCTTCATCATCCTATTTCTGATTTTCAACAGCCAGCAGCAAAGCCGTTCACATCAAATCATCCGTAATGTCAGCCGCAAGTTGGATAAGCAGCTTCCACGTTCAGCATCCAAACCATCGAGGCCCAATAAAAAGCACCAACCGAATCCCCAGCCGGAATATCGCTCGATTGCATGGCACGGCTTCACCCTCCGCTCGCATAGTGAAGTCAAAATCGCTAAAACACTGGATTACAAAGGGGTTTTATTTCTGGCTGACCCCAAAGTTCGCCTTAAAACAGAAACCCATCGCCAAACCCGCGAAGTTGATTTTCTGGTTCAGTATCAAGGCAAATGGGGCATTCTCGAAGTCGATGGGCCGCACCATCAGCAGTCGACTGAGGCCGACCAATGGCGTGATGCCCGTTTGAACGAACATGGCTTATTGGTCATGCGCTTTCCTGCCGACCAATGTTATCGCCAACCGGATGCAGTCGTCGAAACATTCTTGCAAAAACTAGCTGCTTATGTGCCACCGCCGTTGCCTAACGTAAACCCATTCTCCCCTCATTTCAAACCAGATTATAACTTGCTTTCATAGCCTTTTTGTTCTATACTATAGTTCTCCACTCTGAAAATCACTTAGCTTCTTGGGAGTTCAATTGATATATTTCTCATGCAACTGTGACTATTCCGCGAAATCCTCCCTCACGCTCGCCAATGCAAATGCACAAATTGCACAGCGGTGGCATTGAGCGAGCCAACCGCTGCACCAGTGCCATTTCAGCGGTAACAGCCGAAACACCCGCCGACATAAATTGTCAATTCAGCGCCTACAGCCGGGCTTCCCGCCAGTCATTTCAGCGGATAATATGCAAAATCTGCAATACCTGCCACAAATCAAAAAGACTGTCAGATCACAGACAGTCTCTTCCAAAAATCGGATTGTGGTAAGTTCCCTATTCAGGGTCGAAGCGTGTACCGAGCGCGGCAGGTGGATCAGACCGCAGGAAGTTACGCATAAACTTTTGGGCGGGTCGCGGGAGTACCAATAAAAGTCGCTCAATCGTACCACTGCTCACAAGGACGAGCGTCACAATCATTAACACCCACGGAATGCCATTGAGAATCACCACTGGAATATTAAGCGTGGCTGATCGTTGGGCAACAGTGGCAAAAGCTCTCAGCGCGGCAAACAGATATGCCCCCAGAACCACTCGGAACGGATGCCATCCACCAAAGATGACAATTGCCAACGCTATCCAGCCATCGCCTGCCATACTCGGTGGTGTTGTCCATCCAGCTTTAACACTAAGCGAATAAGCCGCGCCAGCCAGCCCGACCAACGAGCCGCCAACACCAACATAGATATAACGCAGACGGTTGACTTTGGTACCACGCGCAAAAGCTGTAGTCGGGCGTTCACCGACAGCACGCAGCGCTAACCCCTGCCGCGTCCGAAACAGCCAATACCACGTACCCAAAACTAGAATATAGCTGAAGTAAACCAACAAAGTCTGCTTGAAGAAAATCGGGCCGAGCAGCGGAATATCCTGCAAAAACGGAATCGGCGTTTTGAGGATTTGTGGGCCGGGCTGGCGCGCGTAAGGATCACCCAAAAATTGAGCAAGATCAGCACACAGCAGCGTTAGCACAAAACCGATTGCCACTTGATCTTGCTTGAGTTCGATTCCGGCTGCCGCAATAATCAGTGCCACCAGCGCGCCAACCAGCATCGCTGCCAACAGGCCGACAATCACATTACCGCTGACGTAAGCCGCCGCAAAACCGATCATCGCCGATAGAATGATGCTTCCATCCAGTGACAGATTAACCACACCAACCCGTTCGGTAATGGTTTCACCGATACTCGCAATCACCAGTGGTGTCGCATTGGCGATAATGCTGCTCAGGATATTGAGTGTTTCTTCGTTCATTCGGTCGTATCTCCGATAATGCGCTGGTTTTCGACCGTAGCCGTGATGGAAGTCGGTTTGGGGTGGTCTATTTGCTGGCGGCGTTCTTGGATTCGCTGGCGCAAACCATTAAAAAGCAAGACGATCAACACAATCGTATCTTGCATGACACCGACCAGTGAAGCGTCCAGCTTGAGGTCAATTTTCAGTTTGGCGCTGCCACCCAGCAGTAAGGCGAAAATCAATGTGATAATTGGAACCCACAGCACCCTCATCGAGATCAGCAGTACAACCAGCAGCGCAAGGAAGCCGATACCCCCCGAAACCAATGGTCGAAGATTCTGAAATGTAAAGAGAACGCGGTACGAACCCGCTATACCTGCGATCAATCCGCAAACCACGAAGGCACTCAGTGTGCTGCGATCAGTCGGCACACCAAGCAGCAAAGCTGAACGTGCATTTTTGCCTGTAGCCTTAAGCTGTAATCCCCAACGTGTGCCGCGCAAGGCCAACCAGATGACCACGACCACAACAATCACGATGATGAAAGCGAGTAAACTCACGTTTAAGTCGGCAGATATGGGCGGCAGGATAGCATCTGTTGGGAAAGTCGGTGTACCGCGCGAATTGCCTCCGGTCGTACCACGCCACGGCCCGGTAATCAGCGTTATCGCGATGACATTGGCCAGCGCATTCAAGGCAACTCCACCGAAAATCTCATGAACACCCAGATAAACCTTTAAGGCTCCAACCAGCAACGCCCACAGCGCTCCACCCAACATGGCGACCATAATTTCAACAGGAACAAGAAAAGGCGCGGGAATCTGCCAATGAAGCGCCACGCCGGAAGCAAATAGCGCCCCCATCAAAATTTGACCTTCAACGCCAATGTTCCATAAACCAGCCGTAAAAGTGACCACAAGCCCGATGCTGGCAAGCGTCAGTGGTATCCAAAAGTTAATCACATTGCTAATCGAGGCCAAGTCGGCAAACGCGCCGCTCCACAGTTTGCTGACGACCTTGGTAGGATCAGCCCCAACTAGAATAATGAGCAAGGCCGTCACCAGCAGTGAAACGAGGATAGGCACGACAGCAAAAGCGATTCGAACCGGCAAAGATTGATTTTTCATGCGGGCTGCACCTCAAAATGCCCACCAATCAGGCGGCCAATTTCATCAATAGTGGTGCGGTTCGCGTCAGGAATTTCGAAAATACGCCCCGCATAAAACACCAAAATCCGGTCACTATACGCAACCAGCTCGTCCAAATCCGGTGAGCTAAAAATAATTGCCGCACCGCGCTCTCGCCGTTCAAGCAGCTGCTGCCAAATCCAACGTGCCGAATCGACGTCAAGCCCGCGTGTAGGCTGCTCAAGCGCCATCAAAACCGGCGAATGGGGCATCAGCGCCATCAGCACCCGCTGTTGATTACCACCAGAAAGTGTTTCGATCATACTTTCAGGGCGACCACGCACGTCATACAGTTTAATCTGGCTTTCACAGTGCTGACGTGCAGCATTCCAGTTGATGAAGCTGCCTGATTCGTTGGCCAACGCGATATGCTCGGTCAACGTAAGCCCACCGACTAAGCCTTCTTCCAAGCGCCCTGCCGCGCCGAAGGCCACACCTTTAGAGAGAAAGCTGCGATAGGATTGACCGGTAATGTCTTCCCCATTAAGATGAATCCGCCCGCGCGCCGATTTTTGCAGACCCACACAAGCCCGCAGCACCATTTCCTGCCCACTGCCATCCAAACCAGCGAGGCCAATTATCTCACCGGCTTTGATGCGCAAGTTCACATCATCAACATTCACCCGATGCCCGTGTAAATAGAGATGTTCCAGCACCAGCGCATCCCGCGCAGCCGAAAGATCAACCTGTTTTCGGGTATGTGGTGCCAGTTCTTGACCAAACATCATAGAAACCAGTTGCGCATTGGTGGCAGGCATTTGCCGTGTCCCGACCAAGCGCCCTGCCCGTAAGACAGCAACTTCATTACAAAGGGCAATTACATCTTCCAGCTTATGCGAAACCAGCAGTACCGAAAGACCATCCTCTTTGGTCAAATGACGAAGAGCGTCAAACAGAATTTGTTTTTGCTCAGCAGAAATACCGGTTGTCGGTTCGTCAAGGATCAGCATTTTGACACCGAGCGTCAACAGACGGACGATTTCCATTTGCTGGCGCTGACCGATGCTCAACTGAGCGATAGGCATATCGGCTTCAAGTTCAAAGCCGAAGCGCTTGCTGATTTCTTGAAGCTGGCGTGCAGCCAATTTGCGCGGCAGAAAAAAGCCGTCGCCATTTCCGTAAATAAAATTCTCAAGCACAGTGAAAGCTGGCACATCCAACGGGTCTTGCTGAAGCATCCCGATGCCGTTGCGGATGGCAGCTTGCGGCCCTGTATAAGCCACAGGCCGGTTGTCGATCCAGATTTCGCCACTGTCCACAGGCTGAAATCCCGACAATATTTTCATCAGCGTCGATTTACCTGCACCGTTTTCGCCCAAAATTCCGACGATGCGACCGCCTTCGAAGGTCAAATTGATGTCGTTATTCGCGTGGACTGCGCCAAAGCGCTTGTGAATGTGCCGGAGTGATACTTGCATCGTTTAAGCCTTGTGGGTTTAGATGCGCGACATTTTAACAATCCCTTAGTCATGGCGCAAAGTATGAAAGCTTACGAAAAGTACCCGCATCATTACGCACAAAGTACACAAAAGAGAGTCCATAGTCTCTAGTCGATAGTCATTAGAGAAATACAAAAACTCATCACTCTTAGATATGTACCAATAACTACACATAATTGCAGTAAATAGACAATACAATTTTAGCTGAGATATAAGGACTTTCTTTGAAGCACCTTTAAGACTTGTCCGACACTCGAACGACTACAAGATTCCTACTTTCCTAACCCGAAATCCGGTTTTGTAGAGGTAAGGATTTGTCCCGCCCGCGCAATCAACCAGAAAATACCCGTATTTGAAGCCGCTTCAGCAGGCTTGTCTGGTGATAGCCGTGTGGCTTTAGCCCTCGGCGCAGCGAACTCAGACACTATTTGTGGCACTCATGGGAGAATATTGTTGATAATGCAAAGATAGGAGAAATAAGCCTACAACTCCAGCGCCACCCAACGGGCAAGAATACGTCGAGTCGGGAGAAAGGCAAGTTCAGGAAGATTATCGCGCGTGAACCATGCTGCATCTTGGGCATCATCAGCCGCTTGAAGCGTACCACCAACGATTGAAGCAGCATAAGCGATGACGACATCCGCAATACCGCCGTCATCGGGGGTGTGGAACACATCCAGCAGGCGGTCAATATGGACATCCAAACCGGTTTCTTCCATCACTTCACGGCGGGCGGCTTCTGCCGGGTCTTCATCCCATTCCATGAAGCCGGCAGGTGTCACCCACAAACCTTTCTTGGGATCATTCGCACGCTGCACCAGCAATACTTTGTCACCTTGAATGATCAGGGCAAGCACCGCAACAGCCGGTGAAAAGAAAACGATATAACCACAAGCGGTACAAATGGGACGTGGAATACCGAACCGCTCATGCAATTCAGTCGGCGCGCCACAAATTGGGCAAAACTTGGCAACTCGTTCGTGACTCATGCGTTATTCCGTCTGCGAATAACGGTTGTAACGATGCCGACCAGCAGCAAGATACCACCCAATACCATCAACACCAAGGAAGTCATATCAGTGCCATAAAATTCTGGCTGAGACGCTAACGGTACAACTGTTGGTGAAGGCGTAACCGTCTCAGTCGGCACAGGGGTGCTGGACATCGTCACTGTAGGTGTGCGTGTGAGCGTTGGCGCAAGAGTCGCCGTTGGGGTTGATCTTATAGACGGGACTGCGGTCACGGTCATTGGCAGTTGTGTTGCAGCAAATCCCGTACCCGTGTTTGCCTCTGCTTCATTCACCAGCGTTGATGGAACCGCTTGCGCCATTGAAGGTGCGGGCGGCACACTAACTGCCCCATCCGAACTAGGAGATGCCGCTTCTTGGCCCGTAAACGTTAAAGTCATCTCCATGCGCTGCTGCATTTCCGACGGCGCAGCCCCAGCCGACGAAGCACTCGCGTCACCGACCTCACCGTTCATGTCCGTCGCCTGTGCCGCATCCGTATGGAACAGGGGCGATTGATCGGGCAAGGATGTCGGTTGTACAGTCGCCGTCGCTAAGCCCACCGAATCATTCGCGGCCAATCCATCAGACGGAACAACCGGACTATCAAGTGTTGTGCCTGTAGCAGTTTGTACTTCAACTTCATTCAGCGCTTGAGCCTCAGTCGCAGTGCTGGCAGCAGCTTTATCTAAACTTGAAGCCGTCGCTGTACCAACAAATGCCGATTGAGCCGCTTGTCCAAGTAAAGGCTCTGATGCCGGTGCGGGAGCTTTATTCAAAGTCAATACATACGCACCGAGCGCAAATAAGATAATTGCCGCAGCCGTTGAAAGCGCACTAAAGGTCGCGCTGGTAAAAAAGATTGATGAACGTCGCGCGTATCGGGCATCCAAAGTAAAATCGCGCGGGGCTTTCAGCACAGGCAAATTATTGAGCAGCGTAACCGTCGCACGCAGTTCATCCAATTCGCTGCGCAGTTCGGGTTCTGCTTGCAGGCGCAGTTCAAACGCGGTGCGCTCAGAATCACTGAGAGCATCGTCGATATAAGCGGAAAGCAGTTCGTAGTCCAAATCAGTTAACATGGTTGAGTAAGAGTACCGTTAATTCGCGTCACCTTTAAGACGATACATAGATGGTAAAAGTTCCTGAACGTTTCCTAAGCAGTTGCGGACACCCGCCCGCGCACGGCTGAGACGTGACTTAACCGTGCCAAGTGTAGCCCCTGTAATTTCAGTGATTTCCTGATAGCTCAAGCCTTCGACATCGCTGAGGACGAGAACAGCCTTTTGATCCGTATGCAAGCTGCCAATACACTGTTCAATAGCGCGGGCAAGTTCAGCTTGCTGGGCGGCCTGTTCGGGTGTAACGGTGTCGGCTGGAAGCGGCGGGCCATCATCACTATCGCCGCCGGGTAAATCATCGAAAGCCGTTGCCGGACGGCGTTTGAGGCGGCGCAGCTCATCATAACAGGTGTTCGTGACGATTCGGAACAACCATGCCCGAAAACTGCCCCCTCGATACGTATCCAAACGCCGGTAAGCAGCAATAAATGCGTCCTGCGCGGCATCAGCAGCGCTTTCCGACTCACCGAGCATGCGGTAGGCAATCGAATAAACCCGATCCTGATAATGCAGGACAAGGGTATTAAACGCGGTCATGTTACCACGTAGGGCAGCCGTTATGAGCGCAGATTCATTTTGGAGTTCGCTCACCATTGACAATCCGTGTCCAAAAATTTAACATATAACGTATTGACTACTGAGCGCAAAAATAAGCCTAAATAGTCAAAAAATATATCTGCCGACGTGGTGAAACTGGCAAACACTACGCACTCAAAATGCGTCGCCCTAACGGGTTTGTGGGTTCGACTCCCACCGTCGGCACACAAAAAACAGTCCATCAGGGCTGTTTTTTATTTTTCCGGTCAGCATATTAATCGTTCAGAAGTGGAAAATCAACGGCTTGACCGATGAATCAGAACACAAACTGTAATCATCGGTTCAACGAGGTCTGAAAGCTGCGAGGGAAATTGAACTTAACCATTATAGTTCCGGAACTGCTATTTCGACTTTATCCCAGCTAATCCGTTGATCAAACTGTCGTAGATGGGCCAATGCCTGCTCCAAAGTATCAAACGCCCGATAGCGCAGTTTGAAAATTGACGCACCCAATCCTGATCCCATTTTGACGATGCTCGACTTTACGCCGATGCTAAATGTCCATCCGGCGCGCGGGTGGCTGCCAACGTCGCGTACAATGGCCATCGACTCTTTTACTGACAGCGCCTCCGTAACATCGCTCACATCATTGATAACATGAACAAATTCGCGCGAACTGCTTTCGATAAACTCTTTGGTCATGATCAAAGAATCACGCAGTTCGTCACCGGTTGTCGCCCCTGAATAACGTACATACACGATTTCATCTTTGATGTACCAATTTACTGAAAATGCCATTTGCAATCCTTTATTACAAATCTTACATCCTCATTATAAGAAACACACCGAAGACACAGTAATTAAGGATTATTAAATAGGTAAAATCAACAATAATTTGGTGAACGGTTGGTTGGGGAATACTTTACTTCACTGAAGTTTCCGCTTGTGGCGACAGATCAGTGTTCAGTGACCAATTGCCCGCCAGATCAACTGCCCACACAGCAAACTCATAACGACTGCCCGTCTGCCCTGTATATTGCCCTTCAGTGGAGGCTGTTTCAAGCCACGGCTGCCATTTAACGCCATCCACACGCACCCATACCAGATAATGATCAATACCACTATCATCGCTGCCCGACCATGATACGGTGAAGGTGGAAGGGCTTGTAGCCGGTAAAGGAGTCATACTGGTCGTCGGCGGTGAAATATCCTGTGCAGGATCAACCGTCGGGCGCGCTGGAGGCGTAATCATCGACGCATCCGGCGTGAGCGTCAGCGGCAAATTGGTCACCAACAAAGCCGGATTGATCTTCTCCACCAAAATCAACGGCGCACCTGCAATACCCGAGAGTTCCCCCGCTGGCAGTCCGGGCAAGTTATCCAGCGTTAAAGGCTGAAGACCGATGGTATATTTGCCATCAGTCGGTGTGAGCGAATAATCTTGATTGCTGATGTCGTAAAGTTGTGCTTCATCGCCTAAGGCTGGAACATCCAGCTTCAATGCGGCGGTCGTGCGATTCCACATGACGAGTATCCGCTCACCGGTACTCGGTCGATCAAAAGAAACAACAGTCGAACCATCCTTAGATTCAATCTGCCCGTTTGCGAAAGGCACTTCGCCAAAAATTTGCGCCAAACGGTAATAAGCCCCTGCCACCGGACGCGGTGATCCGGGAAGCGGATGCAGGCTAAAGCAGGCTTCCCCGCGCTCATTGCGATACAGTCCAAATGCATCACCGGCACAAATAGCCAGCGTTGAGCACAATTCACCATTGTGCGGCGGAAAGTTTGAACCACCGGGTTGGTTGCCGCAGTCATCATAAAGCTGGTGATAGAAAACCACTTCCGCGCCGGATGCCCACGAAAGCACCGTGCTGGCAACCCAAAAGTTGGCCTGCTGCTGCATCGTCGCGCGGTAGACTCGCTCAGACGGTTTGTTCGCCGTCCAAACCGGGCCGGGGTAATCATCCCAAACCGGTACGCCACTTTCATTTAGCCAAACCGGACGACTCAGGCCATGATTGGCTAATGTCGTTTCAATGCGGTTGACCACAAGGCCGCTGCGCCGCGCATAGATGTAATTGTGAACCGCCACCTGATCCATATACCAATTAAACGTTTGGCGAAGCGGATCAGCAGCGTAGATGTTCAACACTTTTGCCAGCCAATCATCGGTATCAGGATTGCCGTAAGCCAGACCACCGAACATGACTTTCGCATTGGGATCAGCTTGATGCACGATTAGATAAGTGACTTTCAAAAGGCGGGCATATTGTTCAACACCAGCCGACCAAAACATGGATAAATCCGGTTCGTTCCATGCCTCCCAAACGCTCACACCTGAACCCGCAGTCCAACCGTATGTAGAAGCCAATTGACCACCGGGTTTATAGCGCATCACAGCGGCATAGACGAACGATGCCCAAGCATTCGCTGGATTCGGCAGCTTTCCGGGTGCGGGTAAATCACTGCCATCACTAAAAGTCGCGCTGTTTAAACCCTGTATACCCCCGCCCTGCGCATGAAAAGCCGGACGACCGAGCAAAATCGCATTGATGGAAAGTCCATGCTGAATATCTTGGCTGACCAGTCGATCATAGCCCGACCAATCAAAGGTATTAGGCGCAACTTCGATACGATCCCAATACATCGGCCACCGATTCCACGCCGCGCCCAGCAAGAGTGCCCGTTGATAACGCAAATCGTTCGCCGGATGATCAAGTGAACTGATAAAGGTAATACCCATCCGGGAAGCACGAATGTAAGGAGTCGACGTTTGAGCTAATAATGGAGTCGAAGATTGAAGCAGGAACAACAGCCAAATTGATAGGCTAATAGACAGACAATGGGGCTTAACACAACGGTGCATATCAACAGCAGTTCATACCCAAAAGATGATTATTTGACATCAGTCATGATCGGAAAGTGCAAGCGAAAGGTCGTTCCCTTACCCAATTCACTGTCCACGCTGATTGTTCCATTATGATTGGTAACAATCCGCTTGACAATTGCGAGGCCCAAACCCGTCCCTTTGCTGTTGATCATACGCGCATTCTCAGCGCGATAAAAATTTTCAAAGATTTGCTGCGTGTCTTGAGCAGTCATACCAATGCCGGTATCAGAGATTACACACTCGACTTGGTTATCGACCACTCCCGTTGTAACCGTGATCGTTCCGCTTACAGGGGTGTAATTAATAGCATTCTCAACCAGATTGACCAGTGCTCGATCCAATTCATCGGTGTTAGCCAAGATGTTAGGCAGCTCCGATTGTAAATCCAGCTTGAGCATTTGTTTTTTCTTCTCAAACGACGGATGAAAAAGATCGGTGATTTTGGAGAGCAAAACATTGATGTTTACAGGGTGAGAGATGACGACAGGCGCATAATCCAAACGGGAAATAGTGAGGATATCTTGAATTTGTTTGTCCAGCAGCAGCGTTTGCTCTTTGATGAGATTCAGTTTGTCTTTCTGTTTGAGTGGATCACTAATATGTTGCAGTAAATACAGGCTGTTATTGATGATCGCCAGTGGTGTCTTGAAATCATGGGGTCTGTCAAGAGTTTTGTGTAAACGGATTTTGCCATACAAAATTAAATTGGGAAACGCCCCTCAAAACGGATAGCGAGTTGGTTCAAAATCAAAGCCCAATTCGGGACAGGCATCGTCCATTTTTTGATGATGTTA
>WGMX01000007.1 GCA_016124855.1 Anaerolineaceae bacterium | reverse complement strand
TACAACGTCACATTGACAGCCACCAACAGCGCTGGATCGAACACCACTACGCCGCAATCCATCACCGTCAACGCGGCAGTCGTTCCGCCCGCTGCCGGATTCACCGTCGATACAAACACGGGTACCGCGCCGTTGACGGTGACGTTTACCAATGCTTCCACCGGTGACAATCTAGTGTACACATGGGACTTTGGTGACGGTTCACCGGTCAGCGCTGAACAAAATCCGGTTCACGTCTACAATCAAGCCGGTACGTACAACGTCACATTGACAGCCACCAACAGCGAAGGAACGAACACCACTACGCCGCAATCCATCACCGTCAACGCGGCAGTCGTTCCGCCCGTTGCCGGATTCACGGCGGACGTGACGGCGGGTGACGCTCCGTTGACAGTGACCTTTACCAATGCCTCTAGTGGTGATAATGTGGCGTACACATGGGACTTTGGCGACGGCTCACCGGTCAGCGCTGAACAAAACCCGGTTCACGTCTACAACCAAGCCGGTACGTACAACGTCACATTGACGGCAGCCAACGGCGCCGGAACGAACACCACTACGCCGCAAACGATCACCGTCAACGCAGCTCCTGTTATTCCTGCGCCGCCACCGATTAACCATCCACTGGTCTTTGTTTCAGACCGTACTGGTAATGATGAAATCTTCATACTAAGTACTGATGGCACAATTACCAATATCTCCAACAACCCGTCCAGCGATACTAGCCCGGCGTGGTCACCTGATGGCAACCAAATCGCATTTGTTTCAAACCGTGACGGAAATGACGAAATCTATGTGATGAATGCTGATGGATCAAATGTTACGCGACTTACTAATGATCCTGCATCGGATGTCACACCGATGTGGACATCTACGGGTATTGTCTTTGCGACAAGCCGAGATGGTAACTATGAAATCTACTCAATGAATAAAGATGGAAGCAACCCAGTGAATATCACAAATGCGCCAGCATCCAATGAAACCAGCCCTGCCCCAGCGCCGGATGGTTCTCGCATCGCCTATATGTCGGATCGCGATGGTAATAACGAAATCTACACGACCGCATCTGACGGGACAGTCACCAATATCACGAACAGCCCGTCTAGCACCGATTCAAGCCCATCATGGGAGAATGGCAGTCAGCGGTTAGTGTTTGTATCAGATCGCGAGTCGCTCTCACAGATTTATATCATGGGCGTGGACGGATCAAACCCAACACGTATTTCTGACCTCAGCAGACCAGATACTCATCCTGTTTGGTCGCATGATAATGCTCAGATCGCATTTGTGTCCCAAGACAATGGATTGCTGCAAATCTATGTAATGAATCCTGATGGAACCGCCGTTACCAAGATATCCGATGGAACGGGTAATGACAGCAGTCCATCATGGAAACCTTAAGCACCTGAGTCAATTGGTGCTGTAGCAAAACCAGACCTCGCAAAATTTGTGGGGTCTGGTTTATATTGAACCCCAAATTCTTTTGATCATTTGAGCGACAAGTTATGGCATTTTCGCATCGCATAAAAGGCCGCCTGTTATTCCTAATTCTCATAACATTTTTAGTGGGCTGCCGTCAAAACCCTGCTGCTGCGCAGATTCGCGTCAAGTTAATTGCTGATGGTCGTGAGCGAACTTTTGACGTACCAACGGCCACAACAATCGAAGAGTTTCTACGTGATCCCAAAGTCGATGTTCAATACTCTGAACTGGATATAGTGAATCCGCCTCCGTTTACTCAGATTGCTGATGGAATGCAAATCACAATCAGCCGTGTTTCTGAAAAAGAGGAATGTGAAACAACCGAAGTGCCTTACAAACAAACGCAAGTTTTGAATGAAGGACTTAAACCCGGAGAGAAAAAGGTCGTAAAGGCTGGACAAGCAGGTTCACAGGAGACTTGTTATCGAGTGACCATAATCGATGGCACCCCGAAAGACCGTGTTGTAACGCGCACAACCGAGGTTAAAGCTGCCCAAGACGAAATCATTTACATTGGCGTATCAGGTGATGTAGAACCGGTTCCCATAGTGGGAACTTTGGCATATAAAAGTAATGGAAATGTTTGGATTGTCGAAGGCAGCAGCACATCCAAAAAACCGATTACAACAGAAGGTGATTTGGACTCACATGTTTTTGCGCTCTCTCCCAATGGACATCAATTGTTATTTACACGCAAGTCCGATTCAGCTGATTCAAGCGGCGCGTTTAACCACCTGTGGATGATTTCTGATGTGAGCCGGCCTACAGCGCCCGTCAGTCTGGTCTTAGACAATATTCTATATGCCGATTGGATTCCGGAGCTAGAAAATACAATTAGTTATTCAGCAGCTGAGCCAAGCCAAGCGACACCCGGTTGGCTCCCATTCCATGATCTTTGGCAGATGCGTATCGACCCTGATACTGGCGAATCGTTAGGTGTCAAACAGTTGCTTAAGCGGTCGGGCGGTGGACTTTATGGGTGGTGGGCTACACGCTTTCAATGGTCACTCGATGGTAAGAAGTTAGCTTGGGCGCAGGCCGACAAAATTGGGATATTTGATACGGATGCACTACTGAAAGGTGACGTCACTGGTTTTGACAATTCGCTTATCAAGTTTGCGGTACTTGTTCCCTTTAGTGGATGGTCGTGGCGATCTACACTTGCATGGTCGCCTGATAACAGTTTGCTATTAGCAACCACGCACGGAGCTCCTGTTGGTAACGAAAGCCCTGAAAATAGTCCATCTTTTAACGTTTCGGCGACGGATGCTTCCGGCACTTTTGAAACCAATATCGTTCCAAATGCCGGTATCTGGTCAGCCCCTCAATTTTCGCCAATTTTGACGCCATCGGACAGTAAATTTCCCAAAGGGTATATGGCTTATTTACAAGCGCGCGACTCGTTCAATACGATCAATGGTGAATATGACCTTGTAGTCGCAGATCGCGATGGTAGTAATGCGCGTATTTTGTTCCCCGGCAGTGGTCGAACAGGACTGACAGCACAAGAGTCAATTTTTCAAGATCGGGAATTTACGTGGAGTCCTGACGGGCATCAAATTGCCATCATTTATCAAGGTAACCTTTGGGTGGTGGACGCAGAATCAGGCATTAACCATCAGCTGACTTTGGATGGTAGAGCCTCTAGTCCGATTTGGGCAAAATGAAACGCGCTCATTTAATTTTTTCTCTCACCGTGCTGCTGTTTCTCGGCAGCTTGGTCACGACATTGGACAGTGTTCGCCAGCGCGATTACAACCTTCGCGGTTATGTAGATGCCACCGGCGACACAAATCTCCCCTTTCGTATCCCAAGATTAGGTGTTAACGCTGAACTTACTCAATACGATGCTTCTACCCTTGACCGTAATTTAGAATTGATGGAACAGGCAAATATTATCTGGGTGCGCCAGAAGATACACTGGGCGGACATTGAGTCGGTGCGAG
Organism: Anaerolineaceae bacterium; assembly: GCA_016124855.1. GTDB lineage: Bacteria > Chloroflexota > Anaerolineae > Aggregatilineales > Phototrophicaceae > CFX2. The sequence continues at coordinate 57,927 of WGMX01000007.1, read as the reverse complement.
GCCAGTTTCAATGGGGTAAAACGGATGCCATATTTGCCGCTTTCAAACAGCACCCTCAACTTAAGCCATTCGTTGTGCTTATATCTGAACCAGAATGGGCGCGATCCGATCAACATACCCCAACTGCACCGCCGGTGAATGTGGATGATTTTGCCGCATTTGCTGGAACTTTTGCGGATCGTTACGGGGCGCAAATTGATTATTATCAAATTTGGGATGAGCCAAATCTGATCGCCGCATGGGGTGGACAAGAACCGAACGCCACGGCATATACTTCGCTCCTATCTGCGACCTACAAATCAATTCACGCTGCTGACCCTGTTGCTACAGTCGTTACAGCAGCGCTAGCACCTACGACAGAAACTGGTCCCAAAAATATTAGTGACATCATCTACCTGAATGATATGTATGCGGTAGGTGCTAAAGATTATATGGACGCGGTTGCAGCTAAACCTTATGGTTTTAGCGACTCAGTAGAAGATCGTATGGTCTCGCCAGACAGGCTCAACTTCTCGCGGATAATTGCTCTACGAGAAGTCATGGTTCGCAATGGAGATGGCAAGAAAGCCCTGTGGGCGAGTGAATGGGGATGGAACAGCTTACCCGATAATTGGTCTGGCAGACCGTCAATCTGGGGTAGTGTCAGTGCTGATTTACAAGTGAACTACACTCTGTCTGCTCTGAACCGCGCGGATCGGGAATGGCCTTGGCTCGGCGGCATGATTCTGAGTCAGTGGCAGCCCAACATAGAAGCAAATGATCCACTCTGGGGTTTTGCTCTGATTGACCAACAGGATAAAGCAACAGGATTATGGAAGGCTTTGTCATTGAGGCAGCCTTCAATGCAGGCAGAAAATGGATTGTATCCAGCGGTTAATCCTTTTGCCAGTTACAGCGGCGTATGGACATTTGGACCCTTAGGTGCAGACATTGGCTGGGTACAGGACAGCCAGTTTTCCTTCGACTTTAAAGGTTCGGATGTCGCTTTGCTGCTGCGGCAGGATAATTACACTGCCTATTTGTATCCGACCGTTGATGATAAGCAACCTAACGCGCTACCAGTTGATGCCTCTGGTAATCGTTATATCGTCTTAACTAGCCCTTCTCAATTGCCTGAAACAAATCTCGTTCCTGTTGCCAGAAATTTGTCAGCAGCCGACCACACTTTACACGTCATCGCAGATCGGGGATGGGATCAATGGGCAATCGCGGGTTTTGGGGTTAGCTCCGGTAATCTATCCCTACCCTACGAACACCAAATCGCTATTGGGTGGCTGACAACATTGTTTGCAGCGATTAGCGTCGTAATGACATCGCGAGGGTTAAGCTGGGGATTTTTAGAGCCAGTTGTACGCTTTACAAGTCAATACCTCAGTGCCACTTTCCAATTTATCCTGAGTATTTTTTCGTCGCTCGCGCTGCTTGCTGGTATGATGTTGACATGGGGCGATGGAGTCACTGGAATATTTCGACACGAGCCTGTGTCGCTGCTATTAGCAATTGCAACTAGTGGATTAATTAAGCTTCAGCCGGGGCTTGTGTTAACTGTAATCGCAGCGCTCATGTTATTAGTTATCTTCTATAACCATATCTACATCGGACTTGCCTTAACCATTTTCTGGGCGCCTTTCTTTTTGTTTCCAGTCGCGCTGTATCAATTTGCATTTCCGCTTGTCGAAATTATGATTTTGTTGACGACGGCAGCATGGTTGCTTCGTCTACTGACTAGTTATGCGCTTTGGCGACAATCAACTATTTCACACTTTCAAGTTACGCCCATTAAAGACGTTGTTTCGTCACGGAGTGCTATTGATTGGCTAGTCATGATATGGCTGCTGCTTGGTTTTGTATCACTGGTATGGGCAGCGCGCCCGTCGAATGCGACTACCGAGCTTCGTGTGATGTTTATTGAACCTTTTTTGTTCTATTTAATTTTCCGTACAAGTAAACTCAATCGCAGTCAGATTTTGATTATTGTGGATGTTTTCATTGCAGCGGGTTTAATCGTCGCGGTCATTGGTCTTTTCCAATACGTACAGGGTCAAGCAATTATCACAGCTGAGGCAGGTTCACGCCGCTTAGCAAGTGTATATGGATCACCAAACAATGTAGCACTTTTTCTAGGGCGCTGTATTCCTTTCGCGCTGGCCTTCACCCTGAATCGGGCGGATAAGAGACGTCAGATCTTTTATGTAGTGGTATTGATACCAATGGTTATTGCCTTGCTGCTGACGCAAAGCGTTGGCGGGATTTTTATCGGTGTTCCTTTGTCGGTAGCTGCGGTATTACTGCTATCCCTTCGCCAACGTGCTCGGTATGCGGTTTTGGGACTAATCGCCTTACTGCTCATTGGTTTTGCGATTTCGTTACAGTCAGAACGGTTTGCCCGCGTGCTTGATTTTTCCAGCGGGACAAACTTTTATCGAGTCCGGGCATGGCTTAGTGCCGTCAATATCATCAAAGATCATCCAATTACGGGCCTTGGCCTCGACCAATTCTTATACGCATTTCGTGGTAAATATATCCTGCCGGATGCATGGCAAGAACCCAACTTGTCACATCCACATAATGTCTTACTCGACTTCTGGGTAAGGCTAGGTATTGCTGGTGTTTTGGTATTGATTGCACTGCAAACTGCGTTCTGGCGAAAGGCGATTGTTGTTTGGCGCCGGCTTCGTGAACATGATCCATTGTACTTTGCTATCATCATTGGCGTGATTGGCAGCATGATTAACCTGCTTGGTCATGGGATGATTGACAACAGTGTATATGTGCAAGATTTAGCTTTTGTTTTTGTGCTGCTTTTAGCCCTTGTTCAAATAGACAAAGAACGCGTGATCTATTGACGAACCCTTAATATGATGGTGTAATCTACACCAAATGCAATGGGGATCGTCAATGAAAGTCAAGGTGAATAAAGTCACGATCCAGATCGTTCAAGAGGACATTCTTTCTCTTGGTGTGAATGGTGTTGTCAATTCTACTGACCCCAACTTGCATCTTAATCCCCCCCTATTACTCAAGGCTGGTTTTAAACTTCAAGAAGCTGTAGATATTGTCGGTTGGTGTGATATTGGTGATGCTGTTATTACGGACGCAGGTGATTTGCCTGTCCAAAAAGTTATTCATGCCGTAGGGCCACGTTGGGGCGAAGGCAGTGAACGAGGAAAATTAGCCAACACAACCCTTGCTTGTTTGCGTCTTGCCGAAGAATACCGCCTTCGTTCAATTGCGTTGCCCGCTATTTCTGCCGGTGTGCTAGGCTATCCCCTCGAGAATTGTGCCCGTACAATTATCACACAAGTAATTGACTACACGTTTGAAAATCCCCGTTTTTTGAAGGTGGTTATCATCTGTTTGGATAACCTCACTGCCTTTACAGTTTTTAAGAATGAACTTCAGTTGCAGGTCGAACAATTAAAAGCGACGGGCGAAGGCGAAGTCACTGTATAAACCGGCATACTCCCCTGAAAAAACCTATGGTACACTCTCAATTTAGGCTTGTTTGACACTATTTAACAGGGGATGTTCAAGTGCGCGTACTGATTACAGGTGGGGCGGGTTTTCTGGGTTCGCATTTATGTGACCGGTTCTTGGCCGAGGGACATACGGTTATCGCGATGGATAATCTCATTACCGGTAACACACGTAATATTGCTCATCTAGCGGGCAATCAAAACTTTAGTTTTATTAAGCACGATACGACAAATTACATCTATATCAACGGGGCGCTAGACGCAGTGCTTCATTTTGCGTCTCCGGCAAGTCCCATTGATTATCTGAAGCTGCCCATTCAAACGCTAAAAGTTGGTGCACTCGGCACACATAACGCCTTAGGTCTGGCCTTAGCCAAAAAAGCGCGTTTCCTCATTGCTTCAACCTCTGAAATTTATGGGGATCCGTTAGAGCATCCTCAGAAAGAAAGTTATGCCGGAAACGTTGATCCTATTGGCCCGCGTGGAGTCTATGATGAGGCAAAGCGTTACGCTGAAGCAATTACCATGGCATATCATAACGTTCACGGGGTCGATACAAAGATTGTTCGAATATTCAACACCTATGGGCCTCGTATGCGTCTAGCTGACGGTCGTGTTGTGCCTAATTTTATTGCTCAGGCATTAAGAGGTGAACCATTGACGGTTTATGGAGATGGAGCGCAGACGCGCAGCTTCCAATATGTAAGTGACCTCATCGAGGGTTTGTATCGCCTGTTGAATTCGGATTACAACCAGCCTGTGAACATCGGTAATCCTACTGAAATGACGATCCTTGAGTTTGCCGAAGCAGTGAACGTCATTACGGGGAATAAAGCAGGGATTATATTTAAGGATGAGCGCATAAAGGGCGATCCTCAAACTCGTCAACCCGATATAACCCGTGCCAGAACGATACTGGGATGGGAGCCAAAAGTAAATTTACACGAAGGGCTTGAAAAAACCGTCGCCTATTTTCGCGAGGTCGTGTAATTCGTTTGCGGTTATTAACTATCCAAAACACTCCAAATAGAGAATATCTGTCTCTATTCATTGGTCTTTTCGCTGCTGTTGGAATCGGTATCGTTGTTGTTACACAACCGATTCCGGCAGTTGTGTTCATCGGTATAGCAATTGCGTTCTTAATCTTATCCGTATTTCATCCAGTGGCTGCGCTGATGGCGCTGGTGGTTCTCGGGCCGGCACGTGTCCTGATTTCTACCGAATCCGCGTTCCAGTTACCACTGGATATTGGTCAGATTGGACTCGTTGTTTTTCTTGCTGCGTGGCTAATACACCGCATAATCCATGTCGAAACACTTCCCCTTCGCTTAAGCAATCTTTGGACACCTCTTTCAGCAGCCCTTTTGTTTTTCCTTGTCGCGACCGGCTTAACTGCATTCGTCGCGACATCACTCACTGCTTGGCTGCTTGAATGGGTAAAATGGGTTCTTGTGTTTTTGACTTTCACAGTTGTTGTAAATATCTTCGGGCGCATTTCTTGGGAATGGTTGCTATTTGGCTTAATTCTATCCGGGGTCGCCAACGCGCTTGTAGGTATCTACGAATTTTTTGGTGGCAGCGGTGCTTTACATCTGTTAATCAATGATCGTTTTTTTCGTGCCTTTGGAACTTTTGGACAGCCAAACCCTTTCGGTGGCTTTATGGGCCTGCTTATACCTCTGGCTGTTATGAGTACCTTCGGCTATGTGCTGCGTTGGCGCAAAAGCGACGTTTCAGTTAATTTGTGGCTTGCAATATATTATGGAATTTCTTCTGTCATTTTGATTACCGCTATTGCAATGTCGTGGAGCCGAGGTGCGTGGTTGGGGTTGGGCGCGGCTTTGTTAATTATGGGTTTCTTTATACCTCGTAGAACGCGTCTCGGTTTATTATTGTTTTTGGGTATTAGCGTTTTGGCACTTGTGGTCTGGTTTAGTGGTTTACTACCGCAATCCATTGTACAGCGGCTGGAGACCTCAACAACCGAGTTTTTCGCATTTGAGGATGTACGTGGGGTTGACATTACACCGGACAATTTTGCGATTGCGGAACGGCTCGCTCACTGGCAAGCTGCTATCAATATGATTACAGCGAATCCCTTTTTGGGAATTGGTTTTGGAAATTACGCGGCGGCTTATCCTAAATACCAGCTTATAAATTGGAATGAACCTCTCGGTCATGCTCATAACTATTACCTCAACATTTTCGCTGAAGCAGGTATAATAGGATTGTTAGGTTATGGCAAGGTATGGCTCACAATATTCTACAGGAGTTGGAAAGCAACTTTGCATCCAGATTCTTTATCACGACTAGTCGTAATTGGTTTACTAGGGTCTTGGATATATCTCTCAGTCCACAGTTTCTTTGATAATCTTTATGTAAATAATCTCTTTTTACAAATTGCCGTCATGCTCGGATTAATGGTTCTGCTGCTCAAAGAAACTCAATCAAGTGTAAGGATTTAAACCAGTGGGTCAATCGAACGCGTTAGGATCACGATCAATCGTAATCAAGAATCCGCTTGATATTCCAATCTTAGCTATCGCGTCACGCTTCGGCGACAAGTCAAAAGAAGTAGAGCGTTTTCTGAAGTTTGTGGTCGTTGGCGTGATTGGCTTTATTGTGGATTTCGGCACAGTAACCATTCTTCAGGCAACAATTTTGCCGCCCACTAACAAATTAGGTGAGCGTCTCATTTTCAATGTTATTCTCGCAACGTCGATAGCATTTATTGCGGCACTCATTAGCAATTTTACTTGGAATCGGATTTGGACTTATCCGGATTCACGTTCACGTTCGGCTCGCCACCAGTTATTTTTGTTTGGTTTTATCAGTATGGTTGGTTATCTGGCGCGGACGATTTGGATTACGACCTCGTATCATTTGTTGGGTGTTTTGTTTATGCCAGTTGTTCTTCCCGTAGTTCGTTTGTTTAGAACAGGGTACGTTCCTACACTGGCTGCTGATGATAAATTGGGAACGATGATTGCGATGGTAGTTGGTGTGGTTGTCGTAACGTTCTGGAATTTTTTCGCAAATCGCCGTTGGACTTATAACGACGTCGACTCAAAGTAGTGATTAGCGTTTGTGTTGTTCCCTATTGGAATTGATTATACCCCTGCGTATGAACAGGGCGGTGGCATTGGGCGCTACGTACGCGAACTTGTTACTGCCCTTTCGGTGATTGATCAAACTACACAATATACATTGTTTGTCGCAGGTGCTTTATCTTCGCGGCTACCTCAATCGCCCGGTTCAAATTTTCGTTGGAAGAATACTCGTCTGACTCCAAAGTGGTTGGCACGTATCTGGCATCGTGGAGGTGTGCGTCTGCCGGTTGAGTTGTTTACCGGGAGGTTGAGCCTTTTTCATGCTCCGGATTTTGTTTTGCCCCCTACTCTCCCTTCTATCCCTACGCTCTTGACCGTTCATGATTTGTCGTATGTGCGGGTTGCGGATTCTGCTTCGCCTTCGCTAAAAACGTATCTTGATATGGTGGTTCCGCGTTCTGTTAGGCGTGCTTCGTATATATTAGCTGATTCTCAGTCGACTGCTGATGATCTTGTGGATCTTTACGGTGTTTCTTCAGGCAAAATATCGGTTCTGTTGTCGGGTGTGAATCCTCGGTTTTCTCATGATTTGTCGCGTGAGGTTCTAATGACTACGCGAAATAGATATCTACAAGATGATTTTCCATACATCTTTACGGTAGGGACCGTCCAACCACGAAAAAATTATGTTCGCCTCATTCAGGCGCTTGCTCAATTACGTGCCAGTGGAATCGACATTCATTTGGTCATCGCCGGCGGCAAAGGTTGGCTTGACAACCCGATTTATAGTGCCATTGATGAGAGCAATATGCGGGATTTCGTTCATTTCATCGGCTTTGCAGACGATGAAGACCTGCCAGCGCTTTACAAAAATGCCACATGTTTAGCGTTTCCATCACTATACGAAGGATTTGGCCTGCCGGTGCTAGAGGCAATGGCGTCCGGCGTGCCAGTCTTAACCTCAAACGTCTCATCTTTGCCTGAAGTCGCGGGAAATGCCGCCATCACTGTCGATCCTTATGATTTAGAGTCCATGACAGATGGATTGCAAAGGCTGATACTAGATAACGAATTACGAACTCTACTAATTCAACGAGGGTTAGAACGCGCACACGAATTCACTTGGGAAAAATCAGCACGACAGCTTCGCTTGATTTATCAAGACTTGCTTGCTTAGCAAAATAAAGACACACTTATATCTATCGCGTTTAGTCTCTATTAGAAAGCGATGACTTAAGTGAGTGATCTTTTACCTCAATATGGCGGTCTAGAAGAATCCGTTCTGCTGCGCCTGCTCAATCAAACTGGTGCAAGAGCAGTCCTTGCAGAAGACATACCTGATGCGGGGCTAGCTGATCAACGCCCCTACCCTTTTCTCGCGATTGTCGGGCAAATTGAAATGCGAATCGCTTTAATGCTGTCGGTCATCAATCCGTCAATAGGTGGTGTTCTCCTCATTGGGCCTCGCGGCATCGGCAAAACCACTGCCGTACGTAGTCTTACGGGCATCCTACCTGATATTGAAGTCAGTGATTGTGATGAAGGGATTTTGCCCTATGAACTGCAATCAGAGAATGCACAATTTCTTTATCCTGATTGTTATGAAAAGTATCAAAGTGGACAGTCTATCTCACACTTTGAGGCTGTCAAATTGGTTGAGCTTCCTTTGAACGCTCGCCTCGAGGATGTTGTCGGAGGCATCAATGAGCGCCTCGCCATACAACAGCAGCGTGTACGGTTGGAAAAAGGTATTCTTGCCCACGCAAATAACAATTTGCTCTACGTGGACGAGGTCAATTTGCTTGATGACGACATCGTGGATGCAATTCTGGATGCGGCTGCGCAAGGATCATATACGGTACGGCGTGGCGCAATGTCCGGTACATTCAATTCGCGCTTTGTCCTTATCGGCTCGATGAACCCTGAAGAAGGACGACTGCGACCTCAAATTTTAGATCGCTTTGGTCTTAGAGTTAATGTCCGCGGCCTAATGACTCATGATGACCGACTAGAAGTCTATAAACGGGTACGCATGTATCGGGAGACTCCTACACAGTTTATCCGTGCATGGGAAACCGCAACCGCCGCTACGCGCGAAGAAATTATCCTAGCCCGCGAGCTCCTCAAAGAAACAACGATTGACGACGATGCAGTGGCTTTAGGTCTGTCACTTGTACAAAAGCTTGACATCGACTCACATCGTGCCGAATTCACTATGTTCGAAGCAGCGCGCGCTCATGCTGCTGCAGATGGACGCGACAAGGCTAATATCCAGGATATCCGGGCTGTTGCACCGATGGCACTTCGGCAGCGACGCAGCCAATTCATGGTAAGCTTCTTCAACAGTCAGCAGGAAGAAGACAATCAAATCCGAACCTTTGTTGATGAACTCACATCGTAGGAAAAAATGCGCCGATTAAATAGTAATAGACTTTTACCGCCTCTGTTGTGCCTCGCTGTTCTTGGATATCTGTTACCTTGGTTGATTACGCCTGCTAGCAGCCTGAACATGTCTGCTTATGATCTGGCAGAGTGGACAAGTTTGCATCCTATCGTCAGGCAAACCTTGCCATATTTATGGACAACATTAGCGTTACGTGTTCCACTTGCCGTGTTGGGATTGCTTCTGGCAAAGCATATTACAGAAAGCTTTCAACGCGCCAGTTTTGGATTGCTTATTGTCGTAATTACAGCGTTTGCGCTGCTGCCGCCACCTGAGTTCTTCACCGTCTATAGGGATGATCCAAACTATCAGCAGCAGCTCCTTCTTGCTCTCGCAACAGTGATTATTGGTACGACAATAATTATTTGGCACAACAAATCAGTACAACGTCTATCGTCTATCGCGCTAAGCTTATTCGGATGTCTGACGTCTGCGATTGGACTTTATCAGGGCTATATGCTGATGATAGGCTTTGATATGCCCGCAAGTGTGGGAATCGGAGGAATACTTACAGTGTTCAGCTTAGGTACTGCAACCGTTTTGTATATAACAAAACAGAGTAGCCGAACTACTCTGTTTGTAATGGGCACACATTTGTATCGCGCCGTTTAGGTGCCACCCATATTCTTCTGGATGTAGGATACCGCTTCGCCGACACTCGTGATTTTCTGTGCATCCTCGTCGGTGATTTCCCCTCCGAATTCTTCTTCGAAAGCCATAATCAACTCAACGAGGTCAAGTGAATCCGCTTCAAGGTCTTCGCGAAAACGGGCTGCTGGTACTACACGGTCAGCGTCTACACCCAACAAATCCACAACAATATTTTTTACACGTTCTTCAGTTGATGCCATTTTTACCTCCCGATTGGTGGGGCATTGTGATTTTATAGACAGCAGTGGAACATTATACCTTCAAACAGGCTAACCGCTAGTGCGATGTTATTGACAGTGCTTAGTTGCATCAGGTACGATTACGCTCACTACACTAAGGAACACCGACTAATGACTAAAGTCACGGAAGCAGTTACAACCGAGAGTCGCAAGACGGATCATATCCGTATCAACCTCGAAAAAGATGTACAATTTCCTCGCCTAACTACAGGTCTAGAACGCTATCGCTTTTTACACCAAGCGTTACCTGAAATCAACCTCAGCGAAGTCGATACTTCAGTTGAGCTTTTTGGCAAAAAATTATCTGCGCCAATTGTCATTTCTTCGATGACCGGCGGTGCAGAATTAGCTCACAAACTCAACCAAAATTTGGCACAGGCCGCCCAAACTTATAACATTGCGATGGGACTGGGTTCGCAGCGGGCAGGAATCGAAAAACCCGAACTCGCATACAGCTACCAAGTACGGAATGTTGCGCCTGATATATTATTATTCGCGAACCTCGGCGCAGTTCAACTGAACTACAAATATGGCATTAGCCAGTGTCAACGTGCGGTCGATATGATCGAAGCCAACGCCCTAATTCTGCACTTCAATGTGTTGCAAGAGGCTGTACAACCTGAAGGCGATACAAATTTTGCAGGCTTACTCGGCAAAGTGGGACAAATCTGCAAACACGTTTCAGTCCCTGTCATTGCGAAAGAGGTTGGTTGGGGATTTTCCGAACAAAATGTCCGCGACCTTGTAAATGCTGGTGTTTCAGCGATTGATGTAGCAGGTGCTGGCGGTACCTCATGGAGCGAAGTGGAATACCATCGCGCTCCCACAGCCTATCATGCCCGCGTCGCGGCCAGCTTCGCAGATTGGGGTATTCCCACAAGTGAAGCCGTTCAATATGCAGTGAAGGCCGCGCCAAAACTTCCCGTAATTGCCAGTGGCGGGTTGCGGGATGGCATCGATATTGCTAAGTGCATCGCTCTCGGAGCCGTTGCAGGCGGTATGGCTGGCCCATTCTTAAAAGCAGCCGATCATTCAGTCGAAGCCGTCGAGCAACTTATCCGCGAGACAACCTCCCAACTTCGCATCAGTATGTTATGCAGCAGTGCAAAAACGATTGGCGACCTACAACATACCAAGCTACTCAAAGTCTAGGACAGCAACTTCATGTTAACATCGTTCTTCGAGCGCTACCTACCAGACATCGATCGTTACATGCGAACGGTTGTGAATTCCCAACAAAGTCAGCCAAGCGATATGGGCATTATGCTGCAATATGCGCTCGGTTGGGTGGATCAAAATGGTGATCCCTACAATATTCCAACCGGAAAGCGTATTCGTCCCGTCCTATTGTTACTCTGTGTCGAAGCAGCAGGAGGCAATTGGAAAGCAGCCTTACCCGCTGCGGCGGCGGTAGAGTTATTGCACAACTTTTCCCTGATTCACGATGATATTCAAGATGATAGTCCCTTAAGACATAATCGCCCCACAGTATGGAAAGTTTGGGGAGAAGCTAACGCCATCAATATTGGCGACGCACTGTTTACAATGGCCTACGATTCACTGCAACGGTTATCAGAATACTCAGTTCCAGATCAGATACTCATCCAAATATGGCGCATTTTCAATAAGACAATGCTCGAACTAACACGTGGGCAGCATCTTGATATGCGCTTTGAGCATCAGCCGACCGTAAAAACTGATGAATATATCTCGATGATTACTGGAAAATCAGCCGCCCTACTCTCTGCTTGTGCTGAAATGGGTGCATTAATTGGCAGTGGTGATGCGCAACTTGCCCACCTCTATGCCGATTTTGGGCTAAATCTGGGTATTGCATTCCAAATTCACGACGACATTTTAGGGATTTGGGGCAATCCCTCCGTTACCGGCAAATCTGCCGCTACTGATATTCTCTCACGCAAGAAATCGCTTCCTGTGCTTTATGGTCTAGACAACAGTGCAGAACTTGTGGGTATTTATCAACGGCCTACTTTCACGCAGCAAGATGTGGATGAAGCCATTAAAGCCCTTAACGACGTTAACGCCCAAGATTTCACAAGACACTCAGAAGAGGGCTATTACAATACAGCCTTAGCATCCATCGAAGCAGCCAATCCTCAAGGGGAAGCATCTGAGTGGATTATGCAGCTTGTCAACAGTCTGTTTGAGCGTAACTATTAACTCATACCAAATCCCGAAACACCATATTGCTCAACAATCGACCTCGCTCTGTAATGCGGACGACATTATTATCCACATACAGCAGCCCATTTTTCTCATAACGGGCAATCGTTTCGGGATGCACATCGAGTAAATCTTCACCGAACCGTTCACGAAACGAATCTCGCCGAATACCTTCTTGAGTCAGTCGTAACCCCATAATCAGTGTTTCGGCGATTTCACTTTCGCGGTCTACGACTGTCGCTTGCTCAGTAGCAGGGGTATGTGGAAAAACAAATTCGCGATGTGCCTCATTCATCAACTTGATATAACGTTGCGGCGAAAGAATAGTCGAATAACGCACACCATCAGCATAACCATGCGCCCCCGGCCCTACTCCCGGATAAGGCAGATTACGCCAATATTGTAAATTGTGCCTGCATTCCAATCCGGGCTTTGCCCAATTGCTGATTTCATATTGAGCCAGCCCTGCACTACCGAGCATGTCCGTCGCCAGATCATACATATCAGCCGCCAAATCATCATCTGGCGCAGGATACTTACCGGTATCGACCCAAGTTTTGAGTGGCGTTCCATCCTCCAAGCCTAAGGCATACAGTGACACATGCTCAGGCGTTAGACTCAACAGCACCTGTAAACTCTTTTCCCAATCAGCTAAGGTCTGCTGAGGAATACCATAAATCAGATCAAGGTTAAGGTTATCAAATCCCCCTTCTCTGGCAGACTCAACAGCTCTTAAAACCGCATCCAAATCATGCCGGCGTTCAAATAGTTTAAGTTCCGTGTCATTTGCGGACTGCATACCGATGCTAAGACGGTTTATTCCGACGGCCTTCACTGCCGCCATATACTCCGAAGTAAGATCGCTGGGGTTCGACTCCATCGAAATCTCGCTGTCTGCCAACAAATCAAATTCATGGCGAATCGTCGTCAATATTCGATCCAACTGGCTGGCTGTTAGCAAGCTTGGAGTGCCACCACCAATATAAACGGTATGCAGCTTCTGTTGGGGTTTGCTGCGCCCTACAATTTGAATTTCCTTAATCAAAGCCCGTACAAACGGTTCAATTAGGTTATCAAGGTTAACATACGTATTAAATGCACAATAAGTACATTTAATCCGGCAGAACGGAATGTGCAAGTAAAGAGACGACGGAAATATCATATCAACCTAGCTTAACTTAATGCTTCACCGATTGCGGTATCATTGGGACTCTCATATAATAATTGATGACGCATATATCATCCACTGTGTCTGTAATTATAGGAATCATATAATCATGCCCGAAACGACCCAATTCGCCGGAATGGGCGGAGAAGACTCGACCGATAGTTCCCTTCAGGCGAACACTGTTCTACAACGCCGTTATAAGGTACTCGGCGTATTGGGCGGTGGTGGCATGGGTACTGTTTATCAAGCGCGCGATCTTAACTTTCCCGATGTTCGCAAACTGGTCGCTGTTAAGGAAATGCTTAATCCGACAACAGACCCTACCCTGCACGCTTCAACACTAAAGACCTTCCAGCGCGAAGCCAATATTCTCGCCACGCTAAACCATTCCGCCATACCGAAAATCTTCGACTTTTTCGATCAAAATGACCGTGTCTACCTTGTCATGGAGTATATCAATGGTCGAGACTTAGAAACGCTGCTGGCGCAGACCAAAGAATTACCTATCGACAAAATTATTGAATGGTCAATTGATTTGTGCGATGTGGTTGAATTTCTACATACCCAACCCAAACCGATTGTATTCCGTGATATGAAACCCTCTAACATCATGGTCGATCAATTCGGCAAAATCCGCTTAATTGACTTTGGTATCGCCAAAATATTTGATGGTGGCACAAAGAAACACACCATGATCGGCACCGAAGGGTATTGCGCCCCTGAGCAGTACAAAGGTGATGTCACTGTCCTTAGTGATGTGTATAGTCTAGGCGCAACATTGCATCATATTCTTACTCGCAAAGATCCGCGTTTAGAGCCTCCATTTAGTTTTGCTGAACGTCCAATTCACGATTTCAATCCCGCCGCGCCGGACACGTTAGTTCAAGTTGTCGAAAAAGCCTTGTCATTCGAGCCACAAAACCGCTTCCAGAGCTGCTTGGAAATGAAAACCGAGCTTGAAAAACTCCGCTACAAACCCCAGATTAACATCGTGGCAAACGGCGGCACAAAGTCAACCCAACAAGGAGGCAGCGAAACCAGCTTCTTCGCTGGATTAGATTCACACGGCACAATAGAACCGCGTTGGAAGTTCAAAGCTGAAGACGAAATTCGATGCACACCCGCTGCCAATAAAGAACTTGTATTCATTGGATCATACGACACCAATGTCTACGGCCTCAATCTCGAAACAGGGGCGTTTGCGTGGAAATATGCCACACACGGTGGCATTGCATCATCGCCAGTCGTTGACCAAAGCAACCGACTTGTGATGTTTGGCTCAGAAGACAAAACCTTTTATGCTCTTGACTACCGCAATGGCAAGATCAGTTGGTCGTATACGACACAAGATAAAATCCGAAGCACAGCACGCATAGCCAATGAAGTTGACGCCGTGTTCTTCGGTAGTGACGATGGGCATTTGTATGCCTTAGGGGCTCCAAATGGACGTTTCTTGTGGAAGTTCCAACTAGGAGAAGCTGTACGCAGTCGCCCGGTAATCGCCAATGACTTGGTCATCGTCGGCAGTGAATCAGGCGAACTCTTTTCGCTTGGACTGGATGGCAAGCGCAAATGGAGCTACCGCACAAAACGAGCTGTGACATCCTCACCATTTGTCGATACCACAGAAGGTATTTGCTACGTAGGTTCGATGGATGGGTTCTTATACGCACTAGATGCAGGCAACGGTTTTAGCTCTTGGCGCTACCGAACCAATGGCCCAATCATCTCCTCACCCACTGTAGAAGGTGATTTAGTATTCTTCGGTTCAACCGATGGTAATTTGTATGCTTTGAACGCTCAAACTTCCAAAGAAAAATGGAAATTTGCTACGGAGAAACCCATCATCTCGTCTCCAATTGCCTATCAAGGTGCAATTTACTTTGGTGGCACAAACGATCATTTCTACTGCGTAGATATTGCAACCGGAAAAGAACGTTGGAAATTCAAGACAAATGGGCCGATAACGTCAACGGCACTCATTGTGAATGACACTATCCTGTTCGGATCACTCGACAAAACCCTGTACGCATTGCCGTTAGCAGCGGGGTAGTTTCACAATGACCGTGTTATGTACCCTTTACGCCACATAATGGGAGCCTAAAATGGATTTATTCCGTCGCCTCTTCAGTCAGGCTAATGCTAAACCTGAAAATTCGGCACAGGCTGAAGCTCCAGTCCCGCCACAGGTAATTGATGTAACTTCGCCTGTTGTCGGGACGACGCCGTTATCACCGCCTCCTGTCGAAATGGCACCGCCTATGAACATCGCGGATGGAATAACCCGTCCCCTTCCACCCGAGACAGTCATCTCATCAAGTAATGAGCACCTTCAGTTCGGTCAGGCAACTGACGTCGGCATGGTGCGAACAAATAACCAGGATGCCGTATTCTCATTTGTTTCTACCAGTCGCAGCGCGCAGCAGCGCCCAGACTTTGGCCTCTTTGTGGTAGCTGATGGCATGGGTGGCCACCACGACGGTGAAAAGGCATCCGCAATAACGGCAAGCATGGTGGCCTCATACATTACCCATTACATATTCTTACCCATGCTGAATGGTGACGAAGATACTGAACGTGTTCCTGTAACTGAATCAATGATCTCAGCCGTCCAAAAAGCCAACGCAGATATTATCACCAAAGTGCCTGACGGTGGGACAACTTTGACTGCCGTAGCCGTCATTGGCGATCTCGCATATGTTGCACACGTGGGCGACAGCCGTATATATCTGGTGACCAAAGATAATATTGAACAGATTACACGAGATCATTCATTAGTTCAGCGCTATGTTGAACTTAATCTCTTAACTCGTGAAGAAGCCAGTGTACATGCACAAAAAAATGTCTTGTACCGTGCCTTGGGACAAAGTGAAACACTTGAAGTAGATGCGCTGACCCGCCGCTTGCCACCGAATTCCAAACTGATGCTTTGCAGCGATGGCCTTTGGAATCTTGTGAGCGATGAAGAAATTATGGACATCGTTAGCAAACATTCGAATCCGCAAGAAGCCTGTGATAAACTTGTAGCGTTAGCGAATGCTCATGGTGGTTCAGACAATATCACAGTGATATTACTTAGAATACCTGCCCACTGATAGATAATTCGCAAAGCAAATAACATGTCACTTAATATAGACCCGTATATAACCTTAGGTATCGGACGTGACGCTTCTGCTGATGATATTAAGACAGCCTACCGTCGCATTGCGCGGCGCTTACATCCCGATGTGAATCCCGATAGTCTAGGTGCAACCACGCAGTTTCAGGATGTAACGCTCGCGTATGAGCTGTTGCTTGATCCCGTCCGTCGCCGTGACTATGATTCACAGTATAGTCGCCGGAATACCGATAATACGTTCTTCTTTAACCTCCGGGTAACGCCAAGCAAGCGCTCGATTATGCCCTTGAAAGAACCGCAGGTCGTTTATCTACTCGCGGAAATTTTACCTGACCCTCGTGCTCGTGACCAAGATCAAACCCAGCGTGATTCTCGACTAAACCTTACACTTGTGCTTGATCACAGTAATTCGATGAATGGTACGCGTCTGGATAAAGTGAAGGTTGCCGCGCACCAAATTATTGACCAGTTGAGTGATCAAGATATTCTCTCGGTCGTTGGATTCAATGACCGGGCAGAAGTCATTATTTCAGCTACCCCTGTGACCAATAAGCAGAACCTCAAAGCAAAAATTAGCATGATGTCTGCTTCAGGCGGCACTGAAATCTTCAATGGTCTTTCGAAAGGAATCGAACAAACTCGACGCTACCTTGGCCCCAAATTAGTCAATCATGTTGTATTACTGACCGATGGCAACACCTTTGGGGATCAAGATAAGTGCTTAGCCTTGGCGCGCGAAGCTGCTGAACAGGGAATTTCGATCAGTGCCATGGGCTTGGGTCAAGAATGGAATGACGAATTTCTGGATGAAATCGCCTCCACAACAGGCGGAACCTCCTCATATATCAATACGGCCAATGCCGTTGTGCAGTTTCTAAACGATCATGTGCGTAATTTAAGCAATGCCTTCGCTGAACGTGTTCGAATGTCAATTGCGGCAGACCCGGACATAAAAATTGAATCCGCCTTCAAGTTAGCGCCTCACCCGCAGCCCCTGACAACCAACGAAAGTCAGATTCAATTGGGCAGCCTACAGGCAACAAGACTAATATCCGTGCTGCTCCAATTTCAACTTCCTGCCAATATGCCTATAGGTTTTCGCTCAATTGCCCGTTTAGTCGCTTACGGCGATATTTTATCGAATCAACAACAGCAGTTTCAGGCGCTCAGTGACATCTCTCTTGAAATTACCGATCAACCATCAGCTGAAGAACCACCTGTCGCCATTTTGGATGCACTTGGTAAACTAACGCTTTACAGAATGCAAGAACGCGCACAAGAAGCGCTTGCCACTGGCGATATTCAAGAAGCAACACGTCGTCTAGAAAACCTTGCCACCCGACTGCTGGCAATTGGTGAAGAAAATTTAGCGCATGAAGCCCGTGCGGAAGCGCTTAGAGTAGCACATACCAGTAATCTATCCGATCAGGGGCGGAAAACCCTAAAATATCAAACGCGTTTTCTCCTCTTAGGATCTTCAGAGGAAAAAGCAGAATGATTGCCTGCCAGTATTGTAGTCACCAGAACCGCGAAGGTGTCATGTTTTGCGAAGAATGCGGGCAAAGTCTTCATGCTGTAGCGGAACGTACCATCACTGTATCACCCACTAAACGTTTTGATCAATCTGTTGCCGATTTGGCGGCAAAAGTAACATGGGGTACAGCGCGATTTGGTCACGACGCGTTTATAATTATCCACATTCGTGATGCAACCGAACCTATCATTCTCAAACCGAGTGAAAAACTCGTGGTCGGACGTGCAGATAGTACCAGCAGCACCAAACCTGATCTAGATTTAACACCGTTTGGCGCATTAGAAAAAGGCGTTTCGCGCATTCATGCCGCTGTTTGTCGCAGTGAGGACACATTGACTCTAGTTGATATGGGCAGTGCCAATGGCACACATCTCAATGGTCAACGGTTGGTTCCAGATCAACCACGTATTTTGCGTGATGGAGATGAAATTCGATTGGGTAAGTTAGTGGCCCACGTCTATTTTAAATAACGAACTATCGGAGTATAACGAGAGACATACTATGATTACCCTACTTGTCCATATCTCTAACAGTGAACCTGTCAAAATTGATGTTGAAGATTTGCCCAATCCAACCGATATTATGATAGTGGGTCGTAATCCCCGTGACCGCAAAGACCGTGAAGTAGAATGGCTGGATGAAGGCGTTACCAGCGTAATGCTGCCGTGGTCACGTATTAACTTTATTCAGATTATGCCTAGCAGCGATGCTCAGAATGAATTCCCGCAGCTCTGGCGCAACGACTAAAACCAAGCAAATAGATACTGAAATGGAAAAGATGACAACTAGGTTACCTAAGACAAGCCAACGTGATGGCAAACGTATACTCGTCGTGGATGATGAGCCACGTATGATCGGCTTTATTCGCATGAATCTTGAGCTAGAAGGACATCAAGTCATTGAAGCTCACAACGGATTAGAAGCGTTGGAAGCAATTCGAACGAAACTTCCCGACCTCGTGCTCCTCGACGTTATGATGCCCGAGCTAGATGGCTATGAAACCCTTCGTATGCTCCGCGAATTTTCAAGCATTCCGGTTATTATGCTCACCGCTAAAGGTGAAGAAAACGACCGTGTATATGGGCTGGAACTTGGCGCGGATGACTATATTACGAAGCCCTTTGGCCCGCGTGAACTCTCAAGCCGCATAAAAGCAGTTTTGCGCCGCGCGGCAATCCCAAGCAGTACGCCTGAACTCGCCGTACTCAAAATTGATGACCGTTTAAGCGTGGATTTCAACCGCCGCGAGGTCATCGTCAATGGGGAGCATATCAAACTTCGTCCTACGGAATATAGACTGCTTTATCATCTCATCGAAAACGCCGGTTGGACAGTTCCACACGACCAAATCCTCGCCAAAGTCTGGGGCTATGAATATCGCGATGAAGCCCATTATGTTCGTCTTTATGTGAATTACCTACGGGAAAAAATTGAGGAAGACCCGGCCAATCCCAAATACATCATTACCGAACGTGGAATCGGCTATCGTTTTGTCGACTTCAAGAAACAAGCAACCTAATCAAAAAGCGCCGAATTTATTGTCGGCGCTTTACTAAATATTACTTCGCTAGTTAACGCGCAGTATCAGCCACTACTTCATGTTCGATACGCAAAGCAGCATACGCAGCCTTAAATTCCGAAGCCATCGCAGTCTTTTCCTCGTCAGGCATAAAACTTGCCGCCACAGCGTTGAGTCCCATCAGTTCCAGCTCATCAAGAGTTAAGCCCGCCTCTTGAACAACAGCCAAGTACTGCCTTGTCAAAGTTGCTCGATACAAACTGGGCATACTGGAACACAGACTGATCACTGCCCCATCATCATATAAACGTTGTAGTGGAAACGCTCCATACGAACTCGCTTTTCCAGTGGCAATACTTTGTGACATACACAGGTTGAGTGCCACATGCTGATCCGTAATGTATGGCAGTATGGCGTCATCATCAGCAATTATCGCTCCGCTGACAAAACGCTCTGGCTCAAATTTTTGCAGAATTTCAAGAATCGTACTTTTGTCATCAAATACTTCCACAGTACGTGCCAGTTCTTTCTTCTGTGCTGTTCGAAATGGCCGCTCAAAATCGTCTAACCAACCGCGGACTTCACGTCCGACGAGGCCAATACCGACAACACCACTTTTGATAGCGGAACTGCTTGAAGCCCAACGCAGAATGTCATCAACTTTACGGGGTTCATCGCGGAACAAATTCAATATCCAGCGTATCTGCACATTCCATGCCCGTTCCACACGAGCACGTCCATCATTTAATGCCGTAAGGAGCTGCTCAAATGTCATTCCGTTGTCAGAATACAATGATGGTGCTACACCGATTTCGGCGTAATGAACATTTTGTTTGGCGAGAGAAACGCCGACTTCATATACAATCCGCGTGAAGTCCTCCGGTTGCTGTAACCATTTGCTTACCCCACGCAGCAAGTCATCTAACTGAGCATAATCAGGCTGCTCAAGCAGCTTGACCAATGCCTTATTAGGTTTCACATTTAGCGGCACATCGTTTTGTTCCGCAATCATCATTAATACATCGTTTTGAATTGCACCTTCCAAACGAAGGTTTACTTCAACTTTCGGCATTGCCTGCACGAAACTCTCAATTGTCATTGCAAGTTCTCAGTTCAAACTATTCTCTGGGTTCAGATTGATGTCCATTAACGGATGCTGTTGTCACATCGATTGGCTGAGCTGATTGATGATAAATAGATGCAGCTTTGATAAACTCTGCAAACAATGGATGGGGCTTTTCAGGACGGCTCAAAAACTCCGGATGGAATTGACTGCCAACCATAAAAGGATGATCCTTTATCTCTGATATCTCAACCAACTGGCCGTCAGGGCTTAATCCCGAAAAGAGCATACCGTGATCTTCAAACGCCTCGCGATAGCGGTTGTTAAATTCAAAACGATGACGATGCCGTTCCTGAACAGTTTCAACACCATGATATGCACGCGAGGCAATGCTACCGGGAGCAAGATTGCAGGGGTACAATCCCAATCGCATCGTACCGCCCATTTCGGTAATTCCCCGTTGCTCTAACATCAAGTCAATAACCGCGTGTTCGTTCACTTCAAACTCAGAACTGTTGGCATTCTCCAAATCAAGCACATTCCGCGCAAATTCAATACACATGGCCTGCATTCCGAGGCATAGTCCCAAGTAGGGAATCTTATGCTCGCGCGCAAAGCGTGCTGCCAGAATCTTGCCTTCAACCCCTCGATGTCCAAAACCACCGGGTACGACAATACCGTCAACGGTCGCTAGTTTGTCCCAGCCCTTCTCTTTCTCAAGATCGCCAGAATAAATCCACTCGACTTGCAGCTTCATATCTTGCGATGTCGAGGCATGGAACAGCGCTTCCTTGACACTCATATAAGCGTCATGAAGTTCAACATACTTGCCAACAACCCCGATTGTGACCGGTTTTTGTGCGGCTCGCATACGTTTAGTCATGCCGCGCCACTCACCTAAACTCGGAGCAGGTGTTTCAAGTTGCAGTTGTTCAACCAGATACTCACCTAACCCTGCGTCTTCGAGGGTCAAGGGAACGTCATACAGCAAATCAGTGGTTTCAAGCGGAATGACAGCTTCCGGCTCTACGTCACAAAACAATGCCACTTTGTCCGTCATATCTTTAGTGACAGGATGATCAGTGCGCAGAATAATCACTTGTGGTTGAATACCAATCCCTCGCAAGTCACGAACACTGTGCTGGGTCGGCTTTGTTTTCAATTCATCCGTTGCACCAATATACGGCAAAAATGTGACATGAACCGACAGCGAATCGTTCCGCGCAAGATTATTGCGTAATTGACGAATAGCCTCTAGGAACGGCAGACTTTCAATATCACCGACCGTACCACCAACTTCAACGATAACGACATCGGCGCTGTTCTCTTTGCCGACAAGCCCGATACGGCGTTTAATTTCACTGGTGATATGTGGAATAACCTGAATAGTTCCCCCCAGATAATCACCCCGTCGTTCCTTATCGATAACCGTGCTGTAAACCTTACCAGCAGTCACATTGCAATTCTGATCAAGGTTTTCGTCAATAAAACGCTCATAGTGACCTAAGTCAAGGTCTGTTTCGGCACCATCAGCAGTGACAAAAACCTCTCCATGCTGGTACGGGCTCATCGTACCCGGATCAACATTCAGATATGGATCAAGCTTTTGAATCGCGACTTTTAGCCCACGCGCTTTCAAAATACGCCCGATTGCAGCAGCGGTTACGCCCTTCCCCACCGAACTAACAACCCCACCGGTACAGAAAATATACTTTGGTTTTGGCATTTCGACACTCACCTATACAAAACAAAAAGATCGGCAGGAATGCACCTATTTCCCACCAATCTACACTTCAGAGAAAAGTCAGCGCCCGTATAGTGAACGCCAAGCCGAAAATCGATTTAGACGAGTTTTTCTAGGTCGTCAGCAGTACGTCGCATGTCAAGAAAGATCAGACCCAGTTTTGCGCCTTCACGAACCAATGTGGTCAATACAGCCTCATCACCGACTGACATCAAAATAACATAACCCCCTTTTCCCTTTATATAAACTTGGTCTAGGAGGCCACGTCCCAATTCAGTAGAAATTCGCTCACCCAGTGAAAGCATAGCCGCAGACATCGCCGAAACACGGTCTTCCTCAACACCAGCCGGCAGGGATGAAGCCATAATCAAACCATCGACACTCACTACGGCAGACGCTTCAATCTCTGGTGTTGTCGACTGGAGATCGCGTAGGCGGTCAACCATCAATTCTGTCCGCGATTTTGCCATACTCGCACTCCTTCTCAAGTTGCCCGGATTTTACAGCCCCGGGTAGCCGTTAATCAGCTAAAGAACAAATTCACATCACACATTGATGAGTTACAACAGAAATTGTACTACGAGTTTAACCAAAATAGATTTACAAGTGTTGAACACGTTGAAGAATTAATAGTGCTGTACAGTCTTACGACGCTTCTCATATTATACTAAACCCCTTACAATCGGCAAGTCGTTTCAACTTCCGCTATACTGGTGGTGTAACATAGGGCAATCAACAGGTTTGATTGATCTCTTCTTAGCATAATGGTACAAAAAGCAGGTACTAATGACCGATTTCCCACAAAACACTCGTCAAACACCTCGCGCTGTCAACACGGCGCCGCAGATCAACCTTGCACAAAACGTCGCCGAGCGCATCGCCCAATCTGTCGGACAAGTCATTATCGGTAAGCGCAATGAGGTTAGGCTGGCAGTCCTCGGTCTGCTTTGCAAAGGTCATATCCTAATTGAAGACATTCCCGGCGTCGGTAAAACGATGCTCGCAAAAGCACTCGCCCGTGTAATCGGCTGTACCTTCAGTCGCATTCAATTCACACCGGATATGCTGCCCTCAGACGTAACCGGTGTTTCACTCTTTAATCAAAAGTCTCGAGAATTTGAATTTCGCGCCGGGCCGATTATGGCACAAATCGTTCTTGCCGACGAAATTAACCGTGCGACACCAAAAACGCAGGCCGCGCTGTTAGAAGCAATGGAAGAACATCAAGTCACAGTGGATGGTGTTACCCATCAAATGGATAACCCATTCATGATTCTGGCGACCCAAAACCCGATTGAATATGAAGGTACTTTTCCACTACCTGAAGCACAGCTAGACCGATTCATGATTCGCCTCCAATTGGGTTATCCCAGCCCCGCCGAAGAACTAACGGTGCTTTCCGCTCAGCAGTACGAGCATCCTATAGCTAATGTGCAGCAAGTGGTAAGCATTCAAGAACTGCTCGCTGCGCAGCAGGCCATTCGCGAAATTTATGTCGCCGACGAAGTCAAACGCTATATCATTGATCTCGTTAATGCCACTCGACAGCATCCTGACGTATATCTAGGCAGCAGCCCGCGTGGATCGTTGGCCCTATTTCGCACCGCTCAAGCTCGTGCTGCGATGGCCGGTCGAGACTATGTCATTCCTGATGATGTAAAAGCTTTAGCTGAAGTAACTCTGGCCCACCGTGTTATCGTTGGACCCGCTGCTCGCATAAAAGATATTTCTTCGCGCACCGTCATACAAGATGTGCTGGCTGCCACAGGCGTTCCCGGCGCGTCAGCACGGTAATCAGATATGTCCAGTCGTCGTAATGCGGTTTATGCCCTATTAATCGCTTCTCTTCTGACAGGGTTATTTACAGGACGCGCCTTTTTCTTTACGCTTGCCTATCTGTTTGCTGGCTTGTTAATTGTGTCCTTGATTTGGGCATGGATTTCAGTCCGCTGGCTAACCATTAACCGCAAAACACGGGCTCGTCGCGCCCAAGTGGGTCGCAAGCTTGAAGAAACATTCATCATTTATAACCGTAGTATTCTGCCAAAGCTGTGGTTAGAAGTCCGTGACCATTCAACTTTACCCAACCATTATGCCAGCCATGTGGTTCCCGCATTAGGTGGACGCAAACGCTATCATTGGACAGTTGAAACGCTTTGCTTGGTTCGCGGAGAGTTCGAGCTAGGTCCCGTTACCCTCAAGAGCGGTGACCCGTTTGGCTTCTTTCTTTCGCCGCGCCAGCTTGATTCCACGTCTAAAGTTATTGTCTATCCTCAAACCATCCCGATTAATCACATTGATTTACCCATTGGTCAAATGTCTGGCGGAGATGCGCAACGCAGGCGCTCGCACAACGTCACAACCAATGCCGCAGGTGTTCGTGACTATGTTTCGGGTGATAGTTTTAATCGAATTCATTGGTCATCAACCGCTCGTAAAGATCGTCTCATCGTCAAAGAGTTTGAAATTGATCCACTGGTCGATGTTTGGCTTTTCACGGATTTTTCGTCTAGCTCACTCGTCGATGATCCACTGCTCCAACGTACCGGGCCTAATCGCAGTATTGTTGCCACCAGCAGCGGTATACCGGCATCCACCGAAGAATATGCCGTCGTAGTTGCGGCTTCAATGTCCAAGTACTTCATCGACTCGGAACGCGCGCTCGGTTTCGCCGCATATGTTCCAACTCGCGAAGTCATACAACCGGAGCATGGTAACCGTCAACTCAGCCGGATATTGCAAACCCTTGCCGTCGCTCGCAGTTTAACATCGTATTCACTTGCTCAGATGTTAGCCTTGGAAACACCTTATTTTACGCGCGGCACTACGCTCGTAATAATCACCTCTTCTTTAGAACCAAATTGGGTTACCGAGGCTCAAATTCTCTCTCGTCGCGGCATTCGCCCCGTATGTATTTTGATTGATCCTGCTTCTTTCGGCGGCAGTCGTCCATCGACAGAATTAACGGCACTTCTGCAATTGGCACGCATTCCGACGATTACCGTCAAGAAAAATGACGATATCGGAGCAGTCTTATCACAGCGCTCAATCTTTTAAGGGAAATGCTATGGCAAACAGCTACGATGCAATTGTTCTCGGCGCAGGTGCAATGGGTAGTGCCGCCGCGTACTATCTTGCTAAAGCAGGTCAGCGTGTACTGCTGCTCGAACAATTCGAATTCAATCATCAAAAGGGCAGTTCCTACGGCCTCTCCCGTATCATCCGTTACGCCTATGACTATCCGCAATATGTAAAACTGGCCAAAGCCGTTTACCCGATGTGGTCAGAACTAGAAGAAGAAGCGGGAGAAAAACTCTATACGCGCACAGGTGGCATCGATTTCGGCGCGGCTGATGAAACAAGTCTGAACAAAATCATCACGACGTTAACCGACACCAATGTTCCATTTGAGGTTATGTCGCCCGACGAGGCGATGAAACATTTTCCCCAGTTTCACATCAGTAGCAATATGAAAGTGGTCTATCAGGCCGATACGGGCATTCTTCCGGCATCAAAATGTGTACTGGCCCATCTCCGCCTTGCCGAGAAACATGGTGCTGTCCTCAAGTCAAATACACCGATTCACAGCGTAACCGCTCATCCTGATAGCGTTGAAGTCAAAACAGCGGATGAAACATACACCGCGTCTAAAATGGTCATTACTGCTGGTTCATGGGCAAAATCCATTTTAGCATCGATTGATTTAAATTTGCCCCTAACCCCTTGCCGCTGCCAAGAGATGTACTTTGAAACCGATCATGCAAGTGAATATGAAATCGGTCGTTTCCCAGCTTTTATTGGACACTTACCATCGGAATATAAATTCTCACCTTATGGTATGGCAAGTAATCAAGGTTCTGGCCTCAAAGTCGCGTGGCACGGGGGAACATTATTCAATCACCCCTCGGAGATCGATTACACGACTTCACAGTCCGAAATCGATGCAGCCTTAGAGTTTGGCAACAAGTATCTTCCCGATATGACCGGATTGCGTGCCGCTCGTGTTTGCCTTTACACCATGACACCCGACGAACATTGGGTCATCGACAAACACCCTGAATACAAGCATATCGTCTTTGCAGGGGGCTGCTCCGGTCATGCCTTCAAATTTAGCACCATCATCGGCAAGATTTTGAGTGATCTCGCCATCACGGGTGAAACACCGCACGATATTAGTCTTTTTAAAGCTTCTCGCTTTCAGTAACTCATTTTAGAGGGCGCTGCCACCATTGGTAGCGTCCTACTTTCTCAAATCCCAATGATAAAGCATTGTCAATTACCTTCGTCTCATCACACGGAATTACAGCGCCCCCTAAATCAGAGACGCTATCTGAGAGTTGTCTCAAGGCATCTACTAATCCCGCTTTTGACCGCTTGCCTTCCACCCACAAACCCGTGTAATTCATAGTCCGAACCGAAATAATTGTAGTTGCTTCATCTGCATCGGCTGTATCCGACGGCCCTTTTGTGCCACCTGTAATCATCAGTTCACAAATAACACCGTCCGTTTCATATCCCGATTTCGCGAACGCCTTTTGACTTCCAACGTTATCGACAGCGACCAATCCCCGTGCAATCACCGCCCCTCTGGATTGTCCAACTTCAGTGTTCGCCGTAACCAATGCCGACGCAATTCCTCGCCGTTGAAAATCAGGATGAACCGCCAGCAAATCCACTTCCCACCGACTTACTCCCTCGCCGGATGTTGTCGAAAAGCCATCAACAAACCCCGCTACTTGATTTTCAATCGCGTAGACCATCGTTGAGTGTGCAGCATCATTCAAAACGCCTTCAATTCGATTAGCACTAATCTCGTTATCAGGCCATACCGCATCAACAATCCGCCGTATCTCAACAATATCTGTTTTCATTGCGGTTCGAATTTCACCAACGCTCATCAATTCTCCTCTAGAAAATCGTTTTACTTTAATATACGCTCGTGTGCCGTAAAGTTATCAATTCATCGACTGACCAATAGTGCAATCCAACACACTTTCCAAACCTGCCGGTAAATTTCTCTATCTCGCCGTTTTCATTAGCGGCATGACCACTCTTGCCGTTGAATTATCCGCCTCTCGCCTCTTGGGCAATGTCTTTGGTTCAAGCAATATTGTCTGGGCAAATGTCATCGGCCTCATTTTACTGTATCTCACCGCAGGCTATTTCATTGGCGGTCGTTGGGCGGATCGCTCACCGTATCCGACGACATTCTACAAAATCCTCCTGTGGGGTGCGTTCCTCAGTGCCCTTATTCCGCTGGTTGCACGTCCAGTGTTAACAACTGCTGGTTCTGCCGTTGCTGGTGCAGAAGCTGCCTTAGCAATCGGCTCGTTTATATCTGTTCTCGTCTTGTTTTCGATTCCTGTCACACTCTTGGGCTGTGCTTCGCCCTTTGCCATACGCTTAGCCATCGCCAACAGTCCTAACATCTCCGACACGGGTAAAACATCCGGCCTTATCTACGGCATCAGCACCTTAGGCAGCCTGCTTGGCACATATTTGCCCGTGCTGGTTATCATTCCTGAACTCGGAACAATTCGCACCTTTTTACTGTTCGCGGGCATATTATACGGAGTCGCATTTATCGGCATTTGGCAGCATCAAGGTACATCCGTCTTGCGCTGGTTATGGATGCCCGTCGTTATAGCGGTTCTTGCCTTTTTGGTCCTGAATGGTCCGTTGCGTCCACCTGCTGCAAACGCAAAACTACTTTATGAAAAAGAAAGTCAATACAACTATATTCAAGTTCAGGAAGATACCGCTGGCAATCGCTATCTCTATTTGAACGAAGGGCAAGGCATTCACAGCCAATGGAGTCCCAACACCATTAGCGATAACCACCGTACATGGAGTTTTTTCTTAACCGCGCCCTATTTTAACAATCCGCCCATGCAGCCGACCGATGTCAAATCAATGGCAATCATTGGCCTCGCGGCTGGCACAATTGCCCGTCAGTACGTAGGTGTTTACGGCAATATCCCGATTGATGGCATCGAAATTGATGGCGACATCATTGATGCGGGTGCGCGTTACTTCGACATGAACGCCAAAATGATGCCTTCTCTCACGACTTACGCTCAAGATGGTCGCTACATGCTGAACCATCTCGACAAGCATTACAGTCTTGTCGCCATTGACGCCTATCGCCCACCCTACATCCCTTGGCACTTAACTACCGTCGAATTTTTTCAAGAAGTTCGCAGCCATCTTGATAATAATGGTGTGGTTGCCATCAATGTTGGACGAACCAACACAGATCGCCGCCTTGTTGATGCTCTAACCGCGACACTCCTACAGGTCTACCCATCGGTTCACGCAATGGATGTACCCGCCTCTTTCAACACGATACTTGTCGCTACCAATCAACCGACGAACGACACCAATTTGATTGTCAATGTCCAAAATTTACCGGCAAATGCTAACTCACTATTGCGTGACGCTCTAACATGGGGTGTGCAGCAGCTTGTCCCCACACACACTTCATCGACCATTTTCACCGATGACCGCGCCCCGGTCGAAACTCTAGTAGATTCGTTGGTGGTCAATTTCCTACTGTCCAATGACATGGATGAATTAGCGAAGCAGCCATAAAGTATGACTACTGCCCAAGCGTCACACGCCCAATCCGCACTTCAATGGCTCACACGCCTTTACATTACCCTAGCGTTTCCATTCTTGGTCGTCTTGATATTCGTCCGGCTCATCATGAGTCCGCTCTATTTGCAATTCGAATACAATCGACCCGACTTCCCCGCGGATTATTACGGCTTCACAGTACAAGATCGCTTAACCTACGCGCCTTCTGCTATTCAATATCTGCTTAATGGCGACGACATTTCCTTTCTCGCTGATCTCCGTTTTCCGGACGGTCGAGATATGTATAACACCCATGAACTTCGTCATATGCGCGATGTCAAAAACGTAACGCAGTATGCCTTTGCCTCGGCTCTCATCGGTAGCCTAATTACTCTACTCCTCGTCGCATATCTCTGGCGCTCAAACAGGAAAGCCTTATGGTCTGCCCTGCTAAACGGCAGCCGCCTCACCATCGGCATTATCTTGGCAATCGTCATCATCGCCGTCACCAGTTGGGATACATTTTTTACAACCTTTCACCAACTTTTTTTTGCGGGCGGCACGTGGCAGTTCGAATATTCGGATACACTTATCCGGCTGTTTCCTGAACAATTCTGGTTCGATGCGTCGCTAATAATCGGCGGCGCGACCCTATTAGTTGCTCTGGCGACCATGTTTGTGACCATCCGGCAAATCAGAAAACAGTTTTGACACACTTTTGACCCGGTGGTACTCTAGCGCAGTTTCTGCTCAACCTTAATGAAGCGAATGTATGCAACGATTTCATCTGCTATCCACATGGCTAACCCTCGGTATGGGGATCAAACGCTGGCTAGTGCTGCTAGTAGCAGGTGTAGTTTTAGTCGCCGTCGGTATTACCCAAAGCGTTCTCAACATCCTTGGCCTACATCTGATTGCGAATCTCTCGACTTTTGCCGAAATATTTATTGATGCACTGACCATTGCACTTGGCTTCATGTTGATTATTTTGTCAGTCGTCAAGTTCTCGCGTAACATTCTCGCCCCTTACCGTCGCAATCAACAGGGGCATGTTGCCGATGCGGTCTATGCTCATCGAACCCGCCAAAAAGGTTTAAAGGTAGTTGCCATCGGCGGTGGCACAGGCTTGCCCTCCGTGCTACGCGGTCTCAAACCGTTTACGAGTAACATCACCGCCGTAGTCACAGTTGCTGACGATGGCGGCAGTTCAGGTCGCCTTCGCCGTGAACTCGGTGTTCTCCCCCCCGGTGATCTTCGCAATAACATCGCCGCGCTTGCCGATGACGAAAGCCTGATGACCCAGCTATTCCAATATCGCTTTGGTGCGGGTGATCTCAGCGGTCATGCCTTTGGCAATCTCTTCATTAGCGCCTTAGCCGGTGTGACCGGCAGCATCGAATCGGCCCTCATCGAAACCGAGCGCGTACTCAATATTCAAGGTCGGGTATTACCTGCCACACTGGAAGATGTCCATCTGTCTGCGAATGTTCGCATTGCTGGCAAAACTCGTCCACTGAACATCGTCGGTGAATCTAAGATCACCGATGCTGGTGGAAAAATTGAACAGCTCAGCCTCACCCCACCCAATGTGCAAGCCTACAGCGAAAGTGTGCAAGCTATTCTCGACGCAGGTCTCGTCGTTATTGGCCCCGGCAGCCTTTTTACCAGCATCCTACCAAACCTTCTAGTAAAAGGCATTGCCGAAGCCTTACGCGCTTCAAATGCATATATTGTTTATGTCTGCAATGTGGCTACTCAAGAAGGTGAAACCGATGGTTTTACCGTTGCCGAACACGTGATGGCCCTAGAACGTCACGTCGGACGTGGCATCGTTCAAGCCGTACTCGCCAATAATGCCTATCCCAAACTCAATGCAGGTACAAACACAACCTATGTTCAACCAGTTCCCGAGCATCACGAGATTTTGCAGCGTTACGAAATTCGCTATGCCGACCTCACCGATAACGACCATCCTTGGCGGCATGATCCTCAAAAATTAGTCGCAGCTATCCTCAAGATGAGTCAGCAAGAGCGCGCCGGCGCAAGCCAACCGAAAGAGTTTTTCACTGAATCTTAAACAACTAATCTCGTCATTTTGATGTCGATTTGTTAGATTTGATAATTATCCAGCCGTAAATATTCCAAGTATCATCATCGAAGCCTGACACATATCGTGTCAATAATGGGATGGCTTGTGGTCTACTAGCGTGGAATAGTTCGAATATTCAATGCGTTATTCAGGGAGAGATACAAATTTATGTTTCGAACCCTATATGTCTACAGGAGATTATGAGATGAACAAAATGACAGTCCGTGATATTGATCTTAAGGGCAAACGTGTCCTCGTCCGAGTTGATTTTAACGTACCGCTGGAAGGCAGCAAAATCACCGACGACACACGTATCCGTGCCGCAGTTCCAACCCTCAAATACATTCTCGAGCAGAAACCTAAAGCCCTAGTTCTTATGTCACATCTTGGTCGTCCCAAAGATGGCCCAGATCCCAAATTCTCACTGGCCCCGGTTGCGCCTGCGCTCGAGGCACTACTCGGTACCAAAGTAGCCTTCGCCGGCGATTGTGTGGGTGAAGTTGCCGACAAAGCGGTAGCCGATCTTCCCGATGGCGGCGTACTCCTGCTCGAAAACACGCGCTTCTATAAAGGTGATGAAAAGAACGATCCCGACCTCGCCAAAAAATTGGCTTCACATGGTGACGTATTCGTTAACGACGCATTCGGCTCTGCCCATCGCGCTCATGCCTCGACGGAAGGTGTGACCAAATATCTACCTGCTGTTTCCGGCCTGCTCATGGAAAAGGAAATTGACTACCTTTCCACCGCACTTGATAATCCCAAACGCCCCTTCATCGCCATTCTTGGTGGTGCGAAAGTCTCTGACAAAATCGAAGTGATCGAATCTTTATTGGGCAAAGTCGATCATCTGCTCATTGGCGGTGGTATGGCAAACACCTTTTTCAAGGCTCAAGGTTATACGCTGGGCAAATCGCTCGTCGAAGCTGATGCCGTCGAAACAGCTTCCAAACTCCTTGAGAAGTCCGGTGGCAAACTTGTCCTTCCCGTCGACGGGGTCATTGGGGATGCCTTCGATAATAATGCCAATACCAAAACTATCGCTGTAGCCGACGGTGTTCCAGATGATTGGAGAATCCTTGACATCGGCCCCAAAACCATCGAATTGTTTAAGCAGCATCTTTCGGATGCCAAAACCGTCGTTTGGAACGGCCCGATGGGAGTCTTTGAAATGTCCAATTTTGCCAAAGGCACAAATGCTATCGCTCAAATTCTTGCCGACCAAACCGATTACGGCGCAGTTACCATCATCGGTGGCGGAGATTCGGCTGCTGCCGTAGAAGCTTCAGGACTTGCCTCTCGCATCACTCACATTTCAACCGGTGGTGGTGCAAGTCTGGAAATGCTCGAAGGCAAGGCTTTGCCGGGTGTTGTAGCGCTCAAAGATAAAGCCTAAATCGACTTACATCTTATCTGAATATTCTGCGTATTTTGAGTGGATACTCAATGCTGGAACGTGATAATGGTTGTTTACTTTTAATGTGTAAAACAATGGTTAAGAATTCTCTATTTTAACCAAACGAGGTTTCGTAGGGACAGCATACATGCTGTCCGCTGACCAAACACCACATCAATTTGTAAATCATTAGTATCCCATCCGGCACTCCAGTCAATTTCAGATAGGTTCTTATCAATTATGTAGTTCAAAGTGCCTTAGAATGCATATAATGAGAATCAGATTTTCTTGTTATAGTTGAGTTTTCTAAGGTCTGGTCCATCACATTAGATTGTCAGCACGATAGCTGAACAACTCACTTCTAACGAGGAGATTTATATCACTATGCGAAAACCGATCATTGCTGGCAACTGGAAAATGTTCAAAACAGTTGCCGAATCAGTTTCATTTGTTAAGGAACTAGCCCCCCGGCTTGCATCCTTTACGGGTGTCGAACTCGTGGTATGCCCGACCTATGTTGCGCTGGCCTCCGTTTCTGATGCGCTAAAAGCCACCAACATCCATGTCGGTGCTCAAAGCGTTCATTGGGAAGCACAAGGCGCGTTCACTTCTCAAATCGCCCCGACCATGCTCCAAGGGATTGCCGAATACGTCATCATTGGTCACTCTGAATGCCGCGCTTATCTCAACGAAACCGATGAAACAGTCAATAAAAAAGTCAAAGCCGCTTTAGCTTATGGCCTAAAACCAATTGTTGCCGTAGGTGAAAGTCTCGCTGAAAATGAAGCTGGGCAGACCGAAACACTCGTAGGTGGACAGGTTCGGGCTGCTCTCAACGGCGTAGATGCCGCAAATATGGCAAACATCGTCATTGCTTATGAACCCATCTGGGCTATTGGTACAGGCAAAAGCGCCAGCGCCCAACTTGCCAACAGCATTATTGGTGGCACTATTCGCGGCACACTTGTCGATCTTTATGGTCAAGCTGTTGCGGATACCGTACGAATTCAATATGGTGGCAGTGTCAAACCGGACAACATGCAGGAATACATGTCTCAGCCCGATATTGACGGTGCATTAGTCGGTGGCGCGTCACTCAAAGTGGATGACTTTACCAAATTGATCGAGGCCGCTGCCAAAGCGAAAGGCGTATAATCTGTCTAGTCTGGATCTGTTCGCCCCGTGGCTGATCGTAGCCGTATTATTTTACGTACTGCGTCAGCTTGAGGTTTGGTTGCACCAGCACATCTTTAAGGTGGGGTGGCTTGTCACCAAGCAGTATCAGACCACGACAATTCTCTACTACGCATTTTTCTTACCCGGTATCATTCTCAATCAGCTTGTCTTTTGGTTGGCTGCCGGTTTCCTGAATGTGAGCGCCGAACGCACGATAGAGTGGCCTCAGAAACAGGAAATCGGCGAACTTAAGCTCGATTTCATTCGCCTTTCCAAAAATGTCTCCCCCCTGCGCTTTGCAATCATCAGCACTGCACCACTTTTAGTTGGTCTTTTTACCGTCGCCTTTATTGCCAACAATGTTCTAAATGTCCCCGGCTTTCTCATCGAAATGAATATCGGCGGCTCATTGTTGAACTTCTCTACTGCACTGAGTCATTTCACCAGCGCGCCCGACTTCTGGATTTGGGTCTATCTCGCCTTTGCCGTCGCCAACACAATGATGCCCAATTTTGCAAATCTACGCGCATGGCGTATTGTCTTGTTCATAATCGCGGCTGTCATTGCCGGGTTCTATATATTGGGTGCAGGCGATCAGGTCATAATGAGCAATCTACGCGGCCCCGTCACTAACGTTTTGAACTCCCTTTCAAGCGTATTTGCCATCATAATCGGCCTCGACATCTTTATGGTCGTCGTATTAGGTACGCTCGAAGCCATCATCGAACGAATAACCGGTGACAGTGCAACCTTCGAAAACGGCAAGATGATTACGCTTCGTCGAAGCGAACTCGCCGCACGTAGACAGCAAGCGCTTGCGGTCAGACCACAGCAGAAGTCTCAACGCGCGGCATCCGCCCCGTCCGGCCCGCCATCTGTCTATAAATTGAACTTCCCAATTCCCGGCGCACCGGGTAAAGAAGCCGTCACCCCTAGCCCTCAAATTGTAATTTCTCAAGAACCTAAACCTGCCACGCCAGCGCTTGCTGATTCCCGTTCAGGTCCAGCGGTCATCACAGGTACGGTCGCCGAGAAATTGCCCCCACCCTCATCACAACCGGCTGCGGCTTCGGTCGTCCCATCAAATCCTGCCGCGCCACCTGCTCGACCAGCGTTAACCACCGCGTCATCTGCATCGTCACAGTTCAAGCCATCACCTGTCCCATCGGCTTCCTCAGCTAAACCAGCAACTCCGGGCAGCTTAATGTCGCCCTTATCATCCGAAAAACCATCTGCTCCGATAGGTACATCGCCCTTCGAAAGACCTGCTACACCAATAGGGACTCGCCCAACGTCCATAACAACGCCAGCTAGCGCCACCCCATCCACCGAGAAACCGGCTACCCCGATGGGAACCATTCGATCAACAGGAACGTCACCCATAGTATCCTCATCAGGGGTCAGACCTGCACCCAAGCCTGTTAGCCCCTTTGCCGGCAGCGACGATTTAGATGACGAAAATGAGGATGCGGAGGATGAAATCAAATATGTCGATGATGAGAGTGTTCAAGACAGTCAGGATGACGAGGAAAGTTACGAGGACTACGATCCCGTTTGAGTTGTCCGTGTCCGCGCCAGCAGCACAAACCCAATAGCCACCAACAGCAGCATCACACCAAGCGTCACAAACTTGAACAATTGGCTGTCAGTAACCAACGTCAGCACACCAAAGAACGCACAAAATAAATAATATCCCGTCACGATCTGCCGCTGGCTAAACCCCATATCCAGCAGCCGAAAGTGAACATGCCCACGATCACCCTCAAATGGATTTTTACCCCGCCGCAAACGGTTAATGGCCTGCCACAACAAATCCATTAAGGGCAAGCCCATGACCAGCAAGATAGCTGCCATCTTGGCCCCTCCGATGATGCTCAATGTACCAATCAGGTAACCAAGATAAAATGCGCCACCACCCATAATGATTCGCGCCGGATAAAAGTTATATAACACAAAGCCCAACGAACTGCCCATCAACGCCAGCATCAATAGACTAACACTCGTTTGTGGCGGCGTAACACGCAGGGCGCTGTTAACAAACAACATAGTCCCCGCGATAAAGGCTACTCCGCCAGCCAAACCATCCAAACCATCCAAAAAATTAACGGTATTCATCATCCCCACCAGCCAAAAATAGCTTAACGTCACCGTGACGATGTGAGCCCACGGCAAGGTCTGTTGTCCGGTGATCGGATTATTAAAGAACTCAATGAAAATTTGGAATGCAATCGCAATGGCTCCTGCAATCGACTGCCCGGTGAAGATACTCAGCGCTTTAAATTGGTAAATGTCGTCTAGAAGCCCAACAATAAAAATAACCGTTCCCCCGACCAGCAGCCCTATAAGCCTCACAACTTCATAGGAATCAAGATGCGGCACAGGTAAGAACTGCGCCAACAGTACGGTAATCGTAAACGACAAAAATAGGCACAGCCCACCCAATTTGGAAACACCGCGCGCATCTGCATCATTCACGCGCCGCCCGCCCATTATGGAAACAATTTTGTAGCGTTTCCCTAGCGCATCCGCAATCGGCCCAACAATCAGCGCAATACTTAGCGCCATCACAAACACCAGCACAAAAATACCGGAGTCAACCACGATTTAATCCTATGTCCCGAATTGACGGTCGCCTGCGTCACCCAGCCCCGGCACGATGAAGCCAATGTCGTTCAACTTCTCATCAATAGCGGCGATATGAATAGGTACATCAGGATGCGCAGTCGTCAGCCGCTCGACACCTTCAGGCGCGGCAATCAAACCCAGATATTTAATCTGCTTCACGCCCCATCGCTTCAAAATGTCAATCGTCGCCACTGCTGATCCGCCGGTTGCTAACATCGGATCAAGCACCACACAAACTTGTACTGTCGGCGCGGTTGGCAGGCGATTATAGTATTCTACGGGACGCAGCGTTTTCTCGTCGCGATACAAACCGATATGCCATACTTGCACATTCGGCAGAAGTTCCATAACCCCTTCCACAAGGCCCAGACCGGCTCGCAAAACAGGCACTAGACCAATAGCTAAATCAGCCTTATAACCATTTGCTTCGCCCATTGGTGTCATAACTTTTTTGGGAGACAGTTCCAAATCCTGCGTCGCTTCATAGCACAACAGCAATGCCAGCTCCCGCACCAATTCTCGGAACGCGCGATGATCGGTATCTTTATCACGTAACGCCGTCAGCTTATGTAATACCAACGGATGTCGGGAAACATGCACTTGTGACACGGGGGAACCTCCTTCAGTAGACAAACGGCAATATTGTACGTGGTGGATACTCGGCTGTCAAAGCCACGGTTGCGCCCTTGCCCTGCCTCCAATTACAATAGAACAGATTATTCAATCACATTTACAATAGTGTAAATATCACTATTTAAATAGAATCGCCATTTGGTGCGAAGTGTATTGAAAGTCCCTCGCCCTGAGGGCGAGGGATTTAGGGTGAGGGCGCACATACAATATGACTGGAGATCTTTTATGTCCGAAGATGGACGGATGATTGGCGGAGGTCGCCGTCGGGACGACCGCGAAAATATCGCTCTGCGCCCAAAACTGTTGCATGATATTGTTGGGCAGGATTCCGTTCGCGAAAATCTCAAAATCTTGATTGATGCTGCTAAGAATCGCAAAGAGCCAATTGACCACGTCTTATTTTACGGCCCACCCGGCCTTGGTAAAACCTCCCTTGCTCATGTCGTTGCCAATGAGCTTGATGTCAACATTCGCATCACTGCTGGCCCATCTATCGAACGCGCCGGTGATCTCGCTGCCATTCTAACCAATCTTAAACAAAACGACATTCTGTTCATTGACGAAATCCATCGGCTTGGACGCGCCATCGAAGAAGTGCTGTATCCAGCAATGGAAGATTTCGTACTCGATATTGTCATCGGCAAAGGCCCCGGAGCAAAAAATGTCCGCCTTAACCTGCCCCGCTTCACTGTAATTGGGGCAACCACCCGCCTTGCCCTGCTCTCTGCTCCTTTACGAGATCGTTTTGGTGCTCAGTTCCGTCTCGATTTTTACGACATTGAAGCCATGCAGCACATTATCGCCCGTGCAGCTTCCATGCTGAAGATCGAAATCCGTCCCGAAGGCACTGCCGAAATCGCTCGACGTTCGCGCGGCACACCCCGTGTTGCCTTAAGGTTGCTGCGTCGCGTTCGTGACTATGCGCAAGTTCGCGCCGAAGGGATTATCACCGGCCCCGTCGCAGGTGAAGCGTTAGCCTTACTTAACATTGATCCTCTTGGCCTTGATGATGTCGATCGCCGTATTCTCTCCTACATCATCGAAAAGTTTAACGGCGGTCCGGTTGGCCTCGACACTATAGCCGCTGCCATCAGCGAAGATAGCGCCACTATCATGGATGTCTGCGAACCGTATTTGCTCCAATTGGGCTTCTTGGGGCGCACGCCGCGCGGACGTGTCGCTACGCCGTCTGCCTACGAACACATGGGCATTCCTTATCCCGAAAATAATTCCAACCAACCAAGCCTATTTTGAATAACTGAATGATAATATAGTTGTAGGGACGAGGCGTGCCTCGTCCGCGCTCTAAAAAACAACCTTTAAATTGGCAAGGTAGGGGTTAATAGGTTCTTATGGACTTACAACTTATCGGACGCGGCGTACTCATCGTCGGCATTATTCTGACCATTCTCGGCGGCGTATTGATGCTCGTCGCCCGTATTCCATTCTTCAGTAATTTAGGCAATCTCCCCGGCGACATCCATATTGAAGGTCAGGGTTTTTCCTGCGTCATACCTATCGTCAGTATGATTCTCATCAGCGTTATACTCACCATCGTCCTCAACATAGTTGTCCGCCTCATCAACCGCCCATGAATCTCTCCGACTTCGACTACGACTTACCCGAATCCTTCATCGCCCAAGAACCACTTGAGCCGCGTGACTCTTCTAAGCTTATGCGTCTTGACCGTCATACCGGTGCAATCGACCACAGCATCTTCCGCGACATCATCGACTACATCAACCCCGGCGACGTTCTCGTCATGAACACCACCCGTGTCATTCCTGCGCGTATTTTCGCCACCAAAGCAGGGACAGGTGGAAAGATCGAAGTTCTTTTACTTCGTCAGTTAGATGATACTCGTTGGCATGTACTCGCAGGCGGACGCAAAGTTCTTCCCGGCCTCGTATTACATTTCGCAGGTACAGATGTAACCGCCACAGTCCTTGAGTCGCTTGAAGCATCCGAACGGATCATCAACTTCAGCCAGCCCGTAAACGCCTTACTCACGCAGCTTGGCGAAATGCCTCTGCCGCCTTATATTCACCATCGTCTGCAAGATTCTGAGCGCTACCAGACGGTTTACAGCAAACAAGAAGGCTCTGCCGCAGCCCCTACCGCTGGACTGCACTTCACACCTGAACTCTTGCTCAAACTTCGTGATAAAGGCGTCAAAATCGCAAATTGTGTCCTACATGTGGGTTTAGACACGTTCCAGCCAGTCAAAGTGGAAACCATTGAACAGCACCACATGCACAGTGAACGCGCTTATCTCTCTGCTGAGGATGCCCGCATCATCAACGAGGCCAAACTAGCTGGCGGTCGCGTCATCGCCGTTGGCACGACCAGCACCCGCACACTTGAAACCGCCGCCATCCTTAGCGCAGGTGGTGATCCAGCCCACCCCGAATCCATTGGTGACATCTGTGCATGGCGACCGGTAATGGCCTTTGATAGCGACACAACCCTCTTTATCTATCCCGGTTACAAATGGCGTGTGGTCGATGCCCTCATCACCAACTTTCACCTCCCCAAATCCACGCTACTCATGATGATGAGTTCCTTCGCCGGACGCGAAAACATACTCCACGCCTACGAAATCGCCAAACAAAATCACTACCGTTTCTTCTCATTCGGCGATGCCATGTTTATTTCCTGAAGGGACAATCTCAGGCACTAGCCTGCACGACCACCGTCTTGTTCGTTCGATTATCTTCTATTGATAAATTGATCTTGGGATATTCATGTTTTAACTCAGTCATCCCTGTAAGAAGTCGCTCAAAGTCAAATTTAAAATCAGTGAATATCAATGGATCTGGAGTAAATGTGATTTGCGTTCCTTTATCTCTAGAAATTACGCCATCAATTTTATGAAGCTTCTCTGTAATTTTGCCCCGCGAACACATGAGCCGATACCAGATGCCATCAAACCTAGTTTCAATTTCAAGTTGTGATGAAACATTATTCAGTACAACGCTTAAATAGCTCAAAAAACCAAATTTTTCGTGATAAGAAAGTGTAGTGCGCGTCGGCATAAGCCATAAAAAGATATGCTCAATCTTTGGAAGTTCAACACTTTGGTCAATTCGTGTAATCTCAACGGGTAAGCCTCTTCCATCGTCAATTATGGAGATAATGTTGTCATTCACTATAACTACTTTGAGATTTGAACATTCATTTGCATGATCTGGCCGAATCGCTAAATCACATAATTCAGTAATTAAAACGCCAATCGCCTCTGCATCCCAATTACGTCCGATATACATCCCCGGTCTAGTGAGAATATGCTCATGCAAGTCAAGTTTTCTGATATTTTCATCCATTTATTATCACCTAAGTTTAAATCAACAAACCATCACAAACCCATTTCAACCATTTCCCAACCTTCTTAACAATCCTACTCCCTCAAAAGGTTAGCGCTAATCCGCCGAAAGAGTTACAAAATGTTCTTCCAAAATGTAACCCGTTCCATCTCGAAATCGGTTATCCTATCAAGAGGATTGAATGTAGGGGTGCACGGCTGTGCACCCTCTTCTACTTCGCCCGACGCAACTTAACAATCTCCCAACGCACTCATTCGCACAAAACGATCTGCACTTTTCGCCGCCTGCGCTGCTTTCGCCGCTTGTTTCGCTAATTGTATTACTTTCCAGTCACCTTCAGGTGGCTTTATTCATCTTGACGGAGGGTTTATCCTCCGGCAATTTTGGCAACAAAACTCATTTTGCTATTGCCGAAATCTATAGTGCCAACTTTGCCACACTTAACGTGATCACCAGCACCTCATCTTATCTTGCGACAAAACGACCAATTCTCAACTGCAACAACAGCATCATTTTATGGCGCTTAACCCTTTTATGTCGTCGCCGCCAACGAGTGCGAAGCCTCCCGTGGGACGACATCGCCGACACAAAATGCCTTTGTATGAAGCTAAAAGCTAACCACTAATAGCCAATCGCTTTGCCTTGAACGCTAAACTTCACTGTGAAATTGAAGAATCTGAAGAATTTTGCGAACATTCAGCGCATCGCTCCCTCAAATCCGCCGCCAAAACCACTTTCGCACTTGCAGTATTTACAGCTTTTCTGAAGTTTCCGAATCACTCTATCTTGATTGAGCTAAAAACTAACGGCTAATTGCCAAAAGCCGTTGATTTAAACCGTTAACAACAGATGACTGCCAATGTCAATGCCGCCGCCATTGCCGCCACATAAATCCGCTTTCGTATCGCATTTTGACTGATGAACTGCGACCGGCATGTGCTAAAAGCCAATCGCTAACTGCTAATCGCCAATAGCCTACGCAAAACTGTTAACTGACGACTGATAACTATCAACCAACTTTCACATTGACGCACCCCCTACCCCACCCGTATAATAACCAAGTTGTGTTTTTTACATCACAACATTATTTACAACCGCATTCACAGCCAATTTTCCCCGTTCTTTGTCTCCATAAGTGATACAACCGGCGGTGGCAAGTGAAGATTGGGAGCAAACATGTACGCCATTATCCGTCAGGGCGGTCGTCAGTACCGCGCCGAAGTCGGCAAAACCCTTGATGTCGACAAACTTCCCTACGATGTAGATCATAAACTTGTCATCGAGGATGTCCTCCTCATTGGCGATGGTGATAACACCGTCCTCGGTCAGCCCGTTGTCGAAGGCGCTAAAGTCAACGCCACCGTAGTCGAACAATTTCGCGGCGAAAAAATCATGGTCTTTCACTACCGCCAACGCACCAACCTGCGTAAGTGGGCTGGACATCGCCAGTATTATACCCGCATTCGTATTGACGATATTACCGTCTAAAAAGTTTTAGGAGACACCTACAATGGCTCACAAAAAGGGCGGTGGATCAAGCCGCAACGGTCGCGATAGCAATGCTCAACGTCTAGGTGTAAAAGCCTACGGTGGAGAATTTGTCGTCCCCGGAACTATCATTGTTCGTCAACATGGTACACACTTCCGTCCCGGCGCCAACGTTGGCCTCGGTCGTGACTATACCATTTTTGCCACTGCCGAAGGCATCGTTACCTTCGAACGCGTCCGTGGCCGTGAAGGTCAGAAACAAATCAGCGTTTATCCAAAAGCTGAAATCGAACAGTAATTAATTTATGGAGTGTGTTACGCTACCCAATCAGGCCGTGACACCAGAAAGAAAACAACATGAAGGCTAATATTCATCCCGCGTGGTATCCCGAAGCCACGGTCGTTTGTGCTTGCGGCAACACATGGCAAACCGGCGCAACCATCCCTGAAATCCGTACTGATATTTGCTCGGCCTGCCACCCCTTCTACACCGGCGAACAACGTATCGTCGATACCGAAGGACAGGTTGATCGCTTCCTTAAGCGTCTGCAAACCCGTGACACCCGCCGCGCCGAAGCCGAAGCCAAGATTGCAGCGCTCACATCGCCCGAAATTTCAATTGGCGATTTTGACATTGGCAAACGCTACGTCACCATTTTTAGTGAAAATGGAATCAGCACTGTCGGCGACTTCCTGAATAAACTAGAAACCAGCGGTGAACAATCCATTCTTGAAATCCCCGGTATCGGTCGTAAAGTCCTAAGCGATCTCAAGAAACTGTTGCGCGCTCGTGGTTTTGATGTACCACAGGCCAGCACCGAAACAAGTGAAACTGCGGCTGAGTAGTTTCACTTTGAAGAATTTTTTAGGCAGACATGTGCAAGACATGTCTGCCTTTCTTTTTGAATAGGGGGCAAAATGATTCATTCTTCAGGCCGCATTGAAGTTATCTGCGGCAGCATGTTCTGTGGCAAAAGCGAAGAACTTATTCGCCGCTCCCGTCGCGCGGTCATCGCCAAACAAGAGCTTCAAGTTTTTAAACCATCCATTGATGACCGTTATAGTGTCCTTCATGTCACCAGCCATAGCGGCCAAAATATTGAAGCCGTCGCGGTTGCCAAAGCCCACGAAATTCTAGACAACCTTGCTGCCAACACCACGGTTGTCGCTGTAGACGAAGTCCAGTTCTTTGACCCCGAAATTGTAAACATAGCCCAACAGCTTGCTGCACGCGGCATTCGTGTCATTCTTGCTGGCTTAGATATGGACTTTCGGGGTGAACCCTTTGGCCCCCTACCCCAATTGCTGTCCATCGCTGAAGATGTGACCAAACTTCATGCCATCTGCGTCGTTTGTGGCGAAGATGCCTGTCGTACCCAGCGCCTCGTTAATGGCGAACCCGCCCATTACGACGACCCCGTCATTATGGTAGGTGCGCAAGAAGCCTACGAGGCACGCTGCCGCAAACATCATCAAGTACCCCACTAATTTTCGAATCGATGTAGCATTCTCTTCGCGTTTCGGTTAGAATTACTTTGCAAGGCTAAACAATTCATTATCATTGCTGTTTAGCTTAGCATTTAAGCACACGCTTACAGTTAGTGAGGAGGAGAGTATGAGCGCTACAACGGCCAATTATGCACCTTCAGCCGCCTTAGATCAGGATCGCCCCGGTCTTTGGCTTCGCAACCGTCGCTGGGACATGATATTCATGATCCTAAGTGTATTCGTGGTTCCGATGCCATATATTTTCTATCTACTCGGCATTCGAATCTTTAATCTAGATGACGATGTTAGCCGTAACATCGTGAATGGCTTTGTTGCAATTGCCGTCGGTGGTCCACACATGATGTCGACAATGCTTCGGACAGGCTTAGATTCGGACTTCAAAAAGCGCTATCCGATGCTGATCCGCTCGTCGATAATCATCCCCATCATCGTCGTATCACTGGCCTTCCTCAACTTGACCTTGCTGCTGACCATTTTCTTCTTCTGGGCAATGCTCCATGTCATGCATCAGGTGACCTACATCGTAGAACTGTATAACCATAAGGAACATACAATTGTCAAGAAAGG
Source organism: Anaerolineaceae bacterium (assembly GCA_016124855.1). GTDB lineage: Bacteria > Chloroflexota > Anaerolineae > Aggregatilineales > Phototrophicaceae > CFX2. The sequence goes on along the minus strand of WGMX01000007.1, from coordinate 14,356 downwards.
CAGCGCGGTTAGCTTACAAGCTCGAATTATCGATTATGCAGTCGTTCTAACCTGCCTTTTCCCGATGGCCGCCTACAAAATTAGCAACGGCTCATTTGCTGTCGGAACAAACGACTTGACGAAGGTAATTCCGGAAGCATTCCAAGCTCCTTGGTTTTTTATCGCCGCAGCCGGCGTATTCTTTGTGGCACTCATCGCCTACATCATCAAGACCATTAACGAATATCGTACCGGTATCATCAACTGGCCCAAAACGATATTCATCAGTTTAACGGTAATCGTGTTTTTCCCGTTGGCGGCCTTCCCCAACTTGGATACCGCTTTCCAAGGTGCAAATACTTGGCACTCATTCCAGTACCTTGCCATCACCTTTTACATCATCAAAATCAAACAGAAATACGGTGATTTGAACCATACCGCACCTTTGGTCGCCCGCTTCAGCAACCGCAAAGATTCGTGGGGATTGTTCGCTCTTAGCACAATGATGCTTGTCGGCTCAGTTATTGTATTCATCATTGTCTACCAATTGGCTGGTGTCATTATTCCCAATATCGATCCTAACCGTCATTTTGACACCGCTTATTACACGGCGATTCTTTCGTTCTTATGGATTCACTACTATCACGACCACTTCTTGTTCACCAACTTTGAAGTGCTCGACCCTGCTTTCGAGTAATCAATACTCACGCCAAAATAAAACGGGATGGCTTTCTATTAGGCCATCCCGTTTTCATAGAATTTGCTTACCACGTTTCTGTCGGGTCTTCCATCACTATTTCAATAACTTGAAATGAATCCGTAGTAAATTCTAAGATGCCTTGGTCGAAAAACCATAGCGGTGCAGGACGACGATCTATATTGATATTCTTCGGCTCGTGACTTAGACCAACTACCTCAACCCGAATCTGCACATACGAAGGATTTAATTGACCGGCAATTCGACGGCTTATAACAAATCTACCATCATCCCATTTGCAGGTGATATAAATCCAACGATATTCTGTTCGTTCCTTGTCAAACCCACCAGCGTCATCCTCATAAAGTACTGTCTCTTTATTACCGGGATATAGCCGATAAAGGAGCGTTGAATTTTGGCTTTTAGACAGAGTCGCCTCGTCCTCATGCAGCGGAAGCAATGTTCCAGCCCGCACAAATATCGGCATCCTGTCAAGGGGAGCGTCTGCTACTATATATTGGCTTCCGTCGACAAATTGATTGGTCCAAAAGTTGTACCATTGTCCCGTAGGTAAATACACATATCGCTGTGTTGCTCCAGCAGCAATCACTGGCGCAATCCACAATACTTCCCCCAATAAATAGGAGTCGTCTATGCCCTTTGCTTTGGGATTTTCAGGTTCAATCTTGTCCAATGACTGTAGAATCTGCCATTTATAATCGCGTGATAAGGCAACTACAGCTCTCAAATAAGGAATCAGGCGTTGTCGCAAAACAAGGGCGGAATGAATATTTGAATCAGTAAATTGCTTATTTACGACCGCCTCTTGAAAAAAAGGAATCAAGCAAACTGATTGCAGCCATCGTACATAGAGTTCTTTATCAAATGGCCCCGTCAAATTTGGAATGACAAGTTCTTTAAAAAACACCTCGGAGATGTTACCTTTCACAAGCAGCATCTTAAGATTTAGCTTTAGGTCATTCCAGTTAAACTCAGAACGCGGTCTTGCCCTTTGTGTAGGATTTGAGTCGACAATTGGCAATTTAGGTTGGTTTCGCAAGCGATCCAACAATCGTTTGACTTTCCCTTCATCTGGCATCTAAAATCCTTTACGAAAACGATTGCTGCACCCACTGCATCGGGTCAACCTGTACACCATTAACCCATACTTCCCAATGCAAGTGCGGCCCTGTCACTCGGCCTGTTGCACCTACAGTCCCAATAACTGTGCCAGTATTTACAAAATCTCCGACCTTTACATATTGAGTCGCCTGATGACAATATACCGTATAAATTCCCCATCCATGATCAATGATAGTCACGTTACCACGAACGTTTAGTTTATCTGCAAATACCACGTAGCCCGGCGCCGCGGCCATCACAGACGAACCGGGAGCAGCGGCGAAATCCGTACCTGCATGAAAATGGTCATACGGACCACCGTCATACGAACGCTTGCGCCCAAACGGAGAAGAAATGCTAGCAGCGGCTGGTAAACTCAATGGACCATCAAAATAACGTGAAGGCGTAAAATTACTCGTTATGGCTTGCATTTTCTGTAACTCAGATGCTTCAAGATTTGGGTCAACGAGATCAGCAAGATTAGAGGAGAGAGTTATTGATTCTCGTCCATAACCACCGGCTAGCACCTGAATATTCAGATCCAACGGAGTTACCTGCCCTGCACCGTCTGTGAGACTCAGCGCAAGTGGGTAAACGCCCGCGTCGGTGAAAACAGGGATGCCAACGAGGATAATGTCGAGAGTTCTACTTTGATCCGAAGCAACAGACAAATTGCGAGCCAAAAACGTACCGTTCACAGTCATGGGAACAGCAGTAGTTAAGCGAATTTCACCCGTTTGGCCCTCCACAAACATAGTGGGAGTAACAACAATATTGCTGACATTAGGTGGCAAATCCAGTGCCGACTGAAGTGGTTTAACACCCGGAATAATGAGCTGTTGACCCAAATAGATGACAGTAGGGTCTGTTACATTGTTCGCACGCACTAAATCATTTACAGTGAGTCCATAACGGGTAGCAATGCGAAATAATGTGTCTCCGCCTTGAACGGTATAGATTAAACTTGGTGCATCACCGGAGGTTTCCCCGGTAACAGTTGATTCGACAGTAGGTATAGGGCTGGGAGTCGCTGGCGATGATGCCCGAATATTTAACACTTGTCCAACAAAAATACGGTCAATATTCGTGATACTGTTGCGGTTAGCTAACTCATCAACAGTTAGGCCATATAAAGTGGCTATACTTTTTAGTGTCTCTCCAGCTTGGACTACATGTGTTGCGGGCACTTCAGACCGTGTTTCACCGTTTGTGGGAATCAACAATCGTTGACCAACCTGTATATTAGTCGGGTCAGCGATACTGTTAAACGAAGCAATAGCTTCAACGGTCACGTTATAATTTTGTGCAATCCTATACATCGTTTCGCCACGTTGCACAACGTGGACAACTACACTTTCATTCGTATCTTGTGCAACAGAAAAAGCGGGCAGCCCTAAGAGCAAACCCGCTAGCATCATCGTCACTATGACTCGCACACTCATGCCGCAACCTCGTCGAACTGCAGCACATCCCCAAGCTGTACTTTATCCAGAATTCCCGGCTTGGCCTCAATAAAATATTGCGCCGGGCTTTTAGGCGCATATGCAGGCCGCCAAGGCTTCGCAAAACACTTATCGACAACTTTCCCTGATGCATCTAGCCAAACAACACCGATGCTAAAAAACATGAAGAACATGTGGATCGTAGTATTTGCCCTATTCTCTGAACCCGTAACAAACAACAGCCCTTCATCATCTGGCAAATATCTCACGAGTTGCAACCCGCGAAACCGCGTCCAAAAGTTATCACACAACTTGACACGCTTAAGCACGACCTTGTTACCACGTTCCTGCTTCAATACCCGCCATTTACTCATGATGGAATAACGAGCCTCTGACCAGTATAAACAAGATTTGTATTTCTGATACCGTTGGCCTGCGCCAAAGCTGCTACTGTCACATTGAAACGCACTGCAATCTTAAACAGTGTATCGCCTCGTTGAACAATGTATGTTACCGGCTCAGCCGCAGGTGGTGGATTAGTCGGCGCGGGAGCAGGTGGTTGCGGCACTGAAATTCCGGTGTCCTGCCCTGCGACAGGTATAATCAATCGCTGTCCGTAATAAATTGTATTGGGGTTGGTAATGCCGTTCAGTTGAGCTAACGTCGCGGTGGTTGTATTAAAGCGTGCTGCAATACGGCTTAGGGTATCACCGGGCTGGATAATATAAACATTACCCGGCACAGGAGCTGGAACATCGACTTGAGTCGTCGCGGTTGCCACTGGTGCTATAGGGGTCGGTGTAGGTGTTGAAGTCGCCGGTGATAACAAGCGAACAGGAATAACTAACCCTTGTCCCACCTTAATCAGAGCACTCTCTGGCAGGTTGTTTGCCGCGATAATCGCATCAACGTCGCTACCGTAAAGCGTTGCCAAATTTCCTACAGTGTCACCCGAACGAACGATATGAACGAGCCGACCGGGGAATTGAACATTGTCAACTCCACCATTCGGAGTCGCTGTTGGGTTTTCTTGTGTTGGAATAGTAGTCTCTTGGGTTGCCGTTGGCAGCGCCGGAGCCGTTGTTGAAGTAGGAACGACTGTATTCGTTGGAACCGACGGAATGGCTGTATTGGTCTGCGTTGCTGTTGGTTGTGCCTGATCAGGTGTTGCACTGGCGGGCTGTGACACAGTCGTGGATGTCGATGTCGCGGTTGCAGGCACGATTGTATTCGTCGGGGGAACCAGCGTTTTAGTCGCAGTAGCAGTCGGGGGAACAGTAGTATTCGTTGGACTTGTACCTGTACCCGTAGAAACAATCAACGATGCATCATCGACGTAAATATTCGAATTTTTGACAGGTGTCGTAACCGTTGAACGTATCCACACCGTTACGGTTGAATTGGATGCCGAAGCAGTTACAGCGTATTCATTGTACGCATCGTATTGGATAGACGGCGCAGACCAAACAATATTAGCACTGCTGCCATCTGTTCCACCGGTCGGGTCAATTCCGACTTGCACGACAATTCCACCGGGGTCTTCACTCTTATTAGGATCATCAAAAGTGCTTGACCAAACATAAACATACGCACCAAATCGCAGTTGAGCGCCTTTTGTAACCCCGCTCACACTTTGGTAAAGTCCACCATCATGCGTGGCGAAGAAGGAATGATATTGTTGTGCATCACTCCCATTACGAATACGCGGCACACCTAAACCATCGGTTACATCTGATGCCGGATAATATTCAGGCTGAACATTTTCAGAGGCCGATTGACCGCCACCAACATTCCACGGTGACCACCCCTGCGCAACCTGACGTGGAGGAGAACCAGCTACAGTCGTAAATGGTTGTTCAAATCCCGGATTTGTTAATAAATTCTGGTTTTGAGCAGAAACTATTCCTGTAACCAATACAAACATCAATAACAACCATAGCAAACGAGCAATTTGGTTCGTGAATAAACGTTTCATACTGGCTCCAGACTGTGTGTAAGTGGGTCAATTGATGCGCTTTACTCATTATAAAGTAGAGGGCTTTTTTTTGCACGGCACTCAGGTTAAAGTCTACCGAATGTCATGATAACATATGAGAGAAACTACAACAAAATGGATCGGACAAAATCGGACACATCTCACCTAATTCTGTTTAATCACGAAAAGTCATGTGTTTTTCTTACTTAGCACCTTTTCAACACTTGCCAAAAGTTCCGCTGGGGAAAAAGGCTTAGTTATATAATCATCAACTTTGGCAATATGTAATCCCAAAATTTTATCGATGCTCTGTGCCCTAGCGGTTACAACAATAATAGGTATACCAGTAGTTTTAGGGTTAGATTTCAGTCGTTGATATACTTCCCATCCGTCTAAATCCGGCATCATCAAATCAAGAAGTATGAGTTCAGGTTGAGTATCTTCAACCAATTGAAGTCCCAGCAAACCTCCCCTTGCCCCACTAACCTGATACCCTTCCCGCGACAAAATCATACTTACAAGATCAATCATTTCCGATTCATCTTCAATACACACCACACGAATTGGTGCCATGCTTTTACCTACCTCATGTAAACATAACAAATGTTTAACCTAGTTGAGTTCAGTCTACCATAAGCATTTTTGCCGTGTCTATTAACATTTTCGTGTGTATACTTGTCTTGTTTGCCTAAAATTAACTCAATCGGAGGTCAATCCGTGAATCTTCACGAATATCAAACCAAATTCCGTTTTGCAGACTTTGGTATACCTATTATGAGAGGTAAAACTGCCTCGACTCCACAGGAAGCCTATGAAATTGCTCGCGAACTTCATGGCCCCGTTGTCGTTAAAGCTCAAGTATTAGCAGGCGGACGCGGAAAAGCCGGTGGAGTAAAACTGGCTCAAACCCCGGATGAGGCAGAACAAGTAGCGGGAAAGATCATCGGCATGACCATCAAAGGTCTAATTGTTCGCAAGGTACTTGTTGATCCTGCCGTAAACATCGCCTCTGAAATATATCTTGGCATCGTGAATGATCGTACTATTGGCAAACCGGTTATGATGGCTTCTTCTGAAGGCGGCGTTGAAATTGAACAAGTCGCTAAAGAAAACCCGGATGCGATTATCCGTGAGCAAATCGATCCATTTCTAGGACTGCTCGATTATCAAGCCCGTAACATTGCCAGCGGTATCAACCTCCCCCATGAGCATTGGAAGGTGTTTACCAAGATTGCTACCAATCTATTCAAGGTATACATGGCAAGCGATGCTGTCTTAGCTGAGATAAATCCACTTGTCATCACAGGTGACAACCAGCTTATTGCTCTTGATGGCAAAATGATCATTGACGATAATGCTCTGTTTCGTCACGCGGACTTGTCCAATATGCGCGATACTGATGCTGAACCTGCAGAAGAAACACAGGCACGCGCGGCCGGCATCAGCTACGTTAAGCTCAACGGGCAAATTGGCTGCATGGTTAACGGTGCAGGATTGGCCATGGCTACGATGGACATGACAAAACTCTACGGTGGCGAAGGCATTGGCCCTGCGAACTTTCTCGACATCGGTGGCGGCGCACAGGCCGCAAAGGTCGCGGCTGCGCTGCGCATCATCTTAGCTGACCCCAACGTCAAATCCGTCCTATTTAACATCTTCGGTGGTATTACACGTGGCGATGAAGTTGCTCGTGGCATTATACAAGCGCTTGATGAAGTCAAAACTAATGTCCCCATGGTCATTCGCCTAGCCGGTACAAATGCTGAAGAAGGTCGAGCAATCATTGATGCCGCCAAAATCCCGAATTTAGCTAGTGCAGCCACTTTGACAGAAGCTGCCAAAAAGGCAGTTGATGCCGCAAAAGGAGCACTATAATGGCAATTCTCGCTGACAAAAACACGCGCCTGCTCGTACAGGGTATTACAGGACGTGAAGGCAGTTTTCACACCAAGCAAATGATCGACTATGGTACCAATGTCGTTGGCGGCGTAACTCCCGGCAAAGGCGGCGAATGGGTTCATGGAAAGCCTGTATTCGATACGGTTAAAAAAGCTATCGATGCTACAGGTGCCAATTCCAGTATTATTTATGCGCCGGCCTCAGTTGCCCCTGACGCGATATACGAAGCGGTTGATGCGGGCATCAAGCTCATCGTATGCATTACCGAGGGCATTCCAATTCTTGATATGATCAAAGTTTACGATTATGTCAAACGCAGCACCAGCCGACTAATAGGACCAAACTGTCCCGGTTTGCTCACACCCGGTCAGGCAAAAGTTGGTATTATGCCCGGTTACATTGCGATGCCGGGAAACGTCGGCGTTGTGTCAAAAAGTGGAACACTCACATACGAAGTTGTCTTCGCCCTCACCCAAGCTGGAATGGGACAAACCACTTGCCTCGGCATCGGCGGCGATCCCGTTATCGGCACAAACTTTGTAGATGCGCTGCGTATGTTTGAAGACGATCCAGAAACCGAAAAGGTTGTTTTAATCGGTGAAATCGGTGGCCGCGCAGAAATTGACGCGGCAGACTTTATCCAGTCCCATATGACTAAACCTGTCGCAGCATTTATCGCAGGTAAAAGCGCCCCTCCCGGAACCCGTATGGGACATGCAGGCGCGATAATCGAAGGCGGTGAAGGTACAGCCAATGAAAAGATTGCTGCCTTAACTGCTGCGGGTGTCAAAGTGGCAGATAATCCCGAACAAATTCCCGAACTGTTGAAATAGTGATCAATCGTATCTAAAAGGGTATAAATTTATACCCTTTAGATCACCTCTACTGAATCCGCCTTAATCCATCCTTCTTGCAAATCTGGAAGCTGAACGCGAATCCAACCATTTCGCTGTTCCATAATTCGAACTTCGCCTGCCGTATGAAGTTCAAATATTGCCATATATTGGGTATCTGGCCCTGTCAAAACCGACACTCTAGAATTTACAACTACTGCTAATGGATAAGTGTGATCAACGACTACTCGAATACTGCTCACCGCACCTATAAAAACGAAAAGAACACCACTTATTATTGCGCCCCATCGTGTCCACTCTCTCCAGCGTTTCAACAACAAATAAGCGGATAAAAATCCACAAGTTATCCACCATAACATGAGGACAACTAGCCCCATTTCTGCAATAGAGAGCCAGCTGCTTTCCCAATGAGCAATTTGATCGCCAATTGCCACAAAATTGCTTGGTGCATCTACTCGCTGAGCAAGGACACGGGCGATATTGAGTTGTAAATCCTCATCACGCGGTATAAATTGTTCTGCCCGCCGATAATTAACTAATGCGCGACCTAAATCGTGCAACTGGTAATAAGCGTTACCGAGGTTAAAGTAAATCTCTGCGTTTTGAGCACCAGCATCAATCATCTGTTGATATACTTTAATCGCTTCCTGAAAATCCCCTTTTGCATATGCGATTTCTGCCTCTTGAAACAACTCATCCACATCGGGGTTTATCCCTTGAAAGAGACTCAGGGCAATTACCATCACGAATAATAATTTCACTGCTTCTCCCATTGGTGGTCAATCTCAGTGAGGAGTTTTACGATTGCATCCCGGCGTGATGGCGATACGTCTTGTGTAGATGGGGCAAACAATCCCTCATCAATTTCCTGAACAAGAGTCATCACATTACTGAAAATAGATATAGGCACACCTGCATCATCAATAAGTTCAAGAATATCCAATGTGCTTGAACCCAACAGATTAACATTCAACTTATCTGCAATATATTTTTGAACGATTTGACTGATTTGATGATAAGTAGTTTGAGTATCTGAAAAAGTCAAACGGTTTAATTGTTGTATAGCTGTCGGCAGTGCCTTTTGTTGTCTAATTCGTATATGCTGCCTTTGCCGTTTGGTTTTTGTCCATTGCCACAAAAAAGATATAAAAACAACCGCTAAGGGCAAAAGTAACAAGAGTATAAGAGAACCTATACTCAACCTATTATTTACAATCAGGCTGCTAACTGATTTTAGTTTCAAACTGGCTTCAGGTGAAAATGATGGTTGTTCATATGTATTACTCGCATCTCCCTGCACCTCAATATCAACAGGCGCTGTACCTACAGAGCGATAAACACCAGCATCAGGATCAAAATAGTTTAATGTAATAGGTGGCAGCGCTTGTTTACCAGTAGCTGTCGGGAAAAACACAATTTGATAGTCTCGTTTCCCAACGATGATGCCATTTTGCAATTCACTTGAATAATTTCCAGCAGTCACGGTTGTACGCCATTTTTGCGGCGAAGGTGGTGGTGGCAATTGCTCAATGTTACCCGTTCCACTCACGCTTAAAGTCATCGTAATCGGTTCACCTTGATTTGCTGACTGGCGATCAAGTACCGCTGATATATCAAACTGTCCAACCGCACCACCAAAATCAGCGGGTTTCCCATCGGGCAAGGCTTGTACATTGATGAAAAGCGGCTGAGTAGTTAAAGTGGTCTTAGGTCGAAACACGGTTTCTGGCAAAACGACGCTTGAGGGTTTAATTGTCGCTTCACCTGACTGAGTCGGATAGAGCGCGGTAGCAATCGTAGTGACGGTATATTGCCGTCCATTAATTTGCTCAACTGTTTGAGAAATAACACCAATATCGACTCGCCAAAACCCCTCAAAATCTGATGGTTGATAGAGTGGGTTGCTTAAACCAACAGCATCATAAAGTTTGAATTTATAGATGATCTGCTGACCGATATAGGGATTAGCATTATCGACACTTGCCTCTACATAGACATCGCCTTGACCATCCTGTGCGAAGGCAGATGGAATAGGCAGTAAAGCCAGAAAAAAAAGAGCCATCCACACGCGGAATCTCAGCGACATACTTACCAATCTTTACCAGACTGTATTGAAGCAGGAGTAGCAGATAATGCACTATTAGGAAATGGCTGTTGTGCTTGTTGTACCGCATCCAATATTCGTTGGGCATCATCAACACTAAATGTTGGTTGAGTCTCATTTGAGACAGGCGGTGTGAGCGTATTCAGTTGCGAATCCAAGGAATCGGGTGAAGCCGTGGCTTCATTTGAACTTGTAGTAGGCACTGCGGTCGGTGTTAATCCACCACTATCAGCTTCTTCGGTAGCAGCGTCGTCAAGCAAGGTGGGTGTCGGCGAAGCCACTACAAGTTTCTTAAGTGCTAATTCTAGATTGTGTCTTGCATCCTCATTATCAGGATGCAAGAGTAGCACCTGTTGATACGCTACAACCGCGTCGTCAAAACGCCGCATCCCAAAGTAGACATTGCCGAGATTATAATAAGTGCGGGCGATTAAATCAGGATTGGAAAATTTCAAGGCTTGCTTTAGGGCATCAACTGCTTTGTCAAGCTCCCCTGCTTGACTATAAGCGCTAGCGGAATTGTAGTAAGCCTCGGCGTTATCGGGGGCAGCAACTTGAGCAGCTTGATAAGCTTTTATCGCGCCATCATAATCCGCTTGGTCATATAAACCATTTCCCACGTTATTACGCTCAGCCGGATTAGTAGTACAACCACATACAACCCATAAAAGTAGTGCGATCAATAAATAGATTTTCATGTCAAATCGTTCGCTGTCTTACGGGTAGCAGAATATCGAGGGTTAGCAAAGCAACAGCTAAGGCCAGAAAAATATCAAAGTGTTCAATCGGCTTGGTTTGAATGCCGCGATTGAGTGTTTCGGGTACATATTGGCTAATAGAGCGCATTAAAGTGGTGACTTCACTTCCATCTGCACCTGCATGTTGATACTGTCCTTCACTACCATCGGAAATAGCTTTCAAAGTGGTTTCGTCAAGTGCAGACACAACTCGGTTTCCCGCAGCATCCGTTTTGTCAATAATGCTACCATCAGGGTTATGAATAGGTATCAATGAGCCACCGGTATCCCCATAACCGATTGTAAGAATTGAGATGTCGGATTGAGCAGCCTCTTTGACTATAAGATTAACATCGCCTTCATGCCCTTCGCCATCTGACAATAAAACAATTAAATGTTTACCCTTGCTGGCAGAATTAAGCGAAAGCATCGCTAAGCGGATAGCATTAGTGAGGTTTGTCCCCTGTTGAGTGATGCTAGATGTACTAACATCCTTTACAAAATCAGCGGCAGATAGCGTGTCAGTTGTTAAAGGGAATTGGACAATTGCACTGCCAGCAAACAAAATCAACCCCATCTCATTACCCGAAAGCTGCTTGAACATCTCCTGCAAGCTAAGCTTGGCACGCTCAATCCGGCTTGGCTGAACATCTTGAGCATCCATACTCCGGCTGACATCCAAAACAAACATAATGGATACACCCTGTGTCTCAACAGGTTCGATTTCAGTACCCCAAGCAGGTCGTGCCAAGGCAACAATGACCAGAATACCGCATGTTCCCCACAAAATTAACCGTCGACGATTCCATTTTAGCAATTCAGTTTGAGTAACTTTAGGCTCAAGCAGTTGAATCCGTTTCAGATAAATCGCTTCGCGCCAACGCAAAAATATAACCACAACAGGTACAACGAGAAACAAGAACAGTACCGAAGGATTAAAGAAAATCATCAGGGTACCGCCTGAAATGCACTTTGACGCAAAATGCGCTCAACAACCAATAATAACAGACCGAATCCCGCAAAAATTAGGAATTGTTCTTGCCAACGAACGAAAATCTGTCGTTCGACATTGGAACGTTCGAGGCTGTCAATTTGATCGTAGATGTTTTGCAAATCAGCCAAGTCCGAAGCGGCGAAATAATGTCCTTTTGTGATAGTAGCAACAGTTTTAAGCGTACTTTCATCAACAGGATCAACTTGGGCAGCTGTAGTAGCTAAAGCAGGTTGCACCATACCGATGGTGTAAACACGTATGTTCAAAGTGGCAAGTGCTTCAGCAGCTGTAATCGGGCCAATATCACCTGCGTTATTTGCGCCATCCGTCAGCAAAATCACAACCTTGCTGGCAGAGTTTCCTGACCGCAGCATATTAGCTGCTGAGGATATACCTAGCCCAATTGCCGTGCCGTCAGCAATTCCTTCCTCAGTGGCACTTTGGATATTGAGTAAATTAGTACGGAGAACAGCATAATCTAAAGTTGGCGGTATTAATTGAAAAGCATCATGAGCAAACACAACCAATCCAATTCGATCAAATTCGCGCCGTTGAATAAAGGTATCAATAACTGATTTAGCAGCCTCTAAACGATTTTGTGGGGAAAAGTCCTTGTTCTGCATACTGCCTGAAATATCGAGTGCTAAAACAATCTCAATACCTTGTCCACGTATGATTTGCTGGTTTTGCCCTGTTTGAGGGCGGGCTAAAGCAATCACTAAACAACCCCATGCAGTCCAGCGAAGCGCATCAGGTAGCCATTGAAAGCGAACGCGCCAACTCGTTGGTAGACCATCAAACAAACGAATATCAGAGTATTTTATGAATGGTATTGAAGGGCGCTGCTTTCGTCGCCTAAACCACCACCATACGACAAATAGTATCGGAATACAGCTTACAAGTGGCTGTGCTAGACGAAAAGTCATGTTGCGGTATGCTCGGCTTGCGTTTGTTCGACCGATTGAATCCACTGCGCGGCGATTGATGCATATTGTTGAGCGACGTTAAGTTTGGGAACGACCTTCGCAAACTTTACTAAATCAGCCCGTTTGAGCATATCTGCGAGTTTTTGCTGCTGATCAGTGACTATGATCTGTTGTTCTGCAAGTGTTGCTAATAATTCATTTGTAGTCAAATCACTGGCTTGTAGAGTAAATCGCACATCTAAATATTGGCGTATGCAAGCCGATACCTGAACATAAATCGCCTGCGGGTCATCTGCTGATTGCCCAAACTGTTTCAGAGACATTAGGGCAGCATTCGCTTTAGGATGCCATTTGTCATTTTTGTTATTAGGCAGAAGTTGTACTCGCACTCGTCTAATAAGCCGATAACGCAGTGCAATATAGGCCAATACGCCAGCGATAGCTAAAACTATCACAACCATCCAGACTGGAAAATACGGAAGATCTATTTGTGGCTTCAATGGGCGCAGACTAAGGTCGCTTTCGTTCAGAATGCTTGGAACCACAAACTGAATACTTTCGGCTGTTAAATTGACAGGAGCAGTTATACCAAGTTGATACGAAACAATGAGTGGTGGGGTTGAATATTGCCCTGTTTGCCACAAAATAACTATCAGTGGAAGTTGATATTCGGTATTACCATCCGCTTGACCTACAACATTCAATGAGCCAACTTCTTTAACGAAAAATGGCACCCCAAGCTTTGTAAAATCAGGCGGTACAAGTTTTGCTCCCGTGGGAATACGAATATGTAGTACAAGCTGAATTGGTTCACCAATTAAAGGGGTTGTATTGTCCGTCGTGAAATAGGCTTGATCCGCTGCTAAAACGCTGTTGAAAGCAAATAAGATATAGATCAACGTTCCAAGGAATACAGACCCAAAGTGCTTTTTCATAAGCTGTATTACCGGCGAGAAGCCACTCGCCGTTGCAAGAGAGCGGTCAACTGAGGAATATAATCTTCATTGGTATCGAGGTGAATAAAATCAACATTTGCCTTCGCAAAGGCTGCATCAATTTGATTTTGCAAACGTAACGCTTGTTGAGAAAATGCCTGCTGCCAATGAGCAGCATTAGTATCAATCCATATGCCCTGCCCAGTTTCAGCATCCTCGACACGCGCTAAGCCAACCTCCGGCCACTTTCGCTCAAGCAAATCACTCAGCACAAGTGCAATCACATCATGACGGTGCGCCAATAGTGATAATTCCGTGGAATAGGTTTCAACAGGCGCGAGAAAATCCGAGAGCAAAAAGATAATTGAACGGCGTTTCAGAGAACGATTAGCCATTTGCAAAGCCGTTGCAATATCAGTTCCTCGGTTTGATGGTTGAAAAGTCAACAAATCACGAATCAAGCGCAAAATATGGTTTCGACCCTTGCGCGGGGGTACATACAATTCAGTACGTGTACTAAAAACAGCTAAACCAACTTTGTCATTATTACGGATAGCAGAATAGGCTAGTACTGCGCCGAGTTCAGCACCTAAATCCCGTTTTTGACGACCATTACTCCCAAATAAACACGAAGCGCTGGCATCTAACACTAGCATGACGGTCAGTTCACGTTCTTCAATATATTGACGGAC
>WGMX01000060.1 GCA_016124855.1 Anaerolineaceae bacterium | reverse complement strand
TGTTTGTTTTTGCTACTCATTCGGAATACCTTTCTTTCGTCACAAATGCGACGTATTATAACGAGAATTCTCTCTCTATACTGGCATTCCATTTACACAATCTATTTTACACTCTCAAATCACGTTCCAGTTCTGCCATTAGCTTTGTCTTGAAGATAATATCTTTTTTTCTTAACTCATTTATTTTGTTACTTACCTTGAAAATGCCAGTTTCGACTTCGTGATTCAGTTCATCTTCAATTTGTTTGTTCGATGACCTTATTTGCCTGTGTATGTCGTATACAACTTGTGAATTCACTTTGTAGTTTCGCTGAAGAGTGAGTATTGCTATCGTGAGTATTTCGACGGTTATCTCAGCTTCAGACAACCCTTCGTTTTCCATTTCCAATACTGGATCAAAAGATGTTCGTTTCCATCCACGTTCTATTAATATTTCCATCTCGCCCGTTGGATAAATCCCGCATAATGCTGAAGCAGCCCAAAAACCACTCATAAAACTATTAACGGCAAACTTGCTGTTGGAAAAGTATCTTGATGGATCAATTCGCGCTAACACCAAAACTGTAAGTGCGCCATCAATCTGCTCTTGAGTTGGATTTATTTCGCTCATTGTCGCCTCAGCTTTATGTGCTATCGACCCATCCAGCCGCCATCAACGGGAATGGTCACGCCATTGATGTAATCGGATGCGTCCGATGCTAGGAGCAGAGTAATACCTTTCATATCGTCGGCAGTTCCCCATCGGCCGGCTGGAATGCGGCTCGTGATTGCCTGATAACGGCTGGTGTCACTTTTAAGCGCGGTGTTTAAATCTGTGTCCATATACCCCGGCGCAATGGCGTTGACATTGATGCCGCGTCCCGCCCATTCGTTGGCGAAGGACATGGTTAAGCGTGAGACACCGGCTTTGGCTGCGGCATAAGCTGGAACAGTAATCCCGCCGCTGAAGCTCAACAACGAAGCGACGTTGATAATCTTACCTTTGCCTTTTTGCAGCATGATTTGTCCGGCGAGTTGATCGAGCATAAACACGGAGGACAAATTGACTTCAATAACTTCATCCCATTGTTCGAGTGGAAATTGCTCAGCAGGAGAACGCCTTTGTATCCCATGACACACCACTAAAATATCGAGTGTGCCTAAAACTTCTAAAGCATCATTAAAACATTGGCGTAGTTGATCGCGTTTGCCCAAATCAGTTTGAATGGGATGAACTTTGCCACCCGTTGATTGCGCCAGTTCATTGGCTGCGCTGTGAACTCGGTCTGATGAGCCGACAATCACCGCCTCTGCGCCTGCTTCAAGCAGTGCTTCAGCCATACCATAACCCAATCCACGACTTGCTCCGGTGACGAGCGCCTTGCGTCCCGTCAAATCAAACATCGCCTGAACCATATCTTCTAGCCCCTCGCCCGCAGCGCCAATTGATAAGCCGCATAAATCACTGGATTGTAAACCTTATCCCACGCGCCGAGCGAACGCACGACTTCGCCACCCCAACCGCGTTTGAATCCATAAACTCCCCATAACCCATCCGAGCGCGACTCGAACTGCGCTTCGAGTATCGTCTCATCCTCATCAGGGATGCCCCACATGTCATACTCGGTACAGCCTTTAGCCTTCGCCCACTGAATGGCCGCCCATTGCACACCATATGCGCCCATCAAATTACGTTTAATATTGGATGATGCGCCGTATAGATACCACGCGGTTTTGCCTTTAGCGAACACCATGATGCCTGCTAGTGGATCACCCTCATGTTCAGCCAAAATGAGCGCAGCATCGCCTTGTGGCACAAACAGGTCAAAGGCTTTTTGATAGTAAGCGGGTTCATGCACACCAAAGTCGTTGCGTTCGCCGGTGGTATTCATCATACCGGTGAAGATGTTCACATCGGCTTTCGTGCCTTCTCGATAGGTGATTCCATTTTTGAGTGATTGGCGAATTTTGCGGCGAGTCCCTTGATTCATTCGTGCCAGAATGGTGTCTTCGTCGCTGCTGATGTCGATCATGACTGTGCGAGGTGGCTGTACGGTTTGTGGACTTTGCCGCAGACCAAGATACTGGAACTTTCCATGTATCAAAGTTTCAATAACGGCTTCCTGAGACAGCCCATTGGTAAAAATCCCCGGTTCCCACTTCAGGAATGCGGCGCGATGGTTTAAACCAGATTGCCGGATTCGTTCCCAGAGCACTGCTAAGGCATAGTCACGCGGCTGGACTTTTTCAGGGTATGGATCAACAACCAGCGGACCCATCGCCAGATAAGCCATCGTACCGAGGTGCAAGGGCAGGGTACGAAACAGCACCTGCGCCAGTGCCAAAATTTGCCCCCGATCATCGCGGACGAATAGTCGTTCAACTTTCCAGCCGTAAGCCGCTTTGAGCTCACCCCAAGCCCATTGCTGTAACACGTGTGCGTGGACGTTCGCCCCGACAAACGCGTCCCAATCAGCAGCAGTAATCAATTGTTGCTCTACACTCATACAGCACCATAATAAATCAGATCAGTGGTCAAGACATTTGTAGAGGATAGCACATGGAAATGCAAGTCTTTCCGTTATGTTTGAAGATGGTCTGATTTTAGTATGAATTGGACGCGTATCGGGCTTTGTTATATCCAAAGCGGTGTGTTAGAATGTCCCCACATGGTATGCCGTTGACCCAACATGACAAATTCGTTTCAAATGTTATCCAATTCATTGCAACGTGGTTTGGGTCTATGCTATACTTGTGTAGTTTGTCACAATTGACACATGACATTTATTTTTTACACAGACGTAAATAAAAGTTTTCATAGCTCAGGAGCGCGCTCCAATGGCAGTACTAAATGAATGGGCGTTCATCGGTGTTTTCTTTTCCATCGCATGGATTTTCCCATTTCTACCGATTTTTATGGCGCATTTACTCGCGCCGCATAAGCCCAACAGCATCAAACAATCCACCTATGAATGTGGTGTGGAAACAGTGGGCGATACGTGGATTCAGTTCAAGGTGCAGTACTACATCTACGGGCTGATTTTCATGGTCTTTGATGTGGAAATTGTATTCTTGTTCCCGTGGGCATTGGCTTATAAACAGCTCGATTTCTTTGGGTTCTTCGCCGGGTTGTTGTTTGTCTTTTTCTTATTCGATGCACTGATTTACGCTTGGCGCAAAGATGCTCTGGAGTGGGTCTAATGCCGGTGGGTGCCGGGTGAAGGTGTAAGCTTATGGAAAACGTTTGTAGTATCAATAATTTGGCGGCCTGCCTTGTACAAAGCGGCATGAATCCTGATCTGGCGAATTTGTTGACTGCGCTCGGTGGCGTAGTATTGGTCGCGACAGTGCCGCTGGTTACGGTTATTTTCTTGATCTGGGTCGAGCGTAAGGTTGCCGCCCGCGTTCAAGATCGTATCGGCCCCAACCGCGTCGGCCCGTTCGGCTTACTGCAATCGGTCGCTGATGCCGTCAAGATGATTACCAAAGAAGACATCACACCACAGGGAGCGGACAAGTTCATTTATAATCTTGCTCCTATAATCGCTTTCGCTTCAGTGGTGTTGATTTGGGCGATTGTTCCCTTTACTCCTCTGCACATCGGCGCGGATTTGAGCATCGGTATCCTGTACTTTGTGGCGGTCGCCTCCATCGGAACAGTCAAAATCATGATCGCCGGTTGGTCGAGCAATAATAAATATGCGCTGCTCGGCGCTTTCCGTACTATCGCGCAGTTGCTCAGTTATGAAGTGCCGCTGGTTTTGTCCCTCCTAATCCCTGTCATGATTTCCGGTACGATGAGTATGCAGGAAATGACCCGTCAGCAGGGCGGTATGTGGTTCTTTTTCATGGCTCCGATTGCTGCCATTTTGTTCTTCATCGCGAACCTCGCTGAAACCGGACGCGCGCCGTTTGACTTGCTCGAAGCGGAATCGGAAATTATCGCTGGTTACAACATTGAATACTCTGGCTTCAAGTGGGGCATGTTCATGGCGGGTGAGTTTATGCACGCCTTTACTGCCTGCTTGTTGACGGCTGTGGTTTTCCTCGGTGGATGGTGGGGCCCGGGTGTAGAACAAATTCCGGTGTTGGGTTTCATTTATCTGGGTTTGAAGACAGGCGTCGTTTACTTGTTCGCGCTGGTTCTTCGCAGCACGGTGCCGCGCGTTCGTATCGACCAACTGATGGCGCTCAACTGGAAATGGCTCGTGCCGGTTTCGGTCGCAAATGTCATCTTGACTGCTTTCTTATTGAAGCTTATCCAGTGGCTTAACTTGGCCCCGCAAGATGGTACGCTGGGTGCTGCACTCCCGCAGACGATTATCTTATTTGCCGGTAACTTGGTGTTGGGATTGGTTCTCTTTAACCTCATTCGCAACATTGGTCGCAGCCAACGGTTAGCTGATGAAGCCGTTCCGGTTCGCGGCGAACATGAAGAAACTTCACCTGTACACGCTGTTGGGGATTAACTACGTAGCTGTTTGATTATGTAGTCAGGCGCTTGCGAGCATGGCTGCATCATATGTAGGACGAAATTATGCTGGAATTTAATGCTTCAACCGTTGCCTTCATCGTATTCGCACTGTTCAGTTTGGGTGGTGCGCTCGGTGTAGTGACAACCCGTAACTTGATCCACGCCACACTCTACTTGATCTTGAGCTTGTTCGGTGCGGCAGGCTTCTTCGTGCTCTTGAGCGCTCCGTTCTTGGCGGCAGTGCAGGTCTTAGTCTACATCGGCGCGATTGCGATTTTGATCGTGTTCGCCGTCATGTTGACACGGAGTATGACCCGCCTGCGCGAACTCTATAATCGTCAATGGGTTCTCAGTGGTATCGTCGCGGTAGCGCTGTTTGTTCTGTTGATGGTGGGCGTAATTCTGCCGGTGTGGGGCAACAACGGTTCGCAGGTTGGCAAGCCGATTTTGGATACTGTTGCAACGACAGTTGATCTCGGTAAAGCATTAGTTGACCAGAATCAATATGTGCTGCCTTTTGAAGTAGCTTCCTTGCTGCTGACGGCAGCCATGATCGGTGCCATTGTAATCGCGCGCGATGACCGGGAATAGTAGGGGTTTGGCGTTGGCAAGCCCTCACCTGATGGAGTGATGACGAATGATACCTTTGTGGATGTATCTGGCAGTAGCTGCAGGTTTGTTCTGTATCGGAACTTATGGTGTGCTTTCACGCCGTAACGCAGTGGCCGTGTTGATGAGTGTCGAACTGATGTTGAACGCTGTCAACATTAACCTGATTGCCTTCTGGCGTTATGTAGAGCCGACCAATATGGCAGGACAGGCTTTTGCGGCCTTCGTGTTTGTCATCGCGGCGGCAGAAGCCTCCGTCGGCTTGGCGATTATCATTTCGGTCTACCGTAATCGCCGGTCGGTCAGTGTCGAAGATGTAGATATGTTGAAGTGGTAAATTAGAACCTATCCGAATAAATTGGCGAGCCGCGAGGCCGCTTGTGTATTGTTTGGGTGCGGATAGAGAGCGAAGCGAAGGTCGAACTTATGGAAAATGTTACGATTGTAGGCAACCCGAATTTGCTGCCTTGGCTGGTGCCGCTGGGGCCGCTGCTAGCGTTCTTCATTATTACGCTGCTGACCAATCGGGCAAAAATTGTGCCTGCTACCAGCCCTGAATATGCTGACCACAATCATCCCGGTTATTTCGGGTTGAATGTCGGAGTTGCCAGCCCTGCCAGCCGTGCCGTCACCATCATCGTTGGTTTGAGCGGCATTATATCGGCGTGGCTAATTGCATGGACAGTGGTTGGCTCAGCACTAAACGCCCCGCATCTGGGTGAAGAAGTGTTTGGCAGCAACTTTGACTGGCTGGCAACAGGTGCGACCGCTCTCAAGATGGGGGTATTGGTCGATCCGCTAAATAGCGCCATGCTGTTTATGGTGCCGCTGGCCTGCCTTTGCATCTTCATCTACTCCATTGGTTACATGGCGAGTGACGCACGGCAGTCGCGCTTTTTTGCGCTGATTTCGCTGTTCGCAGGCGCAATGCTGACCTTAGTAGTAGCCGATAACCTGCTGCTGTTGTTCGTCGGTTGGGAAGTTATGGGCTTGTGTTCGTATCTGCTCATCGGCTTCTGGTTCGAAAAAGAAAGCGCCTATAAAGCAGCCATCAAGGCGTTCACCACCACCCGCGTGGCGGATGTCATCATGCTGCTGGGTATCGTTTACCTCTACTCGCTCACCGGAACACTCAGCTTCCGCGAGATTTTGCACAACGAAGAAGTTCTCAAGACTCTGGCGAATACACCTGCGCTGATTTTCGGCAGCATAAGCGCCGCCAGCTTAATCGGTATATTCCTGATAATCGGTACCATCGGTAAGTCGGCGCAGTTCCCGCTGCACGTCTGGCTGCCAGATGCGATGGAAGGCCCGACACCGGTTAGCGCCATGATCCATGCGGCTGCAATGGTGTCCGCTGGTATTTACGCCATCATCCGTATGTATCCGGTTTTCGCTGCTGGTGGTGATCCGCATCATGGATTGCTCACGCCGCCGCTGCTGTTGATGACCGTGGTAGGTTCGTTCACAGCACTGTTCGCGGCGACGATTGCCGTTGCTCAGAACGATGTTAAGAGGGTTCTGGCTTATTCAACGATTTCACAGCTCGGCTTCATGATGGCCGCGCTCGGCATCGGCGCTTATATCGCCGCCGCCTTTCACCTGATCACCCATGCCTTCTTCAAAGCACTGTTATTCATGGCCTCCGGTTCCGTCATTCATGGCATGGAGCACGGCGATCATCATGTTCATGAACATGCACACGGCCACGATGAAGAAGACGATCATAGCTTGTTGCCCGCAGCTGCCGGTTCACACGGTGATCTTGCCCTAACGTCTGAAGCCCATGCCCACGTCATTGCCGGCGAACACGGTGACCATAACCCGCACGATGAAGCAGGTTATGACACACATGGTCATGATGCCCCGCACTTCGACCCGCAGGATATGATGAACATGGGTGGCCTACGTAAGGGAATGCCTGTAACCTTCATAACTTTCTTAATCGGTGGTTTGTCGCTCGCCGGTTTCCCGTTAATTACTGCCGGCTTCTGGTCAAAGGATGAAATTCTGGCCGATGCGTGGCATGGCTTGACAGAAGGCTTTGGCCCTCATGCGCTGGTCTTTGTCATGTTAGCACTAGCGGCTTTCTTAACTGCGTTCTACACCATGCGTCAAATCGGTTTGACTTTCTGGGGTGATGCACGTACCGAGCAAGCCAAACATGCCAACTTGGGGCAGGGCGTTGTCAGCGCGACCATGACACTACCGCTGATCATTCTTGCCTTCTTTGCGGTAGTTGCGGGCTTCGTCGGTGTTCATCCTGATTTCCCGCTCTTCGGTTCGATCTTCTCGTCACACGGCAATCCGTTTGCTCACTTCGTCGGTGCCACCCTTTTGGAAGAACCACCCGAATTGACTTTTAGCATTATTCCGGTCTTGTTCTCATTCTTAGTGGCGCTCGGCGGTATCTACGTCGGTTGGTTGATGTATTGGCGTAAGCCGCTGGTGGCAGGTGAGCCTGATCCACTGATTGCTATGCTCGGTGGTTTGTATCCAGTTCTCAAGAACAAGTACTATGTCGATGAACTGTACGTACGTGTTTTCATCAAGCCGTCGCAATGGTTCTCTCGCGTGGTTGTCAGCGAGTTCTTGGATAAAGGTATCATTGACGGTATTCTACATGCGCTGGCGAAGATCTTCATTTGGATCGGTGACTTCATCAAGCTGCTTAACATCTGGTTGATTGACGGTGTGGGTGACGGTATCCCGGAACTCATTGCTGTATTCGGCGCGCGTTTCCGCCGTATTCAGACCGGACGTATTCAACAGTATATGTTGTATGTAGCCATTGCCGTGATCTTAATCGCAATCATATTCATTGTCGGTTCGGGACTCTTATCGCAATCGACAGTGGCCGCGGTTGCACCTTAATCGGAAATAGTGATAGTGCGTTTTCACAGTGGTGATACTGAAAAGGTCACCACCACAAGAACAACCTTGAGGTTGATATTATGACAGTTTTGGGGATCGATGTTCTGACATTTTTGCTGATTGCACCGGGTGTTGCGGGTGCAATTGTGCTGCTGATGCCGGGTAACAAGCAGATTGTACGGTGGACAACTCTGGCGCTGTCGATTGTCGTCGGCGCATTGTGCATTGCTGTGTTTGCCAATTACAATCGGGAGGCTGGCGCAGATCAATACCAGATGGTCGTCAATGTGCCGTGGTTCTCGCTGGTTGGTGCATCGTGGCACGTTGGCATTGATGGCATTAGCGCGACGATGATCTTGCTCACGGGCATTTTGACACCGCTGGCAGTCCTCATCAGCTTTGAGATTGATGATCGCGTAAACGTCCATATGGCGTTGATCTTGTTCTTCGAAGTAGGCTTGCTCGGCGTGTTCGTAGCCATGGACATGATGATCTTCTTCTTGTTCTACGAACTGAGCATCGTCCCGATTTACTTCATCATCAACCAATGGGGTGGCCCGAACCGCAAATACGCTTCGACCAAGTTCTTCATCTACAGCATCGGTGGTTCACTCGGTATGCTTCTCGCCATGCAAATGATCGGCTGGTCGATGTCACAGGTTCCCGGCAATATCGTAAGCGCCGCTCAACAGGCTAATCCGGCGATTGCGGGTTATGCTGCCGGCGCGCCTTCCTTTGATATTCAAACGATCACCGCCATTTGGCCGAAGTTCATCGGTGATGGCGCCGCCGGTTTCCTCGGTATTCCCATTCAGACGGTCAAAGCGCTGGCTTTCATCGGTTTCTTCGTGGCTTTTTGCATCAAAGTGCCGGTGTGGCCGTTCCACACATGGCTGCCGGATGCCCACAGCGAAGCGCCGACCGCTGGTTCGATGCTTTTGGCCGGTGTCATGCTCAAGCTCGGTGCTTACGGTTTCCTGCGCTTGGTCATTCCGATTTTCCCCGATGTCTGGATCGCACCGATTAATATTCTCGGCGCAATCCAAACCAATTGGGCAGGTATCTTTGCCTTTCTCGCCATGCTCAGTATCGTCTTAGGCGCGTTCGCGGCCTTTGGTCAAACTGACATCAAGCGTTTGGTGGCTTATAGTTCGGTTAACCACATGGGCTTTGTCGCCATGGGCTTGGCAGTTGCCGCCTTGGCATACGCACAGAATTGGGCAAGTGCCAGCACCGAACATATGCAAAGTGCCATTCTCGCCACTAACGGTGCGGTCATGCAGATGTTTAATCATGGTTTGACCTCCGCCGCTATGTTCTTGCTGGCTGGCGCGATTTACCACAAGACGCATACGCGTGATATGACGCAGTACGGCGGCTTCTGGGTGAAAGCTCCGATTTACGGCGCGATTTTTATCTTCACCAGTATGGCAAGCCTCGGATTGCCCGGTTTGAACGGCTTTGTTAGTGAATTCTTGGTGGTACGCGGTTCGTGGTCAGTCTTTACATGGCTAACCGTCATTTCGATGCTCGGTTTGCTCTTTACCGGCGGTTACATCTTGAAGGGAATTCGTGCAGTTTTGCACGGCCCGTTCAATATGCACTGGAAAGATTACAATCTGGAGATCGAACTGCGCGAAGCCATTGCCATTTCGCCGCTGTTGGTCTTGATGTTGATTACCGGGCTGCTGCCAAATTGGATTATGCCGATTATTAACGGCTCGGTGATGAAGTTGCTCGGCGGGTAAGCCGCAGACCTTCATAATAAGGAAGAAATTATGGGTGGATTTCAGTTTCCGATTTTGAGTGTCATTATCTTTACGCCGATTGTCGCAGCGCTCATTATGCTGGCGATTGACGCGTCAAGGCGTGACCTGATACGCGGTATCGCGATTACCGCCGCCGGTATCGTACTGGTGCTGTCGGCAGCCGTTTACTTCGGCTACAACAGCCAAGTGAGTGCGCTGACGGCTGATCTTGATAAAATCGCGGCGGCAGGTGGACAGTTCAAAGCAACCCAAATGTTTGTACGAGGGTTGGCTTTTGAAGAAAACATACCTTGGATAAGTACGCTGGGTATCAGCTACCACCTCGGTGTTGATGGTTTGAATGCCCCGATGGTGCTGCTTACCGGTATGGTGACGGTTGCCGGTGTGCTCATCTCATGGCGCATTGAAGACCGCACCCGCGAATTCTTCGCCTTCTTCATGCTGCTGGTCGCTGGTGTCTACGGCGTTTTTGTCTCAGTCGATACTTTCGTCCTGTTCTTCTTCTATGAACTGGCAATCTTCCCCATGTACCTGCTCATCGCCACATGGGGCTGGGTCAAGCTGCGTGAATACGCCGCTATGAAGCTGACGCTCTACATCCTCATTGGCTCGGTGATCGCACTCATCGGTGTCATCGCGATGGTCTTTACCGCAAGCAACTTCTTTGCGGGTGACGGTGCAGCGGCCTTCCAAGCAGCTAAAGATGCCGGGGTCATCGCCAAAGATTCGCCGACCTTCAGCTTTAGTATGACGCATTTGATGGCAGCCGGTGAAGCAGGAGCCTTCAATATCACGAATTATGCCGGTATTGACGTCCTCACCTTCGCTAAGCTGTGGTTCCCCTTCGTCTTCATCGGTTTCGCGGTGCTGGCAGGTGTGTTCCCCTTCCACAACTGGTCACCGGATGGACACGTTGCCGCGCCGACCGCCGTTTCGATGATCCATGCGGGTGTGTTGATGAAACTGGGTGCTTACGCCGCGCTGCGGATGGGTGTCCAACTCATGCCCGAAGGCGCACAGGTTCACCTTCCGTGGATAGTTTTCCTAACCTTAGTCAATGTGGTTTATGGCGCGTTTATCGCCTTTCGCCAGCGCGACTTCAAATATGTTATCGGCTTCTCGTCAGTCAGCCATATGGGCTTGGTGACGATGGGTTGGGCGACCATGAACATCGTCGGTATGACGGGCGCAGGTTTGCAAATGTTCAGTCACGGCGCGATGACAGCACTTTTCTTCGGCTGTGTCGGTATGGTTTACGACCGCGCTCACACCCGCGATATTCCCAGCCTCGGCGGTTTCGCCAAAAAGATGCCTTGGGTTGCTTTCGCCTTTGTCATCGGTGGTTTGACCAGTATGGGTATGCCGCTCTTTAGCGGGTTCGTTTCCGAATTTGCGATATTTCAAGGCATGTGGAAAGCCTCGCCGGACATTGCCCTCCATATTGGTAGCTTTACACTGACCAATTATTACTCGATCATCGTTATCATCTCAGCCCTAGCGATTGTCATCACTGCCGCTTACGTGCTGCGTGTCACCAGTCAGGTTTTCTTCGGCGAGTTTGATGCGGCGAAATACCCTGAAGTCGGTGACATCGCCGTTACCGACCGTATTATTTTGATACTCCTCGGTGTACCGCTGTTCATTATTGGCGTGTTCCCGGGCATCATTTATCCGATGGTTACCGCCGGGTTGCAACCTGTACTGGCTATACTCGGAGGGGGTCACTAACTGTGAATGTAACGCAATTTGGACTTGGTCCAAGTTTACTCGTCGTTTTACCAGAACTGGGGCTAGGCGCACTTAGCTTCATTGTGCTGCTGCTCGACCTGCGCTGGACGGAAACCCAGCGTAAGAACATTGCGGTCGTCTCGGCAGTGGGTTTGGGACTGCTTGCTCTCATTCCGCTTATCGTTTATCCCGGTTCGCCGTCTACACCTGCCGGCTTATATTGGGGCGGCATGATCCGCTATGACTCGCTGTCACAGATTTTTAAAGTGATGGTGCTGGCAGCAGGTGCGATCACCAGCTTGATCTCAGCCGACGTTAAAGGCATTGGACGCAAAGGCGAGTTCTACATCATCTTGATCGTTTCCTCGCTGGGCATGGTTCTAATGTCCGGTGCGGCAGACCTCATCATGGCCTTCCTCGCGCTGGAAACGACCTCCATTCCCTTGTACATCCTCGCGGGTTTCAAGCGTGGTGATGACAGGAGCATGGAAAGCGGAATGAAATACTTCCTCTTCGGCTCGTTCGCCTCTGCCATTATGCTCTACGGTCTGAGCTTGCTCTATGGCTTCAGCGGTCAAACCAATCTGTATCAACTGGCGCAGTATCTCAATACGGATGCATTCGCCAATAATCCGGTTCCGGTTTTGGCCTCATTAGTACTGATCGTCGTAGGCTTCGGTTTTAAGATTAGTGCGGTTCCGTTTCACTTCTGGACACCGGACGTCTACGAAGGTGCGCCGACACCGGTTACCGCATTCTTAAGTGTCGCCAGCAAGGCCGCCAGTTTTGCTTTATTGGTACGTTTCCTCATCGCCGTTTTCCCATCGACAGTTGTCATCGGTGGTTCAGAAATCCAGAACTTTTGGGTGCAGTTGGTCGTCGCCTCAGCCGTCATTTCGATGACACTGGGTAATGTCGTGGCCTTGTCACAGAAGAACATTAAACGTCTGCTGGCTTATTCCAGCATCGCCCAAGCCGGATATACATTGGTCGGTGTCGCAGCCATCCAATCGGCAACGGTAGCAGGGCAGGCTGATGCGGTTGCATCGGTTGGCTTCTACATGTTCATGTATGTCTTTACCAACTTGTTAGCGTTTGCGGTGGTCATCTTGTTTAGCAATGCTACCGGCAGCGAAACCATTGCCGACCTCGCGGGTCTTAGCCGCCGTAGCCCATTCCTTGCCTTGATGATGACATTGGCGCTGCTCTCGTTGGGTGGTGTGCCACCAGCAGCCGGATTTGTCGGCAAGTTCTTCCTGTTCCGTGCCGCCGTGCAATCCAACCTGACTTGGTTGGCGCTCTTCGGTGTTTTGAACTCGATTGTCGCGCTCTACTACTACCTTGTAGTCATCAAGGTTATGTATGTTGACCGCAGCGAAGATGAAGACAAACCCATTCCAGTTTCCCGCACTTATACGTGGGCAATGGGTATCACTGCTCTTGCTGTGGTGCTGGTTGGAACAGTGGCCGTTCAAGTCGTCTTTACATGGGCAGTCGAAAGCGCGCGATCCCTGTTCCCGAGCTAATCCGAAAGGGAATGGGATCGAAATATGGATATTTCGTATAGGGACAGGCAAATACTGTCCCTATATGTTAAATAGGATGGGCAATTTAGAACTTTTACATAATTTCCGTTGGCAATGCAGCTTTATTTGTGATAATATTCTCATACTTTAATACGGATGACTGAACCACCTGCATCAACACGCATTACTAACATTTCTGTTGCGACTATTGCTGGAGCAGCAGGCTGTGTGATGACAATCGCGATCATTGGCGCGTTGGTTCTAGGCATAGTGATTGATAAGCTGCTCGGTTTACGCGGCCCGTTCACCGTCGGTCTGGTGCTGGTGAGCGCTCCGGTCAGTTTATATGTCGTAATTCGGATGGTTTTGAGTCTTATTAAACGGACACAAGCGCAGCCGAAGCCGCAGGATACTGATTCATCGATTTAACAGAGGAGGTTCGTCTTTGAGAAATAAACTGATTTCTCATGGTAGTGAAGGGAGATGCCCGTGTCTAACATGACCACCAATCAACGCGGTTGTTTGTACGGCATTATCCTGCTGATTTTTGCAGCTGTTGTCTGTGCATGGGTGCCTTTTGGCTTGCTCCCCAGTAACAATGCCGCTGCCGCTATCCCTGTCATTCAGGTGCCGGGTGAAGTTCTCGTCAAGAACTTTTTGGGTTTAGGTCCCAAGTTCAACCTCATTAACACCATGGTCGCGCTCATCATCGTTGATGTGATCGTCCTGCTCATTGCCATTGGTGTCAATCGTGCGTCCAAGAACTGGACAAAACTCGTTCCCGGTCGTGGTCAGGGTATGCTGGAAGCCATCGCTGGTTTTCTTTATGGGTTCACCAAGCAAATCGCCGGTCCTAAGAACGCCAAGACCATTTTCCCGCTGGTTGCCACTATTTTCCTGTTCCTGCTCGTTGGTAACTGGATGAGTGTCATCCCCGGTGTAGAAAGCGTGGGCCTGTTCCACTGCGCTCACCCCGGTACTAGCGGTTATCAGGCTACACGTCTTAGCGACACGCTCTATCAACTTCGCAATGATAAACCCTTGAATGGTGGGACACAGGTGACCTTGGCTGCTGAAGAAGCTTGCCACGAAGCCTTCAACCATGCGACCGCTGCCGAATTAAGCAGCAATGGCCCCGAGAACCCACTGCTCCAGTATCAATATCACATTACGCCGTTCGTGCGTCCTGCTGCCACCGATTTGAATCTCACGATTGCGTTGGCGCTCATTTCCTTCTTCTTCATTCAATATTACGGTTTCAAAGAACTCGGCCTGAACTACCTTCAGAAGTTCATCCCGGTTCGTTCACTGGGTAACGCACAGAAAAATCCCCTTGGTGTGATTGACCTGATCGTCGGCCCGCTGGAACTGGTATCTGAATTGTCGAAGATCGTCAGCTTGAGCTTCCGTCTTTTTGGTAACATCTTCGCCGGTGGTATCTTGATCGCGGTTATGCTCTTCTTGGTTGGTACAGGTATTCCAGTCGTTTTCTATGCGCTGGAATTGATCGTAGGTCTTGCGCAGGCCGGTGTGTTCGCCGTATTAACGCTGGTCTTCATCGCTCAGGCTATGCAGGGGCATGGTGAAGAACACGCTGAACATGTCGAAGAAGAACACGACGCTCCGGCGCACGCCCATTAATTTTAACGGATACACTGGGCGGACAATAATGCCGCCCATACAAACAATTTGACTATAAACGTAATAGAGAGGAACGACGTAACATGCCTGAATTGACTACATTGGGTAAAGCAGTAGGCGCTGGTTTGGCAATGGTTGGCGCGCTCGGCCCCGGTATCGGTATCGGTTTGCTGGTGCAGGGTGCTTTGCAGGCCATTGGCCGTAACCCCGACGCTTCCGGTAACATTCAAACGAACATGATTCTCGGTATCGTGTTCGCCGAAGCCGTTGCTATTTACTGCTTGGTGGTCGCGCTCATTATCCTGTTCGTGCTCCAGTAAGCGCGTAGGGGGAACCGACATGCAAAAAATCTTTACGTTGAAACGACTCGTCATTGTAGGCGTGCTGGCGCTGCTGCTGGTTGCTGCTGCTGGTGTCATGGCGCAGGAAGCCACTGCCGAACCGGCTGCTGGCGAAACAACTGCCGCCACCACTGACAGCCACGCCGCAGAACCTGCCGCTGCCGCTGGTGAAGAACAAGCCGGTGGTATCGAAGCCCTCGGTTTGAATGCGGGCTATCTGTTCGCGCAGATCGTCAACTTCTTGATAATCTTCGGCGCGCTGACAGCTTTGCTCTGGAAGCCGATTGTCAATATGCTGGACTCACGTTCAGCCACCATTCAAAAGGGCTTGGAAGACGCACAGGTTGCCGCTAATGCCCGCCGAAACGCCGAGGCCGAAGCCGAAACCATCCGTGCCAATGCCCGTGCCGACATCGGTAAGGCCGTTGAAGAAGGACGCGCTCGTGGTGACGAAGTCGCCAAGCAAATCGAAGCCGATGCCCGTGCCGAAGCCGAACGCATTCGTGCCGAAGCCCGTACTGCGGCTGCCGCTGAACGTGATCAGCAGTTGGCTGGCTTGCGTGGTCAAATCGCCGCCATCTCATTGGCTGCTACCCAAAAGCTGATTGGCGCAGCGCTTGATGATAAGAAGGCCAAATCATTGGTTGATGGCTTCTTCACCGATGTCCCCAAGGATGCTCTTAAGCTCGGTGGTGATGTTGAAGTCGTCAGCGCCATGCCGCTTGATGATGCCGAACAGGCCAAAGCCAAAAAGGCCATCGCCGCGGACAACATCTCCTTCGTGGTGGATCCCAACATTCTCGGTGGCTTGATCGTTCGCTCCGGTGACCGTGTCATCGATGGCAGCGTTCGCAGCGGCTTGAATGACTTGGGTGCGCGTCTGAACTAATTCAGCGCTTGTCTTTGACTTGAACCGCAGAGGTGCAGAGGCCAAAGGGGTATAATATCCTGTAGCCTCAGTGCTTCTGCGGTTTTTATTTTGCGAAATACAAAAACGAACTACGTACGTGCGCAATTTTTCTCTAAAACACTCGCCTTGGTTCCCCTCCCTGTTACTACGGAGCGGTAAGGGGTGGGGTAGGGGTTCATGAAACACCTTTCTGATCTCATCGCCAACGTACCGGATGTCCTTGCCGTTCACGGCGATCAACTTCAGCCCATTACTGCACCTGTTGAAGAGGATAACCGCCTCATTCAACCCGGCGGCGTATTCGTCGCGCGTCGTGGCCTCTCGGTTGATGGACACAACTTTATTCCGGATGCCATCAAACGCGGCGCGGCAGCTATCGTCGGCGAACATGACCTCACCGATTTGCCTGTTCCCTACGTACAGGTCGGCAACGCGCAGGAGGCCACCGGCTGGCTGGCCGCCGCTTATCATGATTACCCCTCGCGCAAACTCATCCTCATTGGCATTACGGGTACAGACGGTAAAACCACCACCAGCACTTTGATTCACAGCATCCTCAAAGTCGCCACCGATGGCAAAGCTGGGCTCATCAGCACGGTTTCAGCCGATCTCGGCGGCAAAACCGTCGATACCGGCTTACATGTCACCACGCCCAGCGCCCCACAGATTCAAGCGCTTCTCGCGCAGATGGTCGCCAATGGTCTGACACACTGTGTCCTCGAAATGACCAGTCATGGTTTGGCACAGGGACGGATCAACGGTGTGGATATTGATGTGGCCGTTCTCACCAATCTCACCCACGAACACCTCGACTATCATGGCACATTCGAAGCCTATCGCGCCGCTAAAGGTCGCATGTTCGAGATGCTCAGTCAGTCGTACCGAAAACAAATAGGCCGATATATTGTGCCGAAAATCAGTGTGATAAACGGCGATGATTCCAACGCTAATTTCTTTGTGACTTTTTCGGCAGATAAGACTATACACTACGGTCTTTCCAATAAAATTAATGTGTGGGCAGAAAATATTCGCTATGAGCCGAATGGCATTGAGTTCATAGTATTTGACTGGTTTGATTATTATGGTGCTGAGCCTGAATCCAAGGAAAATTTGCAAGGATTTGTCTACTATTCGTCATTAGTTGGACAATTTAATCTGATGAATAATTTGGCTGCAATTGCTACTGCCTATAGCTTAGAATCTAGTATGGAGATCAATATTTCTGATATAGATGAGGGATTACGATTAGTAAAATCCATCCCCGGACGCATGGAACGCATTGACGAAGGACAATCTTATACCGCCATTGTCGATTTTGCCCACACACCCAACGCGCTTGAAAGTGCCCTCAAAGCTTGTCGTGGCATGTTGACTGAAGGCAAACGACTGATTGCCATTATTGGCAGCGCTGGCCTCCGCGACCGTGAAAAGCGCCGTCTCATGGCTGAAGTGGCCGCCCGTCTCGTCGATTTCACCGTCCTCACCGCCGAAGACCCGCGTACCGAATCGCTGACCGATATTCTCGAAACGATGGCGCAGGGCTGCATCAGTCAGGGTGGGGTAGAGGGGCAAACCTTCATCCGTGTGTCAGATCGTGGTCAGGCGCTCTACCAAGCCTGCCAGATGGCTCAAGCCGGTGATATTGTCATTGCCTGTGGCAAGGGCCACGAGCAAAGCATGTGCTTCGGCACAACTGAATATCCGTGGGATGACCGCCAAGCCCTCCGCGCCGCCATCCAAGGCACGCCTCTGAAAACCCTCCCTACCGCACAAAAATAATCTGTTTGTAGGGGTGCACGGCTGTGCGTCCTGCTGACCTAAACGCGAAAATTCGACCTCAAACTCTTTTCCAGCCAATCCCTATCCCATTTAACAATTCGCCTCGAAAAAGCTACCAAAATCTAACCTATTCGCCCTCATTTTCGCTTAAAATAATCCTGTAGGGTGATCTTACGTGTCGGAACTTTATGGAAAAGCACTCTGTATTAACTCTGTGTTCTCTGCGTCTCTGTGGTTCAATTACATTCGTCTTTGCTTTTGCATTTTCTGCTGACTGGCGACTGATAGCTGGTGACTTGTCTGTGATACAATACCCTTCCAGAGGGATAAACCATGCTCGATCTCGGAATTGTCATCGTCAACTGGAACACCAAAGAATTACTACGTCGCTGCTTGCAAACAGTTCTCGCCAGCCAAGGTGATTTCACCTTCAAGGTCGTACTGGTCGATAACGCCTCTACCGATGGCAGCGCTGATATGGTATGGAGTGAGTTTCCTTCGGTGGAAGTCATCGCCAGCCAGACCAATGGTGGTTTTTCTTACGGCAATAATCTTGGCCTAAAAGCACTTGGTTATCGTGGCAAAGGCGATGTAGATGCCGATGCGCCGCGTTATGCGCTTCTGCTTAATCCCGATACCGAAGTGCCAGCCGAGTCGCTCTATGGCATGGTTCAATTTATGGACTCGCGCCCTGATGTGGGTGTTGCGGGGCCAAAACTCGTCTTGGAAGATGGGACACTAGATGTCGCCTGCCGTCGCAGTTTCCCGACGCCGATGGTTTCTTTCTACCGTTTTTCGGGCCTTTCAAAGATGTTTCCCCACAATCCGCGATTTGGGCGCTATAATATGACGTTCGTTGACCCCGACCTAGAACTTGAGGTAGACTCGGTGGTCGGCGCGTACATGCAGGTTCGGCGGGAAGCCATTCGTGATGCTGGCCTGCTGGACGAGATGTTTTTCATGTATGGAGAGGACCTCGATTGGGCATTCAGGATAAAAGAGGCCGGGTGGAAAGTGTTTTACCATCCGCAGGTGATGGTCAAGCACATCAAAAGGGCATCCAGCCGCCGCAGCAAGAAGGCACAGTTCGAGTTTCAACGGGCGATGCTCATCTTCTACCGCAAACATTATCGCCGGACGACTCCCCTGTGGCTTCATCTGATGGTGATACTGGGCTTGATGCTCAAGGGCGGGCCGGAGCTGCTGCCGGAGCTGCGTCAAACGTCAACCTAGAACAGGATTTGCGCGTTCCGCCATTATCTCGCAGCAACCGTGTTCGTACCTTACTCAACGTTATTCAGCCGATAGTCGATGCGCTGATGCTGGCGCTTGCCTTTGCCTTGGGTTATATGGCGCGTCTCACACTGCCGCTTCTCAATCAGCCGGCCCAACCCCCAAGTTTTGTCAGCTACGTACCGACAATGATGCTTCAAGTGGCCGTAGTTGTAGTTACGTTGTACCTTTCGCGTCTATATCACCTGCCTCGTGCTATCAGCCGTATCGACCACGCCCGTAAAGTTGTGGGTGTGCTAACGGTCGGCTCATTGATGGTCTATGGTTTGCAGGGCATCCTCTTTAACAACAGTATTTTTGAAGTGGATTATCCACGTGCGCTGCTCTTTTACGTCTGGATTTTTAGCATGATTTTGGTCATTGCGGGACGTGAGGTTCAGCAGTCGCTTCGCTACTGGCTGCGTACACGCGGACTAGGATTAGATAATCTCCTCATCGTCGGTAATGGCAAGATTGCCCGTGAGATTGCCCGTAAAATCACTACCAATACCGCCCTCGGATACAACCCTGTTGGCGTGGTTGTAAATGGCAAAACCCGCACACGCGGAAATGTCTCCGGTATTCCGGTCATCGGTGTCTACCACGATTTGCCGACCTTGATTGATCGTTCTGCTGTTGATCAAGTTGTAATTGCCTTACCTGACGCACAGCGGGCGGAAATCGTCGAACTCATCAGCTTGTGCCAGCGTGGACGTGTGGACATCAAAATCTACCCTGACATGTTCGCTTACATGGCTGGCGACCTCAGCGTGGATGATCTTAGTGGTACACCCTTGCTCACGGTTCGCGACATCGCCATGCGTGGCTGGCGGCTCAGTCTTAAACGCGGCATGGATATGATCGGCGCGGGATTTGGCCTCATTTTCTTGTCGCCGTTCATGCTGCTGACGGCTCTTGCGATGCGTCTGGAGTCAGAAGGCCCCGTTTTCTATACGCAGGAACGCATGGGACTAGATGGCAAGCCGTTCCACATGGTCAAGTTCCGTACCATGCGGCCTGATGCCGAAGTTGGCGGCCCCGGTTGGACAATCAAAGATGATCCGCGTGTTACCCGTTTGGGTCACTTTATGCGCCGCACTAATTGGGATGAAATCCCACAGTTGATCAATGTTTTTGTCGGCGAGATGAGTCTGGTTGGGCCACGTCCGGAGCGTCCCGTTTACGTCTTACAATTTCGCGAGCGTATCCCGCGTTATATGGAACGTCACCGTGAGAAAGCGGGCATGACCGGTTGGGCACAGGTCAACGGTCTGCGTGGCGATACCTCTATCGCCGAACGCACCGAATATGATTTGTGGTATGTTGAAAATTGGTCATTATGGCTGGATATAAAAATCATCATCCGCACGATTTGGAGTACCTTACTCCGCCGCAGCAAGAACGCCTACTAAGCTGCGTATAGTCAGGGACACACATGGAACTCAAAGACCTTGAAGCCGCCATGGAAGCTTTTGTCGAAAGCAAAGGCTGGTATAAAGCGGACTCCGCCCACCCGCAAACCCCCAAGAACCTCGCCGTTTCTTTAGTGCTCGAAGCCAGTGAAGTGTTAGAACATTTCCAGTGGTCGGAAAAAACGGCGGATAACGCCGAACTTGCAGGCGAACTGGCAGATGTGCTGCTCTACTTACTTCAGCTTGCTCGTCTTCATGACATCGACTTGGGGCAGGCGGTCATGGAAAAACTCAATATCAACGCCGGTCGCCAGTGGGATAAATAGCGGTGCTTTAGGCGGCCTCTAGCTTCAACTGATTCTCGCTCGTTGAAATTATCTTCGCTTGATGACCTTTTGTCGCCATAATCCATACCAACCCGATCAAACAGAAAAGACTGAAAGTTGCTGTTGCCACTTCTGAACCGTAAAGAATCGTCTTTAAATCCAGTCCAAACCAATAGAAATGTTCGCCCGCGACCGCCAATACATTGGTCGTGAAGGACAACCCTAAAACTGGTGCGATGAACCACATCCGCTGATCTTGTACAATCGCGATCACCGAGAGCGCCGCTGCCATATACAGATAGCGTTCGTGGATTTGAGTGGGCAGCATGAAGAACGCTAAATACAGGGCAGTTGCCCACACAAACTCCCGTCGTTCCACATACTGCCGCCACATTGAAATCACAACGATCAATACGTAACCACCCAACATCAAAAATCCGATGTTCTTGAGCGTTAATCCAGCGAATCCGATGACGTTATCTTTTGGAACATAGGTCAAATCAGCGGGTAACAATGTCCAAATCGAAGGTGTTATGAGGTACCAAAGGTTGAACGCATTCCCGGTAATGACCGGATTTAAATCCACGGCGCCGGTGGTGAAGGGGTGCATGGCACTATCCCATCCACTTCCAGCCACAAATGGAGCATATACGAAACTAATAACCCCAAATCCCAGCAGTATTCCGCCAATTGTCGAAATGATCCCGAAGCGCCGAACCGAGAGAATGCCTACCATCGGCAGCAGCACGATGCCTTGAAATTTCATTAACATGCCAATCGCGAACCACACCCAGCTCATGAAGCGCTGGTTACGGTTCAAGGCAAGCGTGGTCAATACCAAAAAAAGTGTGAGGATTCCATCTGTTTGACCCCAAAAAGCACTGGTCGCAATCAATCCGGGATGCACAGCCAGCAGCAGCGGAATAATCCATTTGAGGCGTGTGTTTTTGGGTATCCAGAAGTAAATCAATCCAACCACGATAACTTCTGCCGCGACCGAAAAGAGTTTGGTGATCATTACAAACTCAAGCGGCATCACGTTGCCAGCGATGAACGGCGGCACAAGCCACGAACTAAAGGCCAAAATGAATAGAAAAATGGGCGGATAATTCACATCTGGCGTGAAATAGTAAAGCTGGAACAGCCCTGATCGTTGTATATCTCTTGCCCATCGTGCATTAAAGAAAAACATGTCGGCATCATGCCCACGTTGAAAGAAATCATACGAGCGCATAAGGATCGCAAAGATGATAATCGCTGTCGGCAGCCATGCGGACTTAATGAAACGCATCATTATTGCCTTGACCCCTCTTGAACTTTTAGAAGCCGATGATTACACTATAATGATTGTGAAAACAAAATAGTTCTCTTTTAACAGGATACACCAATATGCGGATGAGCCAGTTGTTTAGCCAAACCTTGCGCGAAGCCCCGAATGATACCGATGTTGCCAGTCACCAACTCTTGCTAAGGGCGGGATTCATTCGCCCACTTGCGGCAGGTATCTTCAGTTACTTACCTTTGGGCAAACGCGCGATGGCGAAAGTTGAACAAATCGTCCGTGAAGAAATGGATTCGATTGGTGGTCAGGAAATCACTATGCCAGTTATCCATCCCGCTGATATATGGCAGGAGTCAGGTCGTTGGTACAAAATCGGTCCTGAAATGGGTCGCTTCAAAGACCGCGCCGACCATGACATGGTGCTTGCCATGACCCATGAAGAAATTGTCAGCGATCTTGTGCGAAAGGAAATTCGTTCCTATCGCCAGCTTCCGGCGCTGGTCTATCAGATTCAGACGAAGTGGCGCGACGAGCCGCGTCCCCGTGCCGGACTCATCCGCGTGCGCGAATTCACCATGAAGGATAGCTACAGCTTAGATGCGGATTGGGAAGGGTTGGACAAACAATATCGCGCGCACTACAGCGCTTACTACCGCATTTATGACCGCTGTGGATTGCCGACCATTGCAGTGAAATCCGACACTGGCATGATGGGCGGCAAAGAAGCGCATGAATTCATGTATCTCACCCCAATAGGGGAGGACACACTGATGATTGCCGAAGAAAGTGGTTACTTTGCCAACCGTGAGGTTGCCACTTCGCAAAAGCCGATTCCCCCGGTCGAGCCGCCAAAGCCACTAGAGAAAATTGCTACGCCGAATACCACAACCATTGAAGCACTAGCTAAATTCCTTAATATCCCAACTGCGTGTACGGCAAAGGCCGTCTTTCAAGTAGCAACCATCACCGAAAACAATCAGACGCGTGAGCAGTTCGTTTTAGCCATTGTACGTGGGGATATGGATGTCAATGAGATTAAGCTGGTCAAAGCACTTCATGCCAATGGTATGCGTCCTGCACAGCCTGACGAAATTGCTAGAACGGGCGCGGTGGCAGGTTACGGGTCGCCGATTGGCGTAAAGAATGCGCTGGTCATTGTTGATGATCTCATTCCACAGTCACCCAATTTGGTCGCGGGTGCGAATGAAGCCGGTTATCATTTCCTCAACGTCAACTACGGGCGTGACTATCAAGCCGATATCGTAGCCGATATTGTCTCTACCCGTGAAGGTGATCTTGACCCACTGCACGGCAACCCGATGAAAGCCGTTCGTGGTGTCGAGGTCGGGAACATTTTCAAACTTGGCACGCGTTATAGTGATAGTTTGAACTGCACCTTCCTTGATAAAGATGGTAAAGCGCAGCCCGTTGTCATGGGTTCATACGGCATTGGTATCGGGCGCTTGTTAGCCTGTGTTGCCGAAGAACATCATGACGACAAAGGTCTGATATGGCCGATTTCGGTTGCACCCTACGCTGTTCATCTCGTCACTTTATTAGATGAATCGACCACGCCCATTGCCGAGAAGTTATACACGGATTTGCTCCAAGCAGGTGTTGACGTGTTATATGACGACCGCGACGCACGCATCGGCGTCAAATTCAATGATGCCGACCTCATCGGCTTGCCCTTACGCATTACTCTCAGTAAAAAATCGCTGGAAAACGGTGGCATTGAACTTAAGCACCGTAATGAGCCTGAAGTCTCTATCATTTCACTGAAGGCTGGTGTTGCGCATGTCCAGCAAGTAATAGCTGATTTGTGGGAAAAGCATAAACTGACTATCAGGACAAATAAGATTTTGGACTAGCGGCTACGTTATACGCGCTTGAAGAGATGGTATTTTTGAGCCTGTTAAATATTTCATTTTTGTATGATACAATCGTCATATGCGACGTAAACGTGATTATTACTTCATTATTCCTCTATTCCGGTCGCTGTGTCTTGCACGCCCCGGCCCACGTTAGTTCTTTCTAGCATCTAACATCTCTTCAACTTGTATTTTGCCCAAACAAAGCAAAGTACTGTTTTCGCATGTATTCATCTTGTGCTTTGAGGTACATCATGTTTTTTATGTCTGAGAGTCGCCAGTCTGGTAAGACCCTTTTAAAGTTATCGATTCTCGCTGCTGTAATCGGTGGCATTGGTGGAGTGACGGCGGAGTTGCTTCACCGTCTGATTGGCCTCGTGACCAACTTGGCCTTTTACCAGCGTGCTTCTACTGAAATTGTTAGTCCACTTGCTAGTCCATTAGGAACAGGCATCATTATCGTTCCGGCTATCGGCGGACTCATCATCGGTTTGATGGCGCGTTATGGAACGCCCTTCGTGCGAGGGCACGGCATCCCCGAAGCGATGGAAGCAGTTCTCACCAAAAGCAGTCGTATTCCACCAAAAGTTGCCTTACTCAAACCGATCAGTGCTGCCATCTCAATCGGCTCCGGCCAGCCATTTGGGGCTGAAGGGCCAATTATCCAAACGGGCGCGGCACTTGGTTCGATCTTGGGGCAGGCACTTCATACAACCGCCTCCGAGCGTAAAATCTTGTTGGCCTGTGGGGCAGCCGCCGGACTAGCTGCCACTTTCGGTACGCCAATTGCTGCTATCATTTTCGCCATCGAACTGTTGCTATTTGAATTTCGTGCGCGTTCATTTATTCCGTTGGTGATTGCCAGCACGATTGCGACAGGTGTTCACATCGCCTTATTTGGTAATGGGCCTGTGTTTTCGGTCGGAAGTGCTGATTTTGGCAGCCCGATTAACCTGATCTTTTTTCTAGTGTTGGGGGTACTTTGCGGTTTGATGGCAAGTGCTTTGACGCGCTTACTCTATATCATTGAAGACCTTTTCCATCATTCCAAAATCAACACCTACTTGTGGCCTGCCATCGGTGGGTTATTTGTTGGTATTATCGGGTACATTGTCCCGAAATTTCTTTATCCCAATGTGGATGTTTTTGGCCCCGGCTACAATGTAATCGGCGGCATCCTCAACAACAAGTTTGCCTTCGGATTTCTGGTTGTGCTGCTGTTGAGCAAAGGTGCGGTCTGGTTAGTCTCGTTAGGGTCTGGGACATCCGGTGGAGTGCTTGCGCCTGTATTCATGATCGGCGCAGCAATGGGTGGTATCTTCGGTTTGATCATGCAGCAAGCTTTCCCCGGTATGGATGCTGCCCCCGTGGCTTTTGCGATGGCGGGAATGGCAGCCGTTTTC
This sequence comes from Anaerolineaceae bacterium, assembly GCA_016124855.1. GTDB lineage: Bacteria > Chloroflexota > Anaerolineae > Aggregatilineales > Phototrophicaceae > CFX2. The sequence goes on along the minus strand of WGMX01000060.1, from coordinate 26,542 downwards.
GGTAGTTCGACCCGTGCCACCTTCGCAGCGATTGTCTTTGCCTTTGAGATGACCCAGAATTATCACGCGATTTTGCCTGTGATGTTGGCGAGTGTCATTGCCGATGCAGTGTCTAATGCCCTTACGTCCAACAGTATTTTGACTGAGCAGTTGCAGCGCAAGGGTGTGCTGGTGCATCACGAATACGAAGCCGATCCGCTGGATATGATTTCAGTGAGCAGTGTGATGACCACTGATGTTGTTACTGTGCCGCAGACCATGACAGTTGGTCAGCTTATTGAAGCTATTAATCAGCACGACCCACGTTTGACTCGTCATCAAGCCCTTTTGATTGTCGATGACCAAGAGCAGCTTACTGGAATTGTCACGCGTCACGACTTACTAACTGCCGCCCGTGAAGGCGATTTGGATGAGTCTGTGTTGGAGGCGGGTAATCGCGATTTAATTGTTGCTTATCCGGATGAAACCGTGCGTCGCGCTCTGCTGCGGATGATGAGCAGCAATATCGGACGTTTGCCGGTAGTTGACCACGCTCACCCCACACAGATTGTTGGTTATCTCTCGCGTGGCAACATTATGTCAGCATATCTCAAGCGCGTACAAGATGAGGCAGCTGTTGATAAAGGTTGGATCAATATTTCGGTGCGCAAACGAATAAAGAACGCTCTATCCGTGATGTAGGCTGATTTCGGAAACGCCGCCCACCAAAATCGGACTAATCTCCGCTATAATACCCGCCGTTGTCTGAATACAGTTCATCAAAGGATAGTGACAATGGCACAGCAGGCAGTTACGCCTCAGTCAGTGGATTTTAGTAAGTGGTACAACGAAATTGTCTATAAGGCTGATCTGTGTGATCTCTCGCCTGTGCGCGGTTGTCTCATCATCAAGCCTTATGGCTACGAATTATGGGAAGCGGTCAAGAACGGTCTTGACCGGCGCTTTAAAGCGACAGGGCATCAGAATGCCTACTTCCCGCTGTTCATTCCCGAAAGTTTCCTCAAACGCGAGGCGCAGCATGTCGAAGGCTTTAGTCCGGAACTCGCCGTTGTGACCATTGCAGGTGGCAAAGAATTAGAAGAACCGTTGGTGGTACGGCCAACGTCCGAAACCATCATCATGGACTCGTTCAAAAATTGGATTCAGTCTTACCGTGACTTGCCGCTGCTTATCAATCAGTGGGCAAATGTTGTGCGGTGGGAACTGCGTACTCGTCCCTTCCTTCGCACCACCGAGTTTCTGTGGCAAGAAGGCCATACTGCCCATGCCACAACCGAGGAAGCCGAAGCCGAAACCATGCAAATGCTGGAAATCTACGCCGATTTCGCTATTAATGACGCGGCCATACCTGTCATTAAAGGTCGCAAAACCGAGCGTGAGAAATTTGCCGGAGCGGTGCATACCTATACCATCGAAGCCATGATGAAAGATACTAAAGCCCTGCAATCCGGCACGAGCCACAATTTGGGACAGAACTTCTCCAAAGCCTTTGAGATTACTTTCTTGGATCAAAATAACGAGACCCAGAATCCTTGGACAACCTCATGGGGTTTGAGTACCCGTATGGTCGGCGCGATTGTTATGACACATGGGGATGACAAAGGTTTGCGTTTACCGCCAAAGGTTGCCCCTATTCAAGTCGTTGTCGTGCCAATTTTCAAGAATGATGATGAAAAGGCGACCGTTATGAGTGCGGTTACTCAGTTGTCGAAAGAGCTGCTTGAGGCAAATATTCGTATTCATGTGGATAAACGGGAAGGGATGTCACCCGGCTTCAAATATAATGATTGGGAAATGCGTGGCGTACCGCTGCGTATGGAAGTCGGTCCTAAAGATGTTCAAAATGGTACGGTTGCGCTGGCTCGACGGGATATTCCCGGCAAGGAGGGAAAGCAGTTCTTACCGCAAGCTGGCATTGCCAAGACGGTTCAAGACTTGCTCAACACCATCCAATCCAATATGCTCCAGCAGGCGACTGAATTCCGTGATGCCAACATTTTTGATGTAAGCAATTACGATGAACTCAAAGGTTTGATGGATAAAGGCGGTTGGGCGCGGGTTTGGTGGGCAGGTTCGAGTGAGGACGAGGCGCGTATCAAAGAGGAAACAGGTGCGACCGTCCGCTGTATTCCATTTGAACAACCCGGTGGTAATGATAAATGTTTCTTTACCGGTAAACCTGCCGATACCATCGCCCTTTTTGCGAAGGCTTACTAGGCACTGTGGTGCAGGGGCAATGCAGCTGTGGGATGCGAACGTAAGATTTAAACAATGAGAGCTGTCTTATTTATGTTGAGAGGCGCATAATGCTGCGCCTCTTTGTATTGTGGATTGAAATATTTCTAATGCCATTTGAATAATTCCATTACACAGGCTTAACAACATCGTGATATAATGCTCAATATGGAAACGTTTCACAAATACCCCTTTGCAGTTCGATTCCATTTCCTTAGTTAAATGTTACATGCGTATTGTGAGTTATGTGGAAAGACAATCGCAATGCGCCTGTTCATTCAAACTAACGTATAATAATTACGAGTTGCTTTTAGTTACTTTGACTGTTGTTGCCGGATTGGGGATTTGATAAATTTACGGTAGAAAACTAGTTCTGATTATTGACAGTTTTTTGTTTTATCGGGTTGCACAATAAAAAATGCTCCTCGAATTACCACCGTTCTTATAGGATCAGGTGGTATCTGTTTTTAGGATAGAAGAGATGGCAGCTTACTTAATTGTTGATGTAGATGATTTACTCCAGCGTTTTACCAGCCGGGGAATTTCGCTAGACTTACAAGAATTGGCGGTTGGGTTGCGCGGCGGCGCGGCACTCGCGGCTGGCTTATTCAGTGCCGATAGTCTAAAAGCGGTTGCGGTCGCCAATTGGAGCGCACACGGTAATGCTGGTAACAACTTACAGCGTGTTTTTCGCTCGGCAGGCTATGATGTCTTCGATATGCCTCGCCGCGAAACGTTGGCTGATGCGCTGATCGTCCACTATTTCTCATTCGACCCCGAACCGGTAGACGAATTGATTTTAGCGACGACCAATCGTGATCTTGTGCCGTTAGTCAGGCGAGTCAAAACGACTCGAAATGCACGCATCCGTATTTGGGGCGCTGAGAATATTCTGGCGGGAACTGAACTGGCTAGTCAAGTTATTTTCCAGCCGCTTGAATCCCTGCCCGGTATTCAAACCAAAAATGTGGCCGTGTATATCGACTTTGAAAACATTGCCATAAGCTTGAATGAACAAGGCTTCGTGGTCAACCTCGATCATTTGATTGATCGGTTTGTCATGCAGGCCAAGGCTCATGGTCAAGTTGTGAAGATGGCTGCTTATGCACCTTGGGGGCAGCGAGGGAGTTTGCCGCCGCTTGTGGATAACACGGGCCGTGAAATAGCCGATGATGCCCCGAGCCGGCTGATGTTGGCAAATATTGATCCGGTGTTTAATCTGCCCGGTAAGAACAGCGCCGATATGCGTATAGCCCGTGATGTCATCACCGATGGCAGTCAGAAAAACGCGGCGGATGTGTTCATTATGGCCAGTGGTGACCGTGATTTTAATCAGGTTTTGAACTCATTACGTGCCTCGAATAAAACGGTCATTGTCTGGGGCGTACGGGGCAGCACGTCCCGTCAACTGGAAAACAACCCCGGCATTACCGTCGAATACATTGAAGACTTCACCAATCTTCAGACTCATCAATCGTTGAGTGTAGCGGCTGTATCCGATGGAGCAGATGTTGCCCTCTTCACACCGTCGCAGTGGTCAAGCGTAATCATTCAGTTTGATCGCCTTGCAACGGTCATGAACGCGGAAGTCATGTCCGTTCATCAATTGGTCGAGCAGCTTCAGGATGTGGGTGCGGTTATATCTCGCCCACGGGGTGAGGACTTAGTTTCACAGGCCATGTCGCTGGGTATTTTGAAAGCGATCTCGGCGAATGGCATGATTTCTCTAAATGCTAACCATCCAATTGTTGAAAAGACACGTCTCATCCGGGATAGGGTGGTTGTGCGCGTCATGAACACCTTGGGCGTACGCGGCTGGGAATATGTCAACTATGGGTTTCTGCTCAAAGGTTTAGCGATGGATCGCGATCTTGAGCGTCCCGGCTTCAACGTCACCGATCAATGGCGCAGCGAGTGGATAGACTGTCTTGTGCGCGAGCAAATTCTGGTTCGAGAGCTGCTGCCGCACCGTCACAATCCAGAGGACTTAGTTCCGGTGATTAAACTGCAACCGGATGTAATCCTGCCGGCAATGCAGTCGTCTCTACCAGATGCAGAACTTGAAGAACAAGAAGCGCCTAATTGGGCAGGTATATCACTCAATGACCTTGATACGCTCAGCCCTGAAACGGCAGACATGGTGCGTCGGGTCATCGTGAGCGTGGAGCAGTTTACCAGCTTCCGGAATTTTACATGGTGTCCACTTGGCAGTTTGCACAAGCGGCTTCGCGTCTTTGATACCGGTATGTCATTCCAGAAAGCGGTCGAGTACCTCAAGGAAAATGATGCAGCAACGGTGGGCGAATATAGTAATCCGCAAAGCGATTTCCTTACTAAAGGAATTTCGCTTCATATGAATTCTGAAACCTGCCAATCAATTTTGCGCCAGCGGGATATATTCCTGCGCTTACTGCTGACGATGTATGAACGCAACATTCCAATTTCAGAAGCCAATCTCAAGACTGCTGACCCCGGTAGTAATTGGAATGCCGATTTTTGGTTTTCACTGATGGAAACCGAAAATATTCTGAATGCAGTTCCCGGTCGAGCAGGGCAGTACAGCCTTTTCCGTACCCATCATACGGTCAATCTCGTCGCGGAGGCCATGAAGGCCAAATGAGCGTGGTTATTTCCATGCCCATCGTATGTTAACGCGTTAAGCCCAAACCGATTCTCCATGGAGAATGCGCGCAAGCTGATCAGGAAAATCATCTTGGTCAAGGGGCTTTGTAAGAAAGCTGTGAAAGCCTAAGTGCCGAACGGTATTTATTTCGCTTACATGGACGGTGTAAGCGACAATAGGGACATTTTTAAAGGCATCAATTGAACGAAGCTGGTTGAATATCTCGTAGCCGTTAAGTTTAGGCATCTCCAGATCAAGAAATATGACTTGGGTCTTTGGAAGACTTAATAGGGCTTTTTCGAGCTTGGTTGAGTCTTCTATCCGTGTTGACTCAATCCCTTCCATGGACAGCATTTGCGCCAAGATGGCCATGTTATCTTGGTTATCATCCACGATAAGTGCATGTGATTTTGTCATAGCGAACCTTTCTAAATAAGACCCAAAACCATTAGAATCCTTGCCAGATGGATTGTCCATCAAGGATTTCTTCGAGCTGCTTGGAAAAATGATCTGTGTCGATAGGTTTTGCGATGAAACCGTTAAAGCCTTTTTCCTTACAACGTGGAATCGAAGTTGCTGCGTCACTGGCGGAAACAGCTACAATCGGAACGTTATCATATCTCGGGTCGGCTCGGATCTTGTCAAAAATGTCATAGCCAGTGATTCCATTGGGAAACATCAGGTCTAACAAGATAATATCCGGTTTTCCAAAGTTGCTAAGCTTTCCCATGGTATCTCTACCCCAACGGTCAAATTCAATCCGAACGTCCTGCATCATCAATGCGGTATGGGTGATAATTCGATTATTGATATCATCTTCGACGACAAAGATACGCCTCTTCGTTAGACTCGCCATGAAAAATGCCGCCTTAATCAGTGATATACAGGATGCTTTCACCCTGCAAAATACGAGTCAATTTATTCGGGAATAAGTCGATGTCAATGGGTTTGGCAAACACAGCATTGAAACCGGCATTTTGAAGCTGTTGAACCTCTTCATTCATCACACTGGCCGTTAGGGCAACGACAGGGGTATGCAGATAGGCACCATCGCTGCGAAGCATCTTAAGCATTTCGAATCCGTTAAATGGTTTCAAATGGATGTCGAGCAGAATGATATCGGGCTGCGGAATAAGAGCCTTAACCCGACTCATAAAGTCTTCACTGTGTTCAAACATATGATACTCGGTGCATCCCATCATTTCGCTCAGCACTAGCACCATAACTTCACGACTGGCTGGATCATCCTCGACGTAGAGAACGGTTGGTGTTGTACTTGACATGATATGTTTCCTTTTCTAGGCAGTTGCTCTCATTTTTTCTGCGGATTTAACGGGCAAGCTCATAAAAAATGTGCTGCCTTTACCAATCTCACTCTCGAACCAGAGTCTGCCCCCCAACGCTTCTGTTAAGCTTTTTGAGATGGGCATTCCTAAACCTGTACCGCTTCCCTGTCTCAAGCCTGTTTCAGTCTGTTTGAAAGACTCAAATACCAAATCGTAATCCTCAACCGCAATACCCGTTCCTGTATCCTGTACGTAGATTTGTATTTGGTCTTCTTGATAATGTGCGCCGATCTTGATGAAACCTTCTTCGGTGAATTTACAGGCATTCGATAGCAAGTTTGTCAAAATTTGGCGTAATCGTTGGCGGTCGCCGGTAATGTGCGGTAAGTCAAGTTCAACATCTTTTTGAAGATGGATTGGTTTGCCGTCAAGTAAGGCTTCCGAAAGTTCGACCGTTTGTCGAATAATCTCGGTGACATCAATATCAGGTTCTAAGAATAGATTGAGAGAACCCGACTCGATTTTGGAGATATCTAGCACATCATTGATAAGGCTCAAAAGATGCTTACCGCTTTGAACGACTTTGTTTAAAGCCTCGGTTTGCTTCTCGTTTACGGGCCCCATTACGCCCTTAACGACGAATTTACTAAAATTGATAATGGCGTTGAGCGGCGTCCGAAGTTCATGTGACATACTCGCTAAAAATGAGGATTTCACTTGGTCTGATTTTTCGGCACGGGCACGTGCAAGCTCTGCCTCGATAATTTGTTTTTCAAGATCGTTCACCAATTGTTCAATTTGGTCTGCCATTTGATTGAACGTATTTCCTACTAGCGCAATCTCGTTCATGGCACGAACCGTAGCACGCGCCTTAAAATTACCGTTCGCAAATTCCTGAGCTGTTTGTGCAAGTTTGTCGATAGCCCTTGCGGATTGCACAACGATAATGGTTGCCGCAACGAGGGCAATCATGATAAAGAATGCCACTGCTGCCGCAACAGATTGTCCATAGTTTCGCTGTTCGGTGGAAATAGTATCTAAAAGATGGGTAAGTTGTTCCGAGTGTTCGGGGATATTACTAGCTGCTTCGTCAACGATGATGACATTCGCTTCGTATTCGTCTGTACTACTAGCAAAAAGCTGATCTGTGGTTGGTGCAACTTTGCGCCATTCGCTTTCAAGCGTGTCGCGGAGTACCTTTAGTTGCGGTAAATCCAACGCCGGAGTATCGCGTTCTTCGCTCCCGTTTTTGAGATCATCGAGAATTTCTTCTGAAGTTTGTATCGTATTATGAATGCGGTTTTGGAGTTCAGCCCGTTTGTCATCAGTGGTCGCGTCGATATACCGATGTGCCAGTGTAATGAGCATGTAGGCATTGGTACTTAATTGGCTGGCCGCGCGGGTTTGGTCATTACGATTAAAACTTGCATCCTGTAATTGCGTACCCGTAATCAGTAACACCGCGATCAACAAGATCACGGCCCCAAATACTGCATAGAATCGAAACTGTAGTGAATTCCAAAAGTGTTTCATTTTCGTCACTTCCTAGTGCTGTACGCACCTTCATTAACGAATTTTCAAAACTTTGCTGAAAGGAGACACCTTATGAATTCAATGCATTAACCGACGTACAGCAAATGTTTCTGTATACTTTTCATATTCACAATTTACTTTGTTTTTAATTGAATAATAGTTGAGGTTTTTTGTAATATTAATTAATTATCAAGCATTTTAATGCCCTAGTTACCATAAACAGGCACAAATCTTTTCAGGATTGTCGCCCATAAACCCCTCTGCTATAATGCTCCACATCGGAATTAGACCAACGGGTTAACTGTCCAGCCTGTTTGGTGACTAAATAAGGACGGTTCGAGATGCTAGAAAAAGAAGCCAAAACGATTTTGATGCAAGACTATGCGCGGCACGAGAAAGACACCGGGTCGCCAGAAGTCCAGATTGCCCTGTTGACTAACCGTATCAACTATTTGACCGAGCATTTGCGTACCCACAGCCATGATGAACATTCACGCCGTGGTTTGCTCAAGCTCGTTGGTCAGCGGCGGCGGCACTTGCGGTATTTAAGCAAGACAAAGCCTGATGCCTACCGCGACATCATTGCGAAGTTAGGGCTGCGTCGATAACCTGTTCGAGGTTCAATTCGACATGTCAAACCCGGGATGCCCTGCTGGGGCATCCTTTTCAGTTATGCCTGACAGAGCAGGTATTGGAACGTGGAGCTAAACATCGCTTTGGCTGTGCTTTCCAGTTCCTGGCTGCCGGGCTTTCGTTTTTTAAGGAGAAAAGATAGAAATGGAATCGATAACAGATCCTATGGGGACGGTGCATCGCTTCACGGCTAAATTTGGTGACCGCGACATCATCCTCGAAACCGGCAAGCTGGCAGAACAGGCGGGTGGTGCAGTGACTGTCCGTGATGGCGACACCGTCGTCTTCGCCACGGCAACCATGAGCAAGAAAGCCCGCGCAGGCATTGACTTCTTCCCGCTAAGTGTGGATTTTGAAGAAAAGATGTATGCAGCCGGACGTATTCCGGGCAGTTTCTTTCGTCGTGAAGGCCGTCCATCCGAGCAGGCAATTTTAGCCTCGCGCGTGGTGGATCGTCCACTTCGCCCCTTATTTCCAGATGACCTGCGCAATGATGTCCAAATAATTCTCAGTGCGTTTAGCCATGACCAAGAACATCAAACCGATATGCTCGGCATTGTTGCCGCTAGCGCTGCCTTGACCATCTCGGATGCACCTTGGAACGGTCCTGTTGCCGGTGTGCGTATCGGCATGGTTAACGGGCAGCTTATTGTGAATCCCACCATCAGCCAGATGGAAAAAAGCCAGCTTGATTTGCGCTTGGCGGGAACCGCTGATGCTATCAACATGGTCGAATGTGGCGCGTCCGAAATTGACGAAGAAACCATGCTCAAAGCCTTGAAGCTGGCGCACGACTCGCTGCAACCGGTGATTGCTGTCATCAAAGAAATGGGCGAAAAACTCGGCAAAACCAAATCATCTTATGTCCCTGCTGCGACTAAAGCCAATGTCTCGGCAGCCGTTGAAGCACAAAGCGGTGACCGTATCCGCAAGATTATCAGTGAACAAACCGAACGCAGTGGGCGCAACGAAGCCTTGGATATTCTGAAGTCCGAATTAGTGGATTTCTTAGCCGGACAAAATGAAAGCCTGACTGATCCCGACGAGCAAATCGAACTCGGTGATGCCAGCGAAGCCTTTGGCGAAATTGTAGCAAAGGAAGTTCGCCGCCGTATCGTCGAGGAGGGCGTTCGTCCCGATGGTCGAGGTTTGACCGATATTCGCCCGTTAGCGGCTGAGGTTGGAGTCGTCCCGCGTGTTCACGGCTCAGGTCTGTTCAAGCGTGGTCAAACACAGGTCATGACAATTGCGACACTCGGTACACCCGGCGACGCGCAAGAAATTGATACGCTTAGCCCTGAAAAACCCAAACGCTACATGCATCACTATAATTTCCCGCCCTACAGCACTGGTGAAGCCACACCGCTGCGTGGGCCGAAACGCCGCGAAATCGGTCACGGCGCGTTAGCCGAAACGGCGCTTCGTGCCATGATTCCGCCCGAATCACAGTTCCCGTATACTATTCGCCTCGTCAGCGAAGTCATGAGTTCTAACGGCAGCACCTCTATGGCGAGTGTTTGCGGCAGCACCTTGGCCTTGATGGATGCTGGTGTGCCTATTCCTCGTCCAGTCGGTGGCATTGCGATGGGTCTCATTCAGGAAAATGGCAAGACTGCCATCCTTACTGACATTCAAGGCTTAGAAGATCATATTGGGGATATGGACTTCAAGGTCGCGGGTACAGTCAAGGGTATTACCGCCCTTCAGATGGACATCAAGATCACAGGCGTTTCCAGTGACATTATGGAAAAAGCTTTGGCGCAAGCCCGCGATGCCCGCCTCAAAATCATTGACGTGATTATGAGTGCGCTGCCTGCTCCCCGCACCGATCTCAGTGCGTCGGCTCCGCGTATCCTGACAATCAAAGTGAATCCGTCGAAAATTGGCGCCATCATTGGCCCCGGTGGCAAGACGGTTCGTGCTATTCAGGAACGTACTGGCGCGAAGATCGACATCGAAGAAGACGGTACTGTTTATGTCTCTAGCATCGATGCAGGCGCAGTCGCCGCCGCTGAAGAAATTCGCGGCCTGACCGAAGAAGCCGAAATCGGCAAGATTTATACGGGTAAAGTCACCCGTATCGAGTCTTTTGGAGCCTTCGTCGAATTCTTGCCCGGTAAAGAAGGTATGGTTCACATTTCCCAGCTTGCCGATTACCGCGTCGAGTCGGTTGAAAGCGAAGTCAGCCTTGGTGATGAAATTATGGTCATGGTGACCAATATTGATGATGGTGGTAAGGTACGCCTCAGCCGTCAAGCTGTGCTCGAAGGTTGGACACCTGAAGAAGCTCGTGCTCGTGACAGCCGTGGCGGTGGTGGCAACCGCAGCGGCGGCAATCGCGGTGGTGGCTACAATCGTGGCGGAGGCGACCGGGGCGGTGATAATCGCGGTGGCGGTAATTACAACCGAAGTTAATTCGCGAAAAATTCATCAATCCATTATTTATAGTCAGGGAGAGTTTTTACTCTCCCTGATTTATTTAGAACCGCCTTGAACTCTTGTCAATCGCTATTTTGCATCAATATAGCAACTAAATGGTTTAAGAAGTGTATATATAAGTGGATGCTGATTTAATGCTACACTCTTATAAAGTCAGTCTATATGGGACCAATTGACGTGACGCCTCTTCTTCCTCCTTCTATCTCATCTCCTCCTTGGACAGGGCGAACTAAACGTATTGTCGGATTTCTTGCGGCAGGCGCCGTATTGTTGGCTGTCTTCCGCCTTAGTGAACTCTTGCCTATTGTCTCGGTGTCAATCATACTGGCTTATTTGCTGACCCCGCTCGTTAACTTTATTGATAATCGTGTTCTTGCAGTCGGGCCGTTGAAGCAACGGTCGCATAGGGGTATAGCAGTCGGTTTTACCTATTTAGTTATTCTGGCAGTGGTAATCATTGTCATATTGGTCGTCGTTCCGGTTTTGGTGGCCCAGTTTGAGGAATTTGGTCGTCGTGTGCCAGCGCTGCTCCGCGATGTTGAACAAAAATTGGAAATTTCGCTTAACGAGCCTGTGACCTTCAACGGTGAGCCTATCCTAATTAATAACGAGCCGTTTATTCCTTTACAGCGCTTGCAGCAAGCTACGGGTATGAAACACGTCACCGACATTATCAACCTTAGCGACTTTGATCCGGTTCGTACGACGCAATCGTTTGTTCAATCGCTTACGGGGCCAGCCTTTGATGTCGTAGGCGGCGCTTTGACCGCTGTTATCAACCTCATCTTCTTGCTGTCGGTCATGTTTTTCCTGATGCGTGACGGTGCGATTTTTGCGGATCGAGGCGTGCAATTACTGCCAAACTCTTATCAAGGGGATGCCCGCCGCCTGCTTTTTGAGTTGGGGCAGGTGTGGAACGCCTATTTGCGCGGGCAATTGACCTTAGCATTTTTCATGGGCATCGTCGTTTTTACAATTGCGACAATTATCGGAATGCCTAACCCGATCATTTTAGGTATGATTTCGATGATACTGGAATTTATACCCAGTATTGGCTCAGGATTAGCCATTTTCCCCGCCGGGCTGTTGGCTTTGACGGCACAATCCACCACTGTTCCGGGGCTTCAAGGGGGAGCGTTCGCGCTCATGGTGGTCATTATCTGGGCGGTTCTGCAAAATATTGAAGCCTACATCCTTGTCCCACGTGTAATGGGCGGCAGCCTAAACTTACACCCCATTGCCGTCATTCTGGGCATTATTGCGGGAGCGAATCTGGCCGGTGTACTGGGAATTATTCTTGCGGCACCCACTGTTGCTAGTCTGCGGATTTTCGGGCAATATATTTATGGTAAACTGATGGATCGTGACCCCTTCCCGACAATAGTACGGCGCAGAAATAAATCACTATTTGATGATTTCTCGCGGCGTATACGGTCTACTGGCGTAGAAACACGCATCAGCCCTCAAATCCGGGAATGGCTGGGCGTAAGGAGAAATTAGTTCATGCCCGAACCTGAAGAAGTACAAACCGAGAGTCTTTCGGTCACCGAAAATTATGCCGCTTGGATTTCACACGAACCGGATGGTGAAGTTGTCTATCATCTGGAACTTGGCGCGGTAACCGTTCACTTTTTTGAAGAAGAGTGGGTCGAGGTTGTCGAATTGGTACATGCCGCGGCGCAGCAGGCGAATAAGCGCCGATAATGACAGCCACGCCTCGTGTTGAACGCTTGCTCATTGAAGCGATGGCCAAGCACCTGCCACCGAGCGGTTCCGCCCTGAGGCTGGTTGATGTATTTGGCAAAGCAGCGCTCATTCTACGTGAACTGCGTCCTGATATTGAAATCGTCCTCTCACCCAAGAAACTCACGCGGTGGCGCATTGCGCCAGATAGCGTGGACGCGGTCGCCGCTTATGACGCCGAGCCGTCGGAGGATTTGTTGAAGTCCTCTATGCGTGTTCTGCGCCCCGGTGGTCGCCTCATCATCATGAATGCTCAGCTCGATCCGGCTGAAGCCTACGTGAAAACACTAGAGTCTGCCGAATACACACGGATACTGGTCGAAGTCGGTGCCGAATGTCCGCTTCCAGTTGGGGCATTACTGCGTGGCGAAAAGCCGCACACCGAAACAAGTACAGTCGAGCGAGTCAAGCAGGTCGCCTCTCAGGATGTCCGACCGCGTACAGGGCGTTATCTACACCTGCTCGTGCATCAAACACCTCACAAGCCAACATGGCGTATGACTCCTGAAGATAAAATTGAATGGGAGGCGGTCGGTGTCGTGGGGGATGGCGAGGTTATACTGCTCACGTTTAGCAGTTTGCCAAAGGCAGTCGAGTTTATGCAGCCGGCAGTAATGGCTGGTCACATCACCAATGTCAATAAGATTGCCAAGTTCAAATGGGATGTAGTTAAGGAATGGCCTTTCCCGACCATCCTCAATCCTAGCGATGAAATCTTTGATACCCAGCCCGTGGCAATGCTCCAAATTGATCCGCAGCATGCCGAAGCTGCCGACGAATAATTGCTGCCGACAAAGGCTTATCCCGTTTGACCATTACATTATCCGATATTCAATATTTAGCTTCCGAAAATGGCGCTCGATTATTGACACGTATCAGTACAGAAGATTTGAGCCAATCTTCAACCCTCCGTCTATTAACCACTTTACGCAAAGATTACAGTCCCGAACAAGCACGCGCCGGTTTAGAAATGGCGCAGCTTCGCTTGAAAGCAGCCGATAAGTTTGGCTCTAATTCCCGTGTTCTATTTTTCACGCGGGATGCGCTAGAGCAAGCCAGTGATCCACGCATTCGAAAATATCGTGCATCCCAAATGGGCGCTAGGCGAATTGTTGACGCTTGCTGTGGCATCGGCGCCGATTCAATTGCTTTTGCTGCGGCGGGCGCGGACGTAACGGGTATCGATCAAGATGCTGTCCGCATCGAAGTTGCGCGGCACAATGCCAATATATTAGGTTTACCTGCGCGATTTCAGGTGGGAGATGTTTGTGCCGGTTTGCCTGATTCGGACGTTGTATTTTTCGACCCCGCTAGACGGGATGAACAGGGCAGGCGCATACATAATGTGGAACAGTACCAGCCGCCGCTGAAGACGATAAACAACTGGCCTCATCCCTCAGTCGTTGTGAAGTTGTCGCCGGGTGTCGATCTTTCTCAAATCGACTCATATGGCGGTCGAGTAGAATTTATCTCAGTTGAGGGTGACTTAAAAGAAGCTGTGTTATGGTGGGATGGATCACCGAAAAGACTTTCGGCAACGTTGCTCACTCAAGCTGGTGATGTATTCAAATGGGAAGCGTCAACCGATTTGGCCAGTTCTGAAATTGCCTTATCTGAACCGCGCGCGTGGCTTGTTGAACCGGACCCTGCGTTGCTGCGTGCCGGTTTAGTGAAAGATGCAGCCCTGCATTTTGGTGGAAACCTGCTCGACGACTTGATTGCCTACTTTACTACTGATCAAAAACCGGCTTCGCCTTGGGTGCGATCATGGTCAATTCTCGATTGGATGCCGTTTAACCTAAAGCATTTACGTGCCTATCTCCGTGACCATCATGTCGGTAATGTGACCGTCAAGAAACGTGGAACGGCTGTCACGCCCGACACGCTAATTCCACAGTTGAAACTTAAAGGCGATGAATCCCGTGTTCTGGTGCTGACGCGCTGTCAAGGTCGCCAGATTGTCCTAATTTGCGCGGATGTTTCTCTTTAGCACCGTACTTAATGATGCCAATCAAAGTCTACAATTAATTGGACTTTTGTGGTTCGATTGCCCGCCTTGCGCATGGTAAAATGAATAGCACTATTTCTACCGTAAATTGTGGGAGAATGTTCATGTTACCTGCATATAACGTTGAATCCTTCAGCGATTTTTCAAAGCCCGAAAACGAAGCGTCGATGCAAGCGGCACTTTCAAAAGCCAAATCGGATATTGGCAAGACTTATCCCTTGGTTATTGGTGGCGAGGTAATCGAGCGCAAAGATGTGTTCACCTCGCTTAACCCGTCGCGACCTGCCGAGGTTCTTGGCTATTTTGCCAATGGTACGGCTGATGATGTCGATAAAGCACTTGCTGTAGCCACCGCGGCTTTTAAGACATGGCAGTACGTACCTGTCGAAGAACGAGCACGTTATTTGCTGCGTGCCGCTGCCTCTTTACGCCGTCGCAAGAATGAATTTAATGCCTACATGGTCTTGGAAGCCGGTAAGAGTTGGTATGAAGCTGAAGCCGATACCGCCGAAGCGGTGGACTTTCTGGAATTTTATGCGCGGCAGGCCGTGCGTATTGCTGATGAGAGCCATATGCTCGCGCCTTATCCTCCTGAACAAGTGGGTTATTACAATATCCCGTTGGGTGTCGGTGCCATTATTCCACCATGGAACTTTCCCACTGCTATCCCGACCGGTTTATTAGCTGCCGCAATTGTGACAGGTAACACCGTCGTATTTAAACCAGCCGAACAAACCACATGGATAGGTTATAAAGTAGCGGAATTGTTCTGGAGTGTTGGGCTACCAAAAGGTGTATTGAACTTCCTCACCGGGCCGGGTGAAGTTGTTGGCGCGCGCATGGTGACAAGCCCTCTGACGCGCTTCATTGGCTTTACCGGTTCGAAGGATGTCGGCCTCTGGATTTACGAACAAGCCGCCAAAGTTCAACCCGGACAAAAGTGGCTGAAGCGCTCTATCCTCGAAATGGGCGGCAAAGATGCAGTGTTAGTTGATGAAACCGCCAATCTTGAAGAAGCCGCTCAGGGAATTGTCGCGGGTGCATTTGGTTTTCAGGGTCAGAAATGTTCGGCGGGTTCACGCGCCATCATTGTCGATTCAGTCTACGATCAAGTCGCCAATCGTGTGGTTGAAATCGCTAAGAAACTGACAATTGGCTCGCCTGATGAAGGTAACCACATCAATATGGGGCCAGTTGTCGATCAAGATGCCTATAAGAAGATCATGGATTACATCGAAATCGGCACACAGGAAGGTAAACTGCTCCTCGGTGGGCAGCCTGTGGAAACATCAACCAACGGTTACTTCATCCCCGCGACCATTTTTGGCGACGTGCCTTGGGACGCGCGTATTGCTCAGGAAGAAATCTTTGGCCCCGTTTTGGCCATGGTCAGAGCTAACGATTTCGAAGATGGCTTACGCATAGTCAATAGCACCGAATACGGACTCACTGGCGCATTGTTCAGTAA
Source organism: Anaerolineaceae bacterium (assembly GCA_016124855.1). Classification (GTDB taxonomy): domain Bacteria; phylum Chloroflexota; class Anaerolineae; order Aggregatilineales; family Phototrophicaceae; genus CFX2. The sequence continues at coordinate 10,574 of WGMX01000060.1, read as the reverse complement.
TGATCGTGACCGTCTGGAACAGGCTCGTCGTGAATTCCATGTCGGTAATCTCTATTTGAACCGCAAATGTACCGGAGCGCTGGTTGGCATTCATCCTTTTGGTGGGTTTAATATGAGTGGTACCGACAGTAAAGGCGGTGGGACAGACTACCTGCTTCAATTTACGCAAGGCAAGAGTGTTGCTGAACGCCTCTAATATCCTTCACTAATCATGCATTTTCGAGGTGTGCGTTGGCGCGCCTCGAAAAATGTAAATTAGGCTGTCCCCAAATGAACGAAAACCCCTAATTGCACTAAATATATTTGCGTGCCTGAATTGCTGCGCTACAATAGACAATCTTTAATCATGCTGGGTCTACGTCGAAGGGGTTGTTAATGAAGAGTCCGATGAAGCAAGAAGTGCTTTCGTGGGCCGATGTTGATCGTCTTATTGATGTTTTACTGCCTCCACTAAAAATTGTAGGCACTTTTGACGCAATGGTACTGGTTACGCGCGGTGGAATTATACCCGGTGGCCTCCTTGCGGAAGCAATCGGCATCCGGCATATCCTCACGGCTGCTGTAGATTTCCCGGCTACTGAGTCAGCCGGTTTGATGGCGTGGCCCACGTTTATGCAGTTTCCTGACCCAACGCTCTTACGAGATCGACGAACATTAATTGTTGACGATGTCTGGGGAAGTGGACGCACCAGTACCGCTGTTAAGGGACGTGTGCAGTCTTCCGGCGGTATACCCTATACCTGTGTGCTGCATTATAACCCCTACCGCTCCATGTTTAACCGTGCTGAACCAGATTTCTATGGATCAATCACTGATGCTTACATTATTTACCCGTGGGAACTGGATCGAGGTACTCAGGGATTAGAAACTGGTGTGCCGGACATTAATTAAACAGAAGAACATCTTCGTTTTTGCAAGACTTTCTGTTATAATTATTGATGGATAGGTTTGTATCACTTTAGCTTTAACGCACTAACCTAAATCTAACATATATAGTGTAATCTGTTCTCTGTATTATTTGGTACAGATTAGCACGGTCTCCAACTTATTTATTTACCTTTATCAGCCGACTTACCCCGGCGGTAAATGCTATTTGATCCCTGCACTTCATACCAAATAATGAACTTTATTTGAACAGATGTTTATATTAAGCGACCTGTAGAAGTTGGTGGCGCGGTATTCTGGGTTTGGGCGTTCCGACATAAAATGCCCGGTACACAACAGGAGAAATGGATGAAATCGGCAAAGTTTAGTAAGAATAGTGAATTGAGCGGACAAAGCGAGTTTGAGCAACTCTTAGAATCGTCGTTTGCGTATACACCGCCGCGTCGGGGCGAAATACGTAACGCGATCATTCTACAAATTGAAAGCCGCGAAATTATCGTGGATATGGGCGCAAAACAGGACGGCATTGTCCCGGCTCAAGATATTGAACGTCTTGATGCAGATGTAAAGAGCGGGTTGGTTGTCGGTGCTGAAGTTCCTGTTTATGTGTTGAACCCGCGTGATCAAGATGATAATCTCATTGTTTCGATCAACATGGGACTGCAGCAGTACGACTGGGAAAAAGCCCGGCAGTTGTTGACGTCTGAAGATGTGGTTCAGGTCAGTGTCACCGGACACAATCGCGGTGGTATTCTCGTGCGATGGAATCGGCTAGAAGGCTTTATCCCCAGCTCGCATCTCGTTTCAGTAAACCTCGCTAATGAACGCAGTAGTGCGTGGAACGAGTTTGCTGCCAAGCCGTTGGGTGTCAAGGTGATTGAAGTTGATCAAGACCGCCGCCGTTTAATCTTCAGCGAACGCGAAGCACAAAAAGAATGGCGTGCGCAGCAAAAGGCGCGTCTGCTTTCCGAACTCAAGGAAGGCGATGTGGTCAAGGGTACGGTTACCGGCCTGCGCGACTTTGGCGCCTTTGTTAACTTGGGTGGTGCCGATGGCCTCATTCACGTTAGCGAATTGGCATGGCATCGTGTGGATCACCCGCGCGACGTGCTCAAGGTCGGCGACGAGATTGATGTCTATGTCTTGACGTTGGATCGCGGTTCGAACCGTATTGCGCTCAGCCGCAAGCGCCTCTTGAGCGACCCGTGGGAAGACGCTGATAAGCGCTACCATGAAGGTCAATTGGTTGATGGCACAGTGACCAATGTGGTCGATTTCGGTGCGTTCATCGCCCTTGATAACGGCCTCGAAGGACTGCTGCATCTCAGCGAAATGGGTGACGGCTCACTCAAAGAACCGTACTCCTATGTTAAAAAAGGTGATCGCTTGAGCTTGCGCATCAGCCACCTTGAACCTGAAAAGCGCCGTGTGGGTTTCACACAGCGTTGGGGTACGGATGCATCCGGTAATCCCGAATCTGCCGTTCCATCTGAGAATGGTACTGCTCAACCCCCGACCGAGGATATTGTGGAAGCGGAAGCACCTCAAGCGGAGCCAGAACCTGCTCCCGAAGCAGATGGCAGCGAGACGTCAGAATAATCTAAAGTTTAAAAGGGCGGTTCACCAACCGCCTTTTTATTTTTCTCTGTGTCTCTGTGGTTAAATTGGTTTTGTTTTCTTCTGCGTTGACAAAAAATATCCCTACCCCTATAATCCCATCCATCTTTAAGGAAAGGGAAGCGTAGTTACATTCAATTGTAATGACGCCCATAGCAATTCGTGCTTGTTCCAGATCAACCAAACTAGGCTAGCATTTACTCGGTAACCTATACAGGATAGGTTAACCGGGTTTTGTTGCGTCTGTTTCCTGAAAGAAAAAACCATTTTTTACTGGGGGTAACCACACTTATGCAGGCAGAACCTTTGTTAGGGACAATGACGGAAGACGAAATGGACTTCGCAGCGATGCTCGAAGCCTCTTTCGCCAAAGAACCGGAGCGCGGTGACATTGTTACCGGCACTATTCTGGCGGTAGATCGTAACGGCTTGATCGTCGATGTCGGCCTCAAGCGCGACGGCATTGTGCCTCGCCGCGACCTTGATCGTGTTGGAATTGATCCCACCACGTATCAAGTGGGTTCGGAAGTCGATGTCATAGTCGTCCGTATTGAAGATCAAGATGACAATCTTTTACTGTCTGTGTCACAAGCGCAGCAAAGCGAAGACTGGAAGGTTGCCGAAAAACTGATGGAAGCTGACGAAGTGTGGGAAGGTATCGTCACCGATGCCAACAAGGGTGGTTTGATCGTACCCTTTGGTAATCTGCGTGGATTTGTACCCGCCAGCCACGTTACGGATCTTCCACGTAATATTGCTGAAGATGATCGCAAAGGATTTATGACCACGCTCCTTGGTCAGAAAATTGCTGTTAAAGTTATTGAAGTGAACCGCAAGCGTCGTCGTTTGGTTTTTAGCCAGCGTGATGCCCAGCGTGGTCGTCGTGAAGCCCGCAAGGAACTTCTGCTGGACGAACTGAAGGAAGGCGAAGTGCGTAAGGGCGTGGTCAGCGGTTTGCGTGACTTCGGCGCGTTTGTTGATCTCGGCGGCGCCGACGGCTTGATCCATATTTCGGAACTTGCGTGGCATCGTGTGAAGCATCCGAAAGAAGTACTGAACGTCGGTGATGAGGTCGAAGTGTACATTCTCCGGCTGGACAGCGAAGGCAAGCGTATCGGTCTTAGCCTCAAGCGCTTGCAAAAGAATCCTTGGGCACGTGCCGAAGAGATGTACCATGTCGGTCAATTGGTCGAAGGTGTTGTTTCGCGCGTCGCCCAATTTGGTGCGTTCGTTAGCCTCGAACCCGGTATTGAAGCCCTACTGCACGGCAGCCAACTGGCCGATCCTGCACCGGTCGATCCGACCCTCATTGTCCACGAAGGACAGCGTTTGCTGCTCCGCGTTATCAGCATCGAGCCAGATCGTCAGCGTTTGGGACTCAGCCTTAAAGAAGTGACCCAAGAAGAGCGCGAACGTTGGCAGTCTCGTGATGATGCAGCCGCTCCTGTCGCCCAAGATCAGGGTAGCGTTGAGACTGCTGATCCAGTACAATCATAAACCTTACACTCAACAGCGGCATAAATTTGTGCCGCTGTTGTAGTCGTTTGTCTCGAAAACACAAGATAAGTTCGAAGAAAGGAGCAGCCGGGAAACTATGGCAAATGTAACACTGAAGCCGAATGAATCGCAGGAATCGTTACTCCGTCGTTTTCGGAAGAAAGTGACCAATAGCGGCGTGTTAAGCACAGTGCGCCGCAAGCGTTGGCACATTTCAAAGAGCGAACTCCGCCGTATCGAAAAGAAGAAGGCTATTCGCCGCGCACGTCGCCGTCAACGTAAGACTGGTGTTCGTTGATCGATAATCAGGGATACCTGTTACAGGTGTCCACCGCTTACCATGATGGTAACGGGTGCTGTCTTAGCCGGTTTGGAGGGCTATGGCCAAACAAGATGATAAACTAAAGGTAGAGGGCAAGGTCGTTGAAGCCCTGCCGAATACCCAATTCCTCGTGGAACTGGATAACGGGCATCGTATTTTAGCCTACCTCTCCGGCAAAATGCGCAAATACTATATTCGCATTCTGCTCGGGGATCGGGTGACAGTAGAGATGAGCGTTTATGACCCAAAACGTGGACGTATTACCTTTCGTCACAAAGACAGTGTTCGTGGAGACCCGGAAGAAGACATGGAAATGTAGTCCGGTCGGGTCCCGGTTTTAAAGAAAGCTCGCGCTTCTGCGGGCTTTTTTGTTTACGGAGTTATTGTGAACAAACGCGCTTGGTGGATTGGCATCCTATTATTACTCGCATTGTGGGCAACCCGCTTAGGCGCACTCGATTTGCTGCCCATTCATAATGATGAAGGTTTGCACCTGACTCGCGCTGTCGAAGTCTGGAATGGACATCCCTTCTGGGCCATTAGTGATGGCAAAATAATTAATCATTGGCTCATTGCAGCCTTTTATCCACAAAATGAACCCGTATTTGCTGGACGCATCGCCACCGTATTCGTCAGCTTGATCGGCTTGGCTGCGGGATACGCACTGGTCTACCGCTTTTTCGGCGGTGTCGCGGCAGTTTTAGCTGGTGTACTTTGGATTTGCTGCCCATATTTATTTTTTTACGAACGCCTCGCCTTTAGTGATGCCGAAGCAGGCTCCCTCATTGTCCTCTCCATTTGGGCTGCATTGCGTCTGTCTTTTTCCCCTCGCCCTGAGGGAGAGGGGTTGGGGGTGAGGGTTCGCCCCTTCATCCTTGTCGGCCTCACCTTCGCTGTCGCTGCCTTGTTCAAATTTACCGCCGCACCCTATGCGCTAACAGTTACCCTTGTTGTCTTATTCGCCAACCGCCTCTCGTGGCGACACCGAATCCTTGGCCTCATTACTATTGCGATCACCGTAGCGCTTTGTTTCGCTGTCCCGTTGATTTATCTGCTCACACGCGGCGAAGATTTGTTTTCGATTGCTTTAGGTTGGGTCGGCGGCTCATCTGGTGGACAACCTTCCTTTGTCGCCAACTTGGATCGTCTCGCTTCCCAATTGATCGGTTACGGCTCGATCACTTGGGTGATTTTACTGGCACTTGGCCTCATTCTATTACTCTTAACCGCGCTCGGCCTCTTTCGCAGCAAACATATTCCATCCGACCGTCGAACAGTCATCGCTATGTTATTGCTGGGTGGTATATTGCCTTTGCTCATCATCCTCGTTTTGGGTCGTGAAGTCTTGTCGCGCCATTGGGTCGTGACGCTGCCGCTTTTATTAACGCTTGGCGGAGCAGGGTTAGGCATAGGCTTGAAACGTGTCCGCGATGTTACCTCGCAGCAGCTTGTAGCTGGGTTTGGCGTAGTTGCTTTGGTCTTCGGTATTGTGCCGTTTTTCATCACCGCTTATTCTAATCCAGCCGCATTGCCGCTGCCTGCCGATGCCCGCTATGAGCATATTACCTCGCACAGTTCCGGCTATGGATTGCGTGAAGCGATGCAAGCCTTACCGCAAACCCTCACCCGTCGTGACTTGCCCATCATCGGCAGCATGTTCGCCGACAGCTGCAAACGCGCTAACTTTTACGCTGTTGGGGATTTGACTTTGATCTGTGTCGGCGCGCCCGGCGTAGCCGATATTGAAGCCGCCTTGACCAATCAGCAGGCTGTCTATGTCTTGGCGGATACAGCCCCGCTCATCGGTGTAGATGTCACGGCTCTCAAAGTCAAAGCCACCCGTATTGCTGCCTATCCGCGTCCCGGCGAAACCCAAGAAAATGCCTCGGTCGTCCTCTGGCTTTTAGAGAATCCGGATGCTGCTAGTGCTGCGACCGATTGCGCCACACAAACGGCCATGGCTGCGTATTCCCCGTCATCCACACAACCATTCATTTCGTTACGAGACGGTCATTTCATACTTGGAGACAAACCTTTTTTAGCACGCGGCGTGAATTACTATCCTGCACGTTATCCGTGGCGGCGGTTTCTTACACAGGTGGACTTGCAGACGGTCACAGAAGAAATGGCCTTGATGCACTCCTATGGCTTTAATACCTTGCGCATCTTTTTATGGAATAACGCGCTGTTTATCTGTCCTAGCATTAACGCCATTCCTAACCCGGATGCCTTTGGCCGCTTGGATGTCGTGATCAAGTCCGCCGCCGCTCAAAACTTCCACCTCATCGTTACCTTAAACGACATGCCGGATTTTGCCGCCGTTCCTTTGTACACCAATACAACCGTTGCGCCCGCTCAAACCCGTTTCATTATCGACCGTTACAAAGACGAACCTGCCATCCTCGCGTGGGATTTGCGTAATGAGGGCGACATTGATTACGGATCGAATGATGTGCTTGGTAGGGCTGCTTTCCCACGTGAAGATGTACTGAACTGGTTGAGCCAAACCTCGTCTCTTGTACGTTCACTCGATACCAATCACCTGACTACTGCCGGATGGCTGCACGACAGCGAATCGACTGCGCCATCGGTGGATTTCATCAGCTTTCATCACTGGATCGGCGTAGATGAAATGATCAAGCGCGTCGCGGATATTCGCGCCAACACCGATAAACCCATTCTCCTCGAAGAATTCGGATTCAGCACGTTTCGTTATTCGCTTGAAGATCAAAACCGCCTAATAGTCTCCGTTGCCCACGCCGCTCAATCCGAGAATTTGCTCGGCTGGATGCTTTGGACAGCCTTTGACTTCCCCTTGGATGCGACTTGTATACCACCCGCTTGCCCTAGCGCGGATAATGCCGAACATCACTTCGGCCTATGGTATGCCAATTACACTCCAAAACCCGTCTTAGAAGCGCTTCGCACTCTCTTACAACCTTAACTTGCTCAATTCAACATTTCGCATTACAACATGAATCAAACCTAATATTCTTTATTGCTAAAAGCTGCCTGAAAGGATGCTCTATATGGCTGATGTCCAAGGGATTGTGCAGGCGGATTCCTCGATTAAAGTGCGTTCCGGCCCACGTATTACCGATGCCTCTTCCGGTACATCCCTTCCAGTGGGAACCACCGTAAACATTACCGGTTTCGCCCTTGATCCAAAAGGCGACGAATTTCGCCATCGTTACCGGATCACCCTTGATGGTAACCCACGATGGGTAACAGCCAAGTACATCAATGTCGCCCCTGCCGACGCTCTCCTAATCCCCTATATTTTTCAATTTCCCAATGATCTTGTTCGTGAACTCCGCGAAGGCTTAGGTATCACTGCCCTCAGCGCCAGCACCACCGAAGCCGACGATATTCAAGCCATCGCCCGCTTCATGCCTAATTTTTACCTGCGTGGTAACAATTGGGACGCACCACAAATCGCGAAACTGCGCGGTTGGTTGGAGCAGCTTTATTCCTATGGTGTGATTTTGCATTCACCCGGCCCCGGTGGTTGGTCGCTTTCAGAAATCGAGTCCGCTTTCACCGCCATCGCGACCATCGCACAGGGAATGACCGGTTTCTTGCATTTTGCCTATGGCCTTGATGATCCGGTCTTGGCTTTTCGCCTGCTTTACGCCCCACTCATAATCACGCGCGTCAATCGCGATAACGTCAACACCATGTCGGACTCGGTATGGTTTGCCAAAAATGTACAGGGATATGAAGTTGTCTTTGGTAATCGTGTTTTCTTTAACGGCAAAAGCCCGACGAGGCGTTATCCTCAGTTGCCTTTCACCACTGTTGAGCTTATTGCCCATGAGGTTTCGCACGTCATCAATTATCGTTACCAATTGACCGACAACAGCGGTCGTGATGTTCCGCCAGACGACTTTTACATGGCGAATATTAACAATGTCGCCTATACCTTGCCCAATGGAAGCGTCGTCCGGTTGGTTGGCAATGCCGGTTTTGGCTTTGTTGCCCGCAGCAGTGATGACCCTGCTGAGATTGTGACGGATGCCATCGCCAACGCCGAACTCGGACGCATGACTTTCGCCAGTTCCGTACCTGCTCAATCAGATGCAGGTAACGCTCGACAAATGCAATTAACCGATCTCATTAAACGTGTCATGCAGTGGCAGGTCAAACACTATGTTGATCTGAATGATATTCAAGCCAAAATTGACCGTATTCGCCTCAGGAATCCACAACTTGCCGACATGACTCCTGCACTCAATGCCGTTGCGGTTGGCGATGCCTCTCTCGAGAAACAAATGGCGATGCTCAAAGCCACTCCGCCACTTCTGTAATAACTCACCTTCGACACAAATTTTGGGCTATGGACTTTTTATCTCTTCCTTCCTCCGTTACTACGTTCACCAGACGAGACTTTTACAATTTTATGAAATTTTTCTCTCGTAGGGAAGGCTTTCAGAGCCTTCCGCTTTCGCGTAAATCGCCAAAAGTGTCGTGTCATGATTGTTATTAAGGGGGAAGGGCTGGGGTGAGAGGTTGTGTTGTCTCTCTGGGATTAACTACTTTTGTCGAATTCGATTTCGACCTTATGTCCGAATGTCACGCTGTTATTCACCCAGCGCATCCACGACGGACGCAGCACATATAAACTGCTGCTTGCAATAATGCTGTCGAAAGAGGGCGGCAGTTGGAACTTGCGCAGATAAATCAGCAGGATTTGTTCGCGAATGCGTTCGTCGCTGATTGCAGTTGCTTCCCCTTTGATTTGTAAACCCACTATATCGGCCCACTGCCAGATCGTAGGGCAAATACTACCTGAAACTTGAGGCCGTGCGCTCAAATTTATGCTGTGTGCAACCTGCTTGCTGGATAACCAATATAGGTTGAATTGATCATCCGATACATAAAAAACAGGCGCAGTTTCAGGCTGTCCCTCAGCGTTGACCGTTGCCAATGACAACGTGGATTGTGTCTCTAGGAATTCGCGAATGATCTGCCGTGTATCCGCTTCATTCATCAGCCGATGGCCTCTCTTTATTCATCCCCAACCATTCGAAGTATAACCTGTTTTGGATGCCAATTCGAGCTAACGTTCGTCCTACTGTATTGTTGATAATGTCGTCAACGGTTTTCGGCTGGTCATAAAACGTTGGGGCAGGGGGCATAATCACCGCGCCGTTTTCTGCCGCTTGGGTCATCAACCGCAAATGACCAATGTGCAGCGGAGTCTCGCGCAGCAGCAAAATGACCGGACGACCTTCCTTAAGCTGCACATCTGCCGCCCGCGTCATCAAATCGGCATCATAGCTGTTAGCAATCGCCGAAAGAGACTTGATGCTGCACGGCGCAATAATCATGCCCATGGTCTCGAACGAACCGCTGGCGATACTCGCGCCCACATCCCCCGGCTTATGCACCACACTCGCCAGCTTTTCTACATCACTTATTTTCCAATTGGTTTCTTGGGCAATCGTCGCCTTTGCTGCTGCGCTCATCACCAGATGCGTTTCAATCGCTTTGTCTTGCGCCAGCGCCTCCAACATGCGGATGCCATAAATCACACCCGACGCGCCCGAAATCCCGATAATCAACTGTTGTGCCATTACTCGTCCGCGCTCCACTCGTAATAATCAAATGGATTGTAACGCTCAAAATCCGGTATCAACTGCGCCTTACCCTTGTCGATAAAAATCAACACCACTCGCGCATCGGGTGCTGCTTGGTCAAGCGGATGCATCGTCAGCTTGAGCGAACCAATTTGCCCCTTCAGTTGATCTAACCGTTCGTCAATGCGATTCGTTTCCTCAGATGGAGCTCCCTTTGAGGCAATTGAAACTTCCCACGACTGATTATTAGCTGCGATTAACGCTTCAAATAGGGGAGCATATTTTTTATATCGCTCATTAGACCAAAAATCGTAGCCCCGAAACGGCGGTTGATACCAATCATTTTCGCTGAGAAGGCCGATAACTTCTTCTCCACGCCTTAACTCCCAAACCTTCGGCCTCATCTCACTGCTGCTCATTCGTGACACATCACTCATCGTTCACCCTTTTTGAGATCGGCGTATGTTCAAATTAGTAATCCGACTTTCGTAGGGACGGCATAATGACATTTAACTTTTTAATACGGAGTACCCGGCGTAGGGGAGCACCTATGTGTGCTCCCGTATTTCTCCCTAGCCCTGTTACTACGGGAAAAGGGCTGGGGTTAGGGGTATGATTTTTTCTCCGTTCCAATTTGTTAAACATCATCATGCCGTCCGCCGTTTTATTTTCTA